>NZ_KI535290.1:0-94518 GCF_000482305.1 Chryseobacterium sp. UNC8MFCol
GAATTTAAAACTTCCACAATTAGAAGAACAAGAAAAGCTATCAGGCTTTTTATCTCTTTTAAATTCTCGTATCCAAACCCAAAAGAAAATAATTGGAGATTTGAAATTATTAAAAAAAGAAATAACCAAAAAAATTTTTAACCAAAAGATAAAATTTAAAACATGCAATCAAGAAGAATTTCCAATTTGGAAATTAACAAAATTGGAAAACATATTAATCAAATATGAAGAAAGATCTACTTATAGTAATCAATATCCAATTTTAACTTCTGCAAGAACTGGGATATATTTTCAGAAAGATTATTTTGATGATAATGAAGTTGCTAGTAAGGATAACACAGGTTATAATATTGTTCCTAGAGGATATTTTACATACAGACATATGAGTGATGATATTGTGTTTAAGTTTAATATAAATAATCTTTGTGATAAAGGTATTGTTAGTACCCTTTATCCAGTATTTACAACTAAAGGAGTAAATGATTATTTTCTAAAAGAGTATTTAAATGAAGGACAAGAATTCAAAAATTATGCTCTCCTACAAAAGCAAGGTGGATCAAGAACTTATATGTACTTTAACAAACTAAATAAACTAGCATTATATTTCCCTTGTATTCAAGAACAAACGAAAATAGCTGAGTTTTTATCAAAATTTGATGCAAAGATAAATCTAGAAAATAAGTTACTAACTCAATACGAAAATCAGAAAAAATATTTATTGCAAAATCTTTTTGTTTAATAGAGCTTTATTTTCTGGAGAGCCTTGTCAATATTTAAAATCTTGACAAGGCTCTGTTTTCAAACAAACAAATTAGCCAAAAGAAACTTCTTCTGAAGTTCTAATTTTTCTAAAATTTGTTTTTCTGTTTCTAATTTTTCTTGAATAGAAGAAAGAAAATTAGCTATTTTAGTTTGTTCTTCTCTACTTGGTAAACTTATTTTGATATCAAAAAAATCAGTTATACTTATATTTAAAAGTCCATGATTTCTTGCTCCTTCTTGGGCTATCTTTTCTATTTCTACATTGTGATATCCTGAGTCAAAATAATGTTTCATATACTCAGAGTTTATATAGTCGTGGAATCTAAAGCAAATATATAATGTTGAAACGACACCCTTTTTATAATTTATAAGCTGTTTAATTGCTCCCATCGGATAGCCATTTGAATAACTCTTATTATAAGCAAAATCATTTTTTTCTAATAAATAATAATTATCTATGTTTTTAGCTGACACGGATTTACTGAAAAAATCTAATTGGCTAATTAAACCGTATTGTGCTGAAATTGTTAAAACATTTTTATTACTTTCTATGTTTTTTGTTGTTATTCTTATTGATATATCTTTTAATTTTTTTATCTCCCAACTAGAAAAGTTATTTCCTTCATTCTTGAATCTAACTTTTTGAGAAAATATTCTTTCACGCCATCCTTGCATTAAGGATTCTAATTTTTCAATTATTTTCTTTTGGGTTTGTATGCGCTTGTCCATAAGAGATAGACATTCGGAAATCTTGTGTTGCTCTGAAAATGAAGGAAATGATAAATAAATATTAGAAATTCTACCCGCATTAATGCTTAACACCTTAGAACCTTGGGCTTCTCTTTTTATTTGATTTCTTACACTATCAGATTTTAATAAATATCCAAGAAAGCCTTTAAAAAAAATATTTTTTTGCGGTCTTGCTAAAAGGGTGTGTAAGCCTGAAAGTAATTTTTCACCATTAAGATTTGTAACTTCAATACTTTTCCCAACATCGTTTAAATCTTCAGATGCATCTGCAAAAATAATATCTCCTTCTTGACAATAAAAATCTTCTGAAATTCTACTTAGAGGAATATCTTCATTTATATAAGGTACATTTTCTTTTTCTAAATCAAATAGAGTTTGAAATTTAGTATGAATATCTCCATAGTGAATATTTTTTACGGTTCCTGATTCATAATTAAGATTATCTCTTGAATAAGAATTAGTTACTTTGAAGGTCATTAGCTCTCCAAGTTTCTCATTTTCCCATGGATCGGTGAATTGAGAAAACCTTAATTTCGGTACATTTCTCAAATTAGGAAAATTCTTTACACTTTTATTTTCTTCTGTCATCTTGATTATTTATTTGTTAAAATTCTAAGCCTTGAGGATTTTACTAAGCCAAAAAATTAGCTTACTAATCCCAATTCTTTCAAATAAACTTCAATTTCAGAATCAAGTTGAGAACGCTTTGCTTCAAGTTCCTTGATTTCAGCCATTACTGCTTGAATATCAATTTCCTCTTCCTCTTCAAAAGTATCGACATACCTTGGAATATTCAAGTTGTAATCATTATCAGCAACTTCTTGTAAGGTAGCTTTATGACTGAATTTTTCAATTACTGTACGATTTTGATAGGTATCAACAATTTTGTCAATATGTTCATTGAGAAGCACATTTTGATTTTTCTGTTTTTCAAACTCTTTACTGGCATCCACAAACAGAATATCTTCATCGGCTTCACGGCATTTCTTAAAAATTAAAATACAAGTTGGAATACTTGTACCAAAGAAAATATTGGCAGGTAGACCAATAACAGCATCTAAATAATTTTTTTCTTTGATAAGGTATTTTCGGATAACTAATTCTGCTGCTCCTCGGAATAGAACTCCATGAGGCATAACAACTGCCATAATTCCATTCTCATCCAAATGATGAATCATATGTTGTATAAAAGCAAAGTCTGCTTTTGAAGATGGGGCTAGTTTTCCGTATTGTGAAAATCTTTCATCTAAAAGATGAAGCTCATTCGCACTCCATTTAGCTGAGAAAGGTGGGTTGGCAACAATAGCATCAAACGTTTTATCAAGATGTTGAGGCTTTTCCAGTGTATCTTCTTGGCGGATATCAAAATTACTGTAATTAACACCATGAAGAATCATATTCATTCTTGCAAGGTTGTAGGTAGTACGGTTCATTTCCTGACCATAAAAGTCACTTACTTTTGCTTCACGAGCAACACGTAAAAGTAAGGATCCACTACCACAGGTAGGATCGTAAACAGATTTTAATTGTGATTTTCTACTGGTAACTATTCTTGCCAAAATAGTAGAAACTTGCTGCGGGGTATAGAACTCACCAGCCTTTTTTCCAGCACCGCTGGCAAATTGTGCTATTAAATATTCATAGGCATCTCCCAAAACATCAGCGTTAGTATCAGATAAATTGAAATCAATATCATCAAGGTGATATAAGACTTTTGAAATCAATGTGTTCTTTTCGTCTTCTGTTCTCCCTAATTTTGCTGAGGTAAGATCTAAATCATCAAACAATCCTTCAAAGTCATCTTCACTACTAGTTCCAAGAGTAGATTGCTCAATATTATTAAGGATTTTGGAAAGCTCAGCTAAGATGAAATTAGATTTTCCTTCCTGCTTTTGATGTCCTTTTTTAGCAATATTACTAAAAAGTTCAGAAGGTTTTAGAAAATAACCTAGATCTTCAACAACTTCTTCATAAATAGCTTCAACAATTTCCTTTCCAGATTCAGAATTTTCATCAACATCATTATAATCAATATCTTCTCCAGAATCTAATAAAATTTTGCTTGCTGTAAAATGAATTTTTTCAGAAAGATACTTGTAAAAGATAAATCCTAAAATGTAATCTCTGAATTCATCAGCATCCATTTTACCACGTAAAGTATTAGCTATATTCCAAAGTTGCTGCTGCAACTGTCGTTTCTGTTCTTCTGACATTTTATCCTTAATTAAAAACTTTAAAGATATTTTATTTTAGATTAAAAAGAAAGAGTAGAACCGAAAATTTTGTATAATGTTGATGTCTTAATTGTAAGGTATTGTAATATAAATGAATGGTTGTAAAGTTTTAATATTCTTCTACTATGACAACTTGACTCCTCCTACACATCCACCTCCTCAACCTCCAAACCGGCAAATACACAAACACCACAGACAAAATTCCAGCCAACGTTCCCACCACTACAGCCATCGCTGTAGCATCCAGCTTATAATCCTTAGAAAAATTATACTGCCCTAAAAAAAGCATCGCTAAGACCAAAGAACAGGTAATCACGCCATGCAGAATACTCAATTTGGTCATTAACTTTTTAATATTCAACTGTTCATCTACGGTAAATTCAATGGCGCCTTGTCCGGCGGCATCGGTTACCCTTTTGATGATGTCTATGGTGAGGACAACGGGGAGAAACAGGGCCATGGGTAGGGTAAGGCGGGCTAGATTCTGTTCGCCGGAGAAAAAATGGGTGTAGCCCAATTCTTTAAAACTGGCATATGCAATAATAAAGTTAAAGAATACATTCGGAAGGACATAGTAGATCATCCGCTTTAATAAAAAGCGTCTGAGGGTGGTTTTCTTGAGTTTTTTGGGCGGCTTCGGCTTAAATTTCAGTTTCATACAGAGGTGGTCAAGAGCTCAAGGGCTTTATCTTTTATTTTCATAGCTTCCTCTTTCGGAAGGAAGTGTTCATTGGACATAAAGGTGAAATCCATTTGTCGGTTGTAAGTGCTGGTCACAAGAGTGTTGGAGTTCAGCCATGGGAATGCAACTGTGGGACTGATAATTGTCTCGAGTTTAAAATGCTGATAGTCGCCTCGGATATCGATTTTCCCCATATTGGATAAAGTCACATCATGTCCGCCGTTACTTGATTTCAACAGGGAAATCATGCGTTCTACGATCGGGTGCATCTGTTCACCCATCCATAGAAGCTCACGGGCTTCCATTTTATTGATCTTTTCAAAAAGATCTTTCTTAATTTCTTTGGCGTTGTCCATCACACTGTGATTTCCTTTCTTAATAGACAATTCCACAGTCGGCGCAAACGCAAACAGATGATCCTGCTTGATCTCAGGGATAAAGTGGCGCACATCTACCGGGCTGATCACTTTTCCTTTCGCTTTTTCACCCTGTACATCACGGAATGCCTGCATAAAGGCAGCACACAGCAAGGCATGGACGGAAATTCCGTTGGCCTTACATTTTTCGGTAATCTGCGCGGTAGTTTGAGGATCCAGCTTGCGGTGAAGGGCGTAGTTTTTCCCGAGGTTTCTTTTTTTGCTTTTCGATTGCAGCATAAAGAAAAAACGGGCAAATAACAGGTAAAATCGGGCTTTGAATTTTCTGGTACCCGCATTAAAATCCGAAGGCAGAAAATCATCTGCCGATTCAAACGGTTCATAGGGAAGCAGTTCAGCATCAGGATTATCCAGCAGCTGGAGAAGTTCCCGCATCAGGGTCACACTCGTTGTTCCGTCCGAAATACAGTGCGGCATCACCCAAAGGATTTCAGAAGTTTCTTTCCCTTTAACCCATACCAGTCGGGCCAAAGGCTTTTTATCATCATCAAACAAACGGAACCATTCCGTTTCCGATTCATACAGCCAGTCACTTTCCGTTTCCCGTTGTGTGATACGGACCGGGATGGAACTGATGTCCTGTTGTTCGATAAAAAAAGGATATTGCCCGGTTTTCTCATCAATAGATACCCTTAGTAAGGCATGTTTCTGCTGGATTTTATCTAATGCCAGCCTGAAATTTTCCTCCGGAAGCTGTCCCGAAATGCGGGCTGTAAATATAACATTTAAAGGCGTTTTAGAATCTACATACATGATTCTTTCCACCATCATTAATCTTCTTTTCATCATGATACCACTAGATTTTCGATTTGCTGATGAACCGTTTTTATAATCTCATCGCGGATTGCCAATGCTTCAGCGTGAGGTAAGTAACCTTCACTTCCGACAAAGGAAAAATCCATCTCGCCACGATAGGTGGAAACAACAAGCGTAGTCGTATTCCCCAGCGGACCAATCACAGAAGGACTGAAGATGGTATCCACCGTAAATTCTTTGTACTGATGCGGTATCTGGATACGCCCCAGATTGGAAAACATACAGTCGTTGGATGATTTTCCGTTCTTTAGCAGTCTCGTAAAGCTGTTCAGGGCATCATGTCCCGATTCCATCACCATCATGGTGGTGTAAGGATCAAGTCTGGAGGTTTTACGCTCTACCGATTCCTGCATGGAACGAACATTTTCCAGGAAACCGATTTTATCATTCGCAGAAACAACGATCATCAGCCCGAAAGCGAAAATATGATCATTCTTAATCTGGGTGGCAAATCGGCGGATATCTACAGGACACGAAACTTTATTAAAAGCAGCGGTACCTTTTACTTTTTTAAATGCCTGAAGGATCGCCACGGATAAAAAGGTATTAACCGTAATCTGATTGGATTTGCAGTAAGCAATCACCTCCTGGCTTTCCCTTTCATCGAATTTCCAGTGCATCAGGTAATCGTTTTGCCTGTCAACGGCTTTTTTACCCACAGGAATGTATTTGATCACCGTGGCGGCAAGGCGGCCGATAAACCGGGCTTTCAGTTTTTGTCTCCTGCTGTTGAGAATGTTGGCCGGAACCACATCCTGAATACCCAGAATAGGTTTTTCAATGCCGATATCAGCAGAAGGATTGTCTAATACCTGCAGGAATTCATACAGGAAAGCCATAGCAGAACCACCATCGCATAAACAATGGTGGAACGCAAACAGCATATCGGAAACGTCTTCCCCCTTGATCCATACAAAACGGATCAAAGGAAGTTTTTCATAGTTAAATGGAGTGCACCATTCCCTTTTTGACTCATCCTGCCACTGATTTTCATGTTGACGGGCAAGGATTCTTACAGGGATGGATATGGAGGATTCGGGTACATCAAACCAGGGAACGTTTTTTTCATCATGAGCAATAAGTGCCCTGAGCCATGGGTGTTTCTGTTGGATACGGGCCAAAGCCCTCTTGATATCTTCCAAATTGAAGGTACCTCTCAGCCTGAAGGGGATCACTGCATTAAAAGGTTCTGTGCCATCTCCCAAAAGCATGCGTTCGCCAAATAACAGTCGTCTTTTCATATATAAACTTATACCGAAACTAATGTGGATTCTTGTTGTACAAAATTTTCTAATAATTCTACCGCTTTATCATTACCACCCGCCGTGTGGAATGTGTTCTGAACCTCTTTGGCAGCTGCTCTGTACTGAGGGTTTTCCAATAATTCAAAAACAGTTTCACGAAGCGCTTCTACACGAAGACGTTTGTAACGGATGCTGATTCCACAACCTGCCTGCTCAATTAATTTGGCAATATGGAAGTGGTCATAAGCGATAGGGGTAATCAGCATCGGCAGCCCGTTGCGGAACGTATCGTTAACGGTATTGAAGCCGCCATGACAGATGACCATATCCATATGAGGCATTAATTCAGACTGAGGAACAAAGCTGTTGACAATAAAGTTTTCCGGCCATTCCTCAAAAATATCAGGCGGAGTAGCGGCTACCACAGTCACCGGCTGGTCTGCAAAAGCGGCAATTACCTTCTCGAAGAATGCTTTTCGGATATCTACCAGTAATGTTCCTAACGATACAAAGATCTTCGGAGTGGTAGCAGCGTGCAAACGCTCCCATTCAAACGGAGCATGATTCGGACGTCCTTTTACCGGACCTACAAATTTCATATGGGAAGGAACAGTCTCAAATCCGGCGAATGCCTGAGAAGTAAATACCATATTCAGCTTATGGGAATGAATGAAAATACCGTCATCCTCAATTCCTACTTCTTTTTGCAGGTTTTTGATCAGGTTTTGCTGCCATTCCCAGATCTTGGGAGCACTTTTTTCCGTATCTCCCATGACATCCGGTGGTACCGGAGTCGTCGTTACACAAGGGATGTTGTGTTTATGAGCAAATAAAGCGCCCCCGAAGGTGATGCAGTCATTGACGATAACATCGGGCTTCCAGCTTTCTGTTAACCGGCTCAATCCCGGCATCATCATTTTGGCAAAGGGAACATAAGTTTCTTCAAGGGCTAGTTTCATCACTTCGGGACCTGAACAGGCAGGTCCGTCATCTTGTCTTTTTAGAATGCGTTGTATTTCGTCCTGGTAGGGGATAAGATCTTCATGAGGGTAATAGTAAGATCCTCCTTCCGGAATGTGTTCGTCTGATAATGGAGTGATCCCGAACCATTTTACTTCGTGGCCACGGGCAATAAGGCTTACCCCAACACTTAATGTAGGGCTGATATGTCCGGAAAACGGGGGGATAACAAATAAAAATTTTGCTTTTTTCATTTCTGTGGTAGGTGTTAATGCTTGTTCAAGTAAATCAGCTGCAGTGGCTGAACCGCCGGCTTCAACAAAAGATTGTCCGACTTTCCGGGCCGCTTCACGATAATTTGGGTTGTGTAAAATCTGTTGAACGGCCTCTCTCAGGTGATTCGCTTTAAATCTATTAAAATTAAGACGTTCCCCTGCTTCGGTACGAACGACACGTCCTGCAACATGCGACTGGTCATAGGCAATCGGAATCACCACCAATGGAATACCGTTGGATAAGGTTTCTGAAACTGTGTTATGGCCACCGTGGCAGACCACTCCGTCGAGATGAGGTAACAGATCCAGTTGAGGAACCTGCTGATACACCATAAAGTTGTCCGGCCACTGCTCAAAAAGCTGTGGATCTGAAACCACAACAACCGTTAAATCTTCATCTTTAAAGGCATCAATCACTTTCTGGAAAAATGCTTTCTTATGATCGTGATCGAAAGTGGTTCCGATGCTTACGAGAATCTTTTTGTTGGAGGCACTGTTGAGCCTGTTCCAGTCAAATTCACAAGAGATACGGCGTTCCGTAAGAACAGGTCCTGTAAATTGATACTGAGAAGGCAGGTCATCCATTTCACCAAAGAAATAAGTGGATGTTAAAACCAGAGTTAGTAAGTCGGAGGTTGCCAAAGAACGTTCTTCATGAAAGCCAAGTTCTTTCTGCAAGTCGATAATCTGATTGACCTCCCACTCGTGTACTTTCGGAAGCTCATTCATAATTTTAATGGCAGCCGGAGCGGTGACGGAAGTCGCGTAGGGAATTCCCAGTGCTTTGGCAGCAACGGGAGCTGCAAACAGCTGATGGTCCCCGATAATCAGATCGGGTTGGTAAATCTTTAACAAAGCAATGATCCCGTTATAGCAGTGTCTGTTTAGAGGGATCAATACCTCTTCGTACAGGAATTTAACGCTATCGATGCCGTAGACTACTTTTTTTGATATAATATCCAGGTATTGTTCGCTCTCTTTCTTTTCTTCATCAGTCTGATCGTATTGAATAAGAAGAAGCTTTCCACCTTCCGGAAGTTTGGCCTCCAGGGTAGGGTCAAGGCTGATCCACGCTACTTCGTGGCCTCTTTCCAATAGGGTAGCACCAATGCTCAAGGTAGGATTGACATGTCCTGTAAGGGGTGGAACTATAAATGCGAATTTAGCCATGTTTTTGTGTTAAAATTTTAGATAAAAAATCAGTGATGGTCTCTGCGATCATCTGGGGTTCCTGGATAGGAATGTTATGATCACCCGGGATCAGTTCCAGAACTGAATTCCCGATCTGAGTCTGCAGCCATTCTCCTGTAGGCCTGCAATTGGAGTCTGCACCGTAAAGCAATAAGGTGGAAGCTTTCAATTCGTTAAAATCAGCTTCATTCAGGAAATCTTTTTCCCTGATCATATCTGCTTTAATGCTGGTTTGATTAAACAGAAACTCATACATACGATGGTTCTTTTCCATTTGTCTTTTCCCCATCTGAACTTTAGTGGTATCCGTAAAATTGGCTACATAATGCTCCAGAAACTCTTTGCTGTATTCATCAATGATATTGCGGGCCTTTTCATCCTGAGGGTCGGGAGCTTCCGTTACCACCAGTTTATTGATGCGTTCAGGGTATTGTAACGCTGTTTTTAAAGCGATAAGGCCACCGAAGCTATAGCCGGCAAGATGTACCTTTTTCAGTTGCAGCGTATCCATTAAACAAATCAGGTCGGATGACATGGTATCAAGGTCATATCCGTCAAGGAAACGCTCACTCATTCCGTGGCTTTTCAGGTCGTACATGACTACATGGAAATGCTGCGCCAGAATTGGGGCAATATTAAAATAATAAATAGACAGATTGCTGAACATCCCGTGGATTAAAACCACGGTCTGTTCAGCTGTTTTGTTGAGTTCCTGTATATGAACCTGTTTATTATTGACAGTGATTATTGGCATTCGTAGATGTAATTGATGATCATACTAAGGTCAAGATTGATCAGCTGGTCAAGATCCATAGAAGACAACCAGCCTGTAAAATCGATCTGATCTCCAAAATGTGCTTTGATCTTTTCAGAGAAAGATACAATCTCAATACTGTCCATTTCCAGATCCTTGGTGAATGAACTTTCAGGAGTAATATCCATTTCTTCTACAAATTCAGCACCTATCACTTCAGTAATAAAACCTTTTAATAATGTAAAAAGTTCTTCGTGGTTCATTTTTAATGTTGCGTTTACAGTGTCCATCCGATAATATAATTTTGATGTTTAATAGTTTTGATTTCAATGTTGTTGATCCACAGGTGATCATCTTTTATAAGCTCGACTTCGAAGGCTTTTGGATTTCCTTTCAGTCCTGTTCCCAGGAACTTTCCGTAGGCTTCCTTGGCCACCCAGAACCGCGTAGTCCACTCGGCCTGATCTATGTCTTTTAATAATGTTAATTCATGGTCGGTAAATACCATGTCGTAGAATCCGGAGCTGCGTTCTTCAATGGTTTCCATGTCGATTCCTACAGGTTTTCCGTACCGTGCGATACCCACGGCATCCTTTCCTTTGTGAGCCAGTGAAATATGGATGTTTTCCGTAAAATCACTGATGAGGTAAGGTTTCCCCACTTCATTGGAGCGAATCTCAAATGTAATCGGGAAGCAGGCATGATTTTTTTCCTGACGAAGAAGGTGTCTTACAGCATCTTTTACCGCTACACGGCTTACCATCCAGTTTTTCTTCTTATTCGGTAATAATTGCTGGTGATGCTGTTTTTCCGTCTGGTTGAAATACCTTTTCAGGATAAAATCCCATGAAGCCACTCTTGTATACGCCTGATGGAAGTAGAATACTTCAGGAGCAATCTCTTCAGAAAGGCGATTGTGCAACGGTGACATGGAAACATTCCATAAGGCAGCGTCAATTTCCAATCTTCTGTTTTGCCAGCCTGTAATAGAACACCATGGCTTTCCGTCTCTTGTCAGAAGGATGTTGGCAATGGCGAACTCATCATTGAGCTCGGTCAGCATACAGGTACATTCAAAAATACCTTCCTGATCATGCATATCTCCAAAGAATTCTATATCTCTAATTTTTACAGGGAATGCAATACGGTCTTTGACCAACGTAAGCTGTAACCAAAGCCCGAATAATTGTCCTGCATTGTCCAGTAACGAACCTTTACCGCCGTTTCCTTTGATTTTTCCGATAATCCCTTTGGAACCAACGGCAGAAACTTCAGTGATCCCCTGATACCGGTCTCCGTGGAACATATGCATGTCATAGATTTCTTCAGGTGTTCTCTGAATAGGTAAAAGATCACCGATAGAGAAATTGAATGCAGGAACCGGAACGGGAGAAGATTTCAGCAATACTTCGGCATTGGCAAAATTTTCAATATCCAGATACGCATGGTTTTGGGAACGCCATTCTCCTTTTACGGTTTTTTCAAAAGGTTTGGCGACGTTCATCCACTGGAAGACACTTACGTTCATGATTTTATGAACCTGTGTTCCCGGGATTTCTGCTTCGGCAATTTCTGCCAGCTGTTCAAAGATCATGGTCATCGGAATTACCGGTTCCATGTCGGCTACATGAGCCCATCCTTTAGGCTGTCTCAATAAACTGTGATCGATAAGGTACGGATGACTTTCCAGCGTTACGTACAGATCTTTTGAAAAAGTAGTACTTCTCGGTGCTTGCGGTGCTACGGGAGCTACCGGCTGCACAGGAGCAGGACGTTGAATTTTAATATTTGGTTGGTTTTGGAAAAGGGTTAAAACCTCTTCCTGCATACGGATCATATCAGCTACGTTATCCTGGAATGCCTGCACAAGAGGATGTCCCGTTTTGGTAGCGATAGAGGCTGATGCGGTGTATTGTTTTGGTGTTTCAAAGGCGGGAACTAAAGCCTGGGCTTCTTTAAAATTACGGATAATCGGGGATCCCAATTCCAGTTTAATTCCTTTTCCTGACGATTTTTTGGTGTGATTCTGAATATCTAAAAAGTCAAGAGCTATCACTTTGCCCTCAACGAATAGGGATGCGACTACACGCTGCAGCTGAGCCAGTGCAGATCGTGTAGGAACGCTGGACGCAATCGTGCTGAATGCTTTTCCTTTTAAAGTATCATCAATAAAACCTATCAATCCTCCGGTACCGACCTGAATAAAGCATCTTGCGCCTTCCTCATACAATCTTTCGGTCAGTTCACGGAAGCGAACCGGCTGAACAAGGTGTTCTGCACTCAGTTGTCTGATGGCAGCCTGATCCGCAGGATAAGGCTCCAGGGTCGTCGCGGACCATAAAGGGATTTTTGTTTGCTGGAACTGCGCTTTTTCCATTCCGGCAAGGATGACCTCCAGTTTATCAGCGATAAAAGGAGAATGAAATCCGGACTGGAACGGCAATACCTGATGGAAAATCTGTTTTGATTTTAGTAAAGGTACCAATTCATCCAGTGCAGCATTGCTTCCGCAAAGGATGACCTGATTCGGGCAGTTATCATTGGATACGTATAAGTCTGAAATCTCTGCAATAAAAGGTTGTACTACATCAATTCCTGCTCCTATAGCAATGAATTTGGAATCTTTTAATTCAAAAGTTTCAGGATGCAGAACGTCAATCAGCGCTTTTACAGAGTTGGCTTCTGCCAGTTCTGAGGAATATCCTGCAAGCCATTCTCCTAAACTGTGTCCTGCATTCATATCCGGAATGATTCCCAGTTTTTTTAAGGAATTGTCAAGGATACTGCAGTTGTTGAAAATGTTTAAAGCATCGGTTAAAAGACCTTCACCTTCTGTCTCGATAGGTGCTGATAATCCGAAATACCGGCTAACGGTTTCAACCTCACCTTTCGCAAGGCCGTCTAAGCCTGGAAATACAAAGGCTACTTTGCCGCCGTCTTTTAATAGCGGGGCAGAAGTGTACCAGATATCCTGTTTGTTTCTCCAGGTAATATTTTTGGAAACAATTTTAAGTGCTTTTTCAATTCTTGCCGGTGTCGGATCAAATATCGCTACTCTGAAATCTCCTTTTCCAACGCTTGTTTCGTTATTTTGTAAAGCAGAAAGAAGTTCTGCATGAGTGGGTCTTGCCAGTAATAATACGCTGTCTTTTTTCGGCATATCGTAACCTTCCAGCACTACGTGAGCATTGATTCCTCCGAAACCGAAGGCATTCACTGCTGCTACTTTCGGAAGTCCTGTTTTTGACCAGTTTTGGGGTTCCTGTATGGGAGCAAAACGGGTTTTCTGCATATCTGCAATGGGATTCTCACAATATAAGGTAGGTGGTAAAGTGTCATGGTGTAATGCCAGACAGGTTTTGATTAATCCTGCAATTCCGGCAGCGGGCATAGCATGTCCGATATTGGACTTTACCGATCCGATACCGGCTGTCTGAGCCGAATCTTCTTTTCCGAAGAATTGTGCCAGGGTCTGGAGCTCTGTTTTATCTCCAAGCGGAGTTCCGGTACCATGAGCTTCAAGGTAACCCACCTTGTTTTTATCAAGATCAGCATTAGTCCAGGCTTGTTCAAGGGCTTTCAACTGACCTTTTACGGATGGGCTCATGACACTGGTTCCGTTACCATCGCTGCTTACACCTACACCTTTGATAACAGCATAGATTTTATCCTGATCACGAATGGCGTCTTCCAGCCGTTTTAAAACGACGAATCCGCAACCTTCTCCAATCAGTAATCCGTCAGCATCCCTACTGAACGGCTTGATCTGCTGCTGGCGTGACATCGCTCCCAGCTGGGCAAAAATACTCCAGAAAGCGGCATTTTGTCCTGTATGAACTCCTCCTGCGATCATGATATCTGCACGGCCACGCTGAAGCTCCTGTACTGCATGGTCTACAGCAATAAGGGCGCTGGCACAGGCTGCATCTACAGTAAAAGCTGCTCCTCCAAGGTCAAAACGGTTGGCAACAAGTGATGCTACAAGATTAGGAATTAATCCCATTGCAGTATCGGCTGCAAAACGTCCTTTGCGCTCCTGGAAAGCATGTTTTACTTTTTCGATGTCAGCAGTAGATACCTGGGGTAAAAGTTCCTGCAGCAGCGAAGAAATTTGTTCTCCGGTTCTTACGATTTCTATCGCGCGGGTAGCTCCGGGTCCGGTATAGTTTCCTTTACCTATAATGATCCCTGTTTTTTCAAGGGAAGTTTTCTTTTGAAAAACGCCTGCATCTTCCAGTGCTTTCTGCACCAAATCAAGGGTCAGTAAATGATCAGGCTCGGTTCCTTCAACAGCCAGCGGTAAAATACCAAAGGCAGTGGGATCAAATTCATAGTCAGGGATAAAGCCTCCCCGTTGACAGTAAAAACGGTCAACAGGATGGGTAGCATCACTGAAGTGAACCGGATCTATCCGATCGGCCGGAGCCACTTGGGTAGAATCTACTTTATCGACAATATTCTGCCAAAAAGTGTTGGCATCCTGTGCCCCGGGAAAGACACAAGAAAGACCAATGACAGCAACATCTGTTTTCTTCATACTTAGTTTATGCAGTGTTTACCAATTATTTCCTGACATGATCAGTACCTGGCTTTCAGTGCCGTACTTGATCTCGTTAAGGAAGATTTCTTTTCCTTCATCCAATGGAATCATAGAAATTCCTCTGCGTTCGTATTCTGTCTCAAGAGTGGATGAAACCATTCCTGCGCCTTTCCATGGGCCCCAGTTAATAGAAAGTACTTTTCCTTTTAACCTTTTGTTTAAAGCATTAGCATAATCATCCAGTACACTGTTGGCCGCAGCATAATCTGTCTGACCTTTGTTACCATATACGGAAGCAATGCTTGAGAACAATACAACAAACTGGCAGTCTGAGCGAAGCTGTTCAGCCAATACACGAAGGGGTTTCACTTTGGTGTCAAATACACGGCCGAAAGAGCTTGTTGTTTTTTGTTTGAATAATTTATCTTCCAAAAGACCAGCCCCGTGGATTACCCCATCAAGACGATCGTATTTTTCATAAATATTGCTGATCAAAGTACTCAATCCTTCTTCGTCACACAGATCTAATGATTGGTAAATAATGGTATTTCCCAATTCTTCCATATCAAGGATGGTACGTAAGATCTGGTTGTTTTTGAAGACCCTTACCGTCTCTTTTTCAATCTGAGCAGGAGAAGTGAATTGTCCGGATCTGATAAGATAAGCCCTTATTTCCTCTTTGGACTTCAGACCTTCAAATTCTTTCAGGTTTTCAGCTTCTTCTCTCGGGTCTGCTGATCTTCCTACCAGAATATAAGTACAAGGATATGCCTCAGACATATGTTTTACCAGCTCCGCTGTTATTCCTTGTCCACCTCCAAGTACCAGCACAACAGATTTAGAATCTAATTGAATGTGAGCTTCTTCAAGGCTTGTGGACAATGGCGACGGGATGATGTCTACTTTATGTCTTTTTTCGTTTTTATAAATAACCTCAGCAGGTTTGTCATTGGTGAGTATTTCTTTTAAGGTAATTTCAGCAATCTGATCCATTTCCTGAGGGGTGCTCAGGCTGATCAGTCTGCAAGTCGTCTGATCAAATTCTCTTGCCAGACTTTTGAAAAGTCCCGGATATCCCTGGTGATGGCGTAATGCGCGGGCATCATTGATCTCCTGAAGATGAGCAGGAACATCAGAAATAAGGTAAACCCATTTTGCTCTATCAAAATCAAGCTTTTTAATCAAATCAACATGATCAATGATGCTTGGTTTATCAGAAGAGGAGAAGATATCGAGCATAATCAATCCGTCAAAATCGGAAAGGTCTTTTTCAGCATCTACAAGGTCCACAATAGCCCCGTGTTTTTCCAGTTCGCGTTTGATCGCTGAGGTTTGTTTGCTGTTATCCTGAGTGATAGCAAAGCGTTTTCCTTGAAGAACTTCAGTATTTTGTAATAAGGAAGCATCAGTAGGCGTAATATCAAAACGGAGTCTTGACAGTACGTTATTTGCTCCCTCAGGAGCATTAGCTTCCTTTGCTTCACCGGTGATTTCGTTGTTTTCACCATTCATCTCACTGATCCAGCCAGCCAATCCGCGAAGGGTTTTGATGGCAGCCAGTTTTTCCATAATATCATCAGCCTGTTCAAGGTTTTCTCCGAATCCGATTTTATTTTTAAGATCAGCGATGATTTCCATACGCTTGATCGAGTCGATACTTAAGTCTGCCTCCAAATCAAGATCCAAGCCTAACATCTCTTTAGGATATCCTGTTTTCTCACTTACAATATTTAAGATGGCATTTTGAAGATCTTCAAGGGAGAATCCTGTTTGTGCCTGTGGTTTTGAAATAGCAGATTCAGTTATGGATCCGTTTATTTCAGGGGTTGCTGAAGCAGGCGTTCCGGTAAATTCAGTAAGCCATGAAACAAGTCCGCTAAGGGTTTTGATTCCTGCTAATTGTTCCATTACGGTATCTTCATTGGCATTACCGTTGGCTAATGTTCCCAGTTCACTGCGAAGGGTTCCTATGATTTCTACTCTTTTAATGGAGTCGATACTTAAATCGGCTTCAAGGTCCATTTCCATACCCAGCATTTCCTGAGGATATCCTGTTTTATCACTTACTACCTGCAGTAACAGGGATTTGATATCTCTTACCGGAGCCTGTTGTACTGGAGCTACGGCTGACGGAGCTTGCTGATAGGCAGGTTGTTGAGTCGGGATGGCTGCCATTTGCTGTTGTACAGGAGCAGCTACCGGTGTAGTGTATACAGGAGCAGATTGTACATGTGGATTCTGTCCCATGAAGGAAAGCATCACATCACGTTGCGCCTGTATCATCAATTTCATACTATTTAAATATTCCTGGAGCATACGTTCAGCCGTTGACTGGCCTTCCGCTGCCGGAGCTTGTTGGTTGGTAAAACTGTTCATTTGGATTGGATTTAAAATAGGTAATGCACCATTGGAAGGCAGTGTGCCTGTAGTCGGATGTGCAGTTTGTCCGTTAACGCGCCATATCGCCGGGCTTTTCTTATACAATTCAGGCTGTGCGATATCGATCACCTGAACATTTCGGCCCTCAAAAAGTTTATTGATATTGAAATTACGACCTGTACCCAGATATTGGGCTAGCATGCAAAGAAGGTGCGTAAATTTATTACGGCTGTTATCTTCCACATAAAGACTCAGATGATCTTTTTCTATGCAAGATTTTGTCAACCCTGTTAAGATTTTTCCAGGACCTACTTCGATGAATATTCTTGCTCCGTCATTATACATAGCCTGAAGTTGCTCTACGTATCTTACGGGCTGTACAAGGTGATCGGTCAGTCTTTCTTTTATTTCAGACGGTTGAGACGGATATACTGTTGCGGTTGTATTCGACCATACCGGAATCTGCATTTCACCAAAAGAAACATCTTTCAATACGTCGGCATATAAACCTTTGGATTTTGCCAGTAACGGGCTGTGGAATGCACAGGCGACTTCCAGTTTTTTAGCTGAAATACCTTCCTGTTTAAGAACTTCCAAGAGTTTATTGATAGCCTCCGTACTTCCTGCAATCACACATTGTGTAGGAGCATTAAAGTTTACCGGATAACATCCTTCTGCTTTTGCAAGGATAGGTTGTAAGCGTTCGTAAGTTGCACTTGCGGCTACCATGGATCCCGGATCTCCGCCTTGTACAGAGTTCAGAATAGAATGGGCTCTCTGGATACTTAAGTCCACCAGTTTTTCTTCGTCAAATACTCCTGCAAAACATAAAGCCGGTAATTCTCCATAGCTGTGGCCTGCCAGCATATCCGGAACAATCTCCAGAGATTCCAGGAATTTGGCCAATGCCAGATCAACAATTCCTAAAAGAGGCTGTGCCAAGCGCGTATCTTTAATGGTTTCTTTTTGTTGTTTTAAAGCCGCTTCATCAAATGTAGTGGATGGAAATACTACTTTTTCAAGCTCAGGATATTGATCGATAAGGCTGCGCATCGCAGGGAATACTACGAATAAATCACGAGCCATATTGATCCTCTGGCTGCCTTGTCCTGGGAATAAGAAAGCTACTTTACCTTCTTTTTTATTAACGGTGAAAGTATCCTTGGTTTCAATACCTAACAATACCAGCTCAAGCTTCATCATCAGATCTTCAGCGGTGTCTGCAACAATACTGAACTGAATTGGCTTTTCTGAATTGATGCTTAAGCTATAAGCGATATCTTTTAAAGCGATCCCATCATTGATTTCCAATAAGGCTTTGATCCGGCTCGACTGTCCTTTGGCTTCTTCGTAAGTATCTCCACGGAATACAAAAAGCTCTGAAGGCCAGGATTGCATAGCAATAGAATTGTCCTGTTTAGGATGATTCGCAATAACGGTATGGAAATTTGTTCCTCCAAATCCGAACGCACTTATTCCGGCATAT
This sequence comes from Chryseobacterium sp. UNC8MFCol, assembly GCF_000482305.1. Taxonomy (NCBI): domain Bacteria; kingdom Pseudomonadati; phylum Bacteroidota; class Flavobacteriia; order Flavobacteriales; family Weeksellaceae; genus Chryseobacterium; species Chryseobacterium sp. UNC8MFCol. Next base: position 18,511 of record NZ_KI535290.1, read on the forward strand.
CTGTTTTCTTCCGTCCATAAACCACTTTCTGCATAGAAAGCAAATGGACTGGTCTGGGCATTATAATAAGCATTAGGCTGCTGAAGGTGAAGGGTAGGAGGTTTTACTCCATGATAGACTGCAAGAGAAGCCTTGATTAATCCTGCTAGTCCTGCAGCACATTTTGTATGGCCGATCTGTGTTTTTACGGAACCTAAATGGGTTTGTCCCGGCAGGGCTCCTGAACGGCTGAACAGGTTCGTCAATGCACTTAATTCAGTTTTGTCTCCCACTACGGTTCCTGTACCGTGAGCTTCCACCAGTCCTACTGCTGCAGGACTGATACCAGCCTGGCTGTAAGCACGCTCTAAAGCTCTTACCTGGCCAATTTTTCTGGGTGCAGTCAATCCAAGTGCTTTTCCGTCACTTGATCCTCCAACTCCTTTGATAACAGAGTAAATACGGTCGCCGTCACGTACTGCGTCTTCGTATCTTTTTAATACAAGGATAGCAATTCCTTCTCCAAGAGCAATTCCGTCTGCTTCACTGTCGAAGGTAGCACATCTTCCTTTTCTGGAAAGAGCATGAGTACTGGAGAACATCAGATAATCGTTGATTCCGTTGTGTAAGTCTGCTCCTCCGGCAAGAACCATATCGGATTTTCCTAATACCAGTTCCTGACATGCAAGGTCGATGGCTGCAAGCGATGATGCACAGGCTGCATCTACGGTAAAGTTTCGTCCGCCAAGGTCCAGACGGTTCGTAATCCTACCTGCGATTACATTGGCTAAAATACCCGGGAAAGAATCCTCGGTGGTATGAGGGAAAGCTTCCTGTACTTCTGGATGGAGTTCTCCGAAAACCTGCTTATAATATCCCCTGAAGCTGTAGCTGTTGGCAAGGTCATTACCTCCTTCGGCTCCAATGATCACGGAAATATTGTCTCTGTTAATATGTTTTTCACCGTATCCGGCATCTTCCATCGCTCTTTTGGCAACCAGTAAGGTTAATAACTGTGTCGGCTCAATAGCGGCAAGAGATTGTGGTGGGATACCGAATGTCAGTGGATCGAAATCGATTTTTGGAATAAATCCGCCCCATTTGGAGTGCGAGACGTCCGGTCCGTCTGATTCCGGGTGGTAATAAAGGTCTTTATTCCATCTTTCGTCCGGAACTTCCGTCACACTGTCTTTTCCTAAAATGATATTTCTCCAGTATTCTTCAAGATTTTTGGCTCCGGGGAAAATACATTCCATCCCAACAATAGCGATGTCCAATGGTTTTTCTGTGGAAGTTGGTTCTTCAGGAAGGGCGGCACTCTGAACGAATTCATAATTGTCAACCACGGTCTGGTGAAGTTGTTCAAGAGAAATAACTTTATTATGCATGGTTGCCACCTGTCCGATCATATACATGCCCAGATCAAGTTGTTCTTCTTTGGGGATATTAACCAATGTATCACCTTGGCGTTCTATTCCTTTGGCTGCGATACGAAGACGTCCTACGTTGAGTTTTTCAAGTTGTTCCCAAACGACTTTCTTGTCCGTTCCGGCAGCCAGTAATTTTGCCTTTTCTGTGTTAAAATGATCGGCAAAGGCTGTATTCAGGCAACGGGTTTCGTGTCCCGGTGCTGTTTCCAGTAATACGGTGTCTTTTGCCTGCATTGCCTGTAGCTGGAATTCCTGCTGGATAGCTCCGGTTTCTACAGCTTCATGAGTATAAAGGTAAGCTGTACCCATCAATACTCCGATTTTCACACCTCTGGCAGCTAAAGGAGCAGTCATGATCGAAACAAATGCGGTTGAAAAAGCATCATGGATTCCTCCTGCAAAGAATATACTGATAGTCTCAGGGTGATCTTCTTTTAAGATACGCTCAATTTGTTTTTCCCAAAGAACGGTGCTTGACAGCGGACCTACGTGGCCGCCGCATTCACGTCCTTCAAAGATGAAATTTTTAGCTCCTTCTTTCAGGAAAATATCCAGTAGAGCAGGAGATGGAACGTGAAGGAATGATTTTATTCCTGCTTTTTCAAACACTTTTGCCTGTGCTGGTCTTCCGCCGGCAATCAGGACAACAGGAGGTTTGGCTTCTAATATATAGGAAGTCTGTTCTTCTCTTAATTCCTGTGGGGCAAATCCTAAAATACCTACACCCCAGGTTTTTTCACCTGCAAGCTTCTTGGTTTCCATCACCAGAGATTTTGCCGATTCACCTTTTAATAAAGATAAAGCCACAAAAGGTAAAGCTCCGGCTTCTGCTACGGCATTGGCAAATGCCGGCACATCGCTTACGCGGGTCATCGGTCCCTGAGCGATAGGGTAGCGAAGTCCGAGTTCCTGGGCGATAATGTTGTTTTTATCGATAACATGAAGGGCTTTTGCTTGTTTCAAGTGGCCATACATGGCTTCTTTCAATGCAAAAACAAGTTTTTTCAATGTTTTGAAATCTTCATAAAGATCTGTCGCAAGAGAAATGTCTTGTCCCATTGGGATGTAACTGCTGCTGATATCCAGATCTTTGAAGTATGCGGTAAGTTCTTCTGAGGTGATATGATCGGAAATTGCCGGTGAGTTGGGTCTTACCAATACCCTGTGATTGGCTATGATTTTAGTTTCCGTACCATTTAATTTTGAGCATACTTCTTTGACATCCTGAGGAACAGAGCATTCCGGGAATAAGGCTAGCTGACTATCTAAAATAACACCTGCAGCGCCGAGTGACTTCACGGCAGCAGCGGTATGAAGTCCTATTCCTCCCTGTACCCATACCGGTATATCCTGTACCTCCTGGATAATACGCTGGAAAAGGATGAATGTAGATTCGTAACCCACCAGCCCGGCGGCTTCATTCCCTTTGATGATGATTCCTTTCGCTCCGTATTGTTGAGCCAGAAGGGCCTCTTCCAGGTTGGTTACCTGATAGATCACAGAAATTTCAGGAGAAAAATTTACTGAACTTCCATACGGAACAATGGCAAGGCTTACTTTGCCCGGGATCTGAAGAGTATTCTGTTGTTTGGTTGTGAAGTGGATACCATATGAAGGGATATCTATGTGGTTGAGTTGATTCAGTGCTTGCTGGGCAGTTGCTGTGTCTTTTCCTAAGCTTAGTACGGGAAAAGCACCTGCCTGATGTAATTTTAGAATTAGGTTAACGTCCGGTTTTTCAAAAGGGGTTAATCCGATAATAGTCAAGTTTCTCATGGCGTCAATAATTAATTGAAGTGATAGCAAAAAAAATTATAATAAGCTGCTCAGATTCATCGGCATAAGAGCATAGTTTTTTTATGTGAAAAGATTAAAAATGTACTTTTATGACATTGTCAAAAAAAATCCTATTTGATTGATTAATCTCTAATAATGTTTTCCCTTCCAATGTGTTAATGGATTCAAGGGTTATGCCTGGCTTTTCAAAAGGCTTTAGCCTCACAATAATCATATTTTTCATAGTAAATCGGTATTGGAATGATCATGTAATTTTATAAATAAAACACAATATGCATATTTATAATCTGTTTTTATTTGTTATTATTTGTAAAATTTATACTTTGTTATTGATTATAAGTGTAATTTTTCAACTAATTTTCAATATTTAAAATAAAATTATTTAAATCATATTAAAGCATGTTAATTATTTATTTATCCTTATTAAACAGGCTTTTATGGTCTTTATAATTGTAAAAAAAATGATTATAATTAGCATGATATTAAGCAAAGGTAGTGATAAAATATATAATATTTCAATATTAGGAGATTTGTTTTTCTTAATATTACAAAAAAATAATATGGAATTTAAGACAAAAAATTGGGAAAAATTAACATTATGGATTTGATAAAAAGGGTTGTTTTATTTTTGAAAAAAGTGAGTTAAGTAAAGTATTTCACATTTTTAGTTTATGGTTGAAATTTATATTCTTTTGATAGATAACATCATATGGTTCTGAAATGTTAAAAAAACAGATATCGCCGATCTGATAAGATTTTTTTTCATTATTAGAGATATTTTGAAATCTGAACCAGTATTTATCTTTTTTTTGATAAGAATAAAAGTGGAATTATTTATTTGACTATTACGTAAATGTTTACTGTAATTTATATCATTGTATTGTCGTATGTAATAATTTAGCAGTCCTGTTATCCAAAATTTGGAATAGTAATACAAAAACTGATAATATTTTTCCTCTGAAATAATGTCTATTAAAACAGAAAATTTTTATGTATAAAATCTTTTACAGTATGAAAGTGATCAAGAAATTGCTGGTCTCTACTGCGGTAGTATTATCTACTTACTGTTTCAGCCAGATGCCTCATGAGAAATTTGAAAATATTTATAAAGAAATTAAGAAAAAGAATTTTTTCAAAGCGCGGGATCTTTTTGCCGACAATAAAAGGGTATTAAGTGTAGAATATCAATACTTTACAGAAGCAATACTTGATAATGCATTTAACAAACCAGAAAAGTCTAATCAGAAAATCAGCCAGCTGGAAAAGTCGAAAACACCGCTTTCGGATTCACTGATGCTTGCCATAGGCCGTATACGGGAGGATAACTGTATGAAACAACATGACTATGCAGGCGCAAAAAATGCATTGGTTGCAGTTCTTAAACAATTCAGTCATTTGTTAACCGGGGACGAGATAAAAGATTTGAAAAATAATCTTAGAATCTGGACAGCCCTTGAAAATGAACCTCAACAAAAATTGACATTGAACGGTGAAACCAGGTTAAAAATGGAAAAGGACGCAGCTGGTTTAAAGAATCTAAAGGTAAGAGTGGGAGAGGAGACCATGAATTTTATTTTTGATACCGGAGCTAATATTTCTACCGTCTCTGCATCGGCAGCGAAACGTTTAGGTATGAAGATGATCCCGGCAGATATTGATGTGGATGCAATTACCGGTATTTCAGTTAAAGCCGATCTTGCAGTTTGTAAAAAAATAGTACTAGGGAATACAGTCATTGAAAATGCCATTTTTTTGGTATTTGCAGACAATGCATTGAGTTTTCCACAAATCAATTATCAGATTAATGGGATTTTGGGATTTCCCGTTATTGCAGCATTAAAGGAAATGCAATTAACCCAGGATGACTTTTTTATTGTTCCTGAAAAAGAGACTAAGATACCTGCTCTTTCTAATATGGCCATTGATGGGTTAACTCCACTTATTTTTGTAGATGGCAAACATTATAAGTTGGATACAGGAGCTGATCATACGATTTTATATGAACCGTTTTATAGGGAGTATAAAGAAGAAATTGACAACCGGTATAAGGCTACCAGGATAGCAATGGGAGGTGCCGGAGGTAAAATTGAGTATGATGGGTTTAAGATTAATCATACTTTTCATATTCTTGATCAATCGATTAGTCTTAAAAACATTAGCGTACTAAAAAATAAGATTAATAAAGAAACGGTTTACGGAAATATCGGACAGGATGTGATCCGACAGTTTCATACGATGACGTTGAATTTTGATCAGATGTTTATTAAGTTTGATTAATATCCTTTAATAAGAGATCCTATAGACCTATCAATTTTACTCATAAAGTCTGTGTGAAATTTTTACTTGGTATTCATGATAATAAAAACTGAGGAGAATAATGACTTGAGTATCCCAGGCTCAAAACAACTTTATCAATCTGTTTCTACCGTTATGAAAAAAAGACACCATTTAAAATAAAATGATGTCTTACATAGAATATATTAAAAAATTGTAAAGGCTTTTCAGCGGAGGCTTATCTAGTCATTCTGTTTGATTTGAGGGTTATTATTGATTTCTTTATTTGGGATTTGAAATTTAAATTTATCAGGCGTTAGATTAAATCTGCCGAAAGTATGATTTGTACCGGTATACACCCTTTCCAGAGGGATATTGAGCCTCTTCATATCAAACCATGCATAGCCTTCCCCCCAGAGTTCTATTCTTTTCTGAAGGATAATCTCATTGATCAGGTCATTTCCGGATTTGGAAGAAAGGATATATCCCGTATCTCTTTTTGACGCAATATTGAATAATACCTGTCTTGCTTCGGCTTCCCTTCCCTGTCTGGCCAATGCTTCTGCTTCTATATAATACAGAGAAGACGCTCTGATGTAAATATAATCTCCCTCAAAGAGGCTCGGATCTTTAAACTTCCAGCTTACATAAGGAGGATAGTTTTTGGTCTTTCCATTAAAGGTATATTGAGCATTTTGGCTGCCATTAAAAACTTTTTTACGGTAATCTGTTTCCGGGATGGCTTCGTACAAACGTTTATCGATTAACTTACGGATTTGAGCTGCACCGGCATATCCTTCATTGGTATTGTCGAACATCGAGAAGAACGAGGCATAGTAATTTCCGATACTCATCGTGGATATCGTATTATGGAATCCCCAGATAACTTCAGGATTATTAATATTGGAAAATCCGGTCGTTGTATATTCGTTTTCAGTCATTAAAGCGACACCGTCTTTACTTTCTGCTGCATACTGACCTGCTTTTACGTAATTTCCCGTTTGCAGATATACCTCAGCTGCAATTGCTTTGGCTGTTCTCTGGTCAATCTGAGCTCTGGTAGGGCGGGCAAAACTGTCGAGAAGTAGAATAGATTCTTCAATATCTTTCGTTATCTGTCCGTACACTTCTGCTACTGTTGATCTTGGAAGTCCCTGGTTAGGATTGCTGCTTGTGAGTACAAGGGGTAATCCGGGATTTGATTCATGTCCTTTATAATCGTTAGCATAGAATCGGACAAGGTAGAAATAAGAGTAGGCCCTCAGGGCAAGCAGTTGGCCTTTAATTGCTCTGTTTTTGGTACTGGTATCATTTTTTAATTCGTCGAGAAGTTTATTGATGACAAATATTCTTGCGTAAAAAGTGGTCCATACAATTTCTGAAGCTATATTACTGGCGTTGGTAGCTTCATAATTATAAAACATTCCCAAATGCTGGTTGGTAGATTGTATCACATCATTAGACATCAGATCTGCTCCGGCCTTCATGGCCATGATTCCGAAGTCGGAATGTGAGGTGGTTCCCCCGGCTCCGTTGCTTCGAAGGTCGAGATAGATTCCGCCCAGAATTTTTTCAGGGCTCGATTTGTCGGTGTTGAGCTGTTCTCCGGAAATATCACCGTCAGGTAAAGTATTGAGATCATTGGCGCAGCTTGTGCTAAGACCAATAGCTATGGTTGCGATAAAGTATTTTATTGTTTTCATAAATTCTTTTAAAAAGTTAGTTTAAAACCTAAAGAGACACTTGACAACAGAGAATATCTGTATGAATCGGAAACTCCGGTTAGGGAAGCTCTCGGGTCATATCCTTTTCTCTTCGACCATAGATACAGGTTGTTTCCTGTCAAATAGACCTTTAGACCTGATAAACCTGCCTGCTGGGCAAAACCTTCCGGTAGCTGGTAGGAAAGGGTCACATCCTGAAGACTGATATAATCTGACTTGATCAGGTAAAGTGTTGAATTTCCATTTTGATTGGTGGAAGTCAGGTCTACTCGCGGTAATGAAGCATTCGGGTTCTCCGGGGTCCATGTTTTATCCAGATCTGTGGAGTAATTTGAACCATACGTATCTGAGTGGAATAAGCTTCTGTAGATGTCATCATATCCATACCCTCCAAACTGGTAGGCGAAGTTTACAGATAAATTCAGCCTTTTATAAGTGATATCAGTTCCGAATCCTCCATATACTTTGGGAATAGCTGATTTTCCGGTATTGTAATCGGTTGCTTCTTTATAATTGTTGGTAATGGTTTTTTCTTCCTTTTGCGTCGTTGGATTAATGGAAGTGCGATACCATAAAGCATCTCCGTTTTCCGGATTTACTCCTGCAAACTCTTTAAGGTAATACGTATATCGGTCTCCGCCTTCTGTCAAAATAAACAAGCCTGAAACCAGTCCCGTTCCTCTCTGTTCTGCCGGAAGTTTTGTAATGGTATTTTTATAATGTGTAGCGTTGGCATATATACTCCATTGTATATCCTCTTTTTTAAGGATATCTACATTGGCATTTATCTGTACTCCCCGATTGATCATGTCCCCGATGTTGCCATACTTTACATAAGAACCCACATTGGATGGAGCCAGAGGAAGAGCATAAATCATATCCGATACTTTTCGCTCAAAATAATCCGCATTCAGAGTAAGTCTGTTTTGGAAAAATGAAGCCTCAAACCCTGCGTTCAGGTTTTTTGAAGTTTCCCATTTAAGATCTCTGTTGCCTATTTTTTTAGGTGATACAACCGCTTTATCATCACCGAAATTATTAATTCCGTAGATGTCCTGGTATGCATAATAATCTCTTGTGGAGGCATCGAGCAAGATATTGTCATTTCCCTGCTGACCGTAGGAGACCTTTAATTTCAGGGCATTCACCACGGAATTGTCTTTCAGGAAATCTTCTTTGGCAACATTCCATGCGGCCCCCAATCCGTAGAAAGTACCCCATCTGCTTTCCGGAGCGAAAACGGAAGAACCGTCGCGTCTTACATTGGCATTAAAAAAATATTTACCATCATAATTGTAAAGCAATCTTGAGAAATAACCTTCTACAGCATACTCGTAGCCATTCCCAGAAAGATCTGTTATTTTTACCGCATTGTCAAAAGACAGAGAGTTTGGCAATAAAAGCTGCTGTTTGTTTCCTGACATTCCTTCATTTTTGATTTTGTTTAATTCATGACCAATCAAAATGTTGAAGTTGTGCTTATCCACTTTTTTCTGGTAACTCAGCAATTGCTGATGATTCAGTGTGTATCTGAACTGTGATCCTTTGGTAAGGGTACCGCCTACGGATGAAGAAGTTCCTCCTTCTGTGTTTCCGAACTGAAGATTTCTTACATTTTCAAGATAGGCCCCGAAGTTGTAGGTGAAATCCAAACCTTTAATGATTTCATAATTTAGCCCCAGGTTGATATTGGTGATATTGCTTGTGGTTTGTGATTTATCTTTTTGAAGGTTACCTACCGGATTTTCGAAAACGGCATAGGATCTTGTCGCACCGTTAGGACCGCTTCCGTCTCCGTAATCATACAAAGGATTTCCATAGCTGTCATATAATCTCTGATAATTGTCGTCTCTCAAGAAAACAGGATAAAAAGGTGAAATATTTCTTGCAAACTGGAAAGGATTTGAAAACCCGCCCGTTTCACCAAAATCCTGTTTGCTGTAGGTATAGGAAAGGGCACTGGTCAATTTTAATTTTGAAGTAATGGAGTAATCTATATTGGATCGTATTCCGAATCTTTCAAATCCTGAGGAGATAAGGTATCCTTTGTCATCCAGATAATGTAAAGAGGTATATGATTTTACCTGATCGCCGTTGGCATTAATTCCAACGGTCGCCTCTCTTCTTAAAGCCGGCTTGAAAAGAAGTTTTTTCCAGTCGTCCTGATATAATAACCGGGCATCGGGATTAAAAGAACCATCCTGTCTGATCAGTTGGGCAAAAGGTACATTATAAACATTATATCCAAGTCTGTTCAATGCAGTCAACCCTACATCATGTGGAGTAGGACCTGAAGGAACAGCTCCCGGTTGCTTTAGCCTTGCCACTTCACCAATCCTTGCCCTGTTATAAAAAGCAGTATAATAATCCTGTGGTGAAGTATACACCGGATAATCCTGAATGGATCTGAAATTAACTCCCGTTCTCACATCAGCCTCAATGCCAAGTCCTTTATTTTTACCCCTTTTTGTATTCACAATAATGACACCGTTGGCTCCCCGGGAACCATATAGAGCATTGGAGGAAGCATCTTCAAGAAAGGATATACTTTCAATATCAGAGGCTGCAATACTGTTAAGGTTTCCACTGTAAGGAATACCATCCAGGACAATTAACGGATCACTGGATGCGTTAATAGAACCGATTCCTCTCATTCTGATGGTGGGTTGGGAGCCGGGCTGACCGGAAGAAATAACCTGTACTCCTGCTACTTTACCTCCGATTCCCTGAAGGATATTTCCGTTTTGGAGATTAGAAAGGTCTTTGGCTTTTAAAGATTGCACAGATCCGGTGATTTCTTCTTTTTTTTGCTTTCCGAAAGCTACTACAACCACTTCTTTAATGGCGTTTTCTTTGGAAAGGCTGTCTTTAGTTTGTGCAAAGCCATATTCTGCCAATAAGAGCAGGGCCAATACACCGATTTTACATTGTTTTCTTCTCATTCTAGTATCATATTTAAGTTTAAAATTGAACGGGTGTATTACTGTGATTTCTCCGGTTATGAAATAATAATTTCCTACCTCCTTTTTCAGGGAGGATACAATAGGGAGTATTAAAAGCTAGCGGAAGTATGCCCTGGTTAGATCAGGTCTTGAACTGATTGGACTTTAATTCCTACAGTAATGTGTATTTCTTCGAAAGTTATGACATCATCATGGTACACATACACATCATAGATTCGAAACACATATCTTCAGAAATGATAATATGCTTTGAAAGACCTTTATCTGTACAGTTTTTTTGCTGAGCAGCTGCAATAGTCATGATGGTGAGCAGGTAAGAATCAAAGGAGTTCTTATTCATGAGAATAAAGTTTATAATTTTTTTAACTGGGTCAAAATTATTTAATAATTCATGAACATCGTTTAAATGGGCATATGAAATAAATCATATTAGTCTACTAAATTAGTAGGTTAATAGAACTGAATAATTCATTTTATATTTATCTTATTGATATATAGATATTTGTGTTTGCTGCATAAATGTTAAAAAGTTTTAAAAAAAATAGAGTTTGCCGCCATGAATTAAAATTAACATAATAAGTCTATTGTTTTTGTAGACTTTTTGATTATTTTATGATCCTGATTCAAACAGGTACAGTTATTAAACAAACAGGCTTATTTGATTAGTTCTCAGTAATATAGATAAAGTGATGGGCAAGTTTCCCAAAGAATTTATATTGGAAAATTTTATAGTATTAAAATTATAATTGATCATTTCTTAAGGCGGAAAGTAAGAATGCCGAACAAAATCCTTTGTTAAGACTAAGAAGAATAATTAATTTTTCCCAAGGCTGCGGATGTTTTCTAGAAAAATTAATTATATTTTTGAAGATTATTTACCTGCACAATTTCGTATCCGGATATGATGATGGATTAATGACTGTGCAAAAGAGATCCCCAAATTATGATGAGAAAATACTTTACTTACGCTCTGCTTTTTGGATTTCCTTTGCTGGGAGCCCAAACCAAGGCGGACGGACAATCTGCATATCAGCAGAAGTGGACATTATTAGAAAAAGAAAATGCAGCACAGGCTTTTGATGCCGATATTCAGCTATCTGATGCCGAATCGGTATTGGACAAAAAACTATTTCAGCTAAGAAAGCAGTTTCTGGCTGAAACAGAGAAACAAAAAATCCCGATATATAATAGTTCTTTTAATCAGATAAAACCATTGATTGAAAGCACTGCACTATTAAAGATTATTCAGAAAATGCCTAAAGGTGGTTTGCTGCACACCCATAGCGGAGGTCTGGCAAGTATGAAATGGGTTATTTCAACGGCAAGAAAATATAAAGAATGCTACGTTTTTGACCAGAAAGATACCAAAGATTTTATTTACGGACAGCTGGCTTTTTTTGAAAACGGAAAAGTACCTCAGGGATTTGTCAGTCTTGATAAGAAATTGACTGCACAACCTGATTTTGAAAAGGAATTGCTGGGGCTTCTCACTTTAAAACGGGATAACCTGAGCAATTATAATGATTACTGGATTGAATTTGAAAAACGGTTTACCCGCATCAATCTGTTGTTGCCTTATCGTCCTTTTTTCAAAGAATATTATAAAGAAGGTTTCCGTGAACTCCTGAAGGACAACATACAGCATGTAGAGATCAGATATGTCTTTGATGAATTGTATGATTTTCAGCACGGGAAATATCCTCTCACGAAAACTGTTACTGATCTGCAGGACATTGTGAAAGAGATACGTACATCTGATCCACAGTTTAGCTTAAAATTAATCTATTCAAGCTTTAAATTTTTAGATCCCGAAAGCATTGAAAAACAGCTGGAAACTGCATTTGCATTGAAAAAAGAATTCCCGGATATGATTTCAGGATTTGATCTTGTGGCAGATGAGGCTGCAGGGCACAGTATCAATTCTTTTCAGAAAAACTGGAACAAGCTGAATGAGCTGGCCGGGAAATATGGGGTGAATATGCCACTTTTCCTGCACGCCGGAGAAACTACTTCCGTCTTTAACAAAAATATTCTGGATGTTTCATTGCTGGATAACAAAAGAATTGGCCATGGTCTTAACCTGATTTATTTTCCGGAATCCATGAAATTGGTCAAAAAACAGGACAAATTGGTGGAAGTAAGCCCCATCAGTAATCAGATTTTAGGTTATGTAAGCGATATGAGAAATCATCCGGCGAGAGTTTTGCTAAGCCACGGAATTCAGTGTTCCATTAATAGTGATGATCCCAGTGTGTATGGCTATGAAGGGCTTAGTTATGATTTCTGGACCGCATTTGTATATTGGGAACTTGATGTAAAGGCGCTGAAAAAGCTTGTTTTTAATTCAATTAATTATTCTTCATTGAACAACAAAGAAAAGGAAACTGCAATCGCCCATCTGAATACACAATGGAATGATTTTGTTCAGAAAGCAAATTCACAACTAAAATAATAAAAGGTAAGCCGCTTTTATTGGCAATCTCTTAACAACAAAAAGCACCATTCATATCATGGTGCTTTTTTAGTAAAATATCATGACTTCCAAATGGGAGAGTGTGGCTTCATAATTCAAAGTCTTAATTTTAGATTTTTCTGCAACAAACTTTTTAATGACTGACACTTTCCCATACTACTGTAAATCCAGACTATGGATACATTCAAATCTTTGGAAGAATAGCATTTATATGTATAAGCAAACAACATAAAATAAATACTCCACGCATCATCACCGTCAATTCTTCCTTTATTGTATAAACTTATATTTTCTATTCGTAAACAGAGATTCTGTTACAACTTCCCTTAATTGAGATACTCTGTTTATTTCAGTTCTTCTGAACTTTGTCTTATTAAAAACAACAGGATATGAAATCTTTAACAACAACAGAAAATAATAAAACCACATCACAATGGATATAATCAGGTATAATCAAACCGTCATAGAGTAATGTAACCCCTGATCTTTCAGGTTTAAAAAATTTAAAAATACAATAATATGCAAACAATATTAGGTGCTAACGGACAGATTGGCGAAGAGCTGGCCAGAGAATTAAAAAGAAATTTCACTTCCGATATTCGTATTGTCAGCAGAGATGCAAAAAAAGTCAATGATACCGATGAGGTATTCTCTGCAGATCTTTCAAGTCGTGAAAAAGCCATAGAAGCGGTAGAAGGCAGTGAGATTGCTTATTTCACTTTAGGACTTCCGATAAGTTCGGATCTTTGGGAAAAACAGTTTTCTCTTATTCTTCGTAATGTGATTGATGCCTGTAAGGTCAATGGTACAAAACTTGTGTTTTTTGATAATACCTATATGTATCCACAGGATGACAGGGTACTGACTGAAAACACGACATTTGCCCCGGTTGGCAGAAAAGGAAAGGTAAGAAGAAAAATGGCTGATATGGTATTGAAAGAAATACAATCCGGCGGGCTGGAAGCGGTTATCTGTCGTGCTCCAGAATTTTATGGACCGGGAAAGACACAAAGTATTACCAATGCTTTGATTTTTAATAACATCAGAGAGGGTAAAACGCTGAAGGTTCCCTTGAGTGCAGACAAAAAAAGAAGTTTAATATGGACTCCCGATGCGAGCCGTGCCACCGCATTAATTGGAAATACTCCAGATGCCTACGGACAGACCTGGCACCTTCCCGTTGATAAAAGCCACCCGACATACCGTGAATTTATCAGAATAGCGTCAGGGATTTATGGAAAAGATCTGAAATATTCCGTTGTTCCTAAGTTTTTCTTCACCATAGGATCTTTATTCAGTAAAAGAGTGAAAGAGCTGCTGGAGTTGCTACCGAGATATGAGCATGACAATATCTTTGATGATTCAAAGTTCAGAAGTCGTTTTCCTGGCTTTCAGGTAACAGACTACAAAAAGGGAATCATGCAGATAAAAGCAGAACAGCTTTCAGGAAAACAATAAAATCACTACCTTAGAATAGGCTAAAAAGAGTTTTTATCTAACTACATAGACACATAGAAAATGATGATTGAAGGAAAAATACAAGTATGTATTTTATTAAACTAAATCTATATGTCTATGTAGTTTAAAACATCGTAATATCTTAACACTCATAGAACAGTGAGTCTATTTCACTGTCTAGTTTAAAAAAAATGAATAAATCTGAAATGCAACCAATGAAAACTCCGGAAAAAGTTTCATCCATCAGTGCACTGCACCGGTTTTTAGGATTGAGGAAACCTTCAAATCCTTTGATCAGTGTATTTAATTTTGATGATGTACAATTGGAGCCTGAAACCATTCTCAGTACCGTAATAACCGATTTTTATGTAGTTGCCCTGAAAAAAGACTGCGCAGGTGGAAAATGCAAATATGGGCAGCAGTATTATGATTTTGAGGAAGGGTTTATGTACTTTATTGCACCTCATCAGGTTCTGCAGTTTGAAGATATTCTTTTAAACGGTGTAAAAGGCTTTGTATTGGTTGTTCATCCTGACTTTTTCCAAGGGTATCCTTTGGCTTCAACAGTGAAGGACTATGGTTTTTTCTCGTACGCAACCAACGAAGCGCTACATCTTTCCGAAAAAGAGGAAAAATCTGTGATGGATATTATCAGTAATGTAGAACAGGAAATAGATGCCAATATGGATTCTTTTACGCAGGATTTACTGGTCTCTAATCTTGAGCTTTTATTGAAATACAGTGATCGTTTTTATAACCGACAGTTTTTAACCCGGAAAAAGGTGAACAATGATTTACTTTCAAAACTGGAAAATTTACTGGATGATTATTTCAGAAAGGATAAATTGATTATTAATGGGATTCCTTCTGTTCATTTTGTAGCCAATGAACTGAATTTAAGTGCAAATTACCTCAGCGATATGCTTAGGGTACAAACAGGGCAGACCACGCAGCAGCATATCCAAAACAGACTAATTGAAAAGGCCAAGGAATTGTTGTCTACAACAGCGATGTCGGTTTCTGAAATCGCTTACCAGCTGGGATTTGAGCATCCGCAGTCTTTCCATCGTCTGTTTAAAAACCGTACTTCTTTCTCTCCACTGGAATTCAGGGCTTCATTTAATTGATTTTTGTGGTATAAAACAGTAAAAACTAACCGATAAGATTCAGAGATCAGGTTACAACTTTCCTGAATTGGGTTACTTGTCGTCAGTTTGTTATTCCGAAATTTGTGATACAAAATACAAGAGTATGAACACCTTAAAAATTTTAATCATTGTAACCAATGTCAACATATATGCCAGCGGTCATCTGAAAACAGGCCTCTGGCTTAGTGAACTTACCCATATCTATCACGCTGCCAGAGAAAAAGGATATGATATCACCATTGCGAGTCCAGATGGCGGTAATGTACCGATAGATCCGGAAAGCCTCAAGCCTTTTGTTCTGGATAAAATTTCCACGACTTACTGGAATGATGTTTCTTTCCGGCAACTACTGAACAACAGCCAGCGGTTAAGTGATGTTTCCGATATTCAGTACGAGTTGGTGTATCTGGCCGGCGGACATGGAACCATGTATGATTTTCCGGACGACAGAGCCATACAATCCGTAGTTAAAAAACAATACGAAGGCGGAAGACTGGTAGCCGCAATTTGTCATGGTGTAGGCGGGCTTCTGAATGTAAAACTTTCCAATGGGGAATATCTGATCAAGGATAAATCTATGACTGGTTTTGATTGGTTTGAAGAAACCATTGCCAGACGTAAAAGAGAAGTTCCTTTTAACCTGGAAGCCGCTATCAAAGAACGGGGTGCAGATCTGAAGAAAGCTTTCATTCCCATGACTTCAAATGTTGTGGTGGCAGATCATCTTATTACCGGACAAAATCCGTTCAGTTCAAAGGAGATGGCAAAAGTGGTGATGAAGCATCTTGAAAAACAATAAATCTTTTCTTTTTTAAACCGTTTTTAAAAAAACTGATCAATATTTTTGAACAGATCAAAATGGGCTTATATGATAAACCTGTTAAAATTTTAAAACCATGAAAAAAATTATTGTTACTTCCTTCCTTTTTTTTAATCTTTCTCTTGTAAACGCCCAAACCATAGAGTCGGGAAGCCATAGTACAACAGGATATATCAAACCGGACGGCACTATCGAAAACAGGAACCGTTCCACAGTGGGTTACATTAAATCTGACGGAACGATTGAGAATAAAAATCATTCAACAATCGGCTACATCAAAGGTGATGGCACTATAGAAAATGCCGGTCATTCTACTGTAGGCTATGTTAAAAAAGACGGCACCGTAGAAAACAGCAGCCGTTCCACCATAGGATATATCAAAGATAACGGGACGGTCGAAAATAGCAGTCACAGTACTATCGGCTATGCTAATGGTATCAATAAAGAATGGGCAGCGGTCGTGTATTTCTTTTTTAAGCTAGATTAATCCGCCTGCCGTCCAAAAAAAATTACGCCTTATCCCGCGATTAATGATCAAGTCTGTAAATAAATTCCTCAATCTCCGCTTGCCTGGCGTTGGCAAATCCTTTGTCAGTCCCTATTTTTACAAATCCACAGTTTTCCAAAACTTTCTGTGAGCCAAGGTTATCAAAAGCAACACGCCCGAATATAGGTCTGACTGTTTCCATAGCAAGTAGTTTTTCTAATGCTTTCGTAGCGATCCCTTTCCCCCAGAAACTCTTATCAATCCAGTATGTGATCTCTGCATCACCCTCCATCATAAACTTGGCAATACTTCCTGCGATCACTGTATCGACTATAATGGTTTGATTGTTGACTGTGGGATCAGCCAGCAGTTTGGTATATTTAGCAAGATAAGCTTCCTGATTGGCAGAATCTTTTGAGGTAAATGCTGCCAGATGGTTTGCTTCAGGATCAAGCTGAAACCGGAATAAAATGGGTAGATCTGCAATTGTAGTGGATCTGAGTTGTATTTCAGGAATTGTATTTTTCATAGGAGTGATTACGTAGTTTTATTTTCAAATATAATTAAATATTGTTATGGTAAAGTATATTATACGTGTCGTGTTTGTAAGAAAAATAGAATGATCCCGAAATCATAAAATGTAATACATATTTAATGCTGAGGTAATTTCAATACCGATGAAATCCGGTAGTTTCGTGTGCAATTTAAACTAGTAATACATTCTACACCTCATTACCGATCTGATTATGATTCAAAAACAACTCCTTGGCTGGATGCTGATGGTTGCTGTGACCAGTATCGCATGCCAGAACAACCAATTAACCTCTCCCTCAATGGAGGAAGAGCTCCCTTTACAGGTAAATGCTGCTAAAGCGACTACAGATGTAAGTGTGAACCCTTTTGTTGACACAAGTACCTATATCAACTCTGGATTTACTTTTTTAAAGCCTTCCCAGGTCAATAAAAACCGTCAGGCCATTGGAGGAAACTCATACACGGAAGTCTATGGATTCAATATCCCTGAAGAAAACAGAGTCCGGGGAATCCGTTGGAACACTGACGATGAAACTACCTCTATCTGGCGTCCACAGGGCATTGCCGGATTTACCAAAGATGGTATCCGTTACCTGTTGGTGAGCTGGTATGCAAAAGATGATGCCGAATATAAAGGTTCCCGCATTACGCTTATTGACATCAGCCCAAGCTCAAGTACTTATCTTACCTATCGACATATTCTTCTCGTGCAACCTGATATTCCGACAGGCACCACCAATTATACTCAGTATGGCTCCTATGCTCCGTTAAAAGTGCATGCCGGAGGTATTGCTTATTTCAAAGGGAAAATCTACCTCAGCAGCACCAATCTTGGTGTTCGTATATTTGATCTGGATAAAATTATTGAAGTCAGTACGGGAGATGCTACCAATGACAAATGTGGTAAAGATACCAACGGTAATCTGTTTGCTTTCAACTATAGGTATATATTACCTCAGATCGGATTTCAAAAGATCAGTAATGCCAGTCCTTTCTCCACGATACAGGTCAACGATGAAGGAACCCAGCTCTGGACAGGTCAGTATTATGCAGGCAGTGCTGATGCTTCTATTGTTCCTAAAGTCTTTGGATTTCCCATTGATGCTGGAGGCAAACTTCAGAACTCAGGGATTGTTAGTGTAAGTCCGAAGAACAGCCTTTTTGCCGATAACCATGCCCATGGCATTCAGGGGATATTCAGGAAAGGAAACAGAACATGGCTCTCATGTACGGGATCTCCAAGCAATTCTTATGGCTCCAACGCCCGGTTGGCAAGATATACCGATGGAGCTGATGACACTGTACGCTACCGATGGCCCTATGGTGCAGAATCTCTCTATTATGAATCTCAATACAATTATCTGTGGAGCCTTACGGAATACGAACCCAACGCCGGAGCTCAGAATGGCAGTCAGGTCAACAGATGCATTTTTGCAGTGGATTTTTCGAAGTATGAATAAAGGGAAGCTAGATAAAAAGAATTATTACAACAATACATTATTATTTAGCGCATTGTTTTTTTATTTTTTAAACTACATACATACCTAGTTTTAGGAAATTATAAAACGAATTAATCTCAATTTTTCCACACGATTGTTTCGTGTGGTTTTTTATGCAATAATTTTCTTAAAAATTTTTTACCTTCATCAAAACATAATTAATGAATCATAATGCAATTACTACCATTATGAAGGATTGGATATCATAAGTTTTTCTGTCCCAGGTTGTCTGAATTGTTTCAGGAATGAATACAAAAAACTCTTTTATTATCGCACAAGAAGATAAATTCCAACCCCAATGGCAGCATATGCAGTGACTGTGAGAATATCAGCGATGGGCTGTGAAAAGCGTTTTTCCCTGATCCTCTCGGCATCGATCTGGTTTTTATGGAATTTGAGTGTTTTTTTAGCATTGCGAACCGGGTGGGCAACCAGGCTGTCACCTTCCCATCGGTCAACGATCACTTTATAACTTCTGCGTTCAACGTCAATTTTAACATTTTTACCGGCCGTAAGTTTTTCCTGAACATTGACCGGAACAGGAGGCTGCTGTATATTTTGGTTTTGGGGATTACTTACTGCTGTACTTTGCATTTGCGGGGAATTGGTATTGGCAGGAGCTGTATTCTTTTTAGATTCCTGCTTGTTGCCGGTTGTCGGATCCACCTGTTTTTTTACCTGGTAAGTATAGCAACTGGTAAGAAAAAATGAGATGAGGATGAGATAAAGGTTCTTTTGCATTGGCTAAATTTAAGAATTAAACGGAATATTTACTGTTTTCTTTTGAAAGATTCTGTTAAAAAATTCTGTACTGTTACAAATTCCTGTTTTTGTTTTGTCTAATATTGTTTTAGACTCAAATTTTAAAGAATAGTCAATAACAATTGTCAGTATTGAATGACGACAAATAAAAAAGCCTTTCAAAATTATTAAAAGGCTGATTTTATTATTTCAGTAATTGCTGGTCATAAAGAAGATGGTCATCTTCATCAAAGCTGATGATTAGCACCCTATATTGTTTACCAATGTCGTTGTTGAAAAATTTGATTCTTGGCGGAACGTAATCGCTGTCAAACAAATTAGGATTCCAGTACAGCGTTTCGCGGGTATCTTTTTCAATTTTCGCATCATCATCTATCATTCCAATGGGGAAATCCGAGGGTTTATCATAGCCTTTTATGACCGCTGAGTTGTTCTTTTGCGTTTGTGTTTCTTTGCTCTTGGATTTCATATTCCCCTTCATGGTATAGACTGCTACGGCGTTACCTACCAATCCGGCTCCTTTAAGAATCTTTACCATGGCAATATTGTTTACCGGGATATTGGCAATCATATCTGCGTCTGTAGGCATTTCATCCAGATACAATTTAGCTTGTTGCCCACGTATAGAAGGTACATTTACCCCTGAACTGTTTCTCTGGAACGTTAAACCGGCCGCTCTTCCCTGAAGCCAGTCTAAAATATTCACAGCTCCTGACGTATGCTGATCCTCATTGACAAAATCAAATATCGTAGAATTTCCGGAGCTGAACATGCCCGTAGATAGCTGCTTATCCAACTCTTCTTTGGGATCCTTCTTTTTTCCTACCAATTTTATCTGCTCAATTTCTATCTCAGCATTCTCTATTTTCCTATTATTTTTTTGCGTATTGATTGCTCTGGCAATTGCTGGTGGAAGCGTTTTATTTCCGGCAGGTTTTGTAAGGATATATTTCGTGCCCGGGAAATTGCCATTAAAAGGAGTAGGATTTACCAAAGGTTCGGCGGTGACGAATAAATCATTATTACCAGAGTCCTTATTTTCCGAATTTACAAATAAAGAAACATTCACAGGTTCGTCATTATTGAGGTTATTCAAATAAATGTATCCGTTTTGGTCTGTTATAAACTGATTGATCACAGGCTCCTCTTTGCCCATTTTCAACATCAGATTGACGTTGGCATTAATCACCAGTCCGTTATTTTTAATAGGTTTGATCTTGTATGAAAGAAACTGTTGCGAAAGGGTGTGAATGGTAGGTATAGTTCCGCTAAGCACAGAATTCCAGTCAAATCTTTTCCATTTTTCAGAAATAAGAAGAGCATCCAGGGCTTCAGTATTGGCATTATTTGAAAAATATTGTGCCGGGCTGTCTATTTTTGAAGTAAAATCCCCTGTGAGCCAAAGTCCGCTCAGGATATTTTCTTCGTCTGCCTTATTGCTGCCGTCATCCTCACTTACCAAAACAGTATAATTTTTAAAATAAGACTCCGGAGAAAGATCGATGCTGTTAAAAGATCTTGGCGTCTGTTTGATGCTTCGGTCTATAATTTCTGCTTTCTCAATTTTCAGGTTATCGGGTTTTATAAAGCAAAGTCTTTGAGCCACCAGATTGTCCTGATCATCAAAAATGGCTAATTGCAAAATGCCGTTGGCCCCATTGCTGATCTTGGTAGGAATAACGCTTGAAACTTCATTGATCAACTGGTTGATGTTGGCTTTATAAGCAAGGTGGTTGCTGATCGTTCCAACGATTTTATAATGCTGAAGTTGCTGTTTCAGATTTACACCTTTTAAGTTGTACTTAATCCCGTCCTTGGAGCTGTTGACTTCCAGATGGAGACCGCTGTCCGAGACTTGCGGCAGATCTGTTGTTTTAGTTTTTCCGGTATGATCCTGAATGATAACCTGGTATTTTTTCCCCGAAGTTGGAGTTAGGGTAAAAGATCCCACATTTCTATCAAAAGCTTTAAATGTAGTGATGGCGACATTGGGTTTTTCGGTATCAACCACTTTTCCGCTCCAGTTTTCGGGCAGAGAGGTGTCAGATGATAGTCTTACAGCAAATTTTGTGGGAATACCGTTAATGAAAGTTCCACCTTCCGGAAAAGCTTTTGCAGACCAGTCAGAGCTTTTGGAAATTACCAGAGATTCAGGAGAATCGGGATTGTAAACCGGGATACTTTTTACAACCTGAAAGTCTTCATTAAAATTGGTCATATAAGGCGTGTAAGCCCTTACAAAATAAACCTGCTCAGGGAGGCTTTCTTTCAATTGGAAATCACCACTGCCTTCTCCGTTGGTGAGAAGTATTGTTTTCCAGTCTATTAATTTTTTATCAGAATTATACAATTCCACAAACAGAGTAGTCGATAATGCAGAACGGTTGTATCCGTCGAATACAAAACTTTTAAACCATATTTTGTCCCCCGCCGCATATTGGGTTTTGTCAGTCAGTAAGTATACCTTTTCCTGTTGATAATTTTTTTCCAGATTGGTGATTGCTTTTTCCAGTTTGGTTTGTGCCAGTACAGGCTGTCCCATTGAAACAAGCAATAAAAAGAATAGATTTCTCATAGAATCTTAACACATTTTAATCCAACGCTAAATTACTCATTTAAACCTCTCGAAAAGATTCTTATCTCTTATTTTAAAAAATTAATATAAAGAATGCTTACTTAACAATTTGATGGTAGCATTGAAAATTTTTTTTTCATAAAAAAGCAATATTGGTAAAGCATTTTGATGAGAAAGAGCAATACAGAGTGGGACCACATTTTATCCATATATAAAATGTGGTAGGATAAAAACCGTAAAAAAGACTATCTTTAATTAGATGAAATGCTGGTTGGGTATAGGGTAACAGAAATTTATTCTGATGGCGGCAAGATAGTTGCACTTAACCAAGAACCAAAACAAAATATAAACTATGAATAGACAGTTAAAACAGGATTATTATCTTAAAAATGACCGTGCCCAGACTTTTCATTCAGACGTTTTAAAAGGCCTGTCCGCTGATCCGAAAAAATTATCTTCAAAATATTTTTATGATACAACAGGAGACCGCCTTTTTCAACAGATTATGGCGATGCCGGAGTACTACCTTACCAATTGTGAGCTGGAAATTTTTCAAAATAAAACAGAAGAACTTACCAGGGCAATTTCCAATATCAATGAGTCTTTTGACCTTATAGAAATGGGAGCAGGAGATGCTATGAAATCTTCTTATCTCCTTAAAAATTTAGTAGACAAAGGAACGGATTTTACCTACATGCCCATCGACATCTCAGGTAATATTCTCAATGTTTTGCAGCAGAACCTAAAGAAAAAGTTACCTGACCTGGAAATTTTTCCGTTGGAAGGTGACTATTTTGATATGCTTGATAAAGCCACCGGCATTTCAAAAAGAAAAAAAGTAGTGCTTTTCTTGGGCGGCAATATTGGCAATATGGAAATAGAAGAAGCCAGACATTTCTGCAGCGAGGTGAAAAGGAAACTCAATACCGGAGATTTATTTCTGGTAGGCTTTGATCTCAAGAAAAACCCACATACGATTCTTGCAGCATATAATGATCCTGCGGGTATTACCGCTTCGTTTAACCTTAATCTCCTGACCAGGATCAATCATGAGCTGAGAGCCGATTTCAAGGTAGATCAGTTTCAGCATTATCAGAATTATGACCCCGTTTCAGGTGCTTGCAGGAGCTTTCTGGTAAGTCTTTGTGATCAGGAGGTTCAGATCGCAGGCCATTCGTTTCATTTCAAAGAAAATGAACTGATCGATATGGAAATTTCTCAGAAATTCTCGGAACAGGATATCAAAAAACTGGCCGCAGATTCTGGTTTTCATATCCTTATGGAAGTTAAAGACGCTAAAAACTGGTTTGTAGACTCGATCTGGATGGTATAATTTAAAAAGATTGTTTATGAAAAAAGATGCTTTATTCCCAAAAACAATTCCTCATACCCGCTGGTTGAAGAAATTTTCGGAAATCCGGAATCATTCCGTTGAGATCTGCCGCCCTTTGGAAATAGAAGATTATGTCGTTCAGCCCGTCGTTGATGTAAGCCCTCCAAAATGGCATTTAGGCCACACAACGTGGTTTTTTGAAACATTTATTTTACAGCCCAATTTTCCGGATTACGAAGTTTTTGATCCTCAGTACAACTTTGTGTTCAACAGTTATTATGAAACCATAGGAGCCCGCGTTATCCGTACTGATAGGGGCAATCTGAGCCGCCCTTCCGTTTCAGATGTATTTAAATACCGAGAATATGTGGATCGGAAGATGACCGAATTTCTTCAGAATGGCTATCTTACAGAATCCTTGGAGCCGTTACTGGAATTAGGGTTAAACCACGAACAGCAGCATCAGGAATTGTTACTGACAGACATTAAATATATTTTAGGACACAATCCGTTATTTCCTGCCTATAAAAAGGGAAATACTGTACAAAAACAACAAACCGAAACCTCAGAAATGCTGCATTTTTCCGCAGGAATTTATGAAATTGGTTTTAAGGGTGAAGGTTTTTGCTTTGATAACGAACTGGGAAGACATAAAGTGTATCTGGATGATTTTACAATCTGCAATCAGTTAGTGACCAACAGGGAATATCTCGAATTTATCGAAGACGGTGGTTATGAAGACTTTAGGTACTGGCATGCCGAAGGATGGGACTGGGTGCGGCAAAATAACGCAAAATCTCCTTTATACTGGTACTTTATCGATGGTAAATGGATGAATTATACGCTCAACGGGTTACAGGAAGTCGATTTAGAAGAAGCAGTCTGCCATATCAATTTTTTCGAAGCTTCTGCTTTTGCTTCGTGGAAAGGAAAACGTCTCCCAACCGAAGCCGAATGGGAAGTGGCATCAGAATCTTTCGACTGGGGAAAAAGATGGGAGTGGACTCATTCTGCCTATCTTCCGTATCCCGGATTTAAAAAAGAAGCCGGCGCTGTCGGAGAATATAACGGGAAATTTATGGTAAATCAAATGGTATTGCGCGGTTCTTCGGTAGCCACACCTGCCGGACACAGCAGAAACACCTATCGGAATTTTTTCCAGACCCACCTCAAGTGGCAGTTTACAGGAATCAGACTTGCACAATAATTTGGCCTATGATTACAGTTGAATCAGTTTCAAAAAGTTTTAACGGAAAAAAAGCAGTCGATGCCATTTCCTTCCAGGCGGACGCCAGGGAAGTTTTGGTGCTGCTGGGAACGAGCGGTTGCGGAAAGACAACCACATTGAAAATGATAAACCGCCTGATTGAAGCTGATTCCGGGAATATTTTGATCAACGGCAGGAATATTCGGTCGCAGAAAGTGGAAGACGTACGGATGGGGATTGGTTTTGTGATGCAGCATTCCGGATTGTTTCCTCATTATACCATTCAACAGAATATTGCGGTTGTTCCTGACCTGTTGAAGTGGAACAGGAAAAAGACAGTCGAAAGAACTCTGGAGCTATTACACAAGCTTCATCTTTCGGAAGAATTGCTTTCCAGGTTTCCCTATGAATTAAGCGGTGGACAGCAACAACGAGTAGGAATTGCACGCGCCCTGATTGCAGATTCACCCGTTTTACTGATGGATGAACCGTTCGGAGCGTTGGATACTATTACCAAAGCCGATATTCATGCAGAATTCAAATCACTGGAAGAACTTAAAAATAAAACCATTATTCTCGTCACTCATGATGTTCAGGAAGCATTTGACTTAGGTCATAAGATTTGCCTGATGGATAAGGGAAAAATTATTCAGACCGGAACTCCAAAAGAAATGTTATACCATCCTGAAAATGATTTTGTTAAAAATTTCTTTGCTAAAAACAGGCTTTTACTGGAGTATAAAGTAGCCAGCCTTAAAGATGTGAAACTGCTTATGGAGGGCAGTCGCTTATATGACGACCTTGGGCTTTCAGAAAATACTGCGGTCTGGGATGCTCTTCAACGATTGAGTGCAGATATTTCGCTTTCCTCAGACTATGAAAATCTGGTTAAAGCTTTTAATGAATACCGAAAATTTCAGACCGTATGAGTGAGCAGAGTTTTTGGCAATTTATTACCGAACAACACGAAAAATTGCTCACGCAGGTTGTTCAGCATCTGGGACTTACTTTTTTGTCTCTGTTTCTGGCCATCATTATCGGTGTACCCTTGGGGATTTTAATTGCCCGGAAAAGAAAACTTTCAGGTTCTGTTTTAGGAATAGCAGGAATTTTACAAACCATCCCGAGCATTGCTTTGCTGGGTTTTATGATTCCCGCGTTCGGAATCGGAGCTACTCCGGCCATTGTAGCCTTACTGATTTATGCCCTTTTACCCATCATCAGAAATACTTATACAGGAATCACAGAAGTAGATCCGGCGGTGACTGAAGCAGCCAAAGCAATGGGAATGAACAGAACACAAAGGCTTTTCAAAGTTGAGCTTCCTTTAGCAATGCCGGTAATCATTGCAGGCATCAGGACGGCGGCTGTCATCAATGTGGGAGTGGCAACCCTGGCTTCCTTTGTTGCTGCAGGCGGTTTGGGGGAATTTATTTTTGGGGGAATTTCACTGAACAATACCAATATGATTCTGGCGGGAGCAATTCCGGCGGCTTTACTGGCTGTTGTTCTGGACCAGACTATCGCTGTGTTACAGAAATTGAGCTACAAGTCGGTAAAAAAAATACAATATATTGTGCCTGCCCTATT
Organism: Chryseobacterium sp. UNC8MFCol; assembly: GCF_000482305.1. Taxonomy (NCBI): domain Bacteria; kingdom Pseudomonadati; phylum Bacteroidota; class Flavobacteriia; order Flavobacteriales; family Weeksellaceae; genus Chryseobacterium; species Chryseobacterium sp. UNC8MFCol. Next base: position 44,564 of record NZ_KI535290.1, read on the forward strand.
GGTGATCATGGGTGTAATTTATCTTCTGACTTCAGCCCCGGATCATAAGCTTAAGGCTGGTTTTACACCCGAATTTATGGGAAGACAGGATGGTGACCTCGGACTTCGGTCGGTATACGGTCTGGATGCACATCCTCTCGTGGTAAGTGATGCCATTATGTATAAGGCAGCTTACGAAAAAGAATTGGATCTGATCAGCGGATACTCTACAGACGGAAGAATCAAAGCTTTTGACTTATATGTTCTGAACGACGATAAGAAGATTTTCCCTCCTTATTTTGCCGCTCCCGTCATCAAGACAAAAACATTGGCAAAGTTTCCTGAATTAGAAAAAACATTGGATCTTGTCTCAGGAAAGTTCAATGATTCCATCATGACAGATCTGAATTATAAGGCTGATTATCTTAAAGAAAGCCCTGAGAAAATTGCCAGAGATTTTTTAGTAAAAATGAATTTATATAAAGATCCGCGCAAAGGAAATTCACAAACCATAAAAATCGGATCAAAAATTTTTGGTGAACAGTATATTCTTACCGAAATTTACAAAATGCTCATTGAAGGGTACACTGATTATAAAGTGGAGACCAAAACAGGGCTCGGAGGAACCAAAATTTGCTTTGACGCCCTGATGAATGATGCAATCGATTTCTATCCCGAATACACCGGAACCGGACTTTTGGTTTTGCTGAAACCTTCTGCAAAAACTGTAGAAGAAGTATCTAAAAGCCCGGAAAAGACGTTTGATTACGTGAATATGGAATTCCGGAAACAATACGGTATCGAATGGCTGAAACCGCTTGGATTTAATAATGCTTATGCCCTGATGATGCGGAGACAGCAGGCACGGGAGCTTAAGATTAAGAATATTTCAGACCTCAAAAATTATCTGGATTCAAAATAACGACCTAAATGAAATACAATTTCGACAAAATCATAGAGAGAAGGGGAAGTCATTCCGTAAAGTGGGATTGGGGTAAAGAAGATATTTTACCCATGTGGGTGGCTGATATGGATTTCCAAACTGCTCCGGAAGTGATTCAGGCTATCTCTGAAAAAGTGTCACATGGTATTTTCGGATATGGTACCATTCCTAAAAATTTTCATGATTCAGTCATTGATTGGTGGGAGACGAACCATAATTTTAGAATAGAAAAAGACTGGCTCTTACCTGCGACGGGAGTTCTGCCCTCCATTTCGGCCATCATCCGTACTTTTGTGAGGCCCGACGAAAAGATTATTTTGCAGCCTCCTGTTTATAATCATTTTTTTTCCATTTTAGAAAATTACGGGTGTTCTATTGTTTGCAATGATCTGAAATACGAAGCCGGAAACTATACGATTGATTTTGATGATCTGGAGAAAAAAGCATCGGACCCCAAAACGAAACTCCTGTTACTTTGTAATCCTCATAACCCGGTCGGAAAAGTATGGACCAGAGAGGATTTAGAAAAAATAGCTGAGATCTGTTCACGGAATAAAGTAATGGTGGTTTCTGATGAAATTCATTCTGACTTGATTTTTAATGACCGAAAACATATTCCGTTTGTTTCCGTTGCCCGCGACTATAACCTTCAATCCGTGACTTGCGGCTCGCCCTGCAAGACTTTTAATTTTTCAGGGATGCCCGTATCATATCTTATTTCCCGGGATAAAGCTATATTGGAACAGACTTTTAAAACTTTAGAGCTTCAGGAGAACTGTTATCCTAACCCCATTGCGATGGAAGCTTTGATGGCGGCCTATACCAAAGGATATGAATGGAAGCATGAGCTGAAAAATTATCTGTATGAGAACTTTATATTGCTGGAAAATTTTTGCAGTGAAGAGTTGCCGGAAATTAAAGTGATTCCTTTGGAAGCTACCTATCTGGTTTGGCTGGATTGCAGAGCGTTCGGTATAACTTCTGATGAATTGTCGAAGATTCTTTTGATGAAGGGAAAAGTCTGGCTCAATTCGGGAACGATGTATGGTAAAAGTGGTGAAGGCTTTCTAAGAATCAATATCGGATGTCCGAGGGCAGTTCTGAAGGAAGGCCTTGAACGCCTGAAAAAAGCTTTGAAAGAATAAGAAAAGTTGAGATTGTACGACTGTTCTCAACTTTAACAATAAAAAATGTAATCAGATGTAGCTGATCATGTGATTACTGATTAATATAAGCGCCACTTATTGTAAAGTGGCGCTATTTTTTTTGATCGGAAAATTGTTTTGTAATTCCATTGTTGAATGGTAAAACCTTATCAATTATCGTTAGTCTATCCATAAATGTCCTGTAGAGTATGTTCTGGCTTTACCCGCTACAATTACTCTTTCATTTTTGTTTTCACAGAAGAGTTCACCACCTCTTTCTGATAGCTGTCTGGCAAAAAGCGTGTTTTTTCCTAATCTTGCTGACCAGAACGGAATGAGTGAGCAGTGCGCAGAGCCCGTTACAGGATCTTCAAGGATCGATGACTGCGGTGTGAAATATCTTGAAACAAAATCACTGTCACTGCCTGCTGCTGTTACCACAACACCGCCCGGATCCAGATTGATAAGGTCCAGAATGGATTGGTCAACTTTTATATTTTTTATATCTTTCTCAGATTCATATACAAGAACATAGTCTCTCGATTTGAATACTTCCTTAGGCTGTACAGTAAGAGATCGGCTTATCTCATCAGGAAGAGTGGATGTTTCAGGCATTCTTGACGGGAAGTCCATATAATAAAATCCGTCTTTCACATCAACCGTTAATTCTCCGCTTTTAGTTTCAAAAACGATTCTGCTGTTCGGATAATTTAAGATGGAAGCCAGGCAATGAGCAGTAGCAAGGGTAGCATGTCCGCATAGATCCATTTCTATTTCAGGGGTAAACCATCTTAGGTGAATCGTATTGCCGTTATCAATAAAGAAAGCGGTTTCTGCTACGGCATTTTCCTTGGCTATTTGTAAGAGGATCTCATCGGGTAACCAATTTTTTAAAGGAACAACACACGCAGGGTTTCCATGGAAGACCTTGTCTGTAAAGGCATCTATCTGATATAATTCTAACTTCATGATTGATCAATTTTTGGACTGTTGTGAGGGGTGTTTATTTCCCGTACTGTGCAGACCATTCGTTTAACTGTAATTTATTTACTTATTTTGGCAAGATCTCATTGAGTTCAGTACCATTTTCACTAGCAAATTTACGTTTTAAAAAGATAGCAATAGACCGTTTTGTGCCTATTTCATGCATCACCATATATTTGATGATGATGAAGTCGTTTTGATTGTTTATTCTTTTAAATTTTTGAAGCCTTTGCCATTCCAAAAAAAGAAAATCAATATAAAAAAGAACGGGACGGACATTACTTTAGAAATTGTTACGATGAATTCAGTGCCAAAAGAACTGGAAAATAATATATTATCTAAAGGAATAAAGAGTTGGGTTTCTTCTGAAGCTGGGTTTTTCAGAATTTTGAAGTTTTTCTGCCGGATATAGGTTTCCACCCGGTTTTTTAAGGCCAGATTAGATTCTTTTTTTTCGTTTTCAGAGTTCCAAAACACGCTGTACGTATTGTTTTTCAGTGCTCTATTTTCGGTTTTACTAAAAATCTTATTATTGATCCGGTATTGGTAGGTGATATCAGCAGTTGATTTTCTGCTTTTACCTCCTTGCCAGCTTACTTCAACATGCAAAGAATCTCCTTCAACCTCAACCCAATCTGGATGTGTTGTTTTAAATTCTACATACTGAATTTTTGGCGAAACGGAATAAATAAACAATAAGATGATATAAATTACCGTAAGAAAAAGGAAAAAAAGTTTCCTGAAAATGGTTTTGCGGAACACTATAATATAAAGAAGAGTACCTCCTAAAACCGAGAGAATAAAAATGGATATTGGATTGAATATCACAATCAATAGACCAAAAACAGGAACAATAATTTTGAATACAAAATCATCAGATTTCTTTTTGGTGGTTTTCAGGAACTCGTTAGTACTCATTTTTATAATGGGGTATTGCTGAAATTTTTGCTAAAGTAAGAGAATTCCATCGGTCTTGCTTGAAAAATCATAAACATTTTTTCTCTTTTCGGGATTGGTGAGAGCTTGTTTTTCTTAGGCACAGGCTTTTAATTGCTTATTATTGACTTTCTATTGAAATGAAAAAAGTCTTTTTGTATGCAGAAGTGATACTGTAAATAAAAAAAATGAGTCAGCATCACTCTAATTTTTATATTTGTACATATTGGATTCTAACTCTTAAAATACTGTTAGAACTCTAAAAAACTTAAGGAATCTATATACAATTTTACATCATTGTCATTGACTATGTCGAATCTTCGATTAAGAAGTCAGTTTTAAATAAATAATCATGATAAGACTATAAAATACAGGGAAATATGGAATGAATAAAGAAATTAATAGAATGATACTTAATAAATTTATATATTGTTGCTTCAAAACATTGTGATTTATTGACGATGTTTGAAAGTAACCATGGCCAACCAAAACAAAGTAAAAACATGCGAAATATAAAAAGAAGTATCATTCTATTGCTTTCTTTTATTGTGTATTTATCGGCAAAAGCGCAAACAAATACTTCCGGAGATTCCTTAGCACAACGGAAATTATTCCAAAATCTAAAACCCGAATTTGAAAAATACGAAAAACAACACGGAAATTATATTCAGACCAATAATGTAAAAATGCATTATTTAGAGTGGGGAAATAAAAAAGACCCAACACTGGTTTGGATTCCCGGAACGTATAGCAATGGGTATGAATTATACGAAATTATAGACCAGTTGGTAAAAATGAATTTGCACGTAGTTGCTATTGATTACTATGGGCACGGATTTACGTCAATTCCTTCAAAAAATCCGTCTGTTTACCACGTTGCAGATGATATCAAGTTTCTTTTAGATACAATGAATATAAAAAAAGCAATTATTGGAGGCTGGTCTAGAGGAGGAACCATAAGTTCGGCATTTTATGATGCTTACCCGGAAATGGTTCAGGCTCTTATTTTGGAAGATGGTGGTTCTGTGGCCTGGGATTTTCAGACAAAGGCTGCTAATATTGCGAAAGATATTGAGGAAACCAAACAATATTATACCAACAAAAAAACAATGATTTTTGATACCGATTTTGATGCTTATTGGTGGATCTATAACAATTGGGGGATAAAAGGAAAAGAAAATGAAAAACTGAAAAAAGAAATCTTTACTTCCTATGCCCGGATCAAGAAAAATGCCAACGGGAAGTATGAAGTAAATCCCGGTGCAGAAGAGCTTACCGGAGAAAACTCAGCAGAAGAAAATATCGCCATTATTTATACTCCCTTTACTTCCAAAACGGCTTTTGGTGCCTCAACACACCAGCTGAATCCTAAAATTATTTATCGGAACCTGGATAAACCTTTGCTTATTTTAGATCCGGTTAGTAAAAACGACTGGTTCGATTTTAAAGAAGAAAATGACGAGCTTACGAAGGAACATCAACCTTTTATTGTTCACAAAGTGTATGAAAACACCTGGCATGGCGTAAAAGACGAACGTCCAAATGAAGTAGTGAAAGACATTAAAACATTCTTACTTAGTAACAAGCTGATAAAATAAAGCTTCCATTTTTCATAAATCCCTAATCATTCAAACAGCGGTAGAGTAAAAACATTTGAAATGAATTTTAAAATCGTATTGCCATTTTTATTTTTAACCATCAATTTATCGCTTGGGCAAAGCATAGCATTAAAAAAGCCGGGATTGCTTGACAAATCGCTGAAAAAAGACAGCGTTATTGCTGAGTTTTCAGAACTTTATCATTTAACCAATACCATTCATCCCGGGCAATTTATGTTTTGTTCAAAAAAAGAATTTGATCAAACTTATTTATCTTTAAAAAACAGCATAAAAACAGATCTTTCACTTGTAGAATATTATCAATTGACAGCCACTTTAATGGCAAAAATTAAAGACGGGCATACAGCAGTTGATAGGGGACGAATTATTGGTTTACTCAACGATAGGTTAGTTTTTCCTTTCAGCATCTATAAAATTAAGGATCATTATTATCTGGATCAATCATCCCAGGAAAATAAAGAATATGCGGGATTGAGAATTCTAAAAATAAATGGAAAAGACATTAATGCTGTGGTGAACGATATTAAACAATACATTCATCTTGAAGGCAGAAATGAAACAGGATTAAATGTACGGTTCAGTAATTTCCCCTTTTATTATTTTATTTATAATCAGACAGATAAATTTGAAATTGAATATGTAGACCGTAATAACCATAAACAGAAAAGTGAGTTTAAGGGGATGCCATTTAAAACCTATACAAGTAATATTTCAAAAAAAACAGAACCTTTAACCACAGAGTTCCGAACAAACAATTTGGCTATTTTAAAATTCCGCTCATTTGAAAATGGATATAATGAATCGGACAGGAAAATTGCTGAGAAACAGTTAGACCGCTTTTTTACCCAGCTAGACAGTTTAAAAACTGAAAATTTAATCATCGATTTACGGGATAATAGTGGCGGTTCTGCAGATATTGCCAACTATTTATTTTCCTATTTATCCAGTACTCCTTATTACTATTTTGATTATGTAGGAGCAAAATATAAAAGTGTAAAAGACTGGAAACATTATGCTCAATATCCGGACAATATTGAAGAAATAAATCTGAGTGAAACAAAATTCAAGGATGGGTTAAACTGCTACACAGAAACTGACGGTACAGATGATTGGTGGCTTGAACTCCAGCAAAACAAACCCAATTTTTACAAAGGAAAGATCAGTATTTTAATCAATGGCGGATGTTTCTCAACCACTGGGCATCTGTTGGCATTGATGAGAGAATACAAAATCGGGAAATTTTACGGAGAATATTCACAAGGAAGCAATTACAGCAATGCAGGCGGACAGGCCTTTGTTTTGCCCTATTCTAAAACCTTGGTCTGGATTCCTACTTTTCAATACAGGATGAGAACCCCTCATTTTATTAATGATCCAAAAGGAATTAAGCCGGACGTTGAAATACAAACAGAGCCGGATGATCTGAGAACAGGATTTGACAGGCGGATGGATTTTGTGATGAACCAATACTAATGATTTGAAGTGCATTCTGAAGACATTGTTTTAAATATAAATTTGTTGGTTGTACTTTTTACTCGTTGGATGGTAATTTTTCTGATTGAAAGATGAATGTAAAGTTTATAAATAACTCCGTTTTATTGTACGTAGACAAAGTGATGCGACTTCATCGCTGATGAAGTATTATGCTTATCCATCCGCTTCAAGGAATCAACAAAGTTGATTCTATCTTTGCTCCCTTAAAAATAAGCAGTTCCAAAAAAAATCTTTGCGTCACAAAAAAATATCATTCGTACATTCTTTTTTTAATCATAAAATTCTTAAATCTAGGTACTTTTCCGTTCGTATTTTATTTGTAAGTTAGTGTCGCAAAAAATAGGATAGTATAAAATACACCGAATGAGCTTTAATAAAGGAGAATTTGTACTGTTTTATCTTTCACTATTAAAAAAATATACACCAAAACCTAAAATTTATTATAATGAAGAAGACCCTGATTATTCTATCCATAGGCACTTTGCTTACTGCCTGCAACAAAAAGACTGAACAGAAAACAGAGGCTGCAAAGGACAGTCTCGCCATAGGAAATACTGCAGGTACAGAAAAATCTCCGGGAGAAACTCAATTTGATATTAATTCCATCCCGGTTTCCACCGCTGAAGTGGGCGAACTTCCCTTTTTTAGCCTGCCTAAAGGACTGGAATTCCAAAACAAACCGGTACAAAGAAGCTATGATATGTTATTTTTTCCTCTTAAAGAAGTAATGACACCAATAGAAGGAAAAGTATGGAAGACATATGTAGTCAACGAGAAAAGCAATACCGAAGAATGGTCGCTGCCCTATTTTCTGAAAAGCTATGATGACGCGATTACAAAAGTGGGTGGTGTGAAAATATTTGATGGTAAAGTTTCCCAACAGGAGCTCGACAGAATACAACCTGAAGCCAAATATTTTGGCGAAGAAGGCTCTATAGACTATTGGAACGAACCCGTGAAAGTATATGTTATCAGAAGACCCAATGGCGATGATATTTATATTCAGCTCTATGGAAATACTTCGACCGGAGCAATACAAATTCTACAGAAAGCACCGTTTAAACAAACGATTTCCATCTTAAAATCTGATGACATAAAAAAAGAATTGGATACTAAAGGCAAGGCGGTATTGCATATTAATTTTGATACCGATAAAGCGAGCTTACAGCCCGATGGCAAAAAAGCCGTAGATGAAATCACAAAAGTCCTGAAAAGCGATAACAACCTAAAATTGGCCATTAACGGCTATACCGATAACAGCGGAAACGATGCCCACAATCTCCAGCTCTCAAAAGACCGCGCTACAGCGGTATTGAATGCGATCGCCACTTCAGGCATTGATAAAACAAGGCTTTCAGCTGAAGGTTTCGGAAGCAAAAACCCGATGGCGGATAATGGATCCGAAGAAGGGAAGGCACAAAACCGTAGAGTGGAGCTGGTGAAAAAATAATGTAAGCACTGTAATAAATTATGTAATGATGAAAATCAGATATTGTACCCTGTTATTGGGAATGCTTTGTACTCATCTTTTTGGACAGACTTCTGAAAAAATAACTTTTAAAGATACCCGGAACCATTATCTGAAATTAGTTCCGGAGGGTAAAGCTGAAGGAATACTTGTTATTTTACCCGGTGGTGGTGAAAATGGCGAAAAAGTAATGAATCAGATTAATCTGGATGATCTGGCATTGGAAAAGAATCTTATCGTATTATTTCCAACCTGGGAAGATGGGGATTTTGGATTTCATATAGAGCAGAAGTTTTTAGACAGAATAGTAAAAGATACAGTAGAAAAGCATAAAGTTTCTAAAGATAAAATATCAATTGGAGGGCTTTCCGGCGGTGGTATGCTGGCTGTTACCTATGCTGAAAGAGCAGTTAGGGACAAAAACACCTATTTTATCCCCAATTCAGTATTCGCTGTTGATGCACCGTTAGATTACGAGAATATGTATTACAGGTTGCAGAGAGAGATCGAAAGAAACTATTCTGATATTGGAACTAATGAAGCTAAATATCTCACGGCTGAAATGGTTGATGCCATGGGTACACCGGATAAAAACAAAGCCAATTACCTAAGAGAATCTATGTTTTCCTACCGTGAAAAAGATGGTGGTAATGCAAAATATCTCCTGAATATCCCTATTCTTATATATACAGAACCGGGAATTATATGGCAGATGGAAAACAGAGGAAGGGATATTTACGACCTTAATGTGGCAGATATTACGGCTATGATTAATCTTTTGCGACTAAAAGGTCACAAAAACGCTGATCTTGTCATCACCAATGATCGTGGAATCCGTCCGGACGGTACAAGACATCCTCATTCCTGGAGTATCATGGACTCTAAAGAATGTTTACTCTGGATACTAAAACATATGAAAGCATAAAGTTGCGATATTAAATATACAATCAAGAGATGAATCAAACTGATTCATCTCTTGATTATTTTGCTCTTTTATTAAGCTTCAATACATTCTAAAAGATCTTTATTAATTGTTTGTGTTCTGTAGTGGACATTCCGCGTGGAAAACCGGGATAAACAATCTTGTGTCCACCATTTTCTGGTTTAATTTTGTCCTTATTGACAACAATTTTTTGTTTTGACCGTTTAATTTGCTTTCTGACTCAATCTTTTCTTCAGATCATTATTAAATGTCAGTATTTTTACGATCATCAAATAGCTTCTGAACTATGAATTTTACACGCTTTTTGCTAATTTGCAACTGTAAAATAAATGTATGTTTCAAAATATTATCAAAAACATCTCACGATTTGTTACCCTAACGCCGGAAGAGGAAAATATATATGAAGGTTTGCTGACCCTTCAGAAGTACCCGAAGAAAACACACCTTCTGCGCGAAGGGGAGGTTTGTCAGTTCGAAGGGTTTATAAAGCAGGGCTGCGTTCGAACGTATTATCTTGATGAAAACGGTTTTGAAGTTACCCTTCTGTTTGCTGTTGAAGACTGGTGGATTACCGATATTGATTCTTTTAATAATAAAACGCCCTCAAAGATTTTTATAGAAGCCCTGGAAGACACCGAAATTTATATGTTGAATCCGGAAACTAAAGAAGAACTCATGCAGAAGGTTCCGAAGTTTGAAAGAGCGTTCCGGCTGATGATGCAGCGGTATGTGGTGACGCTTCAAAACCGGCTGGTTAACACCATTTCTCAACCCGCTACAGACCGTTATCTGGAATTTATCAGGGTGTATCCTACAATCCCGCAGCGAGTAGCACAGTATTATATTGCATCATACCTTGGTGTTTCAAAGGAGTTTGTAAGCACCATTAGGAAACGTTTAGCGGATAAAGAGAAACAAAAATAAGACATAGAGATTTTCCTTTCCAGGAGAGGCTGTGAAAAATAAAAAATATGAAGGTGGTTTATACAGAATGTGTAAATCATCTTTTTTATTTAGAGTAAAAGAAAAAGTAATTTATTAAACCAGTTAAATTTCTAAGATTTTTATCAGTTCTACATTTGCTGTATTAATTTAAACCATAAAAAATGATACAGGAAAACAAAACAGCAGAAGGCTTGGGAATGCCTTGGGAAGATATCTACGGATACGCACAGGCGGTAAAAAAAGGAAATACCGTTTGGATTTCCGGTCAGTTGGGCCACAACAAGAATGGGGAATTGGCAGAAGGAATGGAAGAACAGATGAAACAAACCTATGCCAATATCAAAGAATTATTGTCAAGATATAACATGACGATGGAAAATGTGGTGGAAGAAGTTATCTATGCAATGGATATGACAACAGCGTTTGAGGCAAGGAAAAATTTCAAGACAGAATTTTACGATTACCCTAAATCTGTAGCCAGTACAATGGTTGGAGTAAGTGGACTTGCATTGCCGGGACAGCTAGTCGAAATTAAAATTGTGGCGACTGTTTGAGTTTCTTTATTTTCTAAAAATATGATTTATTAAACCAGTTAAATGTACATTATGTTTCATCACTCTAAATTTACAGTATCAAAAAGACGGAGATTTTGGATTTATTAAAATTTTTTTATTATTTCCGATTTGAACATTATTTGATTTCAGAAAGTATAGAGGTTTTAATGATGGATTTTCCGATGGTGATGTAGTGATAAAAATTAAACAGTGTCTTTTTTAAGAGTGAAACGTGTGAGGTGTTTAGGCTTGGATTTTATGATCTAAGCCTATTTTTTTTGTTTGTATTTAAAGTGTTGTTTTAAGTTTAAATAGTTTATTATAAGTGTTTTTGTTGGTTGTTATTTAGGTTTTGATTAAATAGAGTGACAACGTTTGAAAATAAATTCAACTTTTTATCATTAAGGGTAATTTATTAAACTAGTTAAATGTGTAGTCTTTATGATCGCCCTAAATTTGCCATATCAAAATCAAAAAAATACTCAGTAAGGTTTTAAAATTTAAAATAAAATTCTTACTAAACAACATTTAAAAATTGAACATTATGAAAAAGTTAATCTTAACATTCGCAGCAGTAGTAGTATCGGTAACAGCATTCGCTCAGAACGCAGGGAAATCAATGCTGAATCCAACAAACCACGCTTTGGTTTTAATTGACCACGAAGGACAGATGGCATTCGCAACAAAAAGCATCAGCATGGAAGAACTGAGAAATAACGTAGCCTTAATTTCCGGAGGTTCTAAGATCTTCAATATTCCTACAGTGGTAACTACAGTAGCAGAAAAATCGTTCGCAGGGCCTGTTTTTCCTGAAATTTCAGAAATTTATCCTGAAGTAACAAGTAGGTATGTGGACAGGACTACGATGAACACTTGGGAAGATGTAAATGCTCATAAAGCCATCACAGGAAAAAATAAAAAGAAACTGGTTTTAGCAGGTCTGTGGACAAGCGTTTGTGTGGTAGGTCCGGCTTTATCTGCTATTGATGAAGGGTATGAGGTGTATATCATCACAGATGCTTCTGGTGATATCTCTAAAGAAGCTCACGATCAGGCGGTTACAAGAATGGTTCAGGCCGGTGCACATCCAATTACATCCGTTCAGTATGTTCTTGAATTACAGAGAGATTGGTCTAGAAAAGAAACGTATAAACCAGTGAATGATTTAATGAAAAAATATGGTGGTGCTTACGGTTTAGGAATCCAGTATGCACAGGATATGCTTAAACACTAATCAATTTCAATAATGGCAGGTTGAAAACCTACCTGCCTTTTCTTTTTTCAAACCCCTAAAAGTAAATTATGAAATCACTACATAAAATTCTATTCTCAATGGTGTTAGGAGCAGGATTGATGAATGCTCAGAAAGCTGACTTAATTGTAACCAACGGAAAAATAACAACGATGGATGATAAAAATCCGGAAGTTCAGGCAGTTGCGATTAAAGACCATAAAATTTTCCGGACAGGAACGAATGCTCAGATTTTAAAACTAAAAGGAAGTTCTACAAAATTAATTGATGCTAAAGGAAACAGAGTGATTCCCGGACTATTTGATAGCCATTTACATGTAATTCGCGGGGGAAGATTTTATAACACAGAGCTTCGGTGGGATGGGGTGAAAACCTTGAAGAGAGCTTTGGAAATGCTGAAAGAGCAGGCTCAGAGAACACCGAAAGGACAATGGGTAAGAGTGATTGGTGGCTGGAATGAATATCAGTTTGAAGAAAAAAGACTGCCCACTTTGGCAGAAATCAACGAAGCAACGGGTGAGGTCCCAACTTTTGTAATGTATCTCTACGGAAAAGCCTGGTTGAATAAAGCTGGTTTAAAGGAATTGAATATTAACGGTGACACCCCCAATCCGTCTCAGGGTTTAATTGAAAAAGACAGCAACGGAGAACCGACTGGTTTGTTGGTGGCAGAGCCTAATGCATTTATTCTGTATTCAACTTTAGCAAAATTACCTGAATTATCAGAGGCAGAAAAAGAAAATTCTACCTTACAGTATATGACTGAACTCAATCGCCTTGGAGTAACTGCTGTGATGGATGCGGGCGGTGGTTTTCAGAATTTTCCGGACGACTACGGAACAACGGATGCTCTGAATAAGCAGGGAAAGATTACGGTTAGATTACCTTATTATCTGTTTGCTCAAAAGAAAGGTTCTGAATTGTCTGATTATACAAAATGGACCGGAATGGTTGATATTGATGACCACGGGCATAATGACCATAATGAAATTGATTATCATGTGAATGGAGGGGGAGAAAACCTGGTTTCAGATGGTGCCGATTTTGAAAATTTTCTTTTTCCAAGACCGGAATTACCTGCAACAATGGAGAAAAATATGAAAGATGTGGTGAGTCTTTTGGTAAAAAAAAGATGGCCTTTCAGAATTCACGCAACCTATAATGAAAGTCTTACAAGGTTTTTAAATGTCATTGAAGAAGTCAATAGAGAGACCCCTTTGAACGGATTGGTCTGGTTTATTGACCATGCTGAAACAGTGTCTGAAGAAAACATGAAAAGAATTAAGACCATGGGCGGAGGTATTGCAGTGCAACACAGAATGGCCTATCAGGGGGAAAGTTTCATCCACCGCTATGGTAAAAAAGCAGCTTTGGCTTCTCCCCCTGTAAAGAAAATGCTTGAAATGGGAATTCCGGTTGGGTTGGGAACAGACGGAACCAGAGTGGCAAGTTATAATCCGTGGGTTGCTTTATATTGGATTACTTCAGGAAAAACTTTGGGTGGAACTCAGGTTATGGCAAAAGAAAACGCTCTGGACAGAAAAACAGCTTTATCACTTTCTACTTTTGGAGGGTATGAGCTTATAAAGGATTATGAAAAAGGAAAAATCAAAGAAGGATATTTCGCAGACCTTACCATTTTAGACAGAGATTATTTCAGTGTTAATGAAGAAGAAATTAAAGATATTACTTCCAAATTAACCATTGTGGACGGAAAAGTAGTGTATGGAGACGAAACATACAAGCAAGTTGCTCCGGCTTCACTTCCAGTACTTCCAGAATGGTCTCCTGTAAAATATTACGGCGGATATCAGACCAAATAACGAAACTAAAAGCTACTTCGCTCCAAAATTCCCCTCCCTTGGAGGGGTGGCGAAAATTCAAAGAATTTTTGACGGGGTGGTTTAAAAGAATCACTATCCAATCATTTTCAAACCTACAACTATGAAAAAGTTCATCCAAACCATCACCAATACGAGCCTTGAAGGAAAATTAATTCACATTGCATTATTGATTTTCAGAATAGCACTATCATTAGAATTAATCTTTGCTCACGGACTGAAAAAACTCGGAATAGGTGTTGCGGAAGCAGAAAAGGTTCCCAATCCATTAAATCTTCCGGAAGCATTCAACAGTCTTTTTGCTGACGCCGCTAACTTGTTTTTTCCTGTATTTGTCATCTTAGGATTCTTGACAAGAGCAGCCGTTTTACCAATATTAGCGGTGACTTTAACCGGATATTTTGTCCTTCATTGGAATGATGCTTTACTGATAAAAGATACACCGTTTATGTATAGTTTATGTTATTTGTTTCTGCTTTTTGTGGGCCCGGGGAAATATTCTATTGATCATTATATAAGAAAAAAATTACAATGAAAAAGCTGATTAAGATAGTATTGATTGTTCAGATTATGCTTCCCATTGTGGTTTCAGCACAATTTAAACTCATGAGGTTTGATGAGAATTATGCAGCGTACCGGGATTCAACAAAAACATTTTACAATGCTCTGAAATATATTCCGCTTTCTGAAAATAATAACAGTAAATATTTATCCTTAGGCGGAGAAGCAAGAGCAGAATTTGTGGAATTTAATAATGAAGACTGGGGCAGATTGGGAATTGGAAGCAATCCTTTTTTTATCCAGAGATATACGGTTCACGGTGATTTGCATTTAGGGTCAAGGGTAAGGGTTTTCGGGCAGTTGAGAAGTGCCTGGGAGAACGGAAGGAAGAACGGACCAAGACCAATTGATGAAGATCATCTTAATGTTCAGAATCTCTTCCTGGATGTAGATGTCGTTAAAAATGAAAAAGAAAAATTAACCGTTCGTGCGGGGAGACAGGAACTGGATTATGGAAGTGGAAGATTGATTTCTGTGCGGGAAGGTCCGAATTTAAGACTTTATTTTGATGGATTGAAACTAATGTATCAAAGAGGGAATTTCAAATCAGATGCTTTTGTGATGATGGCAAGCGAAATTAATACCGGAGCCTTTGATAATAAGATTTCAAAATCTGTAAGCCTTTGGGGAAGTTATAATACCTTGATTCTTCCGGAAAGTGGGAATTTAGAATGGTATTATCTGGGAATTCACAGAAAGGAATCCCGTTTTGAGGATGGAATAGGAGATGAGACAAGACATACTTTAGGCGGCCGGTTTTGGAAATATGGAGGCGGTTTTATTTACAACTTTGAAATGGCGTATCAGTTCGGGAACTTTAGTAAAGGAACAATAAGTGCATGGACCGCTTCTGCGGATATAGGGTATATGTTTGAAAATGTGAAAGGAAAACCCACCATCAACCTTCGTAACGATTATATTTCAGGCGACAGAAATAAAGGAGATGGAAAATTGGGGACTTTCAATCCGCTCTATCCGAAAGGTGGGTATTTCGGATTCAATCCACAAATAGGACCTGTGAATCTTATCGATATACATCCTTATGCAACCCTAGATTTGAGTAGTAAAATAACAGTTCAGGCAGATGTGGTTTTCAATTGGAGATATTCTTTACAGGATGGTGTTTACAGGCCAAGCGGCTCATTGAACCTCACTTCCATGAACTCTAAAAAGAGATATATCGGAACCGCTTTTTTAGGGAGTTTTAATTATAAAATCAATCAATTTTTAACCTTCAATACAGGAATCCAGTATTTCAAAACCGGTGCATCTGTAGATGATATTATCGAAAATGACAAAGACGGACTTTTTATTAATTCAAGAATAGTATTCAAATTTTAATGAATCGGATCTTTTTAATTATCTCACGTCAATGCTGAGAATGATTTCTAAAACTAACTTTGATACATACTAAAACTTAAACATTTAAAACAATTATTATGAAAAATATAGTAAAGAATACATTGGGTAAATCCATGGTAATTACCGGGTTGATTTTTTCAACGTTAACTTTTTCTCAAACAACAACTGCAAATTCCTCTGTAGTTCCCACAGCAGTTGGAACTTCAAAAAACTGGGGCTCTGTGGATGGGATTTCAATGATTGGATTGGTTCAGGGACCATCTTCTGCAGAGGCTCAATTGCAGGTTGCCTGTGTTTTTGAATATACGGATAATGACATCCACAGTGCTCAGGCATTACCCGCAAATCTAAACGGATTGGTGCATTTGGATGAAGCTTTGAAAGGAGAATTTACAAAAATAAGACAAGGCGGCTACTTCAAAGGACATTCTTTGGAAACCATTTTGATTTCTCCTCCAAAAGGTTCCATGTCTGCAAATAAACTGTTGCTAATTGGTTTAGGAGACCGAAACCAATTCACTCCAGAATTGATGACATCTGTGGGAGAGGTTGCAGCACGTGAAGCCATGAGATTAGGAGTAAGTAATTTTGCCTTTGCAAGCGATTTAAAAGATGCCGGTATTGATTCTCCAACAGCTCTGGTAGCAGGAAATGTAGTAAGAGGTATTGTGAATGCAAACCGCTCCGAAGTGTATTTGAAAGAACATAACCTTTCCAAAACCAAGAAATTAGAAAAAGTATATCTTCTGGCAGGGCCTTCATTCTTTGAAGTTGCCGGAGGAGGAATTAAAGAGGCTATTGCGGAAGTTAAGAAATAGCTTTACGCTGATAGGTTTACTTCACTGGAAAGTATTAATTACATATTACTATTCAATAACAATGGCGTCTACTGGAAATAGTGGGCGCCATTTGGTTGTGTGTAACCTGGTTTTATATTGGGAGACAATGTTTTTGTTAGAGCCAACGTAATATTACTATCTCCATGAATTCATTTTATAGTTTGAAAAGTTGATTTTCATATCTTCTATTCTGTCTTCAAGGGCTTGAATGCCTGTGTGCAGATACATTTCTTTTTCAGATTCATTCAGAATATAAATGATATCAAATCCTGGGCTGGGATTGGAAATAGGAACAGATAATGCAATATTGCCGTCCTCCTCAAAAACATAATATTTCCAATCTTTCTTTTCTAATAATTTCTTTTTATTCATAATTTTAATCAATTTTCACGAAAGATGTAGATGAACAAGCCACAAAGGTAGGCATATCATGATCTACAAATTATGTCGTCTAGAAATTAAGAATATAGGATTAGATATTTTTTTTTAATTTCTCTTGAAAAAGACTTGATAATCAATAAGATCATTTTCTTAACTTGCTCTAAAATTAGGAGACTTCAGGGAGCGAAGGTCTCTTCAGAAGGGTTGAGAATGGAGTATATCATTTATTTTCATTAATTTGGCGATTAAATAAAAGTCTTATTTAAAAACTAATAATTATCTAAACTAATGTCAGAACAAACACAATTAGAAGCTGCTGAGTTACCAGAAAATAATGCTACACCAGATTCTAAAGGAAATGAAAAATATCGTGTAGCACTTGAATTAGCTTATTATGAAGGTCAAATCTCTTGGCAAATGAATGTACTTTTTGTGGGTCTCAATATTGGTTTGGGAGCTTTACTCCAAAAAGAGCTAGAAAATCTCTGCAAAATTAATATATCAACATTTATACTTTCAATAGTTGGAATTATTATTAATATATACTGGTTAGGAACATTTTTGAGAAATAATCGTTACTATAAATTTAGGATGACTCAAGCTCGTAAAGCTGAACCTGATGATTATAGTTTAGTAAGTGGGAATGGATATGAGTTTTCTAAAGGGAGAGAAGTGAGGCTTGGTCCAGATGAGGATGATAAACTACAATTGAGTTGGATAGAAAGAAAATGTAGTAATAAAAATGCTGTAAAAGTTTCAATTATTTGTTTTCTCGTATGTTTTGGCCTTTTGCTAATTTGGTCAATTATAAAATCAATTATAAAATATTTTCCACATGATTGTATCAGATAGTCTAATTGATGGATGTATATTAATATCAAGAAATAATTATTTTATTTTTTATTATCAGTTAAATTAGCAATTCTATGAACAATGAGGAAATTCGATGACTATACAGAAATATTTGGTAATTGGTGTAATTTTACTGATCGTTTTGATGAACTAAAAGTTTATTCTAAAGAACTTGAAAAAATAATTAATTTTGAAGCGGAAAATTACAGAATAAATAGAGAAACCTTTGAATTGGGAACTGACGAATTTGAACGTCAATTTCATTTTGTAAATGAGACTTTTATAAAAAACTTAAGAACATCGGTAATTGTTTCGCTTGTTACTATTATTGAAAATGAATTTCATAATTTCTGTAATATGTTAAAACTAATCAAGAATTTAAAAATAAAGCATAATTCTTTTAAAGGAACAATCTTAGAACAATTCAAAATTTATATAACTGATGTTTACTCCTTAAGATTTGACTTAAATGCAAATGATTGGCAACTCTTAAATGAGATAGTTGAATTACGAAACTGTATTGTTCATCATGATAGTAATTTAGAAGACTGGTATGGGAGAAAATTTGCAAAAGCTGAAACAATAAAAAACTTATCTAAGAAAATCTCTGACATTGAGATAGACAATGATTTAAACAATATAAATCTAAATAATGGATCCTGTGAAGAATGTATTAGTATTGTAGAATCCTTTTTTAGCAATCTTTACAAGCATACCTTAAGCCTATTTCCTAAAAATGAAAGTTAAAAGGATATCTTAGCTGCGCAAAGTCTCCTGACTTTGAGCTTGTAAGTGGATCAGTATTTTCAGGGGACTTTTTCAAAATTTCGTCACAAAAAAATCCCAACTCTCGTCAGGATTTTCTCTTATTTTGGTTTTTAAATTCTTTTTGTAGTCGATCGATCTCACTTTCAATCTTCTTTAATTCTTTTTCATTGAGTTTTGTAAATAAATGTAATAGATCAATCTCAAGAAAATTACAGAATGTAACAAGACTTTCAATGGTGGGATTAGTTTCTGCTCTTTCAATTCTACCAACATGGTTGCTTGAGATATTAAGCTCATTTCCAAGCTGAAACTGTGAAAGCCCTCTTTTCAACCTATATAATTGAATAAGCTTTCCAATTTGAAATTTTAATTCCTCTATTTCCCATTTATACATTTAGTAAATTTTGGACTTTCTAAAATTTTTCATCAACACATATATGTGTTTTTGTTGTTTTTTTCTTACATTTATAAAAAAATACATACAATGAAAAAGATAAAAACAAATTTCACTCCCCGGTTTCGGGCAGGGAAGAAGCACTCCGGCTTACAGCTGATGGAAACTTTCTTTCAGTTCAATGAGCTGGATATTTCCAAAGAAAGGCTCAGCAACATAATGAATTATGCCGTAAAGAGAAATAGCTGGATCAATGAAGATCCGGCAGTGATCTTTGAGTTTTACCAGTCGATGAGGTCGTTAATCCGGGCAGGCTATCTCATCATGCTGAAGGAAAGAAAATGGACAGTCGATACCAAGACTGAAAAGATTTCCCCGTGGGTTCTTGGCTTGCTTTCGGAGAAGGAATACCGGAATCCACTGCTGGTTTTCAAAAAAGCATTCAGAGAATACACCCTCAAAGAATTTGATTATTTTATGTCAGGAATCGTTTATTTCTCAATGGGCATCTATGAAAATCTCCCGGAAAGGAATATCGTGATGCCCTACATCCATACGGTTAAAATGCTGGATGCTGCTCACCTTATTCTTCAAAGAAGGAAAGAAAAGAAAATGGCTGATACCCATTCTGAATAAGATTGAAAAGGTTGAAGGGTATTGATACAGATAATGAATGTGCTGATCATATGTTTTTCTGACGCAAAGTTTTCATTTTTTAAACTGATGATTCTATCCCTTATCATCATAAAATAAGGGTAATGATTAATTAACTTTGCATAATTTTTTGGATCAAGACCAAAAGTTGGGGAGAATTTGAATTTTATGTTTAAATATAAAGAAAAACGACGATAAAAAACGGGTGGACTTCGATGGGTAATGTTTAATGGACCTGGGAAGCAGGAGCGTTAAAAAAAATGAGATTGAATCCGTTAAAAAATTTCCACTGTTTAGCATGGCTGAGATTTTGAGTCGAAGAATAAGGATTTGATTCCATGCGAGTTTGGAAATTTTAGGAGTCAATATCAATTTTTAGAGGATGATTCCGGTCTTGAATTTTTGTATACTTTTGTTTTAAGACAAAAGTATAAATGAAAAAATCGCTGCTTAAAAAAGTAACGATTTTTTTAATTAGTGGCTAAACAAGCGTAACTTCAAACACGTATTGTTAAAATTCCATGATTGAGTCTAATCCTCTTCGTAACCCTTTGAAAGTATCTATATTTTTGATGGCAAGAAGCACTCCTTTTACATAGGGCTCCGCACTTTCTCCGGAATCATGTCTTAGGATTAATTTTTCTCCTTTGAGTCCAAAGATCGTTTCAACGCCGAGTGTGTGACCCGGCAGACGAACAGCATGAACCTGTATACCGTTTATTGTTGCGCCTCTTGTTTCTTTATTTCCTATGGTATCATCTATGGCTACAGCTAGTTCGGGCTTTTGAACTTTAGAAAGACGATAAGCCAGTTCTGCCACTGTTCCGCTTGGTGCATCAATTTTTTTAGCATCCGCATAGTCAATGATTTCATAGTGAGGGATATATTTTGCAGCCATTTCAGCAAACTTTTGCAATAAAACAACAGTGAGAGCAAAGTTTCCTGCAGCAAGAACAGAAGTATTATTTTCATTGGCAATACGCTCTATTTCTTCATAGTCTTTATCCGTAAGTCCTGAAGTTCCAATAATGACTTTTTTGCCTTTTTGCAAAGCCGTGTGGATATTGTGCTTCGCGATCACCGGTTTGGTAAAATCTACAAAAATATCAAATTCTACATGTTCTATTGCATCTTCTATAGATTTAAATAAGGGTATATTGTAATCTGATTTTAATGACAGAATCTCTGACAGATTTTTCCCATCTTGAGATAAAGAAAGTCCGCCTGTTAATATCATTTCGTCATTATTAAATATTGCTTTGCTAATTTCAGAACCCGCCCATCCGGTGGCTCCCGCAACAAAAACTTTTTTCATAATATTATTTTTTTATTGAATGTTATTTTTACTATTAACCTATCTTAAAGATAGTTTGAATTTCAACAGATGAGTTTCCAGGTATTGAATATATAACCTTTCTATACCTTTCCCTTTGATAAATTTTTATCGTTTAACAGTAAATGCTTACTATAAATTCATCTGATTGTAGAAAAACAGGAGGTGTATCTATTTGATAATACAAATTTACGATTGGTATTTTTATTAAATTTGCCAGAATTATTATATAAAACGCCAAAATGAAATGTGGATTATCAGAAAAAAGAAAAGGGGAGTTTGATGATGAAATTAATATCGATGCTTATGTCTGGTATGAGAAAGACTGGACCCATGATGACTATGATCATACTCATCAAAGATATCAGCTGACTTATGTTGAAGAGGGGTATCAGTATTTTCACATTGAGAATAAAATCTATCTGGTTCCACAAAATCACTTAATCTGGATTCCTTCAGGCAAAAAACATCATACTCAGTCGGAAGCCAGTACGGTTAATCTGATGGTGATTTTATTCAAAACGGTTTTCGACAATGATTTTTATAATAAAGTGCATGTTTTTGCAGCGCCTCCGGTTTTGAGAGAAATGTTACAATATGCCTCAAAGTGGAATAAATTATTGGAAGAAAATGAAGAACAGGGATATTTCCTGACCGCTTTATTGAATAGCCTTCCTCATTTCTGCACAGAGAAAGTAGGTTTGCAAATTCCGATTCCGGTAGATCCAAGATTACTGCCTGTATGCAGTTATATTAATAAGAATTACATGGAACAGGTAAGTATAGATGATTTGGCTGATGTATCCTTAATGTCTGTAAGAAGCCTTCAGCGTATATTTAAGCGGGAAACAGGGATTACGATCCAAAAATATATGCAGCTGATTCGTATTTTAAAAAGTATTGAACTTATTGATACAGGAGAATATACTTTAAGCCAGATCGCTTTTATGATTGGTTATAAAAGTCTGTCGGCTTTTACCAATTCCTACTTTGGGATTATGAAAGAAAAAGCCAAAATTATCGGGAGATCTTAAAGTTTTGATTTTAAGATCAATGATGAAGAAAAGCTTAGTTATAAAAATAAAAAAGGCACCAACTACAGTTGGCGCCTTTTGGTTACCTAAAAAGTGTCTAACTTTTTTGGGGCATTTATTATTGTGCTTTCACTTGCTCTATCTTGATGTATATTTTAGAAAGGTTGGGTTGGGCACTTCCAGAAGTGGGTGCTCCTGCCATAATGGTTGCGGTATAAGCGGTTTTTGAAGAAGCATTGCTGTCTATCCAGGTATATCTTCTGTGTTCAGGTCCGCCACTGGCTCCGTCTATAATCCCTACGTTCCCCCAGTAAGCGTTTCCTACTGCCCCTGTGCCTTGAGGGTACCAGGTTGCTGATGAGTCTGCCATACCACCCCATACTCCTGAGGTAATATTGTTTGTTGTTACCGCTGAACCAATATAACCCCCATATTCGGTATTGTAATTCCAATAGAGATTCACGGTAGCACCTGTATTATTATACAATTGTACATTGGGAACGGCAGCAGTTGTACCACTTGTAGTGTCAAATATTACCCTTATGGAATACTTACCATCCGGAGTAGTCAGAGGAAAAGTATAGGCTTGTTTCCCGTTGGCATCAGTTGTTAGGGTAGGATATCCCATGGCAGCAACGGGTGAAATGTCAGCACGGCTGCTATTTCCCACTGTAGCAGTACAGTTTTGTGCTGCTGTTAAGAAAGGGATTGCAGAGCTGTTCAGAGGAAGAGTCATATCATTCGCAGTGGTAGGAGTTCCGGTTACGGAGAACACCAATTCGCCATCACCAAACTCTAAAGTTCCGGGTCTTAGCTGGAAAGTTAATCCGTTCACTGTAAAAGGAGCTCCTGAATTATACGAACCACCATTTCCCTGGCTATAGGTAACTCTAAGGTTTCCGTTGAAAGGAGTACCCGGAGTATACGTGGAAGGATTTAAATAAGCTGTAGTACATTGTAATGCGGAAATCGCCGGAGAAATGGCATTGGTTGCTTGGGTAAGCCTTTGCCATACAACGCCATCAAAATAATAATAGCCCATAGCAGTAACATTGATACGCTGCCCTGTAGCATCTCCACCGGTGACATCCGTAATATAAATTAATGCTCCTCTCTGATCGCTGCCATAGCTCGCCGTATTGGCTGTAAGTTCAGCCCTTGTAAGCCTTGGAGCCTGTAATCCGTACGTTTGCGTGTTATCCGTAAGTATGCCCGAATTGTCTCTTTTAGCAGATACATCCATTGTTGTTTTGGGAACACTTGTATTGATACCAACTTGGGCAAATGAGAATCCGGCAATAAAAATAGCACTGAATTGTGTAAATTTTGTTTTCATATTATGGTGTGATTTTGCTAAGTCAAATATAACTTATTTTATGAAAAAAAATAAAATAATTCCTTAATAGATGAAAAAAAATTAATTAACTTGTAATATTTTATAAAAATGTAATGGGTTTAAATTGAATTGCAATTTATTTATTTTCAGTAATTTATGTGGGGTTGTGACAATTGATGTTAAATTTAATTTTTCTCTGAAATAAAATGTTTTTTTTAAAAAAGTATTGATATTTATCTCTTTTTCACATCCTGAAGGTAAGAAGTGCTATAAACACATCTGATAAATTGTCCAGATTTTAAAATACCGCATATCTTTTAATCATAAATAATTTCGCAGGACCTTGGAGTAAATACGTTTTACAACCAATCCGGTTTATGGGTATAAAAAGTAGAATTAACAATTTTATAAAATATAATCGGATACATCAGGGTATTTCCTGCCAAAATTTTTTCTATATTTAGATGAAGTATATTAAAGATAATGCCGATAAACCTACTACCTCCGGACGGAGGCATGTTATATAAAGAAACAGATATGGCACAGCTTTTCCCTGAGCCGTTAAATGCAGTAACTGCTGTATTTTTTTTAGCCTTAGCCATTTTCTGGACCATTAAAATGAAGGGTAATTTTAAAAGATATCCTTTTTTATCTTACTGCTTGGTTTTATTATATATCGGAGCCATAGGCGGAACTGTCTATCATTCATTCAGGCAGTGGCCGGTATTTATTATGATGGGTTGGCTGCCCATTATGTTACTCTGTCTGTCTGCCGGATTTTACTTTGTAGCGCAGAGCACCAGATGGTACTATGCTGTTATAATAGTTCTTGTCTATCTGATATTGATGTTGGGTTTGAGAAACTGGATGTTGACAGATAATACTTCTCTCTTTATCAATATCAATTATGCATTGATGGCCTCATTTGTACTTTTCTCGGTGCTAAAGTATTTGATTTTCACTCAATGGGAAGCAGGCAAATGGGTTGGTTTTGCTTTATTGTCGTTTGTTCTTGCACTCACTTTCCGTATCGTTGATCAATGGGGATGGTTGAGCTTCGGAACACACTTTTTGTGGCATACTTTCGGAGCGGCAGCTACATTTTGCATGTTTAATTATATCTATCTTACACGAAATACAATTGAAAATAATAAGTAATTAAACTTAACCACAAAAGGCACAAAAGATTTTAGACACTTAAGTGATTTTAAGTGAAATTTTTGTGTATAGGAAGTACACAGATTTTTTGATGGATAGGTACTTAATGATGTTTTTATGCCACGAATGCACGAATATCTATGTAAGATCTGCTCAGTCGGATGAATCTGTGGAAATAAAAGCCTCCGTCTGCGAGAATAAACCTTATAAAAATTGTGTTTTAATAAAAAATAATCGTTTTTTTTATGAAATTCACAGTCTGCTTCTTTTAATGTTGAAAGAAAGATGATTTACTTATATTTGCCCTGCAAAGTAAAATTAAATGTTCAAAAAAGTAAGCACTGTATTTATCCTTGGATTGAATACGGTTTTTTGTTCGGCCCAACAGGTTCGGCCCTCCAAATCATCTGAAATTTACCGTGAGCTCAAAACGCTTAAACAGCTGCCTAAAGTTTTATACCTTGCAGCTCATCCTGATGATGAGAATACGGGATTGTTGTCATGGCTCATCAATGATCAGAATGTAGAAACGGGCTATTTATCCCTAACACGGGGAGACGGTGGTCAGAATTTATTAGGAACAGAGCAGGGTGCTGCATTGGGCTTAATCAGAACACATGAGCTGTTGGAAGCAAGAAAGTTGGACGGCGCCCGGCAGTTTTTTACCCGTGCGATTGATTTCGGGTTCTCTAAAAATACTACTGATACTTTTAAACAATGGAATGCAGACAGTATTACAGCAGATGTGGTCTGGGTAATCCGTCAATTCCGTCCTGATGTTATCATTTGTCGCTTTCCACCTACTGCTGCGGCAGGTCACGGACAACATGCAGCTTCGGCAGTAGTGGCGGAAAAAGCTTTTAAGCTGGCAGGCGATAAAAATGCTTTTCCGGACCAACTGAAATATGTTAACGTATGGCAATCCAAACGCGTATTGTGGAATACCTTCCGTTTTGGTGGAGTTAATACAACCGCTGAAAATCAACTGAAAGTTACGGTTGGGCAATATGATCCACAATTGGGAATGGGCTATGGTGAACTGGCAGGGCTAAGCAGGAGTTTACATAAAAGCCAGGGTGCCGGAACACAGTCTGTCGCTGGAATCAGAACTGAATATTTTGCCCATGTCAGTGGTGAGCCTGCAAAAGCAACCCTTTTTGACGGAATACCTAAAACCTGGACTTCACAAGGAAACGCTGATATAGACCAGTCTCTGGATAAGATTATTTCCGCTTTCAGCTTCAATAACCCTGACCTCAGCTTACCTGCTTTGCTTGCCTTACGGAAAAAAGTTGTAGCGCTAAAGGATGCAGATGTAAAAAAAGACAAACTGAAATCTCTTGACCATATCATTGTAAGCTGCGTCGGGTTTATGGGCGAGGTGATTACCAATCAGGCTGAAGCAGTTGCCGGCAATCATTACAATTTCAGGTTAAATCTGATTTCAAGAGCTGCAGACCCTGTTGTGTTAGAAAATGTAAAATGGGTAAATCAATCTGAAAGCTTCAACAGAAAACTATCAAAAGATTCGTTGATTACCCTCCAGCATGACATTCAGATTCCTGAAGATGCAGCACTCACAGAACCTTACTGGTTGGCAAAACCTCCTGTAAATGCAGCAACTTTCTCGGTTCCAAATGATACCTTAGTCGGTTTACCTGAAGCAGAGTCACCTTTGAATGTTTTGCTTGGGTTAAAAATCGGTTCTGAAAAGTTTCAGGTTCAACTTCCTTTATCTTTCAAAAAATTAGACCCCGTGCGTGGTGATGTCGTGGAAGCTTTGCGCATTGTTCCTGCACTGGAACTGAAGTTTACACAACCGCTTTATTTAGTCAGGGAAGATGAAGATTTACAATTGAATTTAAATGTGAAAGTCAATTCTAATAAACCGTATCGTAAAGGTGTTCTAAACCTCATGTATAACGGAGAACGATTAGGTGGAGCTGATGTAAGTCTGAACAATGGAAAAGATACTACCATCAATTACGTTATTCCAAAAACCAAGCTTGCTGCCATTAATTCTGCCCGTTGGCAATTGGATGCCAGCTTTGTTGCAGATGGAGCCACTTTTAATAAAAAGCAGGTATTAATTCAGTACCCTCATTTACCATCCCTACAATATTTTGCTCCTGCGACGGTAACCGTAATGAAAGGTGATATTCAGGCGAAGATTAAAAAAGTAGGATATATTGAAGGTGCGGGCGATTTTATTCCTGAGTTCCTACGCATTGCAGGTATTCAGGTTGACGTTCTGAAAGATGAAGATTTTTACGGCAACTCAGATGAATCCATCGAAAATAATAGTCGGAACAAGCTCTCGCAATATGATGCCATTATACTTGGTGTTCGCGCCAATAACACAGAGAAAAAGCTGGGTCGCTGGATGCCATTTTTATGGTCTTATGCAAAAGCCGGAGGTAATCTGGTGATGCAGTACAACACCAACCAGGATACAACCGTTGATCAATTGGGAATGTACAATTTCAGTATTGCCAATAAGCGGGTCACTGAAGAAAATGCATCGGTTAAGTTCTTAAATCCGGGCCATAAATTGCTGAACTTCCCGAATAAAATTACTGCAGATGATTTTAAAGGCTGGATACAGGAGCGGGGTGCTTATTTCCCTGCCCAATGGGATGCAGCGTATGAACCGCTTTTTGAAATGTATGATACAGGCGAAGAACCTCTGCAGGGATCAACGTTATATGCCAAATATGGTAAAGGTAATTTTATTTATACCCCGTTGGCGTTTTTCAGACAGCTGCCTGCGGGAAATGTGGGAGCGGCACGTTTATTTTTTAACTTTTTATCTGCACAGAAGAACTGATGAACAAGCAACTTAAAAATTGGAATACTTGGTACATACTATTAGCAGCTGCATTAGTATTACAGATCGCATTTTATTATTGGTTTACTAAATTCTGGGCATGAGTACTATAGACTGGACAGTTCTTATTTTTACACTCTTGGTAGTGGTGATTTATGGTGTATTCATTGGTCGTGGTCAGAAAAGCAACGAATCTTACCTGAAAGCAGATAATAAAATGCCGTGGTACATTGTGCTTTTAGGAATTATGGCTACGCAGGCCAGTGCCATTACATTTTTGTCTGCACCGGGCCAGGCTTATACAGACGGCATGCGTTTCGTACAGTATTACTTTGGATTACCTCTCGCGATGATTGTGATCTGTATCACTTTCATCCCGATTTTTCAACGTTTAAATGTTTATACAGCTTACGAATATTTAGAAAACCGTTTTGATAAAAAAACAAGGGTACTCACGTCGCTGCTTTTTCTTTTTTCCAGAGGTTTATCAACAGGAATCAGCATTTATGCTCCGAGTATTATCTTATCAAGTGTTTTAAACTGGAATATTTACTTAACCAATGTTTTAACAGGAGGTATTTTGTTGATTTATACCTATGTTGGTGGTGCAAAAGCAATTGCCCACACCCAGAAATTACAGTTTCTTATTATTCTGGGGACAATGGCTTTTGCGGGATATCTGCTTATTCAGAATATGCCGAATGGAATTGGTTTCCAGGACGCACTCTATCTCGCCGGGAAATCTGGAAAGCTCAATGTCATTACTACAGAATTCGATTGGAAAGATAAATACAATATCTGGAGTGGGTTAATCGGCGGTTTTTTTCTGGCATTATCTTACTTCGGCACAGATCAGAGCCAGGTGGGGAGGTATATTACAGCGAAAGACAATACCAATGCAAAAATGGGCTTGTTGCTGAACGGATTGGTTAAAATCCCGATGCAGTTTGCTATTCTGCTGATCGGTGCTTTACTTTTCGCATTCTTTTCTCTGAAACCGGCTCCGATTTACTTTAATGAACGGTCTTATCAATATTTAAAGGAAAAGCAACCTGAGCAGGCGGCAATTTTTGAAAAAGATCATCAGGATTTACAAATAAAATTTAATGCCGAATCAAAAGAAATTCTAAAGCTCAAGGAAACTCATTCTCCCCAACTCAAACAAAGAATTCAGGATTTTAAAAATACCCAGACCCAGGTTAAAGAACTTCATGGAAGGGTAGAGGAAGCGATCAACAATTCAAACTATAATGCCGAGAAAACGGATACCAACTATATATTCCTGTATTTTGTAAAAAATACCTTGCCTGTAGGAATGATAGGTTTGTTATTCGCCGTTATTTTTCTGGCCAGCTGGGGTTCCATTTCGGCAGCGTTGAATTCCCTTGCTGCATGCTCATTAAAAGATGTTCACTTAATATTCAGCAAAGAAATTCCTGACGATAAGACCGAATTGAAATATAGCCGGCTGCATACTTTAGCATGGGGAATCTTTTCAATCGGTGTTGCGATGTTTGCGACACAGATGGGATCGCTTATCGAAGCGGTTAATGTATTGGGTTCTCTTTTCTACGGGCCGATACTGGGAATTTTCCTGGTCGCATTTTACTATAAAAAAGTTGACGGCCCGAATGTATTTATTGCTGCCATTTTATCGGAAATT
Source organism: Chryseobacterium sp. UNC8MFCol (assembly GCF_000482305.1). Lineage (NCBI taxonomy): Bacteria > Pseudomonadati > Bacteroidota > Flavobacteriia > Flavobacteriales > Weeksellaceae > Chryseobacterium > Chryseobacterium sp. UNC8MFCol. Next base: position 73,829 of record NZ_KI535290.1, read on the forward strand.
ACGGTTATTGCCGTGTATCAGTTCGATGTCGTTTCTTTCCTCTGGCTCAATGTAATCGGGGCAGCAGCAGTCATTATATTTTCTGCCGTTGGGGTATTGTTTTATAAGCATAAAGCAGTAAATTCGTAAGCAAACAACAGTAAGCATACAAATAAACAAAAATATTATGAAAACCATCATCAAATCGGCAACCGTACTTGTTGCGACCATGACAATCTCCCTGAATGCCTTTGCACAGGATACTAAAAAACCTGCCAGCCCTCCTGCTACTGCAACGGGAAAAATTAAAGATGCAAACATTACCATCGCCTATAGCAGCCCTTCTGTTAAAGGACGTACCATATGGGGCGGTTTGGAAGCTTATGATAAAGTCTGGCGGGCAGGTGCCAATGAAGCCACTACTTTCGAAACGGATAAAGACCTTACCGTTCAGGGTAAAAAACTGCCTGCAGGTAAATATAGTTTTTTCCTGATCCCTAAAGAAAGCGGAACATGGACCGCAATTTTTAACAAAGAGCCAAAGCAATGGGGAGCTTATAAATACGAACAAGCCAAAGACGCCTTACGTGTTGATGTAAAAACAAAAGCTTTACCGGCAACACAGGAAAACTTGGTATATAAGATAAACAATAATGGTTTCACAATGGATTGGGATAAAATCTCGGTTCCTGTAGAAATAAAATAAATGTAAAAACAAAAAATCCCGCTACTGCGGGATTTTTTTTTTACATTTTAATCTTAAAGATTATTTATCTGTTCAGATGAGCCTGTTTCTATTTTCCTTCGAGAATTCCGATAACATAAGGGATTTTGTCTTCCTTCTTTTCATAAATGTAAAATCTGTAAGCGGATGGAGATATTTCGTCTTTTACTAAAGTAACAAAGCCGGTTGGTGTACATTGATCAACACCTTCTTCAATTACTTCCTTGAACAGGATTTTTTTTCCTTCATCTTTTATCAGGTGCCATTTACCAGCACATCCTAGCACGGGATAAGAAACTATAACATTTTGTTTTGTAGACAAATCGACATTAATAGCCCAGGACTCATTTTCTCCCTTTTGAAAACCTACTCCTGTAAGTTGTTGGGAAAATAATAGGGCAGAAGGTAATAAGGCTAAAAGTGAAATAATTTTTTTCATAGAGATAATTAATTAAAAATGTGACGGTTTAATCGGGGGGCTTTAAATAAAAAATAACATCCATAGTTTATTTTATTGGAGATTTTCCCGGTTTGTAAACTTCGTGTTGTAATACTAAAAATAACATGGAAAATTTGCTCTTTTTTACATGTTACATAGTAAATAGATTCTCTGCTTCATTTTGATCCCGCATTTTCTTTATTTGATTGTAATTAGTTTTTGGTTGATAAATATACTTTCCAGTACCTCTGTACCTCTACATTATTCCATGACGTTTTTTCAGCAATAACCCTTTATACATATAGTTTGATTGATAAATTATCTGTTTCCTGTATTGAAATAAATGAGTACAAATATTGATAAAATAAAATAAAAAAACAAAAAAAGTTTATTTATACACTTAATTAAGTATATTTGTATACTAATTTATAGGTTATGAATTTTAATCTTATAAAAGCTGTTGTTGAACTTGTTCAGCAATTCACACAGCAAAATGAAGGTAAATCGGTATACAATAACGATTTGCAGGGGTTTGTGAGATGGATCAGTGAGTCCCGCTCTGAGGCGCATGATCCGAATTGGATAGGTAAGGAATCAGGAAGGAGTCCGGAGAGCATGATCAATACTTTATTGATAAGGATGGGAAGATATGCCAAATCGTACTCAAAGTCGGCAGTGGGAAACTCAGTTTTCTCCAGTCAGGATGATTTTATATATCTCATAGGGCTCAAAACAAAAGGGGCGATGACTAAAATGGAACTGATTCATCATAATGCCCATGAGAAATCAGCAGGCATTCTGATTATTAACCGATTGATTCACCATGGATGGGTGGCACAAAGTGTTTCTGAAACTGATAAAAGAGCAAAATATATTAACATAACGGAGAAGGGGCTTGCGGTGCTGGAAGAGCATATGAAGGATATCCGCAAGGCTTCCCGCGTGGTTGTAGGAAATCTTAGCCATTCCGAACAGATGCTGCTCATTATAATCCTCTCGAAATTGGACGAATTCCATGATTCATTGTATCGTATGAATCTGGAAGTAAAGGATCTGTTGGATGAGGCATATAAAAAATTAAACTGAGCATATTGAAGAACCAGTTAAAACAAGAAAATAAATAACAATGAATACGGGAAAGGCAAGAAAGAGAATTGCGGTGATAGGATCCGGGTTTTCGGGACTCTCCGCTGCTGCGTACGCTGCGAAAGCAGGGGATGAGGTGCATGTATTTGAGAGACATCCACAACCTGGAGGGCGTGCAAGGCAATTTACAACCGACGAGGGATATGTTTTTGATATGGGCCCAAGTTGGTATTGGATGCCGGATATTATCGAAGGCTTTTTCTGTGATTTTGGGTATAAAGTAGCTGATTTCTATGAATTGGTTTCCTTGGATCCTCAGTTTGAGATGGTTTTTTCAGAAGAAAAAATTATGGTTCCTGAGAAAAGTAATGACATCCGCGAGTTATTCGAAAAGATAGAACCGGGCGCTGCTAAGCAGTATGATCAATTTATGAAGTCCGCAAAATACAAGTATGAGGTAGGTATGCAGGATTTTGTGACCAAACCATGCTATAATTGGTTTGAATTTGCCTCTTTAAAAATAGCAGGTAGTATCTTTCAACTGGATCTTCTCAGCAATTTCAGGAAATATGTGTCCGGTTATTTTTCTGATCTGAAATTAAGATCCCTGATGGAGTTTCCTGTAATTTTCCTGGGGGCGGCCCCTCAGAATATTCCCGCTCTCTATAGCCTGATGAATTATGGAGGCTATGTTTTGGGAACCAAATATCCGATGGGAGGTTTTTATCAGCTTGTATTAGCGATGCAGAAAGTAGCTGAAAAACAGGGGGTAGTTTTTCATTTTAACCAGGACGTCCAGAAACTCAATACGGAAGATGACAGGATCCACTCCATACGGATTGATGGTAAAGACTACGAGTTTGATGCGGTGATTGCTTCTGCAGATTACCATCACACAGAGACTTTAATCCCTAAGTCCCTGAGAAATTACAACAATACCTATTGGGAATCCAGAACCTTTGCACCTTCATGTTTAATCTATTATCTGGGAGTCAAAGGGAAAATAGCAAATTTAAAACATCATACCCTGTTTTTTGAAAACGAGCTGGATGATCATATTGACTGTATTTATAAACATAAAAAATGGCCTTCCAGACCTCTTTTTTATTCATGCTGTCCTTCAAAAACAGATCCCGGTGTTGCGCCCGAATCCTGTGAAAACCTCTTTTTATTGCTTCCCCTTACACCGGGAATACACGACGAAGAAGCGGTAAGGGAAAAATATCTGGTAGAAATGCTGGAAAGGATCGAAAAGCACACCGGTGAAGCTGATCTTATGTCCAGAATAGAGTATAAAAAAAGTTATTGTGTAAGTGATTTCATGGCAGATTATAATGCGTACAAAGGAAATGCGTACGGATTATCCAATACTTTATCCCAAACGGCAGTATTAAAACCCAAGATAAGAAACAAAAAGATCAGGAATCTTTTTTATACAGGACAATTAACGGTACCGGGACCTGGAGTTCCTCCATCATTAATTTCAGGAAAAATTGTAGCATCTGAAGTCAGTAAACTAAAAATAGAAAAAAATGAAAAAATTGTTTGATGAATTGTCTTACGAAGTCAGTAAGTGCACGACACAAAAATACAGTACCAGTTTTTCATTAGGAATACTGGCCTTAAAGCCATCCATCAGACCTGCCATCTATGCCGTGTATGGATATGTGCGTCTTGCTGATGAAATTGTAGATAGTTTTCACGGTTATGATAAGGAGAAACTTTTGAAGAGATTACAGATGGAGACTGATGAGGCCATTCAGGAAAGAATATCTCTTAATCCTATTCTGCATTCATTTCAGGAAGTGGTCCGACAGTATGCGATTGATCAACAACTGATCCGTCAGTTTCTGCATAGTATGGAAATGGACCTGCATCAAATTGATTACAATTCAACACTGTACAATGAGTATATCCATGGGTCTGCAGAAGTGGTAGGGCTGATGTGTCTGCAGATTTTTACAGAAGGCAATAAGCAGCAGTATGAGAAGCTTAAACCTTTTGCCATGAAGCTGGGATCCGCTTTTCAGAAAGTTAATTTCTTACGCGATCTGAAAGATGATTACCAGGTGCTGGGTCGTACTTATTTTCCTTCCCTGAATATGTCCGTATTCAATAATACCGTTAAACTCCGGATCGAAAAAGAAATTGAAGAAGAATTTAAAGAAGCATTACAGGGGATAAAAAAACTGCCTGGGTCTTCCATTTTCGGGGTGTACCTGGCGTACAGGTATTATTTGTCGCTGTTTGAAAAAATAAAAAAAACCAGCTCACAGCATATGTTGCAGCGAAGGATCAGAATTGCCAATTCACAAAAGATATTGGTGGCATTGAAAAGTTATATACGATATAAATCCGCTTATTTCTAGTCTGTAACAGCGGCGCCGGATGTATTGTTCGGAAAGGTAAATAAGCATAAAAAATAATATGATGTACAGATTATACAGAGAACAGCAGCTCAACTGCAGTATTGAAAGAGCTTGGGAATTTTTTTCATCTCCAAATAATTTATCAGAAATAACGCCCGAGAGCATGAATTTTGTGGTTCACTCAAAAGATGCGGATCAGCCGATTTTTAAAGGAATGGAAATAGATTATACCGTTTCTCCCATATTGGGAATCCCGATGAAGTGGAAGACTGTGATCAGCCAGGTAGAAGATTTAAAAAGTTTTACAGACTTTCAAAAACAAGGACCTTATAAGTACTGGAATCATCATCATGAGTTCATTGCCAATGATAAAGGCGTACTGATGAAAGATACAGTAGATTATCAGCTTCCTCTGGGAATTTTGGGACGACTGGCCCATACAATCCTGGTAAAGAAGAAACTCAAAAATATTTTTGATTTCCGATACCGCGTATTGAACGATCTTTTTAATAACAAAGCTAAAAGATAATTGATATGAATTTTCTGATCGTTTTGGCAGTGTTTATTTCTATGGAGGGAGCCACATGGCTCATCCATCGCTACATTATGCATGGGTTTTTGTGGAGCCTGCACAGAGATCACCATGATCATAGCCATGAAGGAAAGCTTGAGCGGAATGATCTGTTTTTTTTCATTTTTGCAACCCCTGCTATTGCCTTGTTGTACCTGGGTGTGAAGCAGGATTTCAGTCATTGGTTCTATATCGGTCTCGGAATAAGTCTTTACGGGATGGCGTACTTCTTTGTTCATGATATTTTTATCCATCAAAGGACAAAGATCTTGACAAAAACCACGAATCCTTATTTCCTGGCTATAAGACGTGCCCATAAGCAACATCACAAACATCTGGGAAAGGAAGAGGGCGAGTGCTTTGGTTTTTTATGGGTTCCTGTTAAATATTTTAAAATGTATTTCAATAAATGATGCCTTACACCTACATACTTATTAACTTTTTTACGGTCATTATTTGCTTTTTAGCATCTTTTGACAGACGGATACAATTTAATAAGCTCTTTGTCAAATTTCTGATCTCATCTACCATCGTGGCGATTCCCTTTATAATTTGGGATATATGGTTCACGCATAAAGGAGTGTGGTGGTTTGATCACTCCTATACTTTAGGATATAAAATAGCGGGTCTTCCTCTGGAAGAATGGCTGTTTTTCTACTGTATTCCTTTTGCCTGCGTTTTTACCTATTATTGCTTTGAAAAGTTTTTTACCCTGCAATGGACTAATGCTTTTAATAATCTTATTGTATTTACCTCCCTCATTGTTCTGAGTGTGGTGGGACTTCTTTATTACGAAAGAATATATACGCTGCTTACCGTTATCGTAACCATACTCACACTGGGGTACCTCCATTGGATTGCAAAAAAGGAATGGATTGCAAAGGCGAGCCTGATTTACCTGATTTTAATGCCCGGCTTTTTCGCAGTAAACGGAATTCTGACAGGATCTGTCATCCCTTCACCTGTTGTGAATTATAATCCTCATGATTTTTTAGGCATTAGAATGGGAACCATTCCCATTGAAGATGCTGTTTACGGCTACAGCCAGTTCTTGTTAAATATTTACGTTTTTAAAAAAATAACTAAAAATGATACATAAAAGAATTATTGGACTTTTAAGTATGCTCGGATTGGTATCAGTCTTGGCTTCATGTTCTTCTATACCTGAAAAAGCACAGCCTGTGAATCAGTTTGATGTCAACAGATATATGGGTACATGGTATGAGCTGGCAAGATTTGATTACAGGTTTGAAAAAGATCTTGATAATGCCATGGCACAGTACAGTCTGAATACAGATGGAAGCGTTGATGTGGTCAACAGCGGATATAATTTTAAAAAGAATAAATGGGTATCTGTTAACGGTACTGCAAAGTTCAGAGGAGATAAAAATACGGCCTCCCTGAAGGTGAGTTTTTTTGGACCTTTTTATTCCGGATATAATGTAGTAGCTCTCGAAGACTATACCTACGCCCTGGTTGCAGGAAAGAATCTCGACTATTTGTGGATTCTTTCCCGTGAAAAAAATATACCTGAAAATATTAAACAGCGCTTCCTCCTCAAAGCAAAGGAAATAGGCTATGATATCTCAAAGCTCATCTGGGTGAAACAGGATAAGAAAAGTCCGTTTGACCATAAATAAACAATCTAAAATAAATACAATGCAAAAGATACAGGCACAATCAACCATACCTACAGATTATGGTATATTCACGGTGTATGCATTCTCAGAAACCGATGATGACTGGAGTCCTCATCTGGCTTGGGTTGCGGAACATACTGACTTTGCCGGGACCGTCAATGTAAGATTCCATTCCGAATGCATTACAGGAGAGGTTTTTCATTCACAAAAGTGCGAATGCGGGCAACAACTGGATGCAGCTATGAAATATATGTCTGAAAACGGAGGAATGATCATTTATCTCAGACAAGAAGGAAGAAATATAGGAATTATTAATAAACTTAAAGCGTATCAGCTTCAGGAACAGGGCTTTGATACGGTTGAAGCTAATCTGAAACTGGGACTGCCTGCAGATGGAAGAAATTTTAACGTAGCAGTTGAAATACTGGAGATTTTAAGGGTCAAAACGATCAACCTGCTGACCAACAATCCGGATAAACTTAAATCTCTTGAGAATACTTCCATTATCCTTAATGAACGGATTCCCTTGGAAATTGATTCCAATGAAATGAATCAAAGCTATCTGGAGACGAAAAAAGGGTATTTCGGTCATATGCTGGAAAAAATTTAGATTCCCGTAAATACATCTTATAAAAAATAGATACCACACATTTTCAACATGATAAATGCAGCGAAAAATGAGTATGCATTTGATTGTTAAGTGTATACATGAAATTAGAAATGGAATCGCTGGTCGTATATTGCAGTTTTAAGAAATTTTAACGTTTCAGAATTTTTTTTAGGCATGGTCATTGTATATTTATATACCAAATTATTAAATATTATATTATGAACAATTCAGATTATAACAAAGCGGAAAATGCAGTCAATGAAACTGAAAACTCTTTAAAAAATGCAGCAGATAATGCGAAGTGGAAGATCAGTGATTTAGCGGATAAAGCTAAAGATTATATCAATGAAAAAAGAAATAACGATGAAGAAGCTACTCAGGAAGACTGGTTGGAAAGAGTAAAATCAAATATTTCAGATGCCTGGGAAGATATTAAAGATAAAGCTGATGAAGCATGGGAAGGTACAAAGGATGCTGCCGAAGATGTGAAAGCTGAATGGAGAAAAAAAACAAATTAAGTTAGTCACGAAAAGGCCGGAGCTGATAAAGCAATGGCCTTTTTATATTTTTTTTGGTATATTAATACACTATATAAGGGGCGTTACGATACAGTAGGGCTCCTATTTTTATGATTTCCATGATGCTAATTGAATGGATGAAAATATAATGCTAAAGGAATAAAATAAAAATCCCCCAATAAAGGGGGATAAAAACTAATAACCATGAAAACTCAAATTAAACATGAGAATCGGTACAAAATTAAAACATATGTTTAAATTTTCCAAATAACTGAGATAAAATGTGGTATCTAAATGTTTTTTTATTAAGATTTATTTCAATATTTGATTTAAAAACAGCAGCAAGATGATCGTGATCATAATGTTTAAGCCATTATTTTGATACATTAGAATCTATATTGTAAGTAGTATTTATTTTATGAAAAAAAACTTTTTTGAACGGTTTTCGGATCGTGCCGTATGTATGACCGGAAGTGCAGAAGCATTTATAACAGCAAGCGCACTTGTTATTATTTGGGCTATTACAGGTCCTGTTTTCAATTACTCTGAAACGTGGCAGCTTGTCATCAATACAGGAACGACTATTGTGACTTTTTTAATGGTTTTCCTGATCCAAAAGACTCAAAATAAAGATTCTAAAGCAATTCAGATTAAACTCAATGAGTTAATTGCTTCCTATGAGAAAGCAAGTAACCGATTGGTTGCTATTGAAGATCTGACGGAAGAGGAACTGGATAAGCTCCATGCTTATTACGAAAGGTTAAGCACTTTAGCAAAGGATAAATCAAACAAAAATTCAGGTGACGCTGATCAATCTTCACCCGTAACTAATACATAGCGTTTTTATTATGATTGTAAAACCTTCTCAAATCGGTCAGGCTGATGAGCTGTCAGTAAAATCTCTGGTATATTTTATTATTGAGCTTGAAAAATTGTTTAAACGTATCGGGGAATGTCTCCTTTCTGCTAATGAAACGGTTTCAACAGCTGAAAGTGTAACCTCAGGTTTTTTGCAGTTTTCCTTCTCTCAGATGAAAGATGCTTCCCGGTTTTTTAAGGGAGGACTTACCGCTTATACATTAGAAGAAAAAGTGAACCTGCTTCAGGTAAATCCTCACGAAGCGAAAGAGCATAACTGTGTTTCACCCCATATTGCCGAAACCATGGCGCTACATGCCGCGGAACGGTTTAATACAGATTGGGGAATTGGAGTAACCGGATATGCTACTCCTGTAGAAGAATCTAATGGGAAGCTGTTTGCTTATTTTGCCATTTCCTACAGAGGAAACATCATTCTTTCCGAAAAGCTGGATCTTCATTCAAGAACAAAACCAATCAATGCTCAGTTGTATTACAGTGAATTTATACTGGGATGTTTTAAGCTTGAACTGGATAAGCATAGATAAGGTGAAAATTCCTCATAGATAGTAGCTGGGCTTGGAAAAACAAAACTTTGTCGAGAAAACGCTTCATGAGCATTCTTTTAATAACAAAAAAATAGATATAGAATACCTGAAAGAACTCTATATCTATTTTTTATAATTTTACTTCATTAATTAAGGGGCTTCCTTCCCGTTAAGAGATTAATGACAATAACGATAATAGCAATAACCAGAAGAGTATGAACCAGATTTCCGGTGTCCATACCAGGAATGATTCCCAGGATTCCTAATAGCCAGGTGATGATGCAGATCACTGCAATAAGCCATAATATACTTCTCATAATAATATTTTTTGTGGGTGATTGTTTGTGATGTCAGGATAAAATTATTGGTGTCGTAGTCCTTTATGGTGGTAGATTACCTCCTTACTTATTTTTCTTTGCTTTACAGGAATCTTTTCACCTGCATTATCATACCAATGTTGATAAGAAACGTCATAAAGTTCCGGAATTTTAAAATGAATTTCCTTGCCATTTTTATACAATTTATTATCATAGGAACGATAAATCGTATCTTCTGTATAAGTAACTCCATCTGGAGCGATGAATGATTTTTTCTTCCGGCTTTTTTTTCGTGAACCCAGATAAAGTAAATAACCTCCGGTTATGAATATTAATGCTATTTTTACTGTATTATTCATGCGATAGATATTTGTTAATATAATTACAATTATTTTGCCAATAGTTAAAATGTGGTATATTTTACGGTGGTGCTGTATCGCATAGAAAATCAGTGGATACTATTTGATCCCGGCCAGCAATCAGGGATGGTGTTTTCCTGAATATTATCAGCTTTTGATAACAGTCTGGCGGGATTTCAGTTGTAAGAATTTTATATAAATTATAATGGTAATTGATGAAGAGGTACTACTTGGAAATGGTGGTGAAGTTCAAATATATGGTGCAAAAGAATCAATACTGCTGGACGGTTCTTTACCTAAGTTTTATTTTCAGATTATTTCGGGAATTGTTAAACTCAATACATACAGAGATGACGGTAGCGAAATCATCTACAGTCTGCCATCAGAAGGACACTGTTTTGCAGAAACCTTTCTATGGCATGAGACGCCATATTGTATAAATGCAGTAGCAATTACCGAAGCAAAAATCATTAAACTGCCAAAGGCAGACTTTATGCATTTGATCAACTCAAATTCTTCATTACTCAATAATGTAATGGCTTATACTGCAGAAAGAATGTTCTATCGTTATAAAATGCTTGATTTGCTCTCGACGAGCAGTTCCGCAAAAAGGGTTTTAGGCGTTTTACATTTTCTGAAAAATCATGATAAAGTGGAAGAGCCCTTTATGTATATCGTGCCATTCAGCAGGCAACAGATAGCGGATATTACCGGACTTCGTTTGGAAACAGTTGTCAGAACAGTGAAAAAGTTGGAACAGGAAAATCATTTATGTATACTCAACGGGAAAATTTGTCTTTAGAATTTATTTATTCTTATATAGAGTACAATAATACTTTAGACTAAAGACGTAAAAAGAGGCCTAAGCCTCTTTTTACCATCATGTATTATTTTGCTTTGCTGTTGAGGGTAGTATCAGCCACTTTGGTGAGAAGACTGTCACATTTTTTCTCTTCGCTAAGTGTGTCAAGGAAGTTTTTGAGACATTGCTTTTCCTTCAGCACTTTCGCAAATGCAGCTAAAGTCCCGTAAGTAGCTATTTCATAATGCTCTACTTTTTGCGATGCAGCAATAATTCCGGCATCTCTTACTGAACCTGCTTTAGTTTCTTTTATAATGCTTTTTCCTTCATCCAGCAATCCCTGCATGGCATCACATTTTTTTGCTTGTGGTTTTTTACCAATGGCTTTAAAACAATCCTCAAGTCTCTGAACATGCCCTTTGGTTTCCTCAAGATGCTTCTCAATAGCATCCTTCAGTTTTTTATCCGTGGCATTTTTCATCATTACCGGTAATGCTTTAACCAATGCTTTTTCTGCCCAGTAAATATCCTTTAAAGAATCTTCGAAGAGATCCTTCAAGTCTTTGGCAGCATCTTTCTTTGCCGGTGTTTTAGGTGTTACTTTTTTGGAAGAAACCTTGCTGTTTGATGATGTTGTAGTTGTCCTTTTTCTGGTGGATTTTTTAGTTTCCATAACAATATATTTTTTGTGGTTGATAATGGTACACACTGCAAGTATAGGACCACAAGGAGATAATATGATGTTTTGTGGTATGTATTGATCGCTTAGGAAGGGTGCTTTCAGAACAGTTGCATTACTGTTGCCATTGCCCATATCTGCATTACTACGGTTTGTTTTTCATCTAAATTCAGACTTCAAATAAAAAGCTGGAGCTGGCATAGCCGGTCTATGATTGCTCATGGTTGAAGAGCGGTTGTAAAAAACATAAGGATGAGTACCATCAATTAAATTCACTAAAATCTTTAGCCCTGACGGAATTTTTTATTAAAGTAATTTCTGAATAAAATGTTGCTAACATGATAAAGGCTCCACCCAATAATAAGCGTATTGTAATAAGTTCATCAAGAATAAAGTAGGATGCAATAGTTCCAAAAATCGGTTCAAATAAATATATGATTGCAACTTTCTCAGCGTTGATATATTTTTGTGCTAACATAGAAACAGTATACATATATGTGGTTGAGAACAGAGCACAAAATATTACTGAGAACCAGAAGTTTCTATCCGTTGGAAACCAATTTTTAATAACTTCCGTACCGGTATAACAGAAGGATAATAATGAACAGATTGCAAACATGGGTATTATTGTTCCTGCAATATCAATATTTTTATTTTCTCTTTCTACTTGTATCAGGTATAAGCTAAAACCCAATGTCCCAAACATTGTATACATTGAACCTTTGTTGATTTTTAAATCATTCGTCAATGCAATAATACATAGGCCTGTTAATGCTATTAGTGAGGTTGTCCAAATTTTACTTGGAATTCTTATTTTGTAAAATATCCATTTCATAACGGGTATTACAACTACACCTAAACCCGCTATAAACGTACATTGTGATGCTTCAATATATTTTAAACCTAAAGTTTGAAAGACGACACCCAGCATTAACGGAATAGCGAGTTTAGAGCTTGCTTTTAAGGTGTTCAGATTGATTAATTTTAAATATTTGGAAAAAGAAATTGCTAAAGCAACCGTTGCCATCAGGAATCGATAGGATAAGAATAAAGCTGGTTTTGAGCCTGTTATCGCATTCTTTGTAACTGGGAAAGAGATGCCCCAGAACGCTGTACCTATAATAAGCAGTATATAATATATGTTTTTCTTTTGCATTTTCTTAAATTGTATTACTGGTTTATATCAATTAAAATATCTTCTTGCTCTAGCTAAAGAGTTACATTCTGGTTACAGTCTCTGAAATGAATATCATTCAATCGGCTATAACCCGAAGCATTCAATCATTAGAAAATGAGTTTGGATTTCATCTTTTGTGAAATAATGTTAAGCTTACTTGTACCGGAATATTCTTACAGAAAAAAGAACTTATTCAGGCGCGTATCCAAAATTATCATCTCTAAACTTCTGTCAGGATAAAACTTCTATCATTATATCATGAGTAAGTTCCAGCCCGGTTTTCAACAGATCTTTTTTCCTGATTTGTCAGGCGGACTAATTATTCCTTTTATTGAGCATTTTACAATTCAGATGTTGATCATTATAAATAAGAGAACTGGCGTTGGAGAGATCATCAATCATCTTTTCAAATTGATGGCTGTTGTGCAAGTCAATCAGATAATTATTAAACTGAGGATTGTTTTTAATGGAATTCATGATTTGTGTTATGATTTTAAAAATTTTACTTCTATAAATATTTTTTTAATGTGATACGTAAGTATTAATTATACGATGGGTTCAGACGCAATTACTTTAATTTTCATATGATTGAAATAAATCACTTATTATTGAAATATTTGCGGATAATGGCATGGTTGTCCTTTAAACCTTTTATAGTTTTCGACCGTTTTAGACACACCTTTTAAGGGGGCGCTGCATGTGAATGTTATTATCTGTGGATAGTTGTATTGAGGAGACCCTTTATATTTTTGTAACAGGTGTCATGATGATTCAGTCTTTGCATAAAAAGCTGATCCTTGAATTGATAGAATGATTTTATTACAATTCATTAATCCATATATATAAATTGGTTTCCGAAGTAAGATTCAACTTCTTACGCAATCTGTATTTACGATTATCTACTGATCCTATCGAAGATTTTTTGTAAAGGGCAATCTCCTTTGTCTGAATATTGAGTTTTAGAAAAGCACATAATTCTATATCATTGGGTGTCAGTTCAGCGTTCAACTTAAGAAGCTTTTGGTACAATTCCGGGAAGGTTTGTTGAAAGGTTATCAGGAAATTTTTATCGTTGGTTTTTGCCGATTCAAAAAGAATAGAGATTTGTGACTGGTCCGGAAGATTTTTTTGTAGTGTTTCATCCATATTTTTATTGGCAGAGCCATTTTCAGACTTCTCGCGAAATAAAACAGGAGGTGTCTTTTTTCTTTTCTTTACATAATACATAAGAAAACCTGTAAAAATGATAATGACAATCAAGCCGATAAGGAGTATTTTTTTTGTGTTGGTATGTATTTCCTTATATTCTTCCAAAGCCTCTTTTTTACTGATCCTATTTTGGCTTAAAAGTGCTGATTGATTGATAATAACTAGGCTGTCATTTAATCTTTTATTTTTTTTTACATAGTAAAGCTCCATATCAGGATTTTTGGTTTTTTGGTAATAATCTGCCATAAATTCATAAATAGGAAGATAAAATCGTGGACGATTAAGCTGCTTTGCAATGACTAATCCTTTATTATAGTATTCCAAAGCTTTTTGCGGATCCTTTTTATGATCGATCTCCATCCTTCCTCGTTCCATATATAAAGCAAAAATAGAGTTTTGATCATTTTCTTTAAGGATGATTTGCTCTGCCTGATCAAGGTATTTCTCAGCGTCTGCCAATTTATTATTAAAGGCAGCAATAGACCCCATTATTCGTAAAGATTGACCAATGCGTTTATTTTTTGACGTATACTTATCTGAAATCTTTATTGCCTCACTATAGGCATTTTTAGCGAAATAAGTCATGGAATCCTTATAGATTTTGTTTTTACTGGCTTCAAATGCATAATGGCAATAATCCACTAAAAAAAGGTATACTGAGCTTTTTTTAAAATGTAACTGATCCTTATCCTTTATAGAATTACTTGCTGCCAGCGCGTTACTAAAACTTTTTCTGGCATTATCATAATCAGCGGCCATCGTTAAGGCTGTCCCCTTAGATTCATACAAGGCTGTTTTGTAATAATAGTCGTTAAGAGATTCAGAAAGGGATAAGGCTTCAGGCATGAGTTTCAGGCACGCATTATTGTCTGATCTGTTGACAAAAATCTGTGCACGCTTGCTTATTGCTATTAACATTCCCATCTTGTTGTCATCTTCCTTTGACAGGTCATACAGCTCCTGACATATGGCAAGCACTTTATCATCACCATAAGTATTCTGAAATTTTTCATCATTAATTTGCTTGATTTTGCTGTCAATATTCTGCTTAAGGAAGTTTTGAGAAGAAACAAAAATTGGCAAAAACAAAATAAATAAAAATGTTTTCATCGTTTCAAATAAGATCTATTTTAAAATTACAAATTGTTCTATAATCTATTAGTAAATTGTAGAAATTCATATCTGTTAACACAAATATTCTAATACCAACTTGTACACCAATTTTCATAGTTTCTTATCTTTTAATATGTTTACCATAATTTTATCATCTATTATTACTTATGATCAGATAGTGAGTACATTACATCTGTTGACTCAAAGAATAAATAATTGTTTCTGAAAGTCAATCATACTGCCAAGTATTTTTCACAAAAAAGCCAGTTAAAAGTAACGGGCTTAATAGCAAAATAATTATTGAACAAAACAAAATGTGTTATTTAAAATATGTTACAAAAATCTCTTTATAGTGTTTTTAGAATCTTAGATTTACCATTGAAATTTATAATGAACGCGCTAGTAGAACATTCATCAGAAACGTTCCCGTCCAGTTACTGTTATTAGAACCATTGTTTCCTACAAAATCTATTCTTGCTACCGAAACTGTCAACCTGGTTTTTCCATTTGTTCCGTCATTAGCCAATTTTACAAAGGACCCTGTGAATACATCGGGATAGCTGGAATTATTTCCGCAGGTAATAATAGGATACATATTCTGAAGGTTAAAAGGAGTTCCCTGATACTCATAGACAAGGGTCATTCCACTGGTGTTGTTATGAGAGCTTTCAAATTCATAGCCCCTGGAAGTCTTACTTATAATCCACCAACGATTACTCGCCGTTCCTGAATCAAAATTCGTATTACTATGACCCGTCCAGTCTGGGACACCAGGACTACTCAATCCTAATCCATGTGGAGGAATAGTTAATTGAACGCCGTATACTTCTAGCTGACTCGGTTTTGAGATGCCGGTAAAAGAAAGATCCCAGGTTCCTCCGGTCGCATTGGCATTATTCACTACCTCGACATAACTGCCTGCCGGAATTCTAAATTGGGTCACCAAGTTATTATCCACTCTTAAGGCATTCCCGTCTGAAGGCCCCAGCACGATGGCAGAAGTTGAAATGTTTTTAATCTTGTAAATTCTTCCTGTAAAACTTTTATTAGCGGTTTGGATAGACGGCAGTTGAAAATTAGAGTCACCCGTACCATTATATGTAAGATAAAAGTCATTAACAGACATTAAATAATTATTAACCTTAATTTCCTTATAGTCTGCTTCAAAGGAACCATTAACCACTAATGTGCTATTGGGTGTATTTGTATTTACCCCGACCTGGGCTTTTGGGAACAGGCACATACAAGAGAGTACAAGTCCGAAAATAATTTTTTTTTTCATAAATAATATAATGCTTTTTTGTTATTGATGTATTTCCTGTACAAAACTACTTTCTACTATAGAATTTTAAAGAATAAGTAATCTCTCAATGATACACTAAAGTCTCACAATATCTCACGGATAGTGCTTTTTTATATGTATGTTCCATGATATACTGTAAAAGAATATTTTTCATCTTAACCTCATTATAGACTCTAAAAATGATGTCTTTAATAGCATGGATTCCTCCAATCATTGACATTAAGAATTAAGTTACCGAAACCATTTTTGTATTGAGCTTACCGGATAATTATGCATAAAAAACCTCTTGTAAAACAAGAGGTCAAATAGGTATTATGATTTAAACGACCACGGGTCAAACCTTAATAACCGGCTGTCAATCAAATTGCAGCTAAATTTCAAATCTTTGTAGCATGGGAATTATTTATGTTGTAGAACCTACCATCAAAGCATTATTGTGCTATTTTCAACCACCTAATATCCAAAAATTTTCCGCCATTTGGCTATGGAATTGCGGCTTACTCTAAAATACAGAGAGATTTGGCTGTTGTTATACCCGTTCTCCTTCTGAAAATCCAACATGTAGAGTATATCAGTCTTGCTATAGCTTCTATGCTTATTTTCACCTATGCCTGAAGGAGTGTTTCTCTCTGTGTAACTAAAAATAAGAGTATTCAATTTAATCACATCTAAAGCTGATAAGTCTTTCTTTTCAAGAATTTTAAGGCATGCAATTTTATTGACAGGTTTTTTTTTAGAAAGAATATCGTTGAAAATTCTATGATAATCAGGTTGTAAACTATTCATTATTGTTATTTTTGATATTTATCAATCCATTTGTAGAGTGTTGCTTTTGGTATTTTATAATCCCGCATTACCTCATTTTTAGTTTTCTCACCAGCTGTTATAGTCTCTAATATAAATTCAATAATCTCCTTTGTGTAAACATGTTTTCGAAATTGTGGTAACTGGGATTTGGCAGTTACCGTCGCGCTGCTGTATTCATTACTTCTGGGAGGGCTAAACAATATCAAATGTTGGGAATAAAGCCTGAAAAAATCATATTCAAGAAGTTTGCTCCATTTTAACAGCAAATCGGAGGGGAGATCAACGCGTTTATACATTTCATTAATGTCAGTTTCTGTGCATCTAAAGAAATTGCAAATACGACTCATCTTAATGTTCAATTCATCTACTCTCGTCTGGATTAACTGCCCAATATTCAGATTCTTAAAATCAATATTCATTTAGCTTATTTTTTAGGTGTTGAAATACAAGTGCTATATCTTCCATCGGTCTTTGGTTTAGTAATATGTTTTCATGTAAAGTCTTCTTTTCATCAATATTTAAAATAGCAACCATTTTATAGCCAATAGACTGACCCACAATATAATTACAATAGCATTCTTTATCATATGGTTACTTTTTTAAATACATATTATTTTAGAGTGATTAGATTTGTTAATTCAAAATTACTATAACAGTACTCTTTTAAAGACTTTCAATACTCTCAATATTTCACAGAGTAACTCCCGATTTCTTGCAGAAATAAAAAACCGCACAAAAAATACTGTGCGGTTACATTAATAAAAAAATATAAAAGAGTTACTAGTTCATTGCTTATTGGTTTCTGAGGAAAAAATATTGAATCGCATATATTTATACCCGCGTAGCTTATCTACTCAGGCATTTAATGTGACTCATATTATCACACTAATCAATTCGCATCATAGATTGTTTATCAATGTAGATTGGGGTCTTCTAATTTTTCCATAGACGAATCTGAAAGAAATAAATACTGCTATATCATTGTCAAATTCGATAAAAACAACTTCTTTTCCAAATAAATAATTCTTTTTAAATGTATAATACCACACATGATCTTCAAATACGTTTTCGCCTATACCATCCTGTTCGATAAATTCCTCTTTTGTCATGCCAATGTTATAATCTTTATTATTTATTCTCATAATTTGCATAAACTCAATTAAACTGCTTCCTGATAACTAAAGTACCTGGCTGTATTCAATTCATCCATTATCTATCGTCTAGACCAATTACCTGTTCTTCAGTTATTCATATACATTATTTTTCCTGATTTTGTACTTAAATAGCCCAATTTAATAGTGTCTTGACATTAGCCTGTTGGTAATGATGACACGATATCTACTTCGTTTATTTTTGTCTTATTGATACTATCACCCAAAAGCCCACAATTCAATTGTAGCTGTTTGAAATTCAAAGAATGGCAAAGTACTGATCGGAATACTGAGTATGCATTTATTGCATTAATGATGTTTGTTATTAATCTTTAAAGAGCAGCTTAAATACTGTACATATATCAATATCTGTCTCAGGTTTTTCCAAAAAATAACAGGCGTTAAAATTTGATATATGAATTATTTTAATGGTCAAAAAGAGAGAGACAACCAATTTATAGTTGTCTCCTTCAGTGTTCTTAATAAATTTTTTCAAACACTTTTATTGATGATTTGTTTCGTGTAAGCCAAATAAAGAAAAAATTACAGTGGTTCAATACTTTGAACTGAAGATTATCCATGTGCCTTCTCGGAAATATCTTTCCATTCTTCAAAACTGGCCAAACGCTGTTCATAAGTGTTCTTGACCGCTGGATACGCAATCTTTCCAAGTAGCAGTCGTAAGGGTGGGTTAGGAGAGTCAACCAGCTTCTCTATGGCCGTTACTGTGGCTTCGGGGTTTCCGTAAATATCGGGTGTTGCACTTTTTATGAAGGCTTCTTTCACCGGATGATATATTTCCATCGGTTCAGTTTGAAAAGCTGATGCTCCTGCCCAATCCGTGGCATAACCATTGGGTTCAACCAAAGAAATATTGATCCCCATTTGCTTCACTTCACTTGCCAGTGTTTCGCTAAATCCTTCCACCGCAAATTTGGAGGCATTGTACAATCCTAATATAGGTAAAGTAACCAACCCCAGAAAGCTGGAAACCTGTATAATATGACCGCTTTGCTGGGCTCTCATGATAGGCAGTACTGCCTGGGTCATCCATAGTGTTCCAAAAAAGTTAGTTTCCATCTGGTCACGTGCTTCTTTTTCGGAAGTTTCTTCAATGGCACCGAAAAGACCGTATCCGGCATTATTAATCAGTACATCGATCTTTCCAAACTGTGCATAGGCTTTTTCAACAGCCTCAAAAGAATCTTTACGGCTATTGACATCAAGTTGAAGGGGAAATACGTTGTCCCCGTATTTCTCAACAAGATCATGTAACGTTTCTTTGTTGCGTGCTGTGGCAATGACTTTATCGCCACGTTTTAAAAATGCTTCTGCCCAAAGTCTCCCAAATCCGCGGGATGCTCCGGTAATAAAAATGGTTTTTGACATAATTTCTATTTTAGAATATTAATATTATATATATGACCTATCGGTCATTTTTGTTTTAAAAAAATTAAGACAACTGTGCCTCAATCATTTTTTTCAGACTTTTATTGATAATACTCATTTTATCAATTTTCTTAGTGGTATTACTTATAAAAATGCCTCCTTCCAGCATGGCAAACATTATGGTAGAAAATTCTTCGTGATTCCAGTCGGCTTTAAAAATGCCCTTTTCAATGCCTTCTACAATAATTTCACTGATCAGGTGCTGACTTTTATTCACCAGATCCGCTACTTTCTTAAGTATTACCTCATTTTGGTCATCAGCTTCCATTCCAAAGTTCAGCATCGGACAACCTCCGGCTACCGGAGGATTTAAGGGGTTCTTAAATGCATCTATATAGGCAAATAATTTATCCTTCGGATGTTGAAATTTATTTATTGATGCTATTACTTTCCTTTGTAATTGATCCATATTATAATCTACAGCAGCTTCTACTAATACGTCTTTATTGTCAAAATGAACATACAGGCTGCCTTTGGAAAGCTTGGTAACATCCATAATATCACTCATTGCTGTTGCTGCCATCCCTTTTTTGTTAAAAAGTGGAGCAGATTTTTCAATGATCATCTGCCTCGTACGTTCACCTTTATTCATCTTATTATTATTTTTTACGCAACAAATATAAATGACCTTTCGGTCATTTCCAAAATGTAAGATAACTTTTTTCAATATTTTTTTAAAGAAAATATAATGCGCCGAGTTTTGACGCTATGCGCCTCTATCTTTGCTTCAGTAATCAAGGGGATAATCCTAGGCACTTTATACTCACGGTTACTACAGATAAATCATAAAAATTAATAGTAAAAACAAGTAAAAAAAAGATTATGGAAAATTATGGACAGACACACAATGAGATGATTAAAACTATTATGAACACCATTAAACTGTCTCCGGACATGACTGCCGGACAGAAAAAGGAGACTGTTATTCAGGGATTTGCGGACACTTACGGAAAGGACAATATAGATCTTTTTGTACAGGGTT
>NZ_KI535290.1:94534-742183 GCF_000482305.1 Chryseobacterium sp. UNC8MFCol
ACCTTAATTTCGGTACATTTCTCAAATTAGGAAAGGCAAAGATTGATTAAAACTTGTGTTAAAGCTCAATAACTATAAATCCCCAATCTTAATTCATAACTTTTGAGATTAGTTAGAAAATCATTAAAAATCAAAAAATTTATGACAAGAAAGAAAACATTAGCAGAAATCGCTGAACTTTGGAAGAATGACAAAAAGTTGTATGTAAAAAAATCAACCTTTTCGGCTTATGTATTGTTGCTGGAAAACCATCTACTCCCTGTATTTAAAGAGCATTCTGAGATTGAGGATCAGGATGTACAAAAATTTGTGTTTCAAAAACTGGATCAGGGATTAAGCCAGAAAAGTATCAAAGACATTCTTATTGTACTGAAAATGGTATTGAAATTTGGAGCAAAGAATAAATGGATTGAGTTCATCAATTTTGATGTACAATACCCTACGGTTCGGGAAACGCATACAATAGAGGTATTGAGCAGAACACATCAGAAAAAAGTAATGAATTATATTCAGGAGCATTTTACTTTCAGAAATTTAGGTGTTTATATTTGTCTTTGCTCTGGAATGCGAATTGGTGAAATATGTGCACTTACCTGGGAAGATATTGATACAGATAATGGTATTATCAATATTCGAAAAACAATCCAAAGAATCTATGTCATTGAAGATGGTGAACGTAGAACTGAACTTCTTATTGATACACCTAAAACAAAAAATTCAATTCGTGAAATTCCAATCACCAGAGATCTTTTAAGAATGCTGAAACCTTTTAAGAAAATTGTTAATCCGACGTTTTATGTTTTAACTAATGATTCGAAGCCTACAGAACCAAGAACTTACCGAAGCTACTATAAAAATCTGATGCGATATCTGGAAATTCCGGATATTAAATTTCATGGATTACGACACAGTTTTGCAACAAGATGTATCGAAAGTAAGTGTGATTATAAAACAGTAAGTGTTTTATTAGGACATTCCAATATCAGTACTACACTAAATCTTTATGTCCACCCTAATCTGGAACAAAAGAAAAAAGCAATCGATCAGATGTTTAAAGCACTTAAATAATTTTAGTTATCATACAATATTTCTTACATTTGGGAAAACTATTAACAATCTTGTCAGAGCTTAAAGCTCTGACAAGGCTTTAACTAAACTCATAACCCCAAAATGTCAAGTCAGCCAGAATATATTTTAGAACAAAAATTAGTTGAACAATTGCAGCAGTTAGGTCACAAAAAAGTCAAAATCTGCAATGAGGTTGATCTAATTAAAAATCTAAAAACTCAACTCGAAATCCATAATAAAAAGACATTTTCTGATAAAGAGTTTGAAAAAATACTAAATCACCTTTCTAAAGGAAATGTTTTCGAGAAATCAAAAATTCTTAGGGATAAGTTCCACTTTACAAAGGATGATGGAAGTTCAGAATGGATTGAGTTTATCAGTCAGGATCACTGGTGCCAAAATCAGTTTCAGGTGACCAATCAAATTGCTCAGGAAGGAAATTATAAGAATAGATATGATGTAACAATTCTAATTAACGGGTTGCCTTTGGTTCAAATTGAACTAAAACGACGTGGTCTCGAATTAAAAGAAGCTTTTAATCAAATCAACCGTTATCATCATCAATCTTTTAACTCTGGAAATGGACTTTTTAATTATGTTCAGCTATTCATTATCAGTAATGGAGTTAACACAAAATATTATTCTAATAATGCTAAACAGACTTTTAAACAAACCTTTTATTGGTCAGATGATCAAAACAACAATATAACACAGCTGGATCATTTTGCACCAGCATTTTTAGAGCCATGTCACATTGCTAAAATGATTACCAAGTATATCGTTTTAAATGAAACGAACAAGATTTTAATGGTGCTAAGGCCTTATCAATATTATGCAGTGGAAAAAATTGTTGACCGAGTAAGAAATACAGATAAAAATGGTTTCATTTGGCATACTACAGGTTCAGGAAAAACATTAACTTCTTTTAAAGCCAGTCAGATTCTGAAAGAAATTCCGAAAGTGGAAAAAGTAGTATTTGTAGTGGACAGAAAAGATCTGGATTATCAGACACAAAAAGAATTTGATGCTTTTGAAAAAGGTAGCGTTGATGCTACTGAAAATACGGCCCATTTAGTGAAACAACTTTCTGACAACACCAAACTCATTGTTACAACCTTACAAAAACTCAATACTGCTATTACCAAAGAAAAACATGGTAACAAAATTGAAAAACTAAAAGACAAAAAAGTTGTTTTTATTTTTGATGAGTGTCACAGAAGTCAGTTTGGAGATACGCATCAGAATATCAAAAAGTACTTTAAGAATGCTCAAATGATTGGATTTACAGGAACTCCGATTTCTGAAGTTAATTCAATTGGGAAAATAGACGGAGCTCCGGCAACCACTAATAGACTATTCGAAGATTGTCTGCATAAATATGTAATTACAGATGCAATTCGAGATGATAATGTTTTAAAGTTTTCTGTAGAATATGTTGGTAGATATAAGGAAAAAGAAGGGAGTAACACTTACATTGATACTGATGTTGAAGCAATAGATACTCAGGAGCTTCTTGAAAGCCCGAAAAGACTTGAAAAAATTGCAGATTATCTCATTGCAGAATACGGAAGAAAAACGCATAGCAATACTTTCAATGCTATGTTTTGTGTAAGTAGTATTGATGTTTTGCAGAAGTATTATGACCTTTTCCAAAAGAAAAAAGAAGAAAGTAAACATCAATTGAAAATTGCAACAATTTTCAGCTATGGAACTAATGAAGAATCCAAAGATGCAAATGGGATCTATGAAGAACCAGATTTTGCAATGGTTGCAGAGCCACAGGCACAATATGGCGATTCTCATAGCAGAAACATATTGGAAAGATATATCGGTCATTATAATGAAATGTTCGGTACAAATTTTTCGACAAAAGACTCCCAGACTTTTTACAATTATTATAATGATATCGCCAAAAGAGTTCGTAGCAAAGAGGTTGATTTAATTATTGTTGTTAATATGTTCTTAACGGGATTCGATAGCCCTCAACTAAATACTTTATTTGTCGATAAGAATCTAAAATATCATGGATTAATCCAGGCATTTTCCCGCACCAACAGACTTTTAGGAGATAAGAAGTCGCAAGGAAATATTGTCTGCTTCCGTAATTTAAAATCTGCAACAGATGATGCAGTGACTTTATTTTCAAATAAAAAAGCTATTCAGGAAATCATTATTCAGCCAATCGAAAATTACATTGAGCTTTTTAATTCTGCCTTAGAGACATTGAAGCTAGTTGCACCCGAGATTGACAGTGTTAATAGTTATCAAACGGAACAGGAAAAGTTTGAATTTATAACTGCTTTCCGTGAAGTTATGCGTATTCTTAATGTATTAAAATCATTTGCCGATTTCGACTTCGATAAAGTGAAAATGACTGAATTTGAGTTTGATGGTTACAAAAGTAAGTATTTGGATATTTGGACTAATTTAAAAGGAAAGCCAAGAACAGAGGGAAAAGAAAGCATTTTAGATGATGTAGATTTTGAACTGGAATTAATTCATCGCGATGAAATAAATGTTAACTATATTCTTTCATTATTAGCAAATCTTGCTGATTCAAATCTGAAAGGGGATAAATTAGAGCAAAAGAAAAAAGAAATCAGAGATATTCTTTCCGGAGATGCTAAACTGAGAAGTAAAAAAGAATTAATAGAAAAATTTATAGAAGAGAATTTACCTCATATTTCTGACGGTAATGATGTTAATGATGAATTCGAAAAATTCTGGAACAAAGAAAAAAATTCAGCTTTTGACAAAATTGCAGATGAAGAATTCTTAAACAAAGATAGATTCAGAGATATTATGGATGATTTTCTTTTCACTTCCAAAACACCTAAAATCAGTGAGACTTTAAAACTTCTTGAAGTAAAGCCAAAGCTTACTGAAAGAAATAATATAGGGAGAAGAATTATTCAAAAGGTTCAAAATTTTGTTGATGTTTTCATTGACGGAGTTAATGCCTAATAAATGAAAAAGGTTCAGCGTATGCTGAACCTTTTTCTATATCTTAAGTTATCCCTTCTCAATCAACCTCTCCAGTCTCACCATCATCTCATCCCTCTCCTTCAACATCCTTTCATAGAGAGCAACCTTTTCATCATACAATTCTACAATTTTATCTATTGGATTAAATGTAGGATGATGGTTATACATAAAACCTGTAGCATTATCACTAGCTGTAAATGTATTAGAAATAATATTCACCGCCTGCTCCTCATCAAAATTCTGAAACGCTTCCACCGGAATTTTCAATACTTCAGAAATTCTTTTCAGTAAAGGATCTTCAATAATTTCTTTCTGTTCCAGCAGAGAAACTTTCTTCTGGTTCCAGTCATCCCCAAGGTCAAGAGCCAATGCTTCCTGCTTGATGCCCAGCATTTCCCTGAATCTTTTTACATTGCGTCCCTGATGTATTTTATGTTCCATGATAATTCAACATTTATGAGGTTTAAATATAGAAAAATATTTATAAAAGTGATCTCTAAAAAACGGCATAATTAAGATTTATATTCCTTTTATTGCCTGTCTTAGCGCTATCTTCTTCATTTTCCTTTTTATATAATCTTTTTTTCACTGGAAATACAGAAAATAAAAACTCCATCATCCAATTTTCATAATCTGCTTAATGCTCCCGGAAAAAGTGATAATGTTCTCATTTTTCAAATACAATACTCACTATATTTGGAAAAATCAATCAAAAAAAACACATCTTATGGCACTAGACAATTTAATCAGTTTAAGTTTTTCTAAAAGTGATTTAGAAACTATTGACAAAGCTATTCAGGACATCCAGACCGTCCTTGTAGGAAAAACCATCAACCTTACTCCAGACCAGAGACAACAGTACGGGAGAATTGCAGAGCAGAACAAGCTTTTTGTAAATAAAGCCAAAAGCTATATGGAACAGTACGCACAGCATGTTCCGGGCTTTCTGGACAAAGCAGAATTCGACAGGGATTATATCGCCAGAGAGCAGGTAGAACAACGGTTACAACTATTAGATTCCATCACAGAGCAGCTGTCTGATACCAAAGTATTATTAGATCATGACAACTACCACAATGCGATCAGTTTTTACAGAAATATCAGGTTCCTGTCTGAAGAAAATGTTCCGGGTACTAATGTTGTTTATGAAGATATGAAACAGTTTTTTATAATTCCACAGCAACCTCAATCTCCTCCTCCAGCCTCTAATAATGATAATCCCTAAGCATAATACTGAAATAACAGTTATATTACAAAGCACGTTTTCGCGTGCTTTTTTCATGAAATTCCCCCTTTAGCCCATCCATAAGTCCCTCTAAGTATTTGTACAACGGCCTACAGCCACTTAAACAACGGTCTACAGCCCTTTCACAAGTCCCGACAGCCGGTTATGCAACCCGTGTTACCCCCTTAGGTAAGGGGGTATCGCCACTTCTCCAAGGGGCTAAAGACGCTTCCAAAGTGCCTAGAGATGGGTATTGAAATACCTGGAGATACTTTGGAAGTGGCTACGCCTCTTTTAATGGCTGTTTTTCATCAGATTTTACGCTTTCCCGTAATTATGAATTGATATTTTTTCTTATCATTGCCGTTATAACAATAACTATGGGAGCAATAAATCTTAACAGAGTCTTTTCAGAAGGCTTTTTCAGAATACCGGACTACCAGAGAGGCTACTCCTGGAATGATAAACAGTTGAGTGAATTATGGGATGATATAGACGAAATTCAGGAAGAAAGGGGTGAACTTAAAAAACATTACACAGGAACCATCTTCCTCGAAAAAACAAAAGCCAATGATTCTGAAAAATGGATCAGCGATGATATCTTCTATGTGGTTGACGGGCAACAAAGGCTCACAACACTGAGTATTCTTCTTTTTGTATTGATAGAGTCTTCCGATAAAGGCTATGCCGATAAAAGGAAGGAAGCCTGGGTAGAAAAATTTCTATATCAGGAGAATCAGTCGGGGAATAGTAAAGTGTATAAATTTGGTTATCAGGAATCTGATAAAAACTACAAATTCTTATATCAGAATATCTTTGAGGACAAGAATGAGCTATCAGACAGTGCGGTAATTAATCTGTATGCAAAAAACCTACTGGCTGCCAAAAAATTTTTCCAGGATAAAATTAAGAATCTTAGCTATGAAGAAAGAGATCTTATTTTCAGAAAAGTAACAGGTTCCTTATTGTTTGATATCAGAAAAATAGAAAAGGACCTGGATGTCCAGGCTGTTTTTGAAACCATGAATAACCGTGGAAAACCGTTGACCATTTTAGAAAGGTTAAAGAACAGACTCATCTATCTTAATGAAAAATTAGCTCAACCCGATGAGGATAGAAATAAATTAAGAAAGGATATCAATACCGCCTGGGGAAAAATTTACGATGCTTTAGCTCAGGATTCAGAAAATTACCTGGACGAAGATGAGTTCTTATCAGGTCATTTATCTCTTTATCGGAGACCTAAGGATTCCGTTTTTTCTGAAAAGTCAGCTGAAGAAAAAGTTTTTCAGATGTTTTGTAATAAATCTGAAAAGTATGAACTAGATGAATCTGAAACCAAAGAAACAAAGGTCTCTCATAAAAAAATAAGTGATTATATTTTTAAGTTGTCTGACCTCGCTCCCATCTGGTATGAGATTCACAACTCTAAAGATCCTGTTATTCATAAAATATTGATTCTGAACAGAAGTAAAGAAATTAAAATCCTTCTGGCCACACTTCTTTATAAAGTTAAAGATCAAGTAAAGCATTCTGATATTTTAAGTGATCTTGAAAAGCTGTTATTTAAAAATCGTATTCCCGGAATCTGGATCATGGATGAAAGAAATACGGCAAGCTGGGCAAGAAAGTTGTACAATGAAAACATCAGTTTTAATACCGTATTATCTGAGGTTCGGGCTGAGATGCAAAACTACCTTAACAGCGAAGTTGTCAATCAGAACATCGTGAATTCATTTAAATCCTTATACACCTATGTCAAGGGAGCCAAAGGTTTTCACCGTTGGGGTTATCTGAAATATTTCCTTTTTGAATATGAACATGAATTAAAAGTGAAATTTAAAGAGTCCAATGATAAGGTATTATTATCTGATTATCATGAAACAACGATTGAACACGTCATTCCACAACATTATTCTGATTACTGGCTGGAACCGGTTCAAGAAGTAAGTGACAGATTTGAAACCGAAGATGAAAAATATTTTGCGAAGAAAATCTTCCTTAATTCCCTTGGAAATCTTACGATTCTGAAAAACGGTAAAAACGCTTCATTGGGGAATAGTTCATGGGACATTAAAAAGAATCGATTCAGTACGGGCTCATACAATGAAATTGATATCAGTAGAAACATCAACTGGACAGAAAATGAAACCTACGCCCGTGGAATGGAATTACTCGCCTTTCTTGAGAAAAAAACTCCAGGATTGTCTTTATCAGACAGCGAAAAGCATGAAATACTGGTCTATGAAAAAAAAGAGATTACTGTAATCTAAAAGAACAAAAGCATCTTTTAGGAACTTCCGAAAGGTGCTTTTTCTTTGCTTCCTATTCTTCTACAAGCCAAATAGTGAACATTATTTCTTTGAACTTTTCCTTTGAGAGGCTGATCCAATAAGTTTTCTTACGTAGTTATCCAATTCTTTTGATTCATAGAAACTTAAACAGTCGCAAAATATTATATTCTTATTACCAGATTCGAAATGTAGATTATTATCCCGAGAATAGTATTTTGATGTCTGGCTTGTAGTAAAATTATTAATTTTAGTAGTCAGTTCTTCATTTTCAAAAAAGTTACCATCTATTGCTATTTGAGTTGCAGAAGCATCTTTAAATTTATTATAAAATGCAGAATCAATAGCAGAATAATTACCTACTAAGCAGTAATTAAAGGCTAATTTTTTCAAGTTAGTAACTTTATTTTGACTAAATACTCCGATTGGAAGTATGAGTACCAATAATAGAAATTTTATTTTAATTCCCATATTCTTATTCTATTTGTTTGTATAAAATCTAGCTCACCCTTTCTGTTTATGGTTGGATAAAACATATGAAAATAATACTTTGAACTTGTAGAATCATCGTGTTCTGCACCACCAGGGTATATCAAATGTTGTTTATCCCATAACGTAAAATGACCTGAAGCATTTGTCCAGCCGGATACATCAAAAGTTATTATTCCTTTAGTATTATAAATTACAGACCACTCAGCTTGTGAAATCTTTTTTTTATTATTCCACATTTGTGTCCATTCTGATTGCGTAAGATTATTTTTTTTTCTCAAATTAACTGGCATTTCAAGCCTATCCAATTTTATATCAATTTCTGGTGTTCCTAAATGTTCAGCCAAATATGGAGCTAACTCGCGTACTCTATACCAATAGTTCAATTTATCATCTCCAATATGGACTCCACCTTCCCCTCCTTTCGATCTATATTTTGAATTATTGTACGGCAACTTAAATCCACTATAATTCAACCCCTTACTCATTCTAAATGCACAAGTGTTTTCCCAGCTATTTCTTGTTTTTGGATCATTATAATAATTTATTAATTTATTACCTATGTCATTATATAATTTAACCACATTAATAGATGTATCCGGATAGTTTTTAATCATATCTCTCCAGCTTGGTCTTAAAATCTGAACAGGTCTGGTCTGTTTATTTCCACTTGTAGCTATAAACCCCCTTCGTTGTTCAAGAAATATAGGCATAAAATTATTAATTCTCATACTGATGTGTTTTTTTATATTATATCACTAAAGTTAGATAAAAATAAAATACCTCAGGTGTATGCCATAAAATATTTTAAAATTAAACACCAAATAGTATAATATGGCTCAACTTAAATAAAAAAACCGGCCGCTGAGGAATCTCAGCGGCCGCTTCTTGAAAATAGATATAATGAGTGTATTAATCCCGGAAGATCATTTTTTTGGAATCTGTCACCTTTCCGTTGACGTTCATTTTATAGATATAGTTTCCGGAAGGAAGGTCATTTTTTGAAATACGTACCGATCCGTTTCCTTTTTCATAGAGGGAAATCGTTTTGACCAGCTGGCCTGACATGCTGTACACCTCCACAGAGGCTGCACGGGCATTTTCCGGCAGGTAATAACGGATAACCGTTTCATTTTTAGCAGGATTGGGAATATTCTGAAACAATACCGGAATATCTGAAGTAGAGGTACTATTTCTGTTTAACAACAATTGCTTTAAGTCTTCTACAGTGTCTTCAAGGCTTTTAACACGGCCTTTCAGTTCTTCTATGGTTTCTTCACTATGAGCTGTTCTGCTTAACGGGGTATTGGAAACCATTACGTTTCCGTCATTATCTACCACCAAACCGCGTCCGCTTCCTGTGGGTAACCCCTGGTGCCTTACCGTACCTACGGTATGAAAATTCGCGGTAGGAGTTATCGTACGGATTCCTACACTCTGATCTTTGATCAGCATCGTGGACGTTGCAGACATCCCCAGCATAATAGATTGCGGAATAGCATTGGTTAATTTCGCGCTGCCGGTTCCTGCTCCGATCACGAATGAACGGTTTCCTGTGGCAATCAGATCAATTCCAAAACCTCCGGAATACACATCAGCCAGGTCAATTCCTACTCCGAGCGCAAATTGATTGTGATTTCTAATGGTATTCTTCCATCCCAATGCCACAGATTTTCCTGCGCCATTTACTACCGTATTCGCCTGCCCCGCGATAATGTTGGCCCCTCCGCCATTGCTCAGATCATTTTCCCATCCGCTTACCAATGAGCTGTTGGCCTGTGCACCAAGAATATTCGATATTCCAATGACAATGCTTCCTTTTGTTTTGGCCACATTAGAATTATTGGTGGTTTCAACAATAAAGGAACCTGCTTCGTTGAGAATGGCCTGTCCCGGATTGGAGGATGCTCCGTTTACCCTCAGATAAAGAGGGCGCGGATCTACCGTTCCTACATAATTGACCGGGGCTATGCCCGAGTTTCCGTTAATATTCCATTGCTGGGCTCCCAGAGCCCCGGAAAGGGAAAGTATCACTACGATACCTGCCTTCATAAGGTAAAATTGAGTTTTCATACTATTTGGGATGTAAATTGGTTACGTTGTTTTTATTTTTCACTAATATAGGAAATAATACAACACAAAACCTATTTATATTATTGATTTTTAAATACTTTCAATGAATTAAATTAAAATTATACGCCATTCATAATACTTTAACACTTAGTATGGAGTGTCCTCAGATAAATTTTTGTTCTTTTGCAAAAGTTTTAATTTATTAAGTAAGCCATGTCGAAGTTTGATGAAATCCGGTATTTCTATGATCATGAAGTGAATGAAAAGCTGGGAAGTGTAGCCCGCGATCCCATGATGAAGGCACTGATGAATTTCACCTTTCCGGATACGGATGAACAGATCTGGCTGGAACAGTTTAAAAACATCCATTCGATCAGTGATTTCCAACATCAGGTCATTGCCCATACCGTCCGTCAGATTCTTGCTAAAAGTTCTGATGGGTTGACGACTTCCGGTTTTGAAAAATTAGATAAAAATACTCCGTACTTATTCATTTCGAATCACAGGGATATTGTTCTGGATACTTCATTGCTTAATCTTGTGCTGCTGGAAAAAGGTCTTATCATGACCGCCTCTGCCATCGGTGATAACCTGGTCCGCAAAAGCTTCCTGAATATACTGGCAAAACTGAACCGTAACTTTTTAGTACAAAGAGGCCTTCCAATCCGCGAGCAGCTTACCAGTTCGCAAACCATGTCCGAATATATCGAGCAGCAACTGCATCACGAAAAGAGTTCTGTATGGATTGCCCAGCGTGAAGGCCGTGCTAAAGACGGTAACGATTCAACGCAACAGGGTGTCTTAAAAATGCTCGCTATGGCCGCCGGAGATCAGACGATTACTGATTATTTTAAAACGTTAAGGATCGTTCCTGTTTCCATCTCTTATGAATATGACCCGACAGATTCTTTAAAAATGCCACAGCTTCTCGCTCAACACCGGGAAGAGCAATATGTAAAAGGTAAAAATGAAGATTTCACCACCATGCTGAGCGGAATTTTGGGACAAAAGAAAAGAATACACCTGCATGCCGGTCATGTTCTCGATACCGAGTTAGATGAAATTGCCGCTACAATTGATAATAAAAACAAACAGCTGCAGGCAATAGCGCAGGTGATTGACCGTTCGATCATTGAGAATTACAAACTCTGGCCTACCAAATATATTGCATACGATCTGCTTCACCATACCGATACCTACGCTTCAGAATATACAGAACAGGAAAAGCAATTGTTTATCCGAAGATTGGAAATGCGTATTGACCCTTCTGATCCTGTTTCTAAGGAATTTTTCCTGACGATGTATGCCAATCCTCTGATCAATAAAATAAAAGCTCAGAATATCTGATTTTCTGATCGAAAACTTTACAATAAAATATCCTTTAAAGCTATCAATACACGAATAAAAAATATTCGTGTATTCGTGGCAAAATAAATTCCACCTTCATAACACGCGTAGTCTCAAGAAGGAATCTATGATTTTTAAACGTAAGTATTCAAAACTTTTGTGACTTTTTTGGGGGAAAATTTTCATCCAAGATCCCACAGATTCACACAGGTTTTAATGCATGCATAAAAAAATTCGTGTATGGATGCCGAAAAATGAATCATTTCCCTTTATTACGAAAAGAGTACACCCTTTTACGGGTTTCCGTAATTTTTCTCTGTCAGTTGTTTGTAGTTTCGGACATTATAAAACATAGTGTTTTGACCAACTTTCATTCTAAAAACAACTGACCTATTATGAATAAAAAAATAACCCCTGCAGATCTCTTTCTGGGAATTCTTGCATTACTTCTCATCAGCGTAAGCTTTTATCAGACATGGCTCGGGCTTCAGCAGATTTTTGGCCCTGCATCATTCGTCATTGCTTTAGTTCTTTCATTACTCCTTCTGTTTCTTTGCTGGATGCTTAGAAATGCCAAGCTGGAAGGTAGACCTACCGGAAGTCTGGTAGGAATTTATATTTTCATTGCTTCTTTTTGCTTCATTGCCAATTTTAACGCTCTGTATACAAGGTTTATGAGAACAGATATTTATACCGATGAACTCAGAGACATCAATAAAAATTTTACAACACTGGAAAATGATGTGGAATCCAAATTAAGCTATAAATACAACAAAGTAACCACCCAAAATATTGAGATTAAAAAGAAGCAGCTCATGGAACAAATCAAAGACCCAGGCAACAAAGGAATCGGAACCCGTGCTCAGTCTTTGATCAGAGACATTGAGAAAATGACCGGTCAGAAAGTGGATTTGCTGACTCCGGTAGGTAATGATTATGAAGATCTATCAGAAAGAATGGGACGCCAGATCGATAATATGATCTCTGATTTGTCTCCCGAAGAAAGAGCGTTAAAAACCGATATCAACAATGCATCTCTGAAATGGAATAAAAATATCCAGGATCTTCTTTTACTATCCAAGAAAGAAAAAGATGAAATGTCCCAGGGTCTGATTGATGAATCATTAGCAGACTATAACAAGCTGGGGAGCAGAGCACAGACCGTTTTAGGAAATGAAAAACTTCATTTTGAGCCTGTAGTATCACAGACCCAACAGGTCGGGAAAATAGGTTTTGCTTTCGAACATGCCATCAAGAACTTCGGAATGTATCAATTTGTAGTGCTTGCAGGCTGCATCTTACTCGATTTTGTGATTGTCATTATCATATTATTGGTCACCACTCCGGGAGGATACAACAGAAATAGCGGAGGCAGTGTATTCAGCAATAAAAGAAGCGGTAAAACTATAATTCCCAACAACTAAACCATGGAAACTCAAGATCATTTAAAACCTCTGTCTTTTGACACCGAAACTGAAGAAGTATTAAAACCTCTTTCATTTGAATTTAAAAAAGATACTCCTGAGGATTTTGTCCCTATCGCAAAGACCATTTCCAACGATATAAAAAACAAAGAAAGCAATTTTGTTTTCTTCTTTGGAACAGCAGAATCAGGGAAATCGGTGATTCTTTCTTCGATGCTGTATTACCTCAGATCTTATGCAGGTGTTTTAAGGCCTAAACTAGGAACCCCAAATTCAAAAGAAGCTAATGTACTCCTCTCTGATTTTTTTGAGAATATACGTCAGGGGATCCTCCCCAACAGAACAACAAGAGATCAGGTAACCCGTCTGGATCTGGTTTTTGAACCCAATAATAAGTCTAAAAAGGTGGTACCGATTGACCTGACCTTTTTAGAAACTTCCGGTGAAAATCATAATGATATCCGACGAGGAGGTAGCTATCACAGCAGTATAGAATCGTTTCTGAATGCCAATATTCCGCTTACTTTTATCATCGTTACAAGTTATGAATCTGCTTATAAAGATGATTCTCTGATTAATGAATTCCTCGATGAACTGGAAAGAAAAGGGAAAAATCTAAAATCCGTCAATGCGATACTGGTTGTTTCAAAGTGGGATAAATCGGGAAGAATGGATGTGGAAAGTGCTGAAGAACTCGACAACTTTATCTCAGAGCGACTTCCAATGACCTCACAGCGGATTGATACCTACGGATTGAGCAAAACCTATTATACCATCGGAAGCCTTCATAATGCCACCGGTCAGGAAAAAATTGACTTACTCAATCTCTCTACAGCAGAAGTCTTATCGAAATGGCTGTACAGAAGCATTATAGGATATGATCTGGACTATGAAGGAACATTTTGGGAACGTTTAAAATTTAGTTTTACAAGTTAATGAACACTACTTATTTTTTCTCTGCATTTGGCACTTTTGGAAACCCGTACGGTTTCAGACAATCCTTTTTTTTGGGTGGAAATAAAGCTATTGCGACAGAGATCCGAACTTATGATTTAAAAACAGATGCTATTAAGCTCTTTCCTCAAAGCAGTATTTATTCAATACGAAAAGATATTGCCGGTGGATGTAATCTGATCTCTTATTCGGTCTACAAATTTGCAAAAGAACAGAATTCAGACAGAGGAGGAACATTTGTGGGTTCAAGTCTCCTTTTCATTGAGAAAACGGCTCCGGAAACTATTGTAATCAATACGCTGAATGATTTCCAACATCATCTTGAAAAAAACAATCTCGCAGAGGGTGTGATTACCGTCAATCATTCAGATAATTTTTCGATCAGAAAACCTAAAGATTTTGATAAAATAGGATTTCATATAAAAGAAACTGAGGACCTCAATTTCAGCCATTCAACTCAAAATTACCTGGTAGTTTATTGTGAAACAGATGCTGTAAAACTACAGCCCTTTTTTAAGAAAGCTATAGAGCTGTTGAATGTATATGATACCATCTATTTCACTCAAAGCCATGAAATAGCAGAATTTGTAAAACAAAAAGGAATTTTTAAAATTGTTGATGCATCCGGTTTTTATAAAGAAATTGAAAAGTTTCATGAAGAAAAACTTCAGGAAGTTCAAAACTCTGTTGCTGAGCTTGAAAGAGAAAAAGAGCGCTTAATCCATGAAAAAAAAGAAATTTTAACAAGTCTTACAAGACAGATTGAGCATAATGAGAGGAAACATAAGGAAAATGAGCTTAAAATAAAAGAATCCAGAAACGGACTTGAGGTCATCAGCAAAGAATACGATCAATATTCTGTACAAATTGAAGACATGATAAAGACACTTAAGATTGACGGCAAAGTAGAAGCTGCCAAAAAAAAGCATCATGAACATAAAAAAGTTTTTACCAATGGTATTAATCAATATAATAATATAGATTCTTTATATTCAGTATCTTCCTCAGATTTAAAAACTGCAACGACAGGGGAAAGCAGACCTATGGGAAGTCTTGTTGAATTTAACTCGGGACATCGCAGAAGTGAAGAGAAAGAATTCAGATTGGATGTTTTTAAGGTTGCAACACTCCTATTATCCTTGGTATTGATTGGGATTGTAATTTTCTGCTTTATATATCTGGATTTAGAAAAAAAATGGGACTTTGGTATATAAAAAGAAGCATAAGAAAGAACTATATTTAAGCATGAGATCTCTACAGTCTTATTTATATCCTTACAGGATGAAAGTGGTCCCTTGAATTATAAATCAGTCCTTTTTTTCAACATCAGGAGTTTAGATTTAATTTTTGAGGAAGGCTTTTCGATAACAAATCTGAAAAATATACCACCTGCTATACATAGCAACAGGCACAGGAGAATGCATATGTTATCCGACGTTTCCATATTGAAATACTCAAGTACAGTTTGAGTCATATGAATAATACCTTTATGCGAAAGATACATCGCATACGACAATGCAGCTAATTGTCCCGTTACATACGATTTTGACCTGGATAAAAAAGATGATTTTGAAATGGCAGCCAATACCATAATCCCATAACTTACGGCAACAGCAGTAAAACCATATATGGATGCAGCTTCCGAAGCCTGATCATTACAAATCCAAAATGAAATCCCCAGCGACACCATCCCTATAACGAACAATAAATTGCCATAGGTATTGACCAGTTTTCTTAGTACTAATGAATATTGCATCAGATAACCGATCAAAACTCCTATTGCCAAACCATCGAGTCTCGTATGGGTAGAATAATATATTTTCATATACCACAAACGCCAGAATTCCATAGAGCCTTTTTCAAGACGGGTAATATGGATGTTCCAAATAATAAATCTGGATATGATGGAAAAGGCAATAACTGCCATGATTAAAATTCCCGGATACTTACACCAGCGTGTGGAGAGCACAACCAAAAGCAATAAGGGCAAAAAAAGATAAAACTGCTCCTCAATGCATAGGGACCACGCATGAGAAAATGTTCCTTTGCTGATGACATCCAGACCATAATTCTGAGTAAAGGTCAGAAATTTCCATAATGGCGGCAAGGCTTCCCTTTCCCGGAAAAAAGGTAAGGAAAAGTATAACAAAAGGGTCAGAAGATAAGGAGGAACAATTCTGAAAAACCGTTTAATATAAAATGTTTTCAAACATATCGTATTTCTGTTCTCCATCTCTTTCAACAACTGGCTTGAAATCAGGAATCCGCTTAACACAAAAAAGAGGTCAACGCCCGTCCAGCCAAACTTTCCGATACTGTCTATCCAGCCGGGATGCTTAAATGCCCGGTAATGATATAATAAAACCAATATAATGGCCATCGAACGCAGGTGGTCCAGCCCGTGAAATCTTTGAGAATATTCTGTTGTCATATTTTTTCTGCAAATCTTGTTAAATTCCCAGTGCTGTTACAACTTAGTATCCGGAAAGCAGCCGTTTGAGTGTAAACAGCTCAAGGAACTGTCTACAGGCTAATTACTGTAGTTCACCCCTATTTGGGGGGCATTTGCATTCCCTCACCCGATTATCGCTGAAGTTTTTTATATTTTTGAATATCATGAAAAGAAAAGCAGAACCTCATATCAGACAGCATATCTATTTCCAGCTATTCTTCTGGACTGCTTTATTTTTGTTTGGAACGGCAAAAACATATGGGGAATATGATGCGGTTTTTTTTAAAGAATCTGTTATCTACAACTTCTGCCACTGGATTTTCCAGATTATAGGAGCCAACTTTATCTATTATGTTTTGATTCATCGTTTTTTTGACAGAAAAAAATATATTGGGTTCCTGCTGGGGCTGTTCGTCAGCATTTATAGTATTTCCGTGATCAACAGGCTTTTTATTGTATATGCAGCTGAACCGCTTTTCATCAGTGAGACTAAAGACAGTATCATCAGTATTTTTACCGATATCAGGTACCTGCTTTTTCATTATTCTTTTCCTATTGTAAGCGGATCTTTTATTTTCATTTCCATCATGTTTGTCATCAGATATAAAGAGGAAAAAGAAAATACGGCCAAGCTTCAGAAAGAAAAATCAGAGCTGGAACTGCAATCTCTTAAGTCTCAGCTTCATCCTCATTTTCTGTTTAATACCCTGAATAATATTTATTCCCTATCGGTAAGTAATTCCGACAAAACTTCCCGGTCTATAAGCCAGCTTTCTGACATTTTAGATTATATTTTACACAAAGGACAGCAGAAGTGGGTTTCTATAGCTGAAGAATTAGCTGTTATTGATGATTATATTGCCCTGGAAAGCCTTCGGTATAGGGATGAAAGATTAAAAGTAAACAAAAAGATTATTTTACATTCTTCCAATCTTATTCCACCATTATTATACCTTACCCTGGTTGAAAATGCCTTCAAACACGGAGCCGGTAAAAACGCAGGCCATACGGAAATACATATTGAAGCAGAAACGGATCAAAAGCAATCTGTCTTCAGAATTACCAATACCTACAACAGCACTCAGCCAAATAATGAAAAAGGAATAGGATTACAAAATGTAAAAAAGCAACTGCAACATCACTACCGTGAAAATTTTTCCTACAAGATCTCACGGGAAAACAATATTTTTACGATTGAAATCATCACCCCTTCCACCTATGATTAATTGTCTCATTGTAGATGACGAGCCTCTGGCGGCTGACCTATTGGAGAATCATATCTCCAAAATAAACCATTTAAAACTGGCCGGAAAAGCTGAAAATGCGATGGATGCCTATGCAATACTCCAGAACCAGGCGATCGACCTGATGTTCCTCGATATTCATATGCCAGATTTAAACGGAATTGATTTTTTAAAATCATTATCCCGGAAACCGAAAACCATATTTACGACCGCGTACCGTGATTTTGCGGTTGAAGGTTTTGAACTGGAAGCGGTAGATTATCTCCTAAAACCAATTACTTTTGAACGTTTTTTTAAAGCAGTGGAACGTGTACTGAGAAATACAACCCATCCGTCGGAAAGTTTTATCATCATCAGAACCGAGGGAATGCAGCGAAAGGTTTCTCTTGCAGAAATTGTTTATATCGAAAGCCAGGGTAATGATATTAAGTTAACTTTATCGGGAGGAGAGCATTTCATTTCAAAGAGTAAAATCGCTGATCTGGAGTCTGCATTATCTTCCAAAGGTTTTATCAGAATTCACAGATCTTTTATCATCAATACTCAATATGTTACCGCTTTTACTAGTCATGAAATCCATCTCGGCATTCATCATATTCCTGTGGGAAGAAGTTATAAGCAGGAGGCTGAAACATTCACCTCCGCTATTTCGAAAAACAGAGTATTGTAAATTTTTTTTGAATTTTCCAAATTAAACCTTATAATATTTTAATTTTTAAGACATTACATCGTATTTCTTTGTTCAGAAAAATATTTTGCTTAAAAAGCTTAGTATTTATGAAAATTAATAAACATGTGATTTACATTCTATTGTCTGTTTAACGGAGGTCTTATCGCCGGCAAGTCATTTCTTACCAATATTAAAAAAAAGTATTACTTTTGTTTAAACGAATGAAATTGCTTTTCGGCTTTTTTATGAGTGTACCAATTTATAAAACATTAAAATTCATTCCATGAGAAAGATAATTCTACTTCTTACATGTATGTTCGGTATTTCTGTTTTCTCACAGATTAAAGTGTTGAAAAATGAAAGTCTGGTTGAAATTGGTAAAGATAATTCCGTAGGTTTATACAAAAAAGAAGATAAATATACCGTCAATTATCAGGATCTGAACACCAGTAATCTGAATACCATCAGAGCTTTTTCGTTTCAAAACCTGAATGGAGATGTAGCCGGTTTGTACAAACTTATTTTAGAAGGCTTTGTATCGCTTCCCGGTGAAAATGTTATTTTAGAACTTCCTAATGATATTATCGAACTTCATTATGAGAGAAACTATGGCCAGCCAACCGTACAGTTTATCCAATATATCAATAAAAACCGAAAGTATGTAGGTAAATCACAGTTTCTGACACAAAAGCAAGTGGAAAAAATCTTTGGCAGAACCAATGGGAAGTATGCCATGTATGATAAACCTGCTGCTGCCCACAACTCCGGTAAAGGTGTTAATACCGCTTCTACCTCAGCTCCGGCATCCGGCGGAGGCAGCAAAAAATCAAGAAAATAATTATAATTTATAAAATATTGTAAAACTCATTCTACGGGATGAGTTTTTTTATTTTATTTTTGCAAAAAGACAGTAAACATTATGCCGCTTCAGATCATCAATTTGACCAAAAAATTCGGAGAGCAAACCGCCCTTAACAATATCAATATTTCGATTGACAAAAATGAAATCATCGGCTTGCTGGGCCCGAACGGTGCCGGAAAATCAACGTTGATGAAATCTATTGTCGGGGCACTGAAAATTGATCAGGGCGAAATTGTATTTAACGGGATGAATATTTCCGACCATGAGATTGAAAGCAAGAAAAAAATAGGCTTCCTTCCGGAAAACAATCCGCTTTATCTGGAAATGTATGTGAAGGAGTATCTTCACTTTGTCGCCAATATCCACAAAATCCCTGAATCAAGAGTTGACGAAGTGATCGAATTGGTAGGAATTAGTCCTGAAAAGTCTAAGAAAATCTCCCAACTTTCGAAAGGTTATAAACAGCGTGTAGGACTGGCCCAAGCCATCATCCATCAGCCCGATCTACTGATCCTGGATGAACCCACCAACGGATTGGATCCGAACCAAATTATAGAAATCCGAAATGTGGTAAAAGAGATCGGACAACAAAAGACCGTTTTGCTTTCCACTCATATTATGCAGGAGGTAGAAGCATTATGCTCAAGAGTGATTCTTATTCACCAGGGGAATATCCTTCAGGACTGCCCTATCGATGAATTTAAGGGAAGGTTTGGTAGCCTGGAAGAAGCTTTTGCCGATTATACTGCAGTTTCAAAGTAAAACAACTTCTTTAAAAAATATTTTCTTTTAATTTTTTAAACCACACAAAAGTTTTTTGAACACTTAAGTTTTTTAAGTGACAAACTTTATGGTTAAAAAGTGCACAGAAGGCTTGAAATCTCTGATTTTCTTACAGTAAACTTACTTATGAAGAAGTCTAAGTGAACTGCAATGTTATAAAAATCTGAGCAATCTGTAAAATCTGCGGGAAAAAACAAACCATCTACAATGGCTTCATATTTGATGGAATCTAAACTGTTAACCAATAACCAACATCATATGATAAAGCATCTTTTATTAGGAGCTTTTTGTTTAGCTCAGTTTTCTTTTACCTATGCTAAAGAGACTCCGAATGATTCAAAACTGCACAGCACATTCTCTTATTCTGCTTCCCAGCAAGCACCTAAGACTGTCATTATTAAAACGAAGAAGTTTAAAATAAGAATTGACAAACAGCCCAATGGTAAATACCTGTATCAGTCATGGAATGCCAATGCAAAAATCACGGCAAAACCAAGTATGATCATCAGTGACGGCGAGCTGGTTCCTGACGGTACAGGAGGTAATTATTATATCCAGTTTAATAACGACGGTTATACTTATCAGGTTTGGAGAAATTATCTTACAGATTCTGCTAAAAAAGCCCCGTACACTCTGGTCGTCAATAACCAGAATGATCAGGAAGTTGTACGCCAGGACGGGATTGTGGTGAAAAACTAGTACTAGTTATAAAAAGTAAAATCCTGTATTCATACAGGATTTTTTTATGTTCCGGATGGTTTCAATTCGGTGATGAAATTGCTGGTTTCATAGCTTTCCTTTGCGGCTTCATACCCGATATTAAAAATCTCTTCCAGCCTGCCCTTGCGGCGTTCAAAAGCCCCATATCCCGATAATTTCTGGGAAGAAATAAACCAGTCGCAATACTCAAATTTTATTTTTTCAATTCTGTAAGACAACAGGTCGTAAGAGCGGGAAACAATCGCTTTGATTGAATTCAGATCTTCAATTTTGGCTTCAGTAGGTGGTGAAACAAATACTCCGATAAGTTTATCACAGTCATTACGGATAATATCCGCCGGAAAATTGTTCAGAACACCTCCGTCACAATACATCTGTTCCTCTATAAAATATGGGGTTGTAATGCCCGGAATAGAGCATGATGCAATAATGGCATCGACAATTTCAAAGTCTTTGTCAAAAATTTTCTGCGTCCCGGAAACTAATTCTGTAGCTACGATTTTAACTTCAATATCCAGATCTCCCAGTTTCATTTCATGAAAAATTGGCTTAAGATAATTTCTGAAAATAATTGAAGATACCAATCCCGGCTGATTAAAAGTAAAATGCTTCCAGTTGAAAAAGTAAACAGAATTAAAAAATTCCAGAATCTCTTCCGGTGTTTTACCAACCGCATGCAGGCAGCCAACAATAGATCCGGCACTACAGCACGAAAGAATATCTATTTTGATATTTTTCTCTTTTAAGAATTTTAATACCCCCGCATGAGCGATGCCTTTGGTACCGCCGCCTGATAAAACAAGTCCTACTTTCTCAAAATTCATTGAATAAATGTATGAAAACATAGGGAGATAATGAGATTAATTTTTATAAATATTTGGATTTTAAGCTTATTTTAACAAAACGAAACGGTGATTTGTGTAAAAATTCAATCTTAAAACAATAATTAGTTTATTTATTTAATTTATACTGATGATATATGATCTATTTTTGAACTTATGTCTATAAGCGTAGTTTAAGTCCGATGAACTGTAAATAACGAAAAAAGCTCAGATTTCTCTGAGCTTTTGTATATAATATCTGTATATATTCAGATTAAATGTGGATTACTTCACCGTAAGCAGCCGCAGCAGCTTCCATAATCGCTTCAGAAACGGTTGGGTGTGGGTGAATTGATTTAATGATTTCGTGACCTGTAGTTTCAAGTTTTCTTGCTACTACGGCTTCAGCTACCATATCTGTTACTCCTTCACCAATCATGTGGCATCCTAACCACTCACCGTATTTAGCATCGAAGATTACTTTGATGAATCCGTCTGTATTTCCGTTTGCCGTTGCTTTACCACTTGCGGAAAGAGGGAATTTACCAACTTTGATTTCATATCCTTTCTCTTTAGCCTGCTTTTCCGTAAGGCCTACAGAAGCTACCTCAGGGTGGCAGTATGTACATCCAGGGATATTGCCATAGTCGATTTTCTCAACATGCATTCCTTTAATTTTTTCAACACAAGTGATTCCTTCAGCAGAAGCCACGTGAGCCAGAGCCTGAGTCGGGATAAGATCACCAATTGCATAGTAACCCGGTACTGAAGTTTCGTACCATTCGTTGACCAATACTCTTCCTTTATCCGTCTGGATTCCTACTTCTTCTAAACCGATGTTTTCGATGTTGGCAGCAATACCTACAGCAGATAATAAGATATCCGCTTCCAGGGTAATGTTTCCGTTAGCAGTTTTTACGTTAGCTTTTACGCCTTCTCCACTTGTGTCAACGCTTTCTACAGAAGCGTTTGTCATGATTTCGATTCCTGATTTTTTCAGAGATTTCTCTAAGTGTTTAGAGATTTCTTCATCTTCCACAGGAACGATGTTTGGCATAAATTCTACGATAGTTACTTTGGTACCCATTGTGTTATAGAAATCAGCAAATTCTACCCCGATAGCACCAGAACCTACAACGATCATAGATTTCGGTTGCTCAGGAAGAGATAATGCCTGTCTGTATCCGATTACTTTTTTACCATCCTGTGGTAAGTTTGGTAATTCTCTTGAGCGGGCTCCTGTTGCGATAATGATATGGTTACCTGCATATTCGGTTACTTTACCGTCTTTATCAGTTACAGAAACTTTTTTTCCTTTTTGTACAGTTGCAGTACCAAGAATTACGTCGATCTTATTCTTTTTCATTAAGAATTCGATTCCTTTGCTCATTTTGCTGGCTACGCCACGGCTTCTCTGGATCACATTAGGAAACTCAAAGCTCGCCTCCACTTTATTCAAACCATAATCTTCAGCATGGTTGATATAATGAAAAACCTGAGCAGATTTCAATAAAGCTTTGGTTGGAATACATCCCCAGTTCAGGCAGATTCCTCCTAAGTTTTCTTTTTCGATAATTGCGGTTTTGAAACCCAATTGTGCTGCTCTGATCGCAGTTACATATCCACCAGGACCACTTCCAATGACAATAATATCGTAATTCATTACTTTAAAAATTTTTATGCGAATTTAAGGAAAAATATTGGATGTTCTGCATTTCTGAAAACGGAGGTAAAAATGCATCAACAGGCTTAATTTATTCAATTATAAACAAGAAAGAGAATGCAAAACGCATTCTCTTTCAATAAATTTTATTTTACTTTAAAAAAACATCAAAATTAAAAAGCCAGAAATAAGTA
This sequence comes from Chryseobacterium sp. UNC8MFCol, assembly GCF_000482305.1. Taxonomy (NCBI): domain Bacteria; kingdom Pseudomonadati; phylum Bacteroidota; class Flavobacteriia; order Flavobacteriales; family Weeksellaceae; genus Chryseobacterium; species Chryseobacterium sp. UNC8MFCol. The sequence continues at coordinate 117,800 of NZ_KI535290.1, forward strand.
TTTAAGATTTTATGAATAATAAGAAATTCCTGTTATCTCGCTTCACGAAGCAATCGTTTTTCCATCTCAAATCTTTTATTCAAAGCCTTCATCTGATCTCTTTTCATCTGTTTGGTTGCAAGCGGATGGTTCAGAATAAGCTTTTTCTCTGTATTGTACTTTTTTGTGAGTTCCTGCATTTTTATATTAACCATTTCACTTTTTGAAGGATGTGGTGGTGCAGGAGGTCGTTTCTGGGCAGAAACATTCATGGATAAACCTAATACTACTAGTGTTGAAATTAAAATCTTTTTCATAATATTTTATTTTAAAATGAAATTCAATCAACAGATATATATTGATTAAAAACATTCTGGTTTTGTAGTGATTCTACATATATCATACCAACATTTAAGAAAAGAATTAAGATTTAACACGATCACCATCTCGCTCATACAATATAACCCACTGTTTGATAAACCATTGTGAATTTAAATAATTTAATTGATCGGGACCTAGCAATATTTATCTTCTGTTTTTTTAATTTTATAAGAGCCTAATTAAAAATTTATGAAAACACCAGCAAAAAAAGATACGCTGACAAGGGATAAGCTTTGGCTGCAGGAACCTGAAGACCACGACTTTCCTGCCGCACAGGATTATCTTGAACTTCTTTTCGACCCCGAAGAGGCAAAAGCAATCGTGGAACGGCTTAAAAAAGCAACCACCATTACCAAAAAGTCTAAAGACATTCTTAGGGCCAGCAAGCTGGATCTACTTCCGGAAACCAATATCCATGTTAAAGAAAATCTTAAAAAAGTGGAAAAAAGCAAAAAGCTTTCCCCTATTTTACTGGTAAGAGGTCAACAGGAATTAATTATTGCTGATGGTTATCACCGGTTATGCTGCAGCTACTATCTTACAGAAGATCTTGAAGTTCCATGCAGGTTAGTATAAAAAAAGGAAAAAAATAAAATCACCACATAATGAATTAAATCACATTATTAAAAAATACGCAAATAAAATCCTTTCAAAGACCCTGTTTTTACTAATTTTGCAAAAAAATTATTGAAAATAAGATATGATGAGAAAAAGTATTTTGATTTTTCTATTGGGAAGCCTTTTTATTAACGCACAGGTTGGTATCAATACAAGAACTCCTAACAGTACTTTAGCAGTGAACGGATCCATGGGAGCTGATTATAAGCAGATAACAGCAGCCAGCTACACACTTACTGCCACAGACCATTATGTGACCTATAACGGAACGACCAATACGACATTTACTCTTCCAGCAGTGGGGAGCGGAGCCTCAAGTTTTACGGGAAGAATCTATAAGATCAAAAATATTTCAACGTCTGCTATAACAATTCAGGCATCCGGTGGAAATACATTGAGAATAGACAATACACCGGTTTCTTCATTTGTAATTCCTACAGGAGCTTACGCGGAAGTGGTGAACAACAGTAATACTTCCGGGGGTACCTGGGATCTTTCATTTACGGTACTTCCAAAACCAAGCAATGTTGAAATCTATGGTGTTCAGTTATCAATTCCTCCGCACGGAGCAGGTAGTCCGGGGGTTAACGACTGGTCAAACCATACCAATACTTCTTACGATTCCGGAACAGGAACGGATGCCTGGTGGATCATCAGCAAATCATCTACAGCCAATGCACATACCGCATCATACTCTAATACAAGCAGAATGACTATTGTCTACGAATATCAGGGACCACCTTTCAATGTAAGCAATATGTATCCGATTCTTACAGCCGGAAATAACTCAAGTTATCCCGATGTATTTACCGCATCATTTGTGAGCCTTGCGAATAACGGAACTTCGGGAAAAACAAGGCTTACCGTATCTGTAGGGCGTATAGATTTTATTGGTGCAAACGGTTCCAACAACAGTAACTGGACAGGAACATTCTTATTAAATCTTCTGCTTGCCAGAAAGGTCTATTAATGATCACAAAAAGAATAAAAGAACAGATACCCATCTGTTTTTTTATTTTACATCCAAATATTAAATTCACACAAAAGTGATTTGATAAATATTATTATAAAAATTACATTAAATTAATGCATATAAGTTATTTTTTAATAATTTTACGCAACATAAATTAAAAATATTATTATGAAAAAATACTATTCAATTGTCTTGCTTTGGGGATTGTCATTGGGAGCACAGGTAGGTATTAATACTCCTATCCCAAATAGTACATTAGCGGTGAACGGATCCTTAGGAGCCAATTATAAGCAAGTAACCACAAACACTTACAGTATATTGGCAAATGACCACTACCTGACCTATAGTGGAACAGGTGACGCAACTTTTACGCTTCCTGTTATCGGAACCGGTACAGCCAGCTATACAGGTAGAATTTATAAGATTAAAAACATCTCGACTTCCAACATTACCCTCCAGGCGTCCAGTGGTAATACTTTAAGAATCGACAATACTCCGGTTTCCTCTTTTGTGATTCCGTTAGGTGCTTATGCTGAAGTGGTTAATAACAGTAACGCAACCGGTGGAACCTGGGATTTATCGTTTACGGTCCTTCCCAAACCAAGCAATGTGGAAATTTACGGTTCACAGCTATCTATTCCGCCTCATGGAAATGGAAGTCCGGGAGTTGCAGACTGGACTAATCATACCAATACTTCGTACGATACGGGAACCGGAACAGATATCTGGTGGGTCATCAGTAAGTCTTCTACAACCTATGCTCACACGGCCAGTTATTCTAATGCGAGCAGAATGACTATAATCTATGAATATCAGGGAACGCCCTTCAACGTAAATAATATGTACCCTATTCTTACTGCGGGAAATAATTCAAGTTTTCCCGATGTATTTACCGCATCATTTGTAAGTCTTGCCAATAATGGAACGGCAGGAAGAACCAGACTTACCGTTTCTGTTTCAAGAATTGATTTTATAGGAACTAACGGAGGCAATAACAGTAACTGGACAGGAACATTTTTACTGAATCTTTTATTGGCCAGAAAGTACTAAAGATTTAATCACCTATTTTTTAAAAGAGCAGGAATTCATTCTGCTCTTTTTTGTATATTTTATTTTTTTATCTGGACGGCGAGTGCATACTTTAGTTTTGATCTTTCTTTGGGAAGCCTGATTTTGATGGTATTTCCATTCCTGCTCCACTGAACTTTTGACGGAAGTCCCAGAACGGTCACTGATTGAGGATGAAAGGATTCAGGTACTTTAAAGGTCAATGTCCCGGGAGCCGTGTAGTCCGATTGCTCATTAAGGTGAAATACGTTGATGATATTTCCATCTTTAGACCGGGTATAATAAAAATCACCATCATGGTATGGCTGTACAGCTCTTGTTGAGAAAACCGCTGACTCGTTATTTTTCATCCAGCCTGCAATTTCTTCTAATCTTTCATACACTGTGGCATCATAATCACCATTCGGGCCGGGTGCAATATTCATCAGGTAATTTCCTCCTTTCGAAATAATTTTAACCAATGTTTCAATAATTTTCTGGGATGATTTATAATGATCGTTGGGAACATAGGAAAAAGAATCTCCCATGGTCATACAGCTTTCCCAGGGTATTGACATAGCCTGTTCGGGAATTGCCTGTTCGGGGGTAACGTAATTTTCCCACTTTCCGGAAACGGTACGGTCTACTACGATAATCCCCGGCTGGTTGTTCCGAACCATCGTTCCCACTTTATCCATATCAATATCCTGCTCCAGCTGTATTGCTCGTTGCCATTCTATTTTAGGATCAATTGTGTAAAAGGGCCGTACCCAGCCTCCATCCAGCCATAGGATATCTATTTTCCCATAACCGGAGGTTATTTCATTGAGCTGATTGAAAGTAAACTGCTTGAAATTGGCCCATTTTTCAGGATATTTCTTGGGATCATAATTGACATTTCTGTCTTTGGGAGGAAAATATGACCACCAATAATCATCGGAATGCCAATCGGGTTTAGAAAAGTATGCTCCGATTTTAAAACCGTCCTTCCTGAATGTATTGAAAATCTCTTTGGTAACGTCTGCTTTCGGATTTTTTGAAAAAGGTGTTTGGGGTGAAGTAATTTTATAGTCTGATTGCCGGGTATCAAACATCGCAAATCCATCATGATGTTTTGTGGTAAAGACAACATATTTCATTCCTGCATTTTTTGTTGCTTTTGCCCATTTTTCAGGATCAAACTTTATGGGATTAAAGGTTGTCCTAAGGTTTTCATAATTTTTCACATATTCATTGTATGATTTCCCATGTTCAGGTTTTCTCTGCGTCCAGGATTCATCTTCTGGGCATAAGCTCCAGCTTTCAACAACGCCCCACTGACTATAGGTTCCCCAATGCATAAATAAACCAAATTTCAAATCCTGCCATTGCTCCAAATTCTGAATAACCATCGGATCTGTAGGTTTCACATAGCCTTCAGAAACATTGTGAGCTTGTGCAAACAGTCCGGAACTGATGCAAATGGAAAATATTATAGTTTGGGCTTTTTGTCTTAGAGGCATGGTGGAATAATTTTCCACTAATTTAATTATCCTTATTCAATTGACCAATCTTAGCTTGTGAACAGTTTAAGAACTGCTATATCGAAGGTTTCATACGAAAATTGAAATCCGCTTTCAAGCAATTTCCCGGGAAATACATTGCGGCTTTTTAATAATAATTCAGTTTCTGTACCCATCAAGACGGATGCTATTTCCAGCTGCCAGACAGGAGTATTCAGTGCTATTGGCGCATTAACCTGTTTTCTTAGTTTCCTCATCATAGCTTCATTGGATATGGGATCCGGAGCGGTAACATTTATTGCCCCTGTAAGATCCTGATGACTGATCACCCATTCTACTGCCCTGCAAAAATCATCAATATGAATCCAGCTTACCATTTGATTTCCGCTTCCCTGTTTTCCACCTAATCCTAATTTGGTAATCATCTTTAATTTTGGAAAAGCACCTCCATTATTTCCTAAAACAATGGAAGTTCTGAGGGCTACTTTTCGTACTTCTTCATTTTTAGTTGTAAAAAATTCTTTCTCCCAGCTTTTACAGATATTCATCGAAAAATCATCTCCTATCATCCCGTTTTCCTCGGTATTCAAATGCTTTTCTGAATGTATATAGATGGTAGCAGAACTGGCATTCATCCAAATTTTAGGTTTTTGGGAACAGCTATCGATGGCTTCCTGTAATACTTTTGTACTTTCAATTCTTGAGGAGTAAATTTCCTGCTTATTTTTTTCATTATACCTGCAATCCACAGATTTCCCTGTAAGATTAATCAATACATCAGCATTTTCTAAGATATTTTGCCATTTCCCTACTGTTTTTGCATTCCAATAGATTTCGTTTTCACGACGAGGTTTTCGGGTAAGGATATAGACCCGGTTTCCTTTTTCTGTAAAATATTTTTCTAAATTTTCACCTAGAAATCCGGTACCTCCGGCTATGATTATTTTCATTATCTGAGTATTTAAAGTTTGTTGTACAATTAGGAATGTTTTATATCAAATACTATTACCAACAGCATTATTCAACTTATATATTTTTTTGTTCGAACTGCAATTTCAGAACCTTCTGCCAACATTACTGAAATGGGTTGCCGTTGGTTAAGGGTCTCAAAATCCCGGCCGTAAATTTTTCCAAAATCGATATCCAGCCGATGCTCTTTAACGGGATAGCAGCTCCATTGCGGATGACAGACTTCATATTGAGAAGTTGAGTTTTCTTTTTTGGTAAAGCCCCAATAATGTTCTGTAATAAATTCAAATTCGGAATCGATTTCCATCTGTTGTGCCTTATTTTCTGCTACAATTTCAATTGAATGCCAGCTTTTATCTTTCCAGGAGTATTGAATCAGTAATTCATCACCTTTTTCGTGAATTCTATTTTTCATAGGCATGGTATGATAATTTTCTTTGTATACTGAATTGGCTACAAAGCTTAAAGCCGGCTTAGGAACTATTTCTTTAATAAAAACGACACCTCTTTTCCATACTCCATTTTCTTTTTTCTTTACGTAAAACCTCAGATTTACTTCTTCAAAATTCCGGTGAAAAGGAATGGGAAGACCTAGCAATCTAGTGTTTAGAAACATAAACCCAACCAGACTGACATAGCATTTTCCTTTATAGAAATCTAATTCTGTCCCTGCGGGCAAATATTTCATTACAATGTGCGGATCAATTTCGTAATTTATGATAGCTAATTTTCGCCATTCGGCTTTTAAAAAATTCATAACGGTGTTTTTTGTATGTTTTGATGGTATTTTTTAAAAATTTTCATAACATTCACTTTATCCCAGCTTAGTCGACACTTGATGGTTCGTTATTTTTTCTGCTGTGATTTTTATTACCTCGTTTCTCTCGACAAGAAATCTTTTAAGATATCGGGTAAGGAAAAAGGTATTGAATAGTTTTCCTATTATTCCAAGCGGAGATTCAAATTCAAAAATGTCGATCATTAAAGTTTTATCTTTTATTACTTTAAAAATATGCTGGTGGTGAAGGGATTTAAAAGCTCCTTTCTGCATTACATCGGTAAAGCGGGAGGGTTTTTCCATACTGATGATTTGGGTTGTAAGGTTTTGATATATTCCTAAATGCTTTGCCCTCCAGGTTACCGTCTCCCCTTTTTCAATGAACCCGGAAGTACGGCCTGCAATTGCTTTTTCATGAGTTCCGGAGGTGGATTTCTGGTGCAGATCAATGCTTCTTGCCAAATCAAAAACAGTTTCCACATCAGCATGAATGAGGGTTTCTAAATAGATTCTTGACATGTTTAACTCAGTTTTATGTTACTTATTACCATTATAATCATTACCACGAGCGCTGTAAGTCTGAATAAAATCCATGAAATGGTAGGAAGGTAATTTAATTTTAAAATCTTACCTCTTCTGATATGTTCCAAGAACATCACAAAAACTACAATTCCGAAGTACATCGAATAGAATACAGGAGAAAAACCGGTGAGTAAAGCAGGAATCAGCAGAAATGTTCCGAGTAAAGAAACCGTCATCATATTTCCCAGATAATCCCAGAGTTTCTCTTTCAGATAAGTTTTCAGGAAAAGGGTCTGCCAAAGGATCTGGCCAAGACAAACGGATAGCTCTCTTCCAAAATTCTGTTCCAAGCCCAGTCCTAATTTTACAGAGAATATGCTTAAAATATATGCCGAGAAAAAAACGACAAAGGCAATATAAGCTATTCTGTATTTCAGATTAAAATCAGGAATGCAAGATTCTTCAGTATATTCTTTGGGAGAAGGAATAATCTGCTTTCGGTTGTAGGAAACAAAAGAATATAATCTTTTGAAAAACCAGTACAAAGGTGGCACCCGGGCTATTTTTGCCAATGTGGGGAATGAATTCCCAATGATCAGCAGAAGGCTGTCTAATCCGTATACGACTTTATTGTGATCATGATCGATCAGGGCAATTTCATTTTTGGCGCGGTCAAAGTCTATGAGATTTTTATTTCCGACCGATATTTCTGTAAAAGCTTCCCTGCCCTTTTCAGCAAGCATTCCGTACTGGGTAAAGCCTTTGGAATACAGGTTACACATCGGACATTCATTGTCGTAGATTAATGTATGGTTATTGAGCGTTTTCATTGTATTTTTATTTTAAAGATTAAGAAAATCTCCTCTTGTTCTCTTGTTTTGTGCCCGGAAAGTGAAATACATCCAGATCTTAAATATCAAAGTTTTCATATTTGATTTTTATGTCTTTGTTTAACGCATGTTTACGGCCTTTCAAAAACAGCAGCAGATTCAAAAGCATCATCAGGCCGAGATAAATAGAAAATCCACCAATCTTTTTGCTTAAAGCAACCACCAGCCTTTCTGTAGTTTCAATCTGAAAAAATTCAATTATACATAGAGCAAAGCCAATGTTTAACAGATAAAATCCGATTTTGAACAGAGAATTGGTTGCCATGGCAATGTCTTGTTTCTGATGAAAGATATCAATCATAAATGCTTTTGAATTTTTAAACAAAAACTGAGAAACTATGATCGTCAGGATGATCACAATGGGCAGATAGATCATGTACGCTGAGAAATTGTACGTTGTTGCTAAAACTGTAGTTGTCATCGTAGTATTATTTTAAGGTTAATTTCTTTCTCAAAAAATAGAGGGTAAAAATATTTACATAGTGGAGTGTACAAATGATCATCACAATACTTCCGATGCGGATTGCCAGTGTTGTAATGGCTTCTTCTATGGTATTGATTTTATCCCATACACTAAGACTAGCAGCGATATACCCCAAGTTGAACAGATAGTAGCATCCTAAAAGTATCCTGTTGATTGTAAGACAAAGGCTTTCATCGTGAAGCAAATATTTCAGATAGGTTTTTCCGGCATGATAACATCTCCTTCCCACATCAATTGTGATGTATGAGCTGATCAAAAGAAAAAGCAGATATGAAACAATATTAAACATTTTATAAATATTATATTTTCAATAATTTTTGAAAATTAAATTGAAATAAAAAAGGATTTTCATCCTCTTTCTATTTCAACAAGTTGGTAATTTTCCCCACCAGCCAATGATCGTCACTTTTAATCGCCAGATCCATAATATTATTGATCTTCCCGGTTACCGAGCTAAAATCTTCCATTAACTTGATGAATTCTTTTGCTCCCTCAGAGTCTTTGTCTTCAATATTTTTTAATTCTTCTAAAAAGGTAATAACGGGTTCTATTTCTCTTTTTCTGCGTTCCTTGGTGATTTGTTTAAAAAGATACCAGACATCTTTTTCCGCCACGAAATATTCTTTCCGGTCTCCTTTGATAAATTCTTTTCTTACGATTCCCCAGTCGATCAAAGCCCGGAGATTCATATTGGCATTTCCTCTTGAAATTTCCAGCTGCTCCATGACCTCATCCGTAGAAAGCGGTTTTTCACTTGCCAAAAGCAAAGCATGTACCTGCGCCATTGTACGATTGATGCCCCAATTGGTAGCAAACGTTCCCCAGGTCTGAATGTATTTTTCTTTAGCTTCTGAAAGTTGCATTATATTTCGTTTTTAAATTTCTAATACAAATATAATTATATTTTTTGAATTTTCAATAATTATTGAAAATTAATTTTCAAACAAGATCTGCCGCCTCGTGAATTGTTTTTTATTGTAGTGGCTGTCCTACATAAAAACAAAACATTCCTTTCCTGAGAAATAACTCCAAAATTAACTTAAGAGGGGATTATTGAATTTTCATACTCATATTTGCTTCTAATACTCATTATTTTAACAGCTTATTTATTCTTCTTATGCTATTTATTCACTTTTTTAGCAAAAAAAATCATTTTAAATTTAACCTTTGCCTCTGTAACAAATCTCTACTATTACCGACTATTAATACAAATAATCTTTTTATAGTAATGAAAAATGCGAAAATTGCATCATTACTTTTTGTTTTGTCTGCAGGAAGTATGATGTTTGCCCAAGATGACTTAATCAATAAGTTAAAAAACAACCACTCACAAAATGCTAATTTTCAGTTTACAACGCTCAAAGATGTTGGCGCTACTTCTGTAAAGAATCAGGGTTCATCAGGGACCTGCTGGAGTTATTCAGGAAATTCTTTCCTTGAGTCTGAAATGCAGAGAATGGGCAAAAAGCCTGTAGATCTTGCTGAAATTTTTACGGCAAGAAATTCTTACCACGATAAAGCGAAGTCATATGTTTTAAATAACGGAGCGATCAGTTGGGGTGACGGAGGAGAACTTCACGATGTAATCAACATGTACAAAAAGTACGGAGCTGTTCCCCAGGATGTTTATACCGGGCTAAAAGCCGGTCAGACGACCAACAATTTCAAAGAAATGCAGGGAAAATTAAAACCTGTGCTGGATAGTCTTGTTCAGGCTTCTTCGAAGGGAAAACTTTCAGACAACTGGATGGATTCTGTAGATGCTATTCTTGATGAATATTTAGGAAAAGTACCTGCCAACTTTACGTATGAGGGTAAAAATTACACGCCAAAAACATTTGCAAAAGAAGTAGTTGGGATCAATGCTGATGATTATGTAGAATTGTCTTCGTATAAAGACTATCCTTATTATCAGAAATTTGTAGTTCCGATTCCTGACAACTGGAGCCACGATTCAGACTGGAATGTTCCTATGAAAGATCTTACGGCCATCGTAGACAATGCGGTAACTAAAGGATACTCTGTAGGTTGGGCAACGGACGTTTCCGAGCCATATTTCTCATACAAAAACGGAGTAGCTTATGTTCCGGACATGGATCTTGACCAAATTACGGCAGACAATAAGCAAACTTTGTTTACGGAGCCTAAAAAGGATAAAACCATTACCGAAGACATGCGTCAGAAGGCTTTGAACAATCTTTCTACAACGGATGACCACGGGATGCACATCGTTGGTTTGGCAAAAGACCAGACCGGTAAAGAATATTATATGGTAAAGAATTCATGGGGAGTAACCAATGATTTTGCAGGTTACCTGTATGTAACAAGACCTTATGTAGAATATAAATCAACTGCTATTCTGGTTCACAAAAATGCGATTCCAAAGAATATTTTAAAACAGTTGAAACCAACTAAAAACATAGGCTTATAAAGAATCACTTCTGTCATTGTAAATATGGCAGTTTTAGATATTTAAATCTGTTGAAGCCCGCTCCCGGAAATTCCGGGAGCGGGCTTGTTTTTTATCAGTACCATAACAAGACAACGTGGAACTTCTTTTTTTAAATTTTTATTATTTAAAATCTGAAAAACCAGGAACAGGAACTTAATTCCTTACTTACCGATTTTTAATGCTAAAAAAACCGGCTTTCAGGAAATCCTGAAAGCCGATTCTTTAATAAATAGGTGAAAATTAAATATAAAATAAAGTGAATTATGATGATTAATGTAAATGACCAGTAGTCACCGATCTCTCAGATACCTAAAATTATGCTGTAATAAAAATACCAGAAATACAGCGACTCTAAGGTCTTACATTAAAATAAAACGCCCATACTTTCTGCTGAAAAGTCCAGAAGAGCCTCGGTATTTCCGTCTTTGATCTTCTGTACCCACTGATAATCCTGCAAAATAGCCCGCCCTACGGCAACAAGATCAAATTCTTCATGATCCAGCCTTCTGATCAGCTCCGTAAGATCTGTCTTTTCTGTTCCCTGCCCTGCAAAAGCATTAAGAAAATCTCCGTTCAATCCCACAGAACCTACTGTAATTGTTGGCTGTCCCGTAATTTTTTTTGCCCAACCTGCAAAGTTTAAGTCTGAACCTTCAAATTCCGGTTCCCAGAAACGTCTTTGTGAGCAATGGAAAATGTCTACTCCCGCTTCTTTTAAAGGTAGTAACCAGTCTTCCATCTCATTCGGAGTCAAGGCAAGTTTAGTCTTATAATCCTGCTGTTTCCATTGTGAAAGACGTATAATAATGGTAAAATCGTCTCCTACTGCTGCCCTGATTGCTTTAACGACTTCCACGGCAAACCTGCTTCTTTCTTTTAAGGTTTTTCCTCCATATTCATCAGTTCTTGTATTGGTTACCTCCCAAAAAAACTGATCAATAAGATAACCGTGCGCCCCATGAATTTCAAGACAATCAAAGCCAAGGTCTTTTGCTGCTTTTGCAGAAGATGCAAATTGGGCAATAGTATCCTGAATATCTTCTATCGTCATTGTAGAAGCTTTTTCCATTGCAACCAGAGGATAATCTTCGGACATTCTCGTATCTCCAACATGCCAAATCTGAGGTCCCATTTTACCTCCGTTCTGATGAACGGTATCGATTACGTTTTTCCAGCCACTCAAAGCTTCTTTACCGTAAAAATCAGGAATATTTTGCATATTTTTTGATCCCGGTCTGTTGATCACGGTACCTTCGGATAAAATTAATCCTACTTCTGAAGCAGCCCTTCTTCCGTAATAGTCTGCAATACTTTGCGTCGGAACGCCATTGTCAGACTGTGCTCTGGTCATCGGAGCCATTACGATTCTATTTTTAAGCTGTAAATTTTTATATTGAAACGGTTTAAATAATGAAGATGTGCTCATTTTTAAAATTTGTTTTGTAATTGTTACACAAAGTAACTAATAATAGTTTGTTTTTGTATCTTTTATTAAAAAAATAGTGGTAACTTCGCAGTAACTTACATTAGTAACATACAGGTAACGCTTGAAATCCAGATTTGATTTGGCCTTACTATAAATATCTGAGTATGAAAAAGAACGAATTAATGCAATACAGCTGTCCTTTAGGGAAAGCAATGGCTGCCCTGGGAAGCAAATGGAAACCTATTATTGTCTTAGTGATTAAAGACAGGAAACTGCGCTTTGGAGAGCTTGCGGTACGCATTAATGTCATTTCCAGAAAGGTATTGACTGATCAGTTGAGAGAAATGGAAACAGACGGACTTGTGATCCGCGAAGAATTTAAAGAATTGCCGCCTCGCGTGGAATATTCTCTTACTGAAAAGGGATTGGCACTACTTCCTATTTTATATTTACTGGAAGAATGGGAAGCCAAATACCAGGTGAAAGGATTGCACACCGATAAAGATTGTACTTTTTTGAATGAGGAGATGAAAAATAAAAAGGCTGTCAATGTTTGATAGCCTTTTACTTTGGATGGCACTTTCGAAAAGGTAAGTATATCACCAAAATGTAAGTCTATAGGTTCTGAAGTGTTTCTGATGCAAATTTGCGGAAAGAATTTCATTATGAATTACAAAGAAATTGCTAAAGAAACTATTGGTTATCTGTACAAAGCCCACACCAGCATCCGAAAATCCGGGATTGATGAAAGACTGATTGCCCTGGTAGAACTTCGGGTCTCCCAGATCAACGGTTGTGCTTATTGTTGCAGCTATCATGCAAAAGAACTTTCTAATTTTGGCATTGAACAGGATATCATCAACAGGCTTCCAGGCTGGAAATACACCAATGTCTTCAATGACCGGCAAAAGCTTGCTTTAGGCTGGGCAGAGGCTGTTCTGGACAATAAAGATTATGCTGTCATCAAAGAAAAATTAAAAGACCGTTTTACTGAACCTGAGATGGTAGAATTAACAGCAAGCATAACGCTGATGAATGCTTTGAATAAATTGCGGATTACACTCGCCGAAGAGGATTGATACCGCAACATTCAGTGCATACGGAAAAAAAGATGCGGGCTTTCAGAAATCTGAAAGCCCGCATCTTCTATCTTTAATCCCCATTAGAATATCGCAGGATATTTCTGAGGGTTTGCTTCATTGAACATTGCATAGATTTTTTCTACCATATCATCTGAAGACGGTTTACTGAAATAGTCACCATCACTTGCATAGGCAGGTCTGTGATCGTTCGCTGCAATCGTCAACGGATCTGAATCTAAGTATCTGAACGCTTTTTGCTTTTCTAAGATCTGCTGTAAGATAAATCCTGTTGTTCCTCCTTCCACATCTTCGTCAATTACTACCAATCTGTTTGTTTTCTTAACACTTTCAGCAATTTCGTGAGATAAATCGAAAGGAATTAGCGACTGAATATCAATCACTTCTGCAGAAATCCCTAGTTTTTCCAATTCATTAGCAGCTTCGGTTACTATTCTCCATGTAGATCCGTAAGTAACCAACGTTACGTCTGTACCTTCTTTGGTTACTTCAATTTTACCTACCGGAACAGTAAATTCCCCTAAGTTATCAGGTTGCTTTTCTTTCAATCTGTATCCGTTCAGACATTCTACAATGATTGCCGGCTCATCTGCCTGAAGCATTGTATTATAGAAACCTGCTGCTTTTGTCAGGTTTCTTGGAACCAATACTAAAATACCTTTTGACAGGTTCAGAATTCCCGCCATCGGAGAACCTGAATGCCAGATTCCTTCTAATCTGTGACCTCTTGTTCTGATGATCAGAGGTGCTTTCTGACCTCCTTTTGTTCTGTATTGAACAGTTGCAAGATCATCACTCATTCCCTGTAAACAGTACAGAACGTAGTCTAAGTACTGGATTTCAGCAATTGGTCTCAGCCCTCTCATTGCCATACCAATTCCCTGTCCAAGGATAGTAGCCTCACGGATTCCTGTATCAGCAATACGCAACGCACCATATTTTTCCTGCATTCCTTCCAGTCCCTGGTTAACATCACCGATATTTCCGGTATCTTCACCAAAGATCAGCGTTTCAGGATATTTTGAGAAAATTTTATCAAAATTATTTCTGATCACTACTCTACCATCTACATCTTCAGAACTGTCTGAATATACAGGTTTGATTTCTTTGATATTTTCAGCCTTCCACTGGGATTCTGAATACAGGTGAGAAGAATAGTTGTCTTTTTCAATTTCAGCTACTTCATTGTATTTCTGCATCAATTGGTTTCTTTCGGCAGAATTTGTTCCTCTTGTTGCCAATAAAGCTTTTCTTGCTAAATGGAAGACATCTTTTTTGGCTTTAGAAACCAATTTATTGAATTGGGTAATATACGTTTCTACCTCTGCATTCTGGCCTTTAAGATTTTCTACTAAAGGCAACACAGACTGAATTAATTCGCTGATTGCTTTCTGGTAATTATCCCAAGCTGTCTTTTGTCCTGCTTTTGCTTTCTTTTTTGCTTCTTCATCAATTGCATCCAGCTCTTCGGAAGTTGCAATGACTTCTTCTTTTCCGTCAATTTCGATCGAATAGTTTAAAATCCATTCTTTAAACTTTGCCAGTCCGTCAAACTCAGCTTCCCAAGCAAGGCGTTCTTCGTTTTTATATCTTTCATGAGACCCTGAAGTAGAGTGTCCCTGAGGCTGAGTAACATCCACAACGTGAACAACTACCGGAACGCTCTCGGTTCTTGCAAAATGTTCAGCCTTAGCATAAGCATCCAATAAAGCAGGATAATCCCAAGCTTTCACCTGGATAATTTCACATCCCTGATTTTGTCCTTCTTTTCTTTGGAAGCCGCTCAACATCTCACTGATATCAGCTTTTGCTCTCTGATTTTTTGTAGGTACTGAAATTCCGTACCCGTCATCCCAGATAGATACGATCATAGGAACCTGAAGTGCACATGCTGCGTTTAATGTTTCCCAGAAGTGTCCTTCTGCCGTGGAAGCATCTCCAATCGTTCCAAAGGCAATTTCATTACCATTTTTTGAAAACTTTTCAGAACCTTCAAATGTTACACTTTTATATATTGTAGAAGCCTGAGCCAGTCCTAATAATCTTGGCATTTGCCCGGCAGTCGGAGAAATATCTGAAGAAATATTTTTTTGTGCGGTAAGATCTTTCCAGCTTCCGTCTTCATGTAAACTTCTTGTTGCAAAGTGTCCGTTCATCTGTCTTCCCGCTGAAGCCGGCTCTCTTTCTACACTGGTATCTGCATACATCTGTGCAAAAAAGCTTTCCACAGTTAATGCATCAACGGCTAATGCAAATGTCTGATCCCTGTAATATCCAGAACGGAAGTCTCCATTTCTGAAAACCTTCGCCATCGCCAGTTGAGGAAGTTCTTTACCGTCCCCAAAAATTCCGAATTTAGCTTTTCCTGTGAGTACTTCTCTTCTTCCGAGATAAGACATCTCACGAGAGATCCTTCCTAACCTGTAGTCTTCAAGTATTTGATTTTTAAAATCTTGAAAGGATATTTGCTGTGTTTCAATATAGGTTGTTTGCATAGCTAAGTAAAAAAGTTTTTTAATCTTCAAGTATTTTGCTAATATACACTTTTTAAATTAATTTTAATTTTTAATAATCTTTTTTAAAAATTTGATAATAAAAAAAATTGTGCTTTATTTTGAAAAAAAATGTAAAGATGGAAAAAAAGTCACCCCACATTTTGAATGCATCCAGTAATCTTTTAGGTTTTTCGCTCATTATTATCACCTCACTGAAAATCGCTAAAATGAGTGAGAGCACGTATCTGGACGAATTTGCGGGGGTTGCCTGCATACTTTTCGCCTGTAGCTGCTGTTTTTCTTTTCTCGCTATCAGAACCCGTCATGAAAAGCGGGAATACACGTACGAGACTATTGCGGATTATTTATTTTTAACAGCTTTATTTTGTATAATTCTAGCTGTTATTATTGTAACCATGAAAATAATTTAATTAAAATCATCCTATTTATCAAATCAAAAACAGTCTAAAATTTTCAATTAGTTAAACAAAAATCAAATATTCAGTAAAAAAGCAAGTAAAATAGAATTACAACTCACATTTTAATGAAATATTTGTTTTTATTATATCAGATTGGTAATTTATTTCAATATTATAAAAAAATTACAAATGAGTAAGATCCGCATTGGTAAGGCATTTTACTATTCAATCAACCCGGCAATTATATGATCATAAAAAAACGGAATGAGTACATTCCGTTTTTTATTTATATTAATTTTAAAATTTTCTTTCAATAACGTAATCCAACATGTTGTATAAGGATTTTCTTGCTTCGGAATCTGGAAATTCATTCAAAATATCCTTAGCTTTTTGTTGGAAATCCTTCATGACTGTAATGGCGTACTCCAATCCGCCTGAGGCTTTAACAAACTCTATAAGCTCTTTTACACGTTTCGGATTGGTATTATAACGCCTTATGGTATCAAAATAATACTTTCTGTCTTTCTCACCGGCATTTTTCAAAGTATAAATTAAAGGCAATGTCATTTTCTGCTCTTTAATATCGATACCTACCGGTTTACCGATAACGTTTGAGCTTAGATAATCAAAAAGATCGTCTTTAATCTGGAATGCCATTCCGGTATAGGTTCCGAAATCCTGCATTTTCTTGGCCATCACTTCATCTGTACTGTTTGACAGTACTCCTATTTCACAACATGCCGCAATTAAAGTAGCTGTTTTCTGACGGATAATTTCGTAATACACATCTTCCGTAATATCCAGTTTTCTGGCCTTTTCAAGCTGCAGGAGTTCACCTTCCGACATTTCACGGATGGTTCTTGAAATAACGCCAAGCAAGTCGTAATCTTTATGGTCTGTAGATAATAATACTGATTTCGATAAAAGATAATCGCCTACTAAAACGGCAATCTTATTTTTCCACAAAGCATTAATGGAGAAAAAGTTACGACGTTTAAAACTCTCATCCACGACATCATCATGCACAAGGGTTGCCGTGTGAATCAATTCAATCATGGAAGCTCCACGATATGTTTTTTCGGTCACCTCTCCTACCAGTTTGGCACAAAGAAATACAAACATAGGACGCATTTGTTTCCCTTTGGTGGTAACAATAAAACGGGTTACTTTATCTAATAAAGGGACTTTACTCTGCATTGATTCATAAAACTTCTGCTCGAAAAGTTTCATTTCCTCATTGATCGGTTGCTTGATATCTTCTACAATGTTTGCCACTATCTGCGAATGATGGATGAATAATTATTACTTCTCACAAAGATAATTTTTTTAGTTCAATTTTACAGGAAAATTAATCTTTGAGTTTCTCTTTTGGGATAAAATAAAAATAAGGTTTCGTTCTTCCTAATGAAGACCTGAACTTTTCTCCTGATATATAAATTCCGCTATCATCTACGGCAATCCCTTCAATTTGTCCTATTGACAGAGCACTTCCCAAATAATAATGTTTGGGATTTTCCTTAAAAAAGATTCCCGGTTCTGTTTCTTCAAAGATATCTAAAAAGACTTCCGTTTTTTTGGTATATCCTACCAGATACAGCTTTTTCCCGAAGTAGGCAGCGTCTGTTACCACAAAATTCGTCTTGTAGCTTTCTACTTTTACTGCTCCTTGCTTTTCATAGGTATCAGGATCAAGGGTATAATGAGTCGTGGCTTTTGAAGCCCATTCTTTGGTAAAAAGATGAATTTTTGCATTGGTATATATCATTGCTTCCGCGTCAAAATCTGTTTTATAATAATTAGAAATGTAGTCGGTCTGCTCCGGGTAATGGAATGGTATTTCCTTGATATGACTGTTTTGTACACTGTCATTTTGAAACGGTACTTTAAAAATCTTAAGATGCTTTCTGCTTCCGTCATTATTTCCAACATCGCCAATATAGAAATTCGTCCCGTCGTTAGTTAAGGCTTCCCAATCCGTATTTTTGGCATTTACCTGTAAGGTTTTCAGGATTTCGCCTGAGGTTTTACTAATTTCAAACAATTCCGGATTGTTTCCGCTGTCATTAAAGGTATACAACTTTCCATTCAAAATATTCAACCCGGATGTTTCCTGGATTTTATCATCTAAAGAGCCAACTCTGTATTTTTTTATTTTGAGGAAATCAGCCTGTTGGGAAAATAAGGTTTGAAAAGTAATAACAGTGAGAAGCAGAAGAATTTTTTTCATCATGCAAAAATAAGGCTTTAAGATGAAATACGAAGACGATTCAGTGCAAATGATCAGAGAAGGCACAGAGCGATGAACCCCTCCCTTTATATGTATTTTCATTGTCATAAACTATTTTTTCATCCATAGAAAACGGGCCACAAAAGCCCGTCTTCTCTATAGTTTTTTATTAATGTAATTTTTGAAATTAAGCAATTTTCTTATCTTTTTGGTTCTCCTGCTGTTCTTTCTTTTTGGCCTGCCTTGCAAAATATTCCCTTTGATATTGTCTTACAGTTTTTCCTGTTCCGTCGTGTCTCCAGCCCGGTGAATTGAAAATGTAATTGATCCTGTCTGTAAATTTTAAGCCAGGTTGCTTAAGGTCTTTCCATATTTTCCTCCATTCATAAAAAAGCACCGTATCCGGTCTGTTATCCGGCATTTTAGGGTAAATACCATATTTAACAGGGACATTAGGATCTTCTTTTTCAAAAGTTCCGAATATTTTATCCCATATAATCAGACACATTCCCATGTTCTTATCCAGGTATTTTACATTACATGCATGGTGTACACGGTGGTGGGAAGGAGTTACCAGAATATGCTCTAAAAACCCCATTTTTTTCACAGTCTGTGTATGTACCCATGTACCATATACCTGTCCGATAGCGTACGCAACCATGATATGCCACGGATTAAACCCTAAAAAAGCTAACGGCGAAAAGTATAAATATCTGTAAAGCGGTTGCAATACAGGACTTCTGAAACCTGTTGTAAGGTTAAAAAATTCTGAACTGTGATGCGTAATGTGTACTGCCCAGAAAGCCCTGGAACGATGATCTACATAATGCAATACGTAGTAAGCAAAGTCTGTGATAATAAAACAAGCTAAGAGATACCAGATACTTAAATCCCAGGAGAAGATCTTGTGGTGATAAAAGAAAAACATTACCCCCATTGCAAAGGCCTTCATGATAAGGTCAAGGCCAAAATTCATCAAAGCCAGATAAATATTCGTGGCAAGGTCTTTACCGCTGTATAATTTAGCTTCGGAAACATGGCTATAAATCATTTCAGCTAAAATAACCGTAGCATGTAGAGGCACAGCCCATGCATACACAGTTTCTAACCCGTCCTCGCTCATAAGAAAATCCATCATCATAAATAATTTTATGCAAAGGTAGGATTTTAACTTATTCTTTAAGAGAATTTTAAGCTTTTTTTAAGGAAATTTTAATCAGTTGTCTTGTTGGCCAATTGCCCACAGGCAGCGTCAATATCGCCACCACGACTTCTTCTGACCATTACCGTGATGCCTGCATTTTCAAGCTGTCGGATATAGTTTTCTTCCGCTTGTTTGTTACACTGGTCATATTTTCCGTCGCCAATAGGATTGTATTGAATAAGGTTCACTTTAGAAGGCACCTGTTTACAGTATCTGATCAAAGCTTTGATATCTTCATCCCCGTCATTGATCCCTTTCCATACACAGTATTCGAAAGTGATCACCGAACCGGTTTTCTGATACCAGTATTGAAGAGCTTCCATAATTTCGGTTAATGGAAACTTATCGGAAAACGGCATGATTTCATTACGCTTTGATTCGATTGCGGAGTGAAGTGACAAAGCCAGTTTTACTCGCAATTCTTCATCAGCAAGCATTTTCATCATTTTGGGTATCCCGGATGTTGAAACGGTAATTCTTCTTGGAGACATTCCCAATCCTTCGGGTTGGGTAATCTTTCTGATGGCTTCCACCACGTTTTTGTAATTCATCATCGGCTCTCCCATTCCCATAAATACGATATTGGAAAGCGGCCTGTCGAAATACATTTTACTCTGGCTGTCAATCAATGCGACCTGATCTACAATCTCAGCAACTTCAAGGTTTCTCATCCTTTTCAGTCTTGCTGTGGCGCAGAATTCGCAATTTAAAGAACAGCCTACCTGTGAGGAAACACAAGCTGTAGTCCTTGTTTCTGTAGGGATAAGAACAGATTCTACCAATAATCCGTCATGAAGTTTCACTCCGTTTTTGATGGTCCCGTCGGTGCTTTTTTGAAGCAGGTCTACGGAAACAGGATTAATGGTATACTCTTCTGAAATCTTTTCACGAAGAGATTTCGAAAGATTCGTCATCTCATCAATCGAATGGAGGTTTTTACTCCATAGCCAGTCATAGACCTGTTTCGCACGAAACGGCTTTTCTCCTAAAGATACAAAGTAGTCTTTAAGCTGGTCCAGTGATAATATACGGATATCTTTCATTGTAAGGTTTTAGATTTCAGGCTTCAGGTCACAGGTAACTAGTACCTGCAACCTATTGACCTAATATCTTTTTATAAAATTAACATTGCGTCACCGTAAGAATAGAATTTGTATTTTTCTTTTACGGCTTCTTCATAAGCATGCATTACAAAATCTCTTCCTGCAAAGGCTGCAATCATCATCAATAATGTTGATTTTGGCGTGTGGAAGTTTGTGATCATTGAGTTGGCTACACCAAAATCGTGAGGAGGATAAATGAATTTATTGGTCCATCCGTTGAAAGCAGAGATTTTTTTGTTTGAAGAAACAGAAGTTTCCAATGCTCTCATGGTAGTAGTACCTACAGCACAAACTCTTCTGTGAGCTTCTACTGCCTTGTTGATGATCTCAGCATTTTTTTCATCGATGATGATTTCTTCAGATTCCATTTTGTGTTTAGAAAGATCTTCCACCTCGATTGGGTTGAAAGTTCCTAAACCTACGTGAAGAGTCACCTCAGCAAAATCGATTCCTTTGATCTCTAATTTTTTCATCAAGTGTTTAGAGAAGTGTAAACCTGCTGTAGGAGCAGCTACTGCGCCTTCCACTTTTGCATAAATCGTCTGATATCTTTCTGCATCTTCCGGCTCTACCGCTCTTTTGATATATTTCGGAAGTGGAGTTTCTCCCAATTCCTTCAATTTTGTTCTGAATTCTTCGTATGAACCGTCGAATAAGAATCTTAATGTTCTTCCTCTTGAAGTAGTATTGTCAATAACTTCCGCTACCAACGATTCATCTTCAGTAAAGAATAATTTGTTACCAATTCTGATTTTTCTTGCCGGATCAACCAATACATCCCAAACACGCGTTTCTTTATCAAGCTCTCTTAAAAGGAAAACTTCAATTTTAGCCCCGGTTTTTTCTTTATTTCCGTAAAGACGGGCAGGGAAAACCTTCGTATTGTTGAAGATGAAAAGATCACTCTCATCAAAATAATCCACTACATCTTTGAATAATTTGTGCTCGATAGTTTCTGTTTTTCTATCAAGAACCATTAATCTGGCTTCGTCTCTGTGCTCTGATGGGTGTTCTGCTAATAATTCCGCAGGAAGATCAAAATTAAAATCTGATGTTTTCATTTTTTAAATTACGGTTTAAAAATTATTGAAATTACATAGTGTAATTTTCGGAGTGCAAATATACGACATTCAACACCCCTTTGTCAAGTATTATTTACAACCAAATCTAAAACCGTGATTACACGGTGGTTTCAATCAAAAAAAAGGCTTATTTTGGTGTCCCGAAAAAAATAAGTATTGAAATTGATGAGCAGAATTCGAATTCTGAAGATGCAATACTTTGACAAAGGAAAACATAAAGACAAAACAATCTATATAATTATGAGCAAGTATTCAATTGAAGCGTTTATCAACGAAACAAAAGAGAATCCACAGCAAAGAGACTATTTTGAGCTGGAAACCAAGCATCTTCTGGAAATCAACCTGAATAACCAGGCGGTATGGACTAAAAGAGGAAGCATGGTAAGCTATGTGGGAAATATCAATTTTGAAAGACAGGGAATGCTGTCCGGAGGCATCGGAAATCTTTTAAAGAAGGCCATCAGCGGTGAAGGGAGTAAACTGATGAAAGCAGAAGGCAGCGGAAAATTGTATGTAGCTGATTCAGGAAAAAAAGTCCGCATTCTCTATCTGAATAATGAATCGGTGTGTGTGAACGGAAATGATGTGCTGGCTCATGAACAGAGTGTAAAAAGTGATATTACCATGCTTAAAAGTATTGCGGGAATGATGTCCGGCGGTCTTTTCCAGGTAAAACTTTCCGGGACCGGACATATTGCCATTACAACGCATGGAGATCCTCTGACGCTGCTTGTCACTCCTGATACTCCTGTTTTCACTGATCCTAATGCTACCGTGGCATGGTCCGGAAATCTGAGTCCTGAGCTTAAAACAAATGTTTCTTTCAAAAGCCTTATCGGAAGAGGAAGCGGTGAAGAATTTCAGATGAAATTTTCAGGACACGGATGGGTTCTGATTCAGCCATATGAAGAAGTATATTTTATGGAAAAATAAAGCTTCTTACCCTCGGGCAATTTTTGTATTTTCGTACTAACTAAAACAAAAGCAGATGAATACACTGATCAGGTTAGTTTTCGTATGGGTACTTTTTCCTACTACAATTATTGCCCAGGCTTTATCCCCAAATTACAACTACACTATTGATCTCATTCATCTGCCTGACGATGAAGTCAAAGTTTCATTTACTCCGCCTAAAAATAATCTTCAACAGGGAAAATTTGTGATCCCCAAACTCGTTCCCGGCTTTTATCAGGCCATGAATTTCAGGCAATATGTCTCCGATCTGGTTGCCACTGATAAAAAAGGAAAAAAAATCATGACTGAGCGTTTAGATCAAAATAGCTGGATGGTTCATGATCTTAAAAACGTCAATACCATTTCCTATAAGGTGTCTGACGGATGGGATTCTTTAGAAAAAGAAAGCCACGAAGCCAGATCTGCAGGCAGCACATTCATAAAAGACAGTGTTTTTGTCATCAATTACAATTCTCTGGTGGGTTATTTTGAGGAAATGAGAGATATTCCTTATCAGATCAATATTAAGAAAAATAGGGACTTCTATGCTTCTTCTGCACTGGATTACACGCAGAAAGACAAACATACAGATATAGTACGGGCAAAGGATTACCGTCAGCTGGTTGATTCTCCGGTAATGTACTGCGTTCCTGATACTACCTGGATAAAAATAGGTCATACGGAGGTGCTTGTATCTTTCTATAACAAAAAGGAGAGGCATTATTCCCAAAAAATAGCACAGGAACTGGAAAATATTCTGAAAAACCAACAGGCTTATCTCGGAGGCTCATTGCCTGTTGATAAATATGCTTTTCTGATCTATTACGAATCCTCAAATGAAAAGGGGTTTTTAGGAGACGGGCTTGAGCATTCTCAATCTACTGTCTGCCTGTATCGTTCGGGAAATATGAATTTCCTTCCGATGGCCTTGCAAAGGGTAGCTTCCCACGAATTTTTTCATATTATCACTCCATTGAACATTCATTCGGAAGAAATTCAGCATTATGACTTTCTGAACCCTGTCATGTCTAAACACCTTTGGTTGTATGAGGGGATGACAGAATATGCAACCATCCATATGCCTGTAAAACAAAAAATGATCGGTCTCGGGGATTTTGAAAAAAGCCTTGAAGAAAAGATCAAAGGCATGAAGGGGTTTGATAACCATCTTTCTTTTACAGAGATCAGTAAGAATGCGATGCAAAGGCAGGATCAGTATATGAACTTTTATCAAAAAGGTCCACTGCTGGGAATGTGTCTGGATATAAGACTCAGAGAGCTTTCGGGAGGAAAAATGGGAACTCAGGATCTGATGCTTCAGCTGATGAAAAAATATGGAGCAGGCAAGTATTTTAAAGATGATGATCTGTTTGATGAAATCACCAAAATGACATTCCCTGAAATACGTAGCTTTTTCCGTGATTATATTGAAGGCACTCAACCCGTACCGTTGAAAGAATACCTGTCAAAAGTTGGGTTTACCTATGACGAAAACACCGGAAAAGTGGATCTTTTATCTCATCCGGATCAAAGGCAAGTGGCATTAAGAAAAGTCTGGATCGGTCAGTAACTTTTGAATAAAACATTCTTAATTTTAAACATTTACCTAATATTTTTCTGGTATGAAACGAAAACTTTCAGGTTTACTGTTGATCATCATTCAATTGGCCTATCCTCAGATACAAAACGTTGAACAAGCAATTGATTCCTGCATAATTAAAGATAATTTTAATGGTGCTGTCTTAGTCGCTCAAAATGGAAAGACCGAATTACTCAGGTATACAGGATTATCCAACAGGCATTACAATATCCCCTTTTCAGATGAAACCCTGTTTCATATTTTCTCCCTTACCAAAACTTTTACAGCTGCATTGATCATGCAACTTTATGAAAAGGGGAAAATTAATCTCGATGCTCCGATTTCTACCTATTACCCCGAGTATAAAGGAGAAGCAGCAAAAAAGGTTACCATAAGAAATCTGCTTACCTACAGCAGTGGCAGGGATAATAAAGATATCAGCTCACCGGAACTTATCCATCAGGCCTATGATAATACCACCTGGAACCTTGATGATTTTATCACCACTTATCTTTCTGAAAAACTTATTGATAAGCCGGGAACAAAGTTCAGTTACAATAACGGTGACTTTATCCTTCTGGGAAAGATCATCGAAAAAATATATCATCAACCTTTTGAAGAGGTGTTAAAGGAGCAGATACTCATCCCCCTGTACATGCAAAGTACAGGATTCCTTCATCATAATGATATTATCAGAAATATCGACGAAGGCTATACAGCAGACAATCCATCCGATCCGTTTGTCCTTCATATGCCTACAAATACCTATATTGATAATTTCTACTCAGCAGGGGCGATGTATTCTACTCCAAAGGATCTGCTCACCTTTGACCATGCAGTATTTAACGCTGACCTATTCAATAAAAAGACATTGGAAACCATGCTTACTGCAGATAAAAAACTGGAAGATACGGCATTGGGCTTTTGGGTATATCCTAAAAAATTCCGGTCGGTTAATACTTTGTTTGCAGAACGTCAGGGGGAAGGTTATGG
This sequence comes from Chryseobacterium sp. UNC8MFCol, assembly GCF_000482305.1. NCBI lineage: Bacteria > Pseudomonadati > Bacteroidota > Flavobacteriia > Flavobacteriales > Weeksellaceae > Chryseobacterium > Chryseobacterium sp. UNC8MFCol. Next base: position 142,977 of record NZ_KI535290.1, read on the forward strand.
CCATAGTGCCAATTGGGTACACTTGGTAGATAAAAACCTAACGGTAATTATCCTTTCCAATACCAAAGATATCAAATACCTGAATAAAATGAGAGAAAAGATAATCAATGCTTATTATGGACAGTAAGTTGTAAGCAACACTCTCCAATTCTCCTCTCAACCCTTTCACACTCTCCCACTCTCAAAAACTAATCTTTCATCACACATACAATCTACAAATTTCTACTTTGGTACTTCTCAAAGCATTTCTGTTCAAAAACATTCACTGTTCATTGAAAAAGTTTTAATATATTTAAAAAAAAAATAGATGAACAAGAGCACTTCCCGCAGAGACTTTATTAAAACGGCAACTCTGGCAAGCTTTGGGGCACTGGTTTTACCCAATTCTTTATTTGCTTATTCCCATGATTTTAAAACAGATAAGAAAGTCCGTGTCGGTTTTATCGGCGTAGGACTACGTGGACAAGAACATGTAAAATTGCTTGCAAAACGCAGTGATGTAGAGATTATAGCTTTTGCTGATCCGGATAAAAGAATGCTTTCAGCTTCACAAAAAATACTAAAAGACAATAATAAACCGGCTGCTCAGGAGTTTTCAAACGGTGAATACGACTATAGAAACCTTTTAAAGTCAAAAAATATAGACGCAGTTGTTATTGCTACTCCATGGGAATGGCACCTTCCTCAGGGTGTAGAAGCCATGCGTGCTAAAAAAATTGTGGGAATGGAAGTCTCAGGAGCTATAAAACTTCAGGACTGCTGGGAGTTTGTAAAAGTATATGAAGAAACTAAGGTTCCTATTTTCATGATGGAAAATGTATGCTACCGCAGAGATATCATGGCTATCCTGAATATGGTTCGCAAAGGAATGTTCGGCGAGCTGGTACATGGAAGAGGTGGTTATCAGCATGATTTAAGAGGTGTACTTTTCAATGACGGAGTAACCCCTTACAATTCCGGAGCTGAATTTGGAGAGAAAGGCTTCAGCGAGGCTAAATGGAGAACGGAACATTATGTAAAGCGCAACGGAGAACTTTATCCTACCCACGGATTAGGACCGGTAGCCATGATGATGGACATCAACCGTGGAAACCGTCTGACCAGACTTTCATCCTTCTCTTCCAAGTCTGTAGGACTCCATAAGTATATTGTTGAACATGCTAAAGGTGGAGAAAATCACCCGAATGCCAAAGTAAAATTCAATCAGGGAGATATTGTTACGACCCAGATTGCCTGTGAAAATGGAGAAACCATTCTCCTTACCCATGATACCAGCTTACAAAGACCTTATGATTTAGGATTCAGAGTACAAGGTACAGAAGGGCTGTGGCAGGACTTCGGATGGGGAGATTTCAACCAGGGGCATATTTATTTTGAAAAAACAATGAACCATACCCATCGTTGGGACAATACCGAAAAATGGATGAAAGAGCACGACCATCCCATGTGGAAAAAATTCGAAAATACAGCTGCAGGAGCAGGACATGGAGGAATGGATTTCTTTGTGATGAATACTTTCATTGAATGTATCAAACGAAACATAGAATTCCCGATGGATGTATATGACCTTGCTCTATGGTATTCAATCACCCCATTAAGTGAAGAATCTATTGCTAAAGGTGGTCAGGTTGTTGATATTCCTGATTTTACCAATGGAAAATGGAAAACCCGCAAACCTGTATTTGGTATGACCGATGAGTTCTAAAAAGACCTTACTTATATTAGCCGGTGGATTAGGAAGCCGTTATAAAGGATTAAAGCAAATAGACGGAATACTCGACAACGGATCCCCGATTTTGGAGTATTCTGTTTATGATGCTCTGGAAGCGGGATTCCAGAAGATTGTTGTTATCATCAACAAACTGATTCCTCAAAGTTATATTGAAAGGCTGAACGCTATATCCCAGGCAAAAGGTTTTGAACTTCACTGGATTTATCAGGAAGTCAACAGTATCCGGTTACAGGGTTTTGATTATCCTGAACGTGAAAAACCATGGGGAACCGCACATGCCGTCCTTTGTGCTAAATATGCAATACAGGAACCTTTTGTCATGATTAATGCTGATGATTTTTATGGTAAAGAAGCCTATCTTCTTGCTGCCGACGAAATTGACCATCACCGTATTTCCGAGTCACAGTTTGGTATGGTAGCCTACCCCGTTGAAAGTACGCTGAGCAGCTATGGGACAGTGGCAAGGGGAATCTGTACTTTAGATCCTGAAAACTACCTGATCAAAGTTGAGGAACAGACTTCGATTCAAAAAATAAACGGTTCTATCATTTATACAGAAGACGGAAAAAATATTCCGATATCCCCCGACACTCTGGTATCGATGAACTTCTTTATTTTCCATCCGCATATTTTCTGTTCTCTGGAGGCGTATTTCTATGATTTCATTGAATCTGATCCTGCGCCTAAACAGGAGTTTTATATTCCTTCTGCGGTACAGACAATGATGGACGATGAACAGGTAAAAGTATTGGTAAAAGCATCAAATTCTCCATGGATGGGAGTTACCTATGCAGATGATAAAAAGAACATCAAGGATTTCCTGAAATCGGAGATTCAAAAAAACAGCTATCCGGAAGATTTATGGAAATAAAAGATATTGTCACTCAATTTATCCATACAGAAAATTACAGTCTTTCTCCTATTACAGATGGACTGATCAATACAACTTACCTTTTGGAAGACAGAGATCGGAGAGAAAAGTTTATCCTGCAAAAGATCAATGACAATGTTTTCAAACAGCCGCAGGTTGTTGTGAAAAATCATTTACTTATTAATGAACTTCTCCAATCCAATAATTATCAATTTCAGATTATAGAGATTATTCCTTCTCTTGACGGTAAACTTTTGGTAAAAGATTCAAACGGTCAGCCATGGCGTATGTTAAGTTATGTTGAAAACAGTATTACCTTTCTTACTGCTCCATCCTTACAAACTGCTTTTGAAGCAGCTAAAACTTTCAGCTATTTCCTTGCTACCGTAAATACTGAAAAATTACCTGATATTGAAGATCCGCTTCCTGATTTTCTCAATTTTGAAAAAAGGATTACAGATTATAGAAATTCATTAAAAAATGCTGCTCCTCATTTAAAAGAAAACGCAAAGGCTGAAATTGAAATGACCAACCAGTTTCTTTCGTTGCCTGAACAATGGACAGAAATGGAAAGAAGTAAGCAGGTGCCCAAAAGAATTATCCATGCAGATGTAAAAATCAGCAATATCCTTTTTGATCAACATCATAATCCTCTGGCTGTGATTGATTTGGACACCATGATGATTTCTACCATTTTATATGATTTTGGAACCATGGTCCAGTCTTATACCAATAAAACCAAAGAAGATGACGGAAGTGCCAGAAACAATTTCAACCCTGAAATGTATGAAGCCGTAAAGGAAGGATTTTTATTCCATCTGAAAGATAAATTGACTCCAAAAGAATCTGAAAACCTGGACTATGCGGCACAGGTTGCCATTTATATCCAGGAAGTTCGTTTTTTAACCGATTATCTGAACGGAAGCACCTATTACTCTATCACACATCCTGAGCACAATCTGGATAGAACCAGGAATCAACTGGAACTGTTGAAAGGGTTGAGGGAATATTTAGAGGTTGAATAAATCACAAAAGTTTTTTGAACACTTAAGTTATTTTAAGTGACAAGTTTACGCATAAAAAGTGCACTAAAGTTTCTTGAAAATCTCAGATTTTCTCTGGAATGAACTAAAGTATTTAAAAGAAATATGTATTATAAGTATTACTCTCTGGAAAATTAAAAACAAAATTCTGTAGTACCAGCTCAATCTCCAAGAGTTTATCATTTCAGAAAATCAAGAATCTTTGCCCAGCCTTCAAGTTTCTTTTCAAACGGAATGGTATATGCCGGGCTTGTTGATGGCAGTAAAAAAACCGGTAAGTTATTTTTCTTTCCTAACAGTTTGATCAGATTTTTATACGATTTCCCGCCATTACAAAACAGCGCTTTGATATTCGGATGTTTTTCAAGCAATTCAGCAATCTGGTTGGCTTCTTCATTTTTGATTTCCGAATCAAGGCTTCCTTTTCGTTCACAGGAATCGATAACGTCCCAAAGAGCGATGTGATGTTTCTTTATTGTTTCAATTCTCTGAGTATAGTCTTCTGTAAATTCTTCTTCCATCAATTCAAAGATAATCCGCCAGAATTTGTTCTGAGGATGGGCATAATATTGTTGTTTTTCCAGTGATTTACCGCCAGGAATGGAGCCCAGGATCAATATTTCAGACTGAGAATCAATAATGGGAGGAAAAGAAAAAATACGGTTTTGCATCATCAAATATATACATTTTGGCTAAAGCCATTGGAATTTTTTATAATAAAAAAGCGGGCTAAAGCCCGCTTCTATTGATATTTTTTATAATGTTTCTTTCAACCAGTCAAAGAATTCTCTCTGCCATACCAATCCGTTTTGTGGATGAAGTACCCAGTGATTCTCATTTGGGAAGTATACCAGTTTTGATTTTAAGCCTCTTAGTTTTGCAGCCTGAAAAGCTTCCTGTCCTTGTTCGTAAGGCACACGGAAATCGATTCCTCCCTGAACAATCATGATAGGTTTATTCCATTTTTCCACGAAATTGCTTGGGTTGAATTCTGTATATGCTTTGGGTTGTGGCTTGTCCCAAGGAGAACCGATATCCCAGTTCGCAAACCAAAGCTCTTCAGTAGTCAGGTACCATGATTTCATATCAAATAATCCATCGTGGGCAATAAATGTTTTGAATCTGTTTTCGTGAATTCCTGCCAGCATAAATACACTATAACCTCCATAGCTGGCCCCTACTGCTGCTACTCTGTCACCGTCTACATAAGGTAATGTTTTAGCATAATCTGTAGCGGCAAGATAATCTCTCATCGGCTGTCCGCCCCAGTCTTTTGAAATATCTTCGTTCCATTTGGTGCCCCATCCCGGCATACCTCTTCTGTTTGGAGCAACTACGATATAGTCATTGGCTGTCATTAAAGCGAAGTTCCATCTTACACTGAAATATTGTGTGAGTGCAGATTGTGGACCTCCCTGGCAGTAAACCAATGTAGGATATTTTTTATTTGGATCGAAATTAGGCGGATAATGGAACCAAACTCCCATTTTTTTACCGTCGGAAGTTTTCACCATTTTAAGTTCAGATTTTCCTTGAGCCAGCTTAGCATAAGTATCCTTATTGGCTTCAGTCACCTGCTTCATTTCTCCGTTTTTAAGGTTTACAGAGAATAATTCCGTAGCATGGTTTACGTCTGTTCTTCCTACTAAAAGAGAGGTCTTATTGTCGGTAAAAATTTCGTTAACATCGAAATCTCCTTTTGTAATCTGCTGCACTTTTGCTGATTTTGAATCAAGAGAAAAAAGTTGCTTTGTACCTCTGTGTGCTGCCGTAAAATAAATAGTTTTTGAATCTGCTCCCCAAAGAACATCTCCTGAAACGCTGTCATCCCAGCCTGCGGTAAGGTTGGTTGTCTTTCCGGTTTTCCAATCCATGATTTTCACATCATTCTTATCCGCTTCATAGCCGTCTCTGGCCATACTCTGCCAGATCAGTGATTTACCATCCGGGCTGAACTTAGGATTGATATCGTACCCTTTATTCGGCTCAGTTAAGTTTTTGGTAACCCCTGAAGCCATATCATAGGCAAAAATATCCGTATTGGTACTTGTTGCATATTCTTTACCACTTTTAGGCTTTGTCACATACAGAAGCTGTGAGGAATCCGGGCTCCATATAAAGTCTTCTGCTCCACCGAAAGGTCTTTGAGGAGAATCCCATGTTTTTCCTTCCAGCAGATCTTTTGCAGCTTCAACTTTATCGGATGTATTGACTACAAACACGTGATTGTATTTCCCTTCGTTGAAGTAATCCCAGTGTCTGTGGTTCAGATCTGTGTATACCTGTGCCGTTGTTTTAGGTGTATCGGCATATTTATCTTTGCCCATTAACTTTTCAACCAAGACCTGCCTGCTGAAAGCAATTCTTTTACCATCCGGAGAAATAACTATATTGTCAACTTCACCGATCGTGTAAAACTCAGTCCATGTTTTCCCTGCATCTTTGGAAAGATAAATTTTGTCTCCTTCCTGGGCATAAATTCCGTTTTTATCCCATTGGATCAGAGATTTTTTACCTAAATCAATTTTTGCAGACTGATTATTAAGAACATTCAGAAAATAGTTTTCACTTTTTGTTTTTTCTGTTTTCAGATCTACCTGTCCTACTTTGTAAATAAGGGAAGCCTGATCCGGTGAAACTGCCTGTACTCCCACTTTTTTCAAAGTCCAAAGAATTTCAGGCGTCATTACTTGTTGTGCATTCATTAAAAGCGGAGCTGCCAGCGCCAGCAGACTGTACTTAAGTTTCATATGTTACTATTCATTTTTAGCGGAATGAGAGAATCCGCAGATTCCTTCATCCCTTTATTACATTCAAAGATTGCCAAAGTTAATATTTAAAATAAAAACAGCCGAAAGAATTAACATTTAAGTTTCCTAAAATTGAAATAAATATCATATTGATGGGTATATTTCAGTAATTTTATAAAAAACTAAATTCCATTGACCATGAAAAAAAATCTACTTTTAGCGTCTTGCTTTGTATCATCTTTTCTTTTTTCTCAAATCACAATGCTCCCCGCGGGAACTCATTATTATGATCCTTACCAGGCTACTGTTTCGGGAAACGGAACGATTTATTATACTACAGACGGAAGTACACCAACACTCAATTCAAATTCAGCAATCAACACCGTACAAGTTTCTATTGATCAGAATAAGGAAATCAAAGCATTCCTAGTTGACGGCCAGGGAAATTCTTCAGCTGTCATCGCTAAAAAATATCACACGGGAGCTATTCCCACCTCGGCTATTTATTTTAAAGCTCCTTCCACATGGACCTCGGGAAGTTGTGTCATGATTGATATGGTTCGTCCCAATTCCATTAACGGATTTGCTATTGACACTTTCTGGCCAGGACTACCGATGCAGCCCACAGGATGTGAAACCTGGTACAAGATCAGCAGGAATTTTGAAAATGCAAATGTACGCTTCAATAATTGCTCTCCTTTTGAGAATATTCCACAAACCGTCAGTACTCATCTGATTCCAATGGGAAGTACTTTGTATTATGATTTTACAGATGGAGAGATCACCAATCCGCCTTCATGCTTGTTTCTGGGAACCAGTGAGGCCTTGCTACACTCCAAAGATGTCTTAATCAAAGTATATCCGAATCCTGTTTCCGATATTTTAAAGATCAATACCCAAAGGGATTTCCTGGAGTATGAAATTATAGACATTAATGGAAAAACCGTCTCAAGGAATGGATATAAAAAGGAAATTTCTATTAGGCATCTGATTTCGGGAAATTATTTTTTAAAGCTAAAGGATCACAGGGGAAGTTTAGTCGTACTGAAGTTTATAAAGAAATAAAAAATCCGCTCATTGAGCGGATTTATATTTTGATCTGAATTTTCCATTGTTTAGTCTCCATCTGAGAACATTGAGTTGGCCAGAGAGGTTACGATTGATAACAGGATACTGAATACAAATGCCCACCAGAAGCCATCTACAAACATACTGTCTATAAAATAGTCGGCAATCAGGATAATGGCCGCGTTGATGACCAAGGAAAAGAATCCCAGGGTAAGAATAGTCAGCGGAAGTCCGAAAAGGCTTAAAATTGGTTTTACAAAGATATTCAGTACTCCGAGTACAAGAGCAAAAATAATGGCTGATGAAAATCCTTCAAACTGTACTCCCGGTAAAATTTTGGTTAAAAGATAGGCAACTATGGCCGTCACAAACAATCTGATAATTAAGTTCATTTCGTTATTTTTTTAATGTTTACGGGGTGTATGGAGCAAAAGCTATTCCATTTTCATGAAAAATTTTCAATAAAATTTATCGTTTAAAGGATATTTTAATTCCTTATTTTATTTTCATCATGGTTACCAATGAAGTAGCCACATGACTTTCTGATCCTGACCCTTCCTGTACCACATAAATTTCTGTTCTTACCACACTAATTTTTGTCCCACCTTTTATCACATATGATTTAGAAACTAAAGCATCTCCCAGTGCCGGACGAAGATAGTTAACTTTCAACTCTACTGTCACCACATAGCAATCCTCCTCATAATGGCTTACTGCGGCATATCCTGAAGAAACATCTACCAGGGAAGCGATCATAGCCCCGTTGAACATACCTGCTTTTCTGGTCATCACTTCCATTTTAGGAATTTTCATGGAAATAAAATCGGTTTCCACTTCCAGTAATTCTGCACGGTAAAATTTCAATGTTTCTGAACGGTTGAAGCTGTCTGTGATGAGTTTTCTTTTTTCTGGTGTCATGAATTTATTTTTAACAAAGGTAAGTGCTGTAATGTTTTAATCCTTATTCAATTTTAAATTTCATCAAAAAAGCCGTTCCATCTGAGATGAAACAGCTTCTTTTTGAGTGTAACTCTATTTATACGAACGATAACTTTCCTGATGAATTTTCTGTTTTCAGCTGATGATCTTCTTTGATCATATCTGCGGCTTTCTCTCCGATCATTATGGTAGGCGCATTGGTATTTCCGGAAACAACGTCCGGCATAACGGAAGCATCGGCAACCCTGAGTCCCTTTATGCCGTAAACTTTTAACCTCGGATCGACAACAGAAAGACTGTCGATACCCATTTTACAGGTTCCGGTCATATGGTGGTAGGTAGAACATGATTTTTTGATATAATCGATTACTTCTTCTTTGGTTTTGCCTTCACCCGGATAAATTTCACCATCATTCCATTCTTTCATGGCTTCAGTTTTCCCCATTTCACGGCATATTTCCACACATCTGTACAATGCCTCGAGATCTGATTCTTCGGAAAGGTACATCGGATTTATTTCTGCAGGCGCTGCAGGATCGGAAGAGGTCAATTTAATGTAACCTCTACTCGCGGGTCTGATAAATCCGGCACAAAATGTAAATGCATTTTCCGGCCCTGTGAATCCGGGACTGTAATAAGGAAGCCCCATAAATAGAGGCTGCAAATCAGGAAAAACCATTTCGTCCTTGCTTTTCCAGAATAACTGTGCTTCCAGTAAATTGGCTTCCGGAGCAGGAATTTCTTTTTTCGCTTTAAAAATAACACTGGTCAACAGGTGATCCTGAAGGTTTTTACCCACTCCTTTCAAATCTTTTACCACCGAAACTCCTACTGATTCCAATTCTGCCTTATCCCCGATTCCTGAAACCATCAGTAACTTGGCCGATTCAATCGTCCCACAGGAAACAATTACTTCTCTTTCTGCTCTTGCTTCTACCAGCTTACCATTCTGAAGGTATTGAACGCCTACGCAACAGTCGCCTTCAAAAATTAATTTCTGTACCAGTGCCCCGGTTTGTACAGTAAGGTTGCTTCGGGAAATTACAGGATCTAAAAAGGCTTTTGACGTAGAACATCTCTTACCGTCTTTTCCTACGCTCAGATGATTCAATCCGGCACCCCAGATCTCCTTATTAAAATCATCTGTTAAAGGATATCCCAACTCTTTACATGCTTCAATAGCGCTTATCGAAATGGCATTCGGGTTTTTAATGCGGCTTACAAATAAAGGCCCCTCTCCGCCGTGTATCTGATCTTCACCGTCTTCGTGGGTTTCGGACTTCTTAAAATAAGGCAACACACTTTTCCAGTCCCATCCCGTACATCCGTTATAAGCCCAATGGTCATAATCCTGCTGATGTCCTCTGATGTAGATCATTCCGTTGATAGAGCTAGATCCTCCCAGCGTTTTACCACGAGGCCAGTATCTTGTATTTCCTCCGGCATGTTCCTGAGGAAGGGTATGATACGCCCAGTCCCTTTCTGTATTCCATATGGCGGGCCATCCGGCCTGTTCCTGCACTTCAGTCACTTTATCATCGGGACCAGCTTCCAGCAGGAGTACATTTATATTTTCAGTTTCACTGAGCCTGTTGGCTATGACAGCTCCTGCCGAACCGGATCCGACAATTATAAAATCGTATTTCATGAGTTTTTATTTTATTTACTTTTTAATGCTGATTACTTTAGGAACTGTCACAGCTTTTAACCCTTCAATTCCAAATTCCACTCCATAGCCGGATTGTTTGGCCCCTCCAAATGGTACAAACGGATGAATAGCGCCATGCTGGTTGATCCAAACGGTTCCGGCTTCCAACTGTGTTGCCACTTTCTGTGCCTGACCGACATCATCGCTCCACACTGAAGCCCCCAGCCCGTTATCTGAGTCGTTGGCTTTCCCAATTGCTTCTTCTACAGTTTTATATTTAATAATTGGCAACACGGGTCCAAATTGTTCTTCATCCACAATTCTGTCTCCGTTATCAACATTTCCAACCAGCGTTACCGGAATAAAATATCCTTCAAGATCCGGTTTCTGTCCTCTGAATATAAAATCGGCTCCTGTATTTTCAATATCACGGATCAGATCCTGAATTTTATCGTACTGCATTTTATTTTGTATCGGTCCCAATACCGCATTCTCATCGGCTCCATTGCCCATGGGAATCCTGGAAGAATAATCTGCCAGAGCCTGTACTGTTTTTTCATAATCATCTTCATGAACATATAATCTTTTTAAGCAGGCACAGGTTTGTCCCATATTCAGGAAAGCTCCCCAGAAAATATTTTCTATGTGTTTTGCAAGATCAAGTCCGGGCAGAATAATTCCCGCATCATTTCCGCCGCACTCCAGCGTTAAACGCGCCATATTGTTAGCAGATGCTTCAACCACTTTTTTTCCGGTGGCAATAGAACCTGTAAACATAATTTTTCCGATTTCCGGATGGCTTGTAAGATATCCGCCTACCTCTCCCCTACCGGTTACCACCTGTAAAAGATCTGCGGGAAGTACGGTATTGATCAGATTGATCATTTCTATACTACAGTACGTTGTATACTCAGAAGGTTTGATGATCACGGCATTTCCCATTCTGAGGGAAGGTATAATCTGCCATATGGCGATCATTAAAGGCCAGTTCCAGGGAGCAATTGCTGCGACAATTCCAATCGGATTTCTATATAAAACATCTTTTCTTGTATCATCTTCGAATACCACTTCCTCAGGTAAATCTAGGGAGGCGGGAACCTGTGTCCAGCCTACACAAGCCTGCATTTCAAATTGGGAGCCAGGTCCGTTGAGGGGTTTTCCCTGCTCGCGGGTAATCCATTCTGCGAGGTGTTTTGAATGAGTCTGCAATACATCAGCTACCTTCAACAAAATATCTTTTCTTTCCGCATCCGGCCTGACTGCCCATTGCTTTTGGGCTTTTTTTGCTTTTTCAATTCTGGCATCTATTTCTTCCCTGGAAGTGTTAACAACCTCACCGATAACCTCTAATGTAGAAGGATTTAAGGATAGAAAAGCAGTATCTGTAGTATGGGTTTCTTTTGCAAATGACATATTTTCCATTGTTTTAAATTATTTTGTATTTTACGTAGTTCTAAGATGGCAAAAACATGATGTAAATCATTTACCTATTCTCTATTTTTTTTAACCTAAACTCTACCTCTATGGAAAAGATCGAAGAAAGAACTGTTTTCAGCATTCCTTTTGGTGAATTGAATATATTTGAAACAAATGTCGTTTGCCATGATTTTCCTTTCTTTTTTGAACAGCCAGTCATCACGCTAATGCTGAGTGGCAGTAAAATCATTCGCAGTGAAGACGACACTTTTGAGTTTAAGGAAAGGAGTGTATTTATTCCTCCATGCCATAAGGAACTGAGTATAGATATTCATCCTTCGTTCCGTGAACCTACGAAATGTCTGGTGTTGAATATAGAGCAGGAATATATTGACAGCGTATTCTCTGAAGTGATTGAAAACTGGCATCCTGACTGGGAAAGAACGGGTATTATGATGAAGGAAAATGCTGTAAAAAAATTTGTAAGCTCTGATGAATCTTTATGGAAAAGTCTTACCAACCTTTATAACAGGAGAATTGACGGAAATTATCATGGATCCTCAGATTTTCTCTTAAGCTTAAGTCTTAAGGAACTGATCTATGAATTGATGAAAACGAATGCAAAAAATCTGCTGCTTCATTCTGATAAAACAGAGAATATGCAAAACGGTCTGGAGGACGTAGTGCAGTTCATCAGACAAAATTACAGAGAGCCTATTACCATAAAAAAACTGGCTTTAGTAGCGGGAATGAGTGAAGCGAATTTGTTTAAAAAGTTTAAGCATTCCTATACCTGTACGCCGGTTGAATACATCATTCAGCTAAGGATAGAACATGCCAAAGAACTGCTGATCAGTCATCCTGAAATGGGGATTAAAAATATCTGTTTTGAATCCGGTTTCAATACGTTGGAATATTTTTACAGAAAATTCACCCAAATCACGGGAAAATCACCGAAGAGATTTACAATAAACTAAGAGATATGGCTTTCAAAAAAACGTTTTTATTTTTATGCTTTTTAATGACCGGTATTGTTCAGGCACAAACACTGCATTTGTACGGTGGTGCTGACCAGGACCAATATCTGGGGTGTCTTAATTGTGATACTTTTGATAAAGATTCTGTGTGGAACAAGTTCAGTGATTACGGAAATGTATTCAGTTCCAAATCCATATGGAATACAAACGGAAACTATGGAAGCATCTACAGCACTTATTCTCCCTGGAGTACATATGCATCCTATCCTCCGGCTATTCGTGATCAGGATGGCAATTTTTATGGTTTCCTGACTTTAAATCCTTATAAATCTGAAAGGTCTGAACTGGAGCTGGCTGTGATCCTGTGTACGCATCATGAAGATATTAAAGCTGATATCGGAGGATGGTATGATAAACTATTCCGGTATTGATCCCTGAAGAAAAGATGAATCCCTTACTAAATCTTTGATTTGTCAGGTCAAAGAGTGAACTTATATTATGCTTAAAAAGGCAGTGCGTTAGACTGGCAGTCAAAAGATCACGGGTTCAATCCCGTATTATCCGCTTTTTATTTCATACCAGTCTGCTCTTTTCTATATTTTGCCTTCAACCATCGGTTTGTCTGAAATTTCTTTGATTCTTGCTTTTCAATGCCACCAATTCTCATAAATCCTAATAAAAATCAGGTTTCTCAGGTGAAATAAAGCTTTATCATTGTTTAGAATTACTATAAATAAAGGTATATTTGCTACTTCTTTATTTTTAATAAGACTAAATAATAATAAAATGCAACAAGCTGGTAAAAAGAGATCTAAAGGTACCTTCAAAAAATATATTCTGAAAGCTCATTTGTGGCTGGGATTACTTTCCGGTATTATTGTCTTGATAGTTTCTTTATCAGGGGCATTTTTTGTTTTTAATGAAGATATCACTGCTGCATTGCGTAAAGAACATATATTTCATGGGGAGAAAGATATTCAGCATAAAAAACCTATCCCTTTACGTGAGTTAAAAGACCTTGTAAATGCTCAGCTGAAAAATGAAATCGTAAAAACAGATGAAGTCACCATTCCCATAGACCCATCCCGCTCTTATCAATTCGGACTGATTAAAGGGAACCCTGATGGCTGGAATCATTTCAATAGCATTCTTGTCTATAAAAACGTTTATGTGAACCAATATACCGGCAAGGTACTCTCTATATATGATGTCAAATACAATCCTTTTTTTATATGTATGGCTCTGCATCGATCACTGTTGCTAACGGACAAAGTGGGAGGTACTATTGTTGGAGTGTCCAGCATTATCTTTGTGATCATGCTAATCACGGGTATTATCTTGTGGTGGCCGAAGAATAAAAAAATGCGCAAACAGCGTCTATGGTTCCAATGGGAAAAAGTGAAAGGCTGGCGACGCAAGAACTACGATGTGCACAATATCCTTGGCTTTTATGCATCTTTTATTGCTATTATTGTAGCGATTACGGGGATTATGTATTCGTTCCGCATTACTCAGATGTGGGTTTATTTTGTACTCAATGGATTTTCCTCTGCTACACCTGATTACAGTCAATACAAAACCACTGCTCCGGAGTCAGTTGAAACAGCAACTACGATAGACCGTATTATAGATCAGGTCAAAATATATTATCCAAAAGCCAATTCTTTTGGTGTTGATCTTGAAGACCATTCTGAAGCAGACCATAAACACGATAATTTGAGCATCCGGATCAAAGAAAAAGAATTCACTTATGGAGAATCTTCGCTGATGATCTTTGATGAACATTCAGGGAAACTTCTGTTTAATCGACCTCATGAACACAAACTGATGGCTCAAAGAGCGACAGATGCTACTTATGATTTGCACGTAGGAGCCTTCTTCGGAATGCCCGGAAAAATACTTGCATTGATCATAAGCCTGTTTTGCGCTTCATTACCAGTAACCGGATTTATGATCTGGTGGGGCAGAAAAAATAAAAAGAAAACAACAATCTAAACTATTATCATGAAGAAACACTACATATGGCTCCCTTTAATGGCGAGCCTGAATGTCTACGGACAAACAGAGAGCCTGAATGATTCTTTACAAACAGAAAAAGTTTCAGAAATCAGTGGTATCGTAGTAAAAGGAAACAAAGCAATCTTTCAGCAGAAAGCTGACAAAATGATTTTTAATGTAGAAAATAGTGTATTGTCTGATGGTACAACTGTGCTCGAAATCCTGGGTCAGACGCCAGGTGTAGTTGTTTCTCAGGAAGGCGAACTCTCTTTACGTGGAAAGAAAGGAGTAAGTATAATGATTAACGGAAAATTAAGTTCTCTCTCCACCAAGGAACTGGCCAACCTATTGCGTTCTACCAACTCTACCTTGGTAAAGAATATTGAAATTATCGCTAATCCTTCTTCAAAATATGATGCTGCAGGAAATGCCGGTATCATTAACATCGTGCTTAAAAAGAGTTCACTCGAAGGCATTAGTGGTAACTACTATCTGAATGGCGGAAGAGGCCGAAAAAACAGGATTAATACCGGTATGAGCCTGAACTATACCCATAAAAGACTATCCTTGCACGGTGATTATAGTTATACCTTCCGTGGCGAGGAAGAAAGGCGGGAATTCAGTCAGGTATTCTTTGATGAAAAACAACCTCAACTCATAACGAGAAAAACGGATCAGAACTCAATAACCAATGAGCCCTTAACCTCCAATAATTTTAAATTCGGAGCAGATTATACGATCAGTGATAAAACGACTATCGGTGCTTTATTCGATGCCAAAATAGGTCGGTATGAAGATTTTTCGAAAGGAGAAAACAGAATATTTCAGCCTGCAGACCATCTTTTTGCTCATGTTCTTTCAGATAATGGCAGCAAAGAAAACTGGTATGATTATACCTATAGCCTAAAAGGGACACACCTTTTTAACGACAAGGATTATAAACTAGATGTAGATCTGGAATACGAAACTTCTCGTTTCAGCTCCCGCCAGAATCAGTTTTCAAATGCCTTAGTCAATCTTGGAACGGAGCAATTTAACAACAGAAGAGGTACCATTGCTTCCCGTCTGAAAGTTTTCAATGCCAAGGTAGACTTTACACTACCGTTTAGTGAGATGCATAGTCTGGAAACAGGGCTGAAATCTACCATAAAGTCTAATAATAACCCTTCGGAATATCTTATACAGCAAGATCAGGAATGGATTAACGATGATAAAGCAAGCAATGAATATGCATACAAGGAACAAATACATGCATTGTATGCCAATTACAAATTAAATCTGACAAAGTGGACATTCCAGCTTGGATTAAGATCGGAAATGACTCATACAGACATTAACCAGAAAACATCCAATGAGCAGCGAAAAAGGGATTATACCAACCTATTCCCAAGTGCATCGATCAAATATCAGATGAATGATCAGCATGGATTTTATGCCTCTTATAGTAAAAGGATCAACAGACCAAGCCACTTTGACCTGAATCCTTTCCGTTTCTACGATGATCCTTTCAACTATTGGCAAGGAAACCCTAATCTGAATCCGGAGTTTACCCATGCAACAGAATTAGGATATACCTGGGGGAAATACATTATTGCATCGGCTTACTTTAGTGTAACAAACGATGTCATCACAGAAGTCTACAACTACCAGCCGGACACCGGAATTCTGGTTAAGACTCAAGACAACCTGAACAAATCTTATGTATATGGTGCCAATATAACAGCCACTACAAAACTTTTCAGTTTCTGGTCGCTTACTTCTATGTTTAATGTATTTAATACCGAGTATAAGGGCAATTACCAGAACTATTCCGTCAACAATTCACAACTGGCATTTACGCTCAATGCTCAAAACAGTTTCACCATTGCCAAAGGTATAAAAGCGGAAGCGAATGCACAGTATTTTTCAAAATCAAATATTGGTTTGTTTATCCGCGATGCCTACTTTGACCTGACGATTGGAGTTTCAAAAACAGTATTGAAAGATAAAGCTACTGTAAAACTAGCCGTGACGGACTTACTTAAAACCAACAATTACCGGGTAACGGGAAATAACTTCAGCTCTGCCATCCGACAAAAGTATAATCTGGACAGCCGTGTGGTAACGTTGTCATTTAATTACAAACTTTAGTCTGGGAGCCTTGTCAAGTTTTAAAACCTTGACAAGGCTCTAAGTAGATAAAAAAAGCTGTTCTCAAAATTTGAGAACAGCTTTTTATGAAGTGAATACACTGATTAATCATAGAACTTTTCAAAGCGGGCAAAACCGGAAATATTATCAGGAAGCTTCATTCCTTTGGTAATCTTATCCGTTTGCAGATCATATATCCACACATAGTTTCCTCCCTTGCTGGCATTTAAGGCAATGTACAGCTTTTTATTCTGAACAAAAGCTCCTTGTTCGTAAGGTTCATCACCAGGCAACTCTTCCAATACTCTAACCAATTGTCTGGTTTCAATATCTATAATAGCATAACGACCATTATAGCTGTTTCCTAATGCAGGGTCACGATATAAAACCACCATCTTGTTATTACCGATGTAATCGATCATCGTTTCCAGCGTTTTGTTTCCTACCATATCAGTAAGATTGATCTGATATCCCGGATCCGGTGAGGTAGCTCCTTTCAAAACTCTGAGGAGACTAATTTTACTAGTGCCGGCTCCCACACGCGGAAAACACGCATAATAAAAAGCTTCGTTATCTTTTCTGAAAGCAGTTTTGAAATAAGGAGAACCATTAGCCACACCCGAGCTGCGGTTATCACCTGCGGAGTGCTTTACTTTAAATGTTTTATAATCTATTACTGCGAAATTGTAATATTCGGGAGTAAGCCACTTCCCGTTGCGGAAGCTGTACTGCAAATAAATATCTCCGTCCATATAGGTCACAGCGCCTACTGTATAGAAATTATAAGCATTGGGGAAAGGTTCGAATCCTTCTATTTCTCCCTGACGGATAATGCTAAGATCGGATCCATTGAAAACCGTATAACGGATATGCTGACCATCTCCTGTTTCTCCAATCAATACCAAAGTATTGTCATCTATCCATACATAACTGGAAATATCACTGATATAGGTAAAAGGAACTTCTTTAACAGTAGTCAGCCTGTCTTGAGTATATTTAAACTTTTTGAAAATTCCCTGATCGGTTTTATAATTATAAATAAACCCATTTTTTACAATGTAGGAGTAGGTTCCTTTAGAATTAATTTCATCCCCTTCTTTGGTAATATCCATTTCGCCTTTTGAAAGGTCGTTAGTGGCCGTCATATAATGAACAGTATTAGGCCAGCTTCCTAAAGCGGAAAGAAGAAAATATTTATAATCTTTTTCACCACTTCCTGAGTCGCCGTACCCCGGCTCCCTTTCACAGCTCACAATGATTAGACATGTGAGTACTAGAAATATACTGTTTCTGAAATATTGTGTCATAGTCATTTACTTAAATAGATATCTGAATTTTACATAGAAAGCGCGTCCTTGCTTCTGAAGTTTAAAATTATCATATGCCAGAGCGTCGGTAAGATTAGTTACGTCGAATGCGAGATTATACCTTCCATTCTTCATTGAATAACTTATTCCTATATTGTGGAGGGTCTGTCTCGGAATGATCGGAATATTTCTTGGGTTTCCATAGGTTTTCCAGTTTTTATAAAACCACTCAGTCATTTGAAGTCCATAATATAGCTCTACGCGACTATCTTTCTGAAACCAGTCGTCTTTACCAATGCTTACATTCACATTTCCAAATAGCCAGGGTTGGTTAGGAACATCTTTTTTGTAAGTTGCCGAGATTACATCTTCGCTATTGTTGGCAAATTTTGTATTGTCATAAGCTTTATTGTAGCTCACATTCATTAACACATTCAGGAGCCTTTTGTACTGGTAACTCACCTCTCCCTCCAGCCCACGGGTAAAGATATTGGATAGGTTTTCATATTTGAAAGTACTGTTATACAAATTAGGAACGGTAAAAATAAAGTCCTTTGTATCACGGATGTATCCGGCACCTTCAATGCGAAAAGCATGTTGTCCCCAATGATGGTTGTAGTAAAAACCAACATTTACATTATTGCTTGTTTCAGGTTTCAGATTCATGTTACTGGTTACTGCAACGCCATCCCCGAAGATTTCCTGCGGTTCTACCAAGCGGTAAGAACGTTCAAATGATCCTTTCAGACCAAGGTTTCTGGAAATTTTCACGGTAGTGGCAAAGCCATATCCCCAGCTACTGAAATTATCTTTTACAGGATTATCAGTTCTGGTTACCTGATCGAAAACCATCTTCTGAAGTCCTACCTTGTAATATTTAGCAAAGAAAATATTGGTCCAGTGTTTATTAAAAAAGTCCTGTTGATAAGCCATAGATAAGATCTGTTTAGTCATCTTTGCCGGAACTACATCATCTTTTTCCTCTTCCAGTTTATTGAATGTAGTATTTTTAAGATAATCGAGAACATAATTAAATATAAGCTTATGATGGTCAATGATTTTGTACGTAGCCCCTAGCTGTGAATAGAGGCGGTCTTCATGCTGCATGATGATACTTCGAGCTCCTTTTTCACTGGTGGCAGAAGGTTCAAAAGTACCATCCCAGCTGTATTTACGCATAAGAGTATCGGTTGCTTTCTGGACACTTCTGGAAAAACCGACATAAAGATTCACGTCCAGGTGGTCATTAAAGAGATTGGCTTTTTTGTACTTCATCAAGTAATTCTGAGCTTCTCCGCTTTGTTTTACCCCACCATATACTACATCCTGGTTGGAACCGGTCTGTATCTGTTTGTTAAACACTGATTGTGAAGCCCCTATAAAAAAAGAATCTGCCCAGCTTTTGTTTTCAATACCAAGTTCGGCCATGCCAAAAACAGATTGATACCGGTCATTAAAACGTTTAAGATTTCTTAGTTCATACTCGTTTTTAGCAGAATTCCAAATTTTCATATCCTTCATCAGATAATTATTATCCGAGTGGTTGTAAAAACTGTTGACGCGCAGGATAAGTCCTGTTTTATCATCTTTAAACTGTCCGTTCAGGTTGATACGCTGCGTATTAAAAGACCCTAAACTGATCCCTGCATCCAGATAATTTTTGCTGCTTCCGGGAGTAATAATATTTACCGCACCTCCCATGGCATCCGTACTTAGATGGATAGGAACGACCCCTTTATAAATCTCCACACGCTCAGCCATATTTACAGGCAATGTACTCAGGTCTACCCCTTTTCCAAGCATTTCCAGAGGCACACCATCGATAAAGAATTTTACCGCTTTGCCGGACATTCCGTTGATAGAGAAGTTGTAATCAGAGCCTATACCACCTTGCTGGCGAACTTTAATCCCTGTGGTTCTGTTCAGAACCTGATTAAGATCAGCAGTAGTATTGGCCAACTTAGCTACGTCTATGGCATTAACAGTAAAAGCTCCATCCTGCAGTGTCTTCACCTTACTTTTTCCATGTACGATAACTTCTTTTACGACTGATTGATCTTCTGTTAACTGGATAATCACGTCTGGGCTTTCGCTACCAAAGTTCATTTTCTTTCTGACTTTTTTATAGCCATCCAGACTGAACACCACGGTTGCTTCTCCTTTTTTGTAACTGATTTTAAAATTTCCGTTTTGATCAGTTTGCGTTTTTATTTTTGTATTTTCGACAAAAACAGCAACTCCGTTTACTCCCTGTTTTGCGTGGTTCTGCACAATCCCCTGAATCAGAAAATTATTATCCTGTGCAGTAATGAGAGAAATGGATAGCGTAAAAATGAGAAAAATAAAAATACGTTGATATAATTTCATTATTTATAATTATTATAGATAGCAAAATTAAAGGGTTCTTATGAATGATCAAAGAAAACGGCTTAATTATTTTTAATTATTCTAATTATAATTAATATTTTTCATCATATGTCTTAAGTCAAACGCTTTAAAGTGCTCAGGTTCATCTACAAGCATTTAAAAAATTACAATAGCTTATCTATTGAACATGAAAAATATCATCCGATCGATCAAGCCTCATCAATTGGATTTTTCAGTTTTTTAAAGAATTATTAATAAAAACAAACAAGTTTCACCATTTATCAACTCAGGTAATACTTATTGTTGAGCTGACTACATTTTTGTAGGAGACAGATTTTATTCTCTATAGTGTATGAGGATTGAACAGACTTTTTATAGCACTTTACTTCACTTCAGAAAGTTTATAATGATACTGAAAAATTAGTAAGTTCGCTTTACAGAAAATCGGAGATTTTCAAAAACTTTAGTGCACTTTTTATGCGTAAAGCTTGTCACTTAAAATAATTTAAGTGTTTAAAAAACTTTTATGACTTTTGTGAGTTAATTTCCCACATATTTCAAGGATTTGCACAGGGTTTCATACATAATGAAAAGCATTCGTGCATTAGTGGGAAATAAGGTTAGAAGGGCAGCTCCAAGAAAAAGTCTTCATTTTTAAGCTTAAGTGATCTTCTCTATATTTTAGTTTTTGACTTTCAAAAAAGGAATGTTTAAGAGCTTTTATGTGGCTTTTTGGGATAAAACAATTGCCTTGAGGTCATCAGCTAAGCTGTACCTGGAAGTCATCACCAAGCGTCAGAACACCTTCTGCTATACTTTCCGGGTGTGTGCTGAATCCTTTCAGTTTTGAGCTTTTGCCTTTCAATACAAGGTCCATCAATTGCTTATCCGTTAATTTTTTACCGAAGATTTCAAAGCTAATTTTAAAACCGCAATTTTTGAAATCGGAGCAGCCTACGGCCGTTTTTCCTTTAATTAGATTGTGTTCTTTACACTTCGGACATTTTGTTTCTGCCCAGGACTGAAGTTCTTTTTTCTGAGCAGGCTCTCTTTTTTTCTTTTCTTTCACCTCTTCTTTTACTTCTTCCTGAAGGGTAATTACTTTTCCTTTTCCGTAGACTACTTTATCAGTCAGTTCAGTCACCATCTGAATCAATTCTTCTTTGAAAAGGTTGGCTTCATACTCGCCTTTCTCAATTTTACGAAGTTTTGATTCCCATTCACCGGTCAGTTCCGGGCTTTTTAACAGTTCGTCCTCGATAGTATCGATCAGCTGAATTCCGGTTTGGGTAGCAATAAGATTTTTCCGTTTTTTTTCGATGTACTTCCTTTTGAAAAGAGTTTCTATAATGTTGGCACGGGTAGATGGCCTTCCGATACCGTTGTTTTTCAACATCTCACGCAGCTCTTCATCTTCTACCTGCTTTCCGGCAGTTTCCATTGCTCTCAGCAAAGTCGCTTCCGTGTAAGGTTTCGGAGGAGTGGTTTTCCCCTGGTGAATCATCGGATCATGAGGTCCGGTTTCTCCCACCACAAATTCGGGAATGGTCTGTTCTTCCTCTTTCTCCTTTTCTTTGTCCTTATCCGTAGATTCTTCTTTGGGCTCTTTGGCGTATACCGTCCTCCATCCCGGTTCCAGAACCTGTCTTCCGCTGGTTTTGAAAGGAATTGTTCCTACTTTTCCTTCTACCAAAGTATTGGAAATTTTACATTCCGGATAGAATACGGCAATAAATCGTTTGGCAATCAGGTCATAAATCAGTTTTTCCTCCCTGCTCAGATTTTGAGAAGGCGGTACTTCTGTAGGAATGATGGCGTGGTGATCGGTTACTTTTGAATCATCAAAAACAGCTTTTGATTTTGGAATCGGAGCCTCCAGTAAAGGGGCGATCAATTCCTGATAAGGATACATTTTCTGAAGAATACCTCCTATTTTCGGGTATAAACTTTCGGATAGATAGGTAGTATCAACACGTGGATAGGTCACATGTTTCTTTTCGTAAAGACTTTGAATATAATTTAATGTATTCTCGGCAGAATATCCATATTTTTTGTTGGCCTCCACCTGAAGACCTGTAAGGTCAAAAAGTCGCGGATTTTTTTCTTTACCTTCTTTAATTTCAAAAGAAACGATTTCAAAAGGATTTACTTTAAGATATTCAAGTCCTTTTTCGGCACGTTCAAGGGTTTTTAAACGATCAATTGCGGCATTAAAAATAACGTCACGGTATTTTGTTTTCAATTCCCAATATTCTTCTGTGGTAAAAGCGTCGATTTCTTTCTGGCGCTGAACAAGCATAGCCAATGTAGGCGTCTGCACTCTTCCAATCGAAAGAACGGCTTTATTTCCTCCGAATTTCTTGGTAAAAAGACGTGTTGCATTGATTCCCAACAGCCAGTCTCCAATCGCTCTTGCATTTCCTGCCAGGTAAAGATTTTTGTAATCATCAGCGGGTTTTAAAGTGGCAAAACCCTCTTTAATGGCTTCTTCCGTTAATGAAGAAATCCATAAACGCTGGATAGGTTTGTTGCATTTTGCTTTCTGCAAGACCCAACGCTGGATCAATTCTCCCTCCTGCCCGGCATCCCCGCAGTTGATGACCTCATCACATTCTTCGACCAATTTTTCAATTACTTTAAACTGATTTTCAACGCCTTTATTCGGGATCAGCTTGATACCAAAACTGTTGGGAATGATCGGCAGTGAAAATAAATTCCAGGATTTAAACTGAGGACCGTAATCGTGAGGTTCTTTCAGCGTACAAAGGTGCCCGAACGTCCATGTCACGCAATAGCCGTTCCCTTCCATATAGCCTTGTTTAGGCGTGGTAGCGCCCAAGACTTTAGCAATATCTCTGGCAACACTTGGTTTTTCGGCAATACATAATTTCATGAACTCGGGTTTATTGAAAGATTGCAAAAATCGGGATTTTTTTTGACTTTTCAAATTGAGATGATTTTGTACGGGTGAAAATTGAAAAGGAACGTAATTAGGTTCTGTTTTCTACCTATTTACATTCATGATGTATGCTGTAGCAAAATAATTAAACGCAAAGGTCTATAAGGTTATGTTTATTTTTAGGGAAACAATAGTAGAATCATTTTCATTGATTCTTTTTAAGCGAGCAGTAATATTACAGATTGACCCTTTCACTTTATTTATAATTTATTTTTTAAAAACCAAAAGCCCCCTATGAAAAGGAGGCTCAATCAACAATATTAATGAAACCGGTTCATTATTTCTTTACTTCTGAAATTATTTACATTGTCATAGGAACTTCCATGAGAAGAATTTCAGTGTTTTCCTGTTTTGCTTTTATATGTAAGTCTTTGATATCCCAAACTCCGAAGCCATCTCTTTCTTCAACAATCTGACCTCCGATTTCCGCAGTTCCCTTAATCATGAACACATACACTCCGTTTCCTTTTTTCTTAATGCTGTAAGGAGTTTCTATATCTTTATCAAAAGTTCCAAGGTGAAACCACGCATCCTGATGAATCCAGACCCCTTCATCATTGGCATTAGGGGAAAGAATTTGTTGAAATTGATTTTGTCTTTTGCTTTTGTCTAAAGTAATCTGGTCATATCTCGGACTGACATTTCTTTTGTTCGGATACACCCAGATTTGAAGGAATTTCACCAGCTGGTCACTGTTTTTATTAAATTCACTATGCATAATTCCTGTTCCCGCACTCATCACCTGAATATCTCCACTCTTAATAATAGCCGTATTCCCCATGCTGTCTTTATGTTCAAGATCTCCTTCCAGGGGAATACTGATGATTTCCATATTATCATGAGGATGGGTTCCGAAACCTCTTCCCGCTTCCACTTTATCATCGTTCAGGACTCTCAGCACACCGAAGTGCATTCTGTCAGGATTATAATAGTTGGCAAAACTGAAAGTATGATTGCTTACTAACCATCCGTGGTCTGCCTTCCCTCTCGAATCGGCCTTATGAAGGACAGAATTTTCCTTAATCTTTGATTCTGTGTTCGGTAAATGATTGTATCCGATCGGTTCTAAAGGTTCAATCTCGTCGATTTCATTTTTCATCGCACTTGCCAGGGAAGCTGATGCTACAAACATTCCTGTTCCCAATAAACCCTTTTTTAAAAAATCTTTTCTGTCCATATCAAGTTATTATTTGTTTGATTTTGATATGACAAATGTAGAGATACTGAAAACGTTGTGCATTTAACTAGTTTAATAAATGACTGTGGGGGAAAAAAATATCGGATATATTTTTGTTGCCGATTGGTGTATTTTTGATCGGAATGGGATGGAAAACACTAAAGCTCTAATGATCTTCTACTAAGCACTTATAAAGGCGTAAGGATTTTATCCGATAAAATTAATTTTGCAGATTTTTATAACTATGTTATTTCTCACGCAGATTTTGTAACACTTCAGTTCACTTCAGTAAGTTTACAATACTGCTGAAATGGCTAAGTTCACTTTAGAGAAAATCAAAGATTTTCAAAAACTTTAGTGTACTTTTTATGCATAAAGTTTGTCACTTAAAATAACTTAAGTGTTCAAAAAACTTTTGTGACTTTTGTGGTTAAATTTTTCCCACAAATTTCGAGGATGTACAATGATATTTTTGATCTCGCAGATTTTGCTGATAACGCAGAGGTACTCCAAAGAAAATCTTTACACAAAAAGTCTGTGAAAACGCATGTCATCCGGGAAAAAATTACTTTTCTTTGGAAGCAAGTCTTTTCCTGATGGTACTTACAAATTCTTTGGAAACACCAAGATAAGAAGCGATGTAATATTGTGCTACCCTTTGTGGAATAGAAGGATAGACTTTAATAAATTCAAGATAGCGGTCTGACGCCGATCGGGAAATGGTATTGACCAAACGCTTCTGAACGGTAGCAAGATTTCTCTGTACAAGCATCCTGAAAACTCTTTCAAATTTTGGAATCTCATGTAAGAGTTTTTCTTTGGTAGTCGGATTCAGCATATAAATTTCTGTGTGTTCCAAAGTTTCAATGAATACATTTGACGGCTTTTGTTCCTGAAAAGATGCTATATCGCTTATCCACCAGTCTTCAATAGCAAACAGAAGAGTCACTTCTGAACCGTTATCATCCAGACAATACATTCTGACACATCCTTTATGAATATATCCCTCAAACTGGCAGATCTCCCCTTCTCTTAATAAAATGGTCTTCTTAGGAAATGACTGACATACTAATAAGTCAGTAAAAAATTTTTCTTCTTCAGAGGTAATGGTGATGAATCTGCTGATGTTTCTGATGATATTTTCAAACATAAAATTAAGTTTACTCCCGCAAATTAGGAAAAAGACTGTAAACTTCATTCTTCAGAAGCCCACTTCCTCCTCCATAATGGTCGATAACTTTAACTTCTTTGTCTAAACCGTTACAGAATATTTTAATTTCCTTCTCAAATTCATCCTCTAAACCAGAGCTTAACAGGACAATATCTACCTTGTTTTGTCGGATGTATTCATAGCAGAAATTTTCATCGGTCTGCACATCGGCAGTCCAGCCTTCATTATTCTCGATTACTCTTTTTAAAACATCAAGTATTTCCTGATTTTTTCCGATTACTAAAAAATGTAGTATATTCATAAGATTGCTAGGTATTGATTGTTAGATGTCAGTTCCCGGTTGAGTGTATGTAGAAGTAAGTCGTTGATGATGAAAATAAATTCAACTCCTCACCTGGATTCATTTTCAATTTTCAACTCTCAATTTTCAACTTTATATTGCTGTTTTTAGAATTAAGTTGCTTAAAGATGATAAGAAATTCAACTTCTCACCTAGATTCATTTTCAATTTTCAACTCTCAATTTTCAACTTTATATTGCTGGTTTTAGAATTAAGTTGCTTAAAGATGACAAGAAATTCAACTCCTCACCTAGATTCATTTTCAATTTTCAACTCTCAATTTTCAACTTTTAAAGATGTTTATTTCCAGTTATTTTCAATTCATTCAGGTCGAGCTGGGATTCTGCTTTTCGGATCTCATCATCACTGTACTGTTTTTCGCGTTTCATTCTGAACAATTCTTTTCTTTGTAAGGCAAAAATATCGAGCATGATCTGATGGTATTCTTTCATATCATTCTGCCTGTTGGTGCACATTTCTATTGATGCTAAATGATTCTGATGAAGATGAATGTCATTTTCCAGCATCTTTTTAAGATTTCCTACCAGACTATTGGTATCTAAGCTTTCTTTATACTCATGGTTCAGCTTATCAACCGCCAGTTTGTCCAGTCTCATCTGAATTCCCGCCTGCTGCTCATGAGATGGGAGGATGTGATCAATTTCTCCGATTTTAGTTAGTTTAATAATCAGAGGTAATGTTAATCCCTGAAAAACCAAGGTTACAAAAATTACGACAAAAGTGATAAATATAATTAAATTTCGCATCGGAAATTCTGCCTGTGAATTCATCATCACCGGAATTGACAAGGCTGTTGCCAGCGAAACGACTCCTCTCATGCCTGCCCAACCAATAATTAGAGGATTCTTCCATCCCGGGCTCGGATCACGGCGTGCTTTTTCGCTCAGCCATCTTGGAATATGAGCTACCGGATAAATCCATAACAGACGAACAACAATAACGATACAACTGATGATCAGTCCATATTCAATTCCTTTCACTACGGAGATTTCGCCTAATCCGTTCACAATATCAGGAAGTTCCAGGCCTATTAAGACGAAAACCAAAGCATTCATCACAAAAATGAGGGTATTCCAGACTCCTGTCATATTGATTCTTGTAGTTCCGGTTTTAAACATTTCATGAGCACGGAAAGACATAAACAATCCACCGCTTACTACTGCCATCACGCCTGAAAAATGAAAATGTTCCGCTGATAAAAATAAAATATAAGGTGTCATTACGGTAAGAGCGGCATCAATAGCCGGAGTCGTGGGTAAAAACCGGTGAACAGCATAGAAAATATGAGCTCCTAAAATCCCTACCACAATTCCCATTCCTGCTACCAGAAAAAATTGTCCCGTCGCCTCCTGCATAGAAAATATTCCTGTCATTACAGCAGCCAGGGCAAATCTGAAAACAATCAGTGATGAAGCATCATTGATAAGGCTTTCCCCTTCTAAAATGGCGATGGTACGTTTCGGTACCTTCAAGCCTTTTAACACCGTAGTCGCTGCTACAGCATCCGGTGGTGAAACGATACCTCCCAACAAAAAACCTAAAGCCAGCGTAAAACCGGGAATCAGCGCCTGGGAAGCATATGCCACAACCAGGGATGTTAAAAACACCAACCCGAAAGCCAGTAAACTTATAGGACGTTTCCATTTCCAGAAATCATTCCATGAGGTATACCAGGCGGCTTCATAGAGCAATGGCGGTAAAAAAATCAGGAATATGATATCTGGATCCAGTTTAAGAACAGGAACTCCCGGAATAAAACTGATGCCCAATCCGGCCAATACAAGAAAGATAGGATAGGCAATTTTGATCTTTTGTGCCAGCATTACCAGCAGCATGACAATTAAAAGAAGTCCAAGGATGAGAAGGAAATTTTCGTGCATAGTTTTTTAGTTGAAAATTGAGAGTTGAAAGTTGGAAATGATGGGTTAGTGTTTTATCTTTTACATATAAATAAACATTGACAATCGTTCCTTTTTTTGAAGGTTTTTTGTTTTATGTCCTTTGCCGGCGGTATCTTCTACCAGAAGAATTTCTCCTGTCTGGAATTGTCTTTTTTTCCCTAGTGAGGTTTTTATTTCCACCCCGCCATCCAAAAGAACAATATATTGCTTTTGAGGAGCACAGTGAAAGTCATAATCGTAGTCTGCAGAAACTTTTCTGAACTGTAATTTTTTAACGTCAACGGCATCAGAAAGGAATCCTATTTCTCCCTGATCAACAATAGGAATATAAATATCTTCAAAATGAGAATCTCCGTTTTCATCACTGTAAATGCGTGTAATCTTCATTGTTTATCAAATAAAAAAAAATTTTACATTAACCAAGTCCTTGTTCTTGCATATGGAGCAGATGTCATTTTAAACACTTAAGTTCACTTTAGAAAAAAATCAGAGATTGTCAAGACTTTTGTGTACTCATATGCGTAAAGCTTATAATTTAAATAACTTACGTATTCAAAAAGCCTTGATACTTTTATGGTTTTCTATTTTCCCACAGATAACACAGGTTTACGCAGAGATTGTATTAAGATCTTTTGCCACTAATGCACGAATGCATTGTATTCGTGCATTAGTGGCCATAAACCTTTTTCTAATAATACTATATTTTCAAAAAAATCTTCGATTTTTAAACTTAAGTGTTTATAAATCTTCGGTGGTTCAAATTATTTATTTAAATATAATTGTATTGGCCAGTTCCATTTCCTCCTGATTGATCGAATGTCCAAAATTCGCATATACTTTTTCAGTAACATCGGCATTCATCTCCCTGAAGATATTGGCTGTTGCATATACTCTTTCTACCGGAACATGAAAATCCGGGTTACTGGTTCCAAGGAAAACAGGAGTTCCTGCAAAGTCACCTTTGTAATTTTCACGATTAATTTTATCACCGATGACGCCACCGATAATTGCCGTCGCTCCGCCAAATCTCCGGGCATTCCGGGCTAAGAATTCCAAGGTAAGACAAGCGCCTTGGGAGAATCCGAAAAAATACATATTTTCCGGTTTAATTCCCGCATCCAGAGCAGCTTTTACAGTCTCTCCCACCATTTCAAGTGCTGAAGACAACCAGGGTTCATTTTGATCTACCGGGGCCATAAATGATAAAGGATACCAGGTATGATTCAAAGCCTGTGGAGCTAATAAAGCGTAATCCTTCACATTCAAATGCTGGGAAAGACTCAGAATATCCTGGGCACTTCCTCCTCTTCCATGAATCATAATCAAGGCTTTTTCAGCCTGTTTCAAAGGTATTCCTGCTGTTTTTATATTTAACGTGTGACTCATTGTATTTTATCTGAATTTTTCTGTTGGATAATTTATTTTCGGAAGAACTTCAAGTAAATGTTGCCTTTGCTCTTCAAACTGTTGAGGCAGCTGCAGATCTTCACCAAGAAATGCCAGCTCTTCATCTGCATCGAATCCCGGGCCTGAAGTAGCAATTTCAAATAATACTCCTCCCGGTTCTTTAAAGTATACTGAGGTAAAATATTTACGGTCTTTTACTTCGGTATGCTCCAGTCCGTAAGCGTTTAATCTTTCTACCATCTCAAGTTGTGTAGCGGCATCCGGAGTTGCAAAAGCCACATGATGCACCGTACCTCTTCCTGCAAGTCCTTTCAATGCATTTGGAGTGCTTAGTAAATCAACATATTTTCCCGGAAGATTTTCAGTTCCCAATCGAAGTCTGTCAGGTGTTTCACTGATTACTTTATGATCCATCCGGGTTGTCAAAAGCGCTGCAGTTCTTTCGTACGAATCAAGCCAGATTTCCACATGATGAATTCCTTTAAGACTGTAATCTTTAGGAATATATCCGTTGAAATATCCTTTTCTCTCATCTTTATTGTTAAAAACAAGCTCAAGACCTAATCCGTCAAAATCTTCGAGATAAATAAATACTTCATCTGACAATCTTTGCTGAGGCTGTTTGTAATGAACATTAAACTGATCCAGACGATTCATCCAATAATCCAGAGCATCTATTGAAACTGAGAAGGCCGTTGTATTCAGCATTCCTTTTCCATGTCTTCCATTGATAAGATCTTTACCGTAAGGAAAGGTAGTCATGATGGTTCCCGGAGTTCCGAATTCATCCCCGAAATAAAAATGGTATACTTCTGAATAATCAAAATTAACAGTTTTCTTTACCAAACGAAGTCCCAATACTCCTGTGTAAAAATCTATATTTTCCTGTGCATTGCCGGTGATAGCCGTAACGTGATGCAGCCCTGTGATAAGTTTCATTGTGTTGATTGTTATTAATTGGTTACTGTGACAGACAAAGAAGGTAAGAGGCAAAATTGCTCAAAACACTCATTTTCTCAAACTCTCCTATCCTCTAGCATATCTCTACTCTCCCTTCATCCAGACATCATTGTATTCTTCCGGATGACGCTTGAATTGTGCGTGAACGTAAGGACACAACGGTACAATTTTCAGGTCATTTTCTCTTGCGTAGGAAACCAGCTTTTCTAATAAAATTTTAGCAAAACCTTTTCCTTCATATTCGGGATTCACTTCGGTATGGTACACAGTAAGTTTATTCCCGATTACTGAAATATCCATTTTCCCTGCTTTATGATCATCTGAGAAAAGTTGAATCTCTCCTCTTCTTCCTTCTAATACAATTTCTGTTCTTTCCATTTTATTTTTTATTTGGAGTTATCTGTTGATGTTGTTTTTAACGTAAAGCATTTTAAAAACTTTGCGTTAAAAATTATTATTCAAATGTAGTCTCTTTATCAGATCTTGTGAATGATCTATGATAAGTTCGGTAGTACTCCTTCAATTTTATTGCGCATTCCTTCATACTGTGCAGGAAGTTTAAGGTGGCTACCAAGTTCTTCCAAAGGTTCATCCACAGTAAATCCCGGATTATCAGTAGCAATTTCAAATAATACACCTCCCGGTTCACGGAAATACAGTGAGTAAAAATAGTCTCTGTTGATTTTCGGGGTGATACTTAAGCCTGCAGATAATACTTTTTCACGATATTCCATCAGTATATTGTCATCTTTTACTCTGAAAGCAATATGGTGATTGGTTCCCGCTGCATTTCTTCCGGCCGGAATTTTGTCGTTTTCAATGATATCGATCAGATTGGCCGTATCGATAGCATCTGTCGCCAATCTGTATCTTTCTCCTTCCTGCTTTTGAAGATCATATCCAAGAATGTCGGTTAATACTTTCATGGTGGGATCTGCATCTCTCAATGTTAAAGTGACATTATGAAAGCCTTTTAAAGCCTGCCCGTCTTTGATATCATCTGTTGTCCATACTTTTCTGCTGTCATCACCGGATGGTTCTATCAATTGTAGCTGAAGGCCATCAGGATCTCTAAAGGAAATCAGTTTTTCGCCAAAAATCTCTGCTTCTTCCACTTTTATCTGTACACTTTCCAAACGATTTTTCCAGAATGCAAGGCTTCCTTTTGGTACGGCATATCCAATATGAGTAGCCATACCGCTTCCGTTAGTTCCCTGCCCAATTCCTTCCCATGGGAAGAAAGTAAGAATAGTTCCCGGAGTTCCTGTTTCATTTCCAAAGTAAAAGTGATAGGTTCCCGGATCATCAAAGTTGACTGTTTTTTTCACCAGTCTTACCCCTAATACCTGAGTATAAAAATCTAAATTTCTTTTTGCATTGTCCGCTATTGCTGTAATATGATGCAGACCCAATATTCTGTTGTCCATGTCTTTAATTTTAATGCTAAATTACAACGTATTGAAGTCCCGGACATTTAACTAGTTTAATAAATCATTAAAGTTAGCTAAAAGAAGTTGCCTTGATCCGACTTTACACAATTCTTAAAAAATCGGACTTATTTTACCTTTTCAACAAAGACATTTGACCTTCAATTCAATAACCATTGAATTAAAAAACATAAAAAAAGACTTATTATAGCAAAATACTCAAAATAAAAATACAAATTATAAATTGAAAATCAATACATTAAATTCATTAACGATAAATTAATATTTAAATTCCCTACTTTTTTAGTGGACTAATAAAAATTATATTATATATTTGCACCGTATTCAGGAAAAAAAATAAAATGACGGCAGAATTAAATAATAATTCAATAAAGAAACATAGCATCAAAAAAATGATGATGGCTACGTGTATGCCTATGCATCATGAATACTGTGGGTGACCTTACTTTTTATATGACATATTTTTAAAGGCCCTACCAAGTTGTAGGGCCTTTTTTGTTAAAAAAACACGAAACACAACAACATTAAAAAAATAAAAATGAGCAATTCTAAAAACAAATGGCTGGTTCCATTGGCGTTTACAAACATTTATGTAATATGGGGAATTACGTTTTTAGCTATTTCATTTGGCTTAAAAGGTTTTCCGCCATTCATTCTTTCGGGATTGAGATTTCTCGTAGCAGGAATTCTGATGATCGGATATCTCCTTTCAAAAGGAGAAAGAGCAAATTCTCTGACCAACTGGAAGAAAAATGCCATCACCGGAGTGCTTATTCTTACAGGAGGAACAGGTCTGGTAGCCTGGGGAGAACAATATGTAACAGCTTCTGAAGCTGCCATTTCTATTGCGACAGGTCCTTTTTGGTTCATTGCCATCGACAGAAAAAACTGGAAATATTATTTTTCAGACAAATTTATTCCGATAGGGCTGGCCATCGGGTTTGTAGGATTGGTATTCTTCTTAAAAGGAAGTGTACATTCCAATGCAGCCCATGCTATGGTTGACGGAAATCTTAGAATTACAGCATTTATAGTCTTAGGGCTGAGTTCTATTGCGTGGGTGCTGGGTTCTTTATATTCGAAAAAAAATCCGGCCTCTCATTCTACATTCATGAATATTGCCCAACAATTAATTGTAGCGGGGGTAGCAGCCTTTCTGATTGCTTTTATCAGAGGAGAATGGACGCATTTTTCGGTTTCTGCAGTTCCTTTGCCGGCATGGTTTGGTGTTCTGTTTTTGATTTTCTTTGGATCAATAGTCGCTTATTTGTCGTACATTTGGCTCTTGTCCGTGAAACCCGCAGCCCTTGTAAGCACCCATACCTACATCAATCCTATTGTAACCGTGATTGCAGGCTGGATTGTTGCCAACCAGAGCATCAATGGAAGCCAGTTGTATGGTTTGACCACTATATTGCTGGGAGTACTGTTGACGAATGTCACCAAGTACTTTAAACTTTCAAAACGGTCAAAAGTTAAATTAAGAAGAGTAAGAAGATTTTTTAATAGGACAAATAAGCGATACCAGCCTATTTAATAGTATAAAATATCAGAATGATAGAAATTAAAAACATTTCAAAAACTTTTCACCAGAAGAAACAGTCGTTTAAAGCGCTGGATCAGGTGAGTCTCAATATAGAAAAAGGAGATATTGTAGGAATTATAGGGTTTTCCGGTGCCGGAAAGAGTACCCTGATCCGTACGGTAAATCTTTTGGAAAGACCGGATGAAGGACAGATAATTATCAATGGAAAAGATTTTACCAGATTAAGCTCAAAGCAGCTGGCTGAAGAGCGTAAAAAAATCGGAATGATCTTTCAGCACTTCAATCTTCTTTCTTCGAGAACGGTTTTTGATAATGTAGCGCTTCCTTTGGAGCTGGATCACCTTAGTAAAGAGCAAATCAGTAAAAAAGTATATGAACTCCTGAAAATCGTAGGCCTCGAAAATAAAGCCCATGATTACCCAAAAAGTCTTTCGGGGGGCCAGAAACAGAGAGTAGCAATTGCAAGAGCATTGGCAAATGATCCGCATCTTCTGCTTTGTGATGAAGCTACCAGCGCCCTTGATCCGGTGACCACACAATCTATTTTACAGCTTTTGAAGGATATCAATGAGCGACTGGGTATTACCATTCTTTTAATTACCCATGAAATGGAGGTTATCAAAGCGGTTTGCAACCACGTTGCCGTGATAGACCACGGAAAGTTATTAAAAAAAGGAACTTTAAGTGAGATTATTTCGGACAGAGAAAATCCGGTAATCCGACAATTTATAAATTCAGATGTCATGACCCTGCCACAGGAATTCAACAGCAGACTACAGAAAGAACCGAAGGAAGGTTTATTTCCGCTGGTCGAAATCGAACTCAATGAAAATTTTAGTGTTGAACAGATTCTTTCAGCATTATACAACCAACATAAAATCCCTTACAAGCTTTTGAAAGCTGATGTGGAATACTTCGGAAATTCAAATGTCGGAAAACTGTTGCTTCAGCTTCAGGGGGAAGAGGAAGCCAACCAACAGGCCATCTCTTATTTTAATCAGAACAAAATTCAAAATACAGTAAAAGGATATGCTTAGTGATGCGGTAATTGCCCTTTTGGCAAAAGGAACCTGGGAAACGGTTTACATGACATTTGTATCCGGCTTTTTTGGATTTGTTTTAGGACTTCCGGTCGGAATTTTTTTATTTTTAACAAGAAAAGGACAGCTATTGGAAAATGCACTGTATCACAGAATATTGTCCATAGTAGTGAATATTTTCCGGGCCATTCCTTTTATTATCTTAATTGTTTGGATGATTCCTTTTACCAGGATTCTGGCAGGAACTTCCATCGGAGTGAATGCCGCTTTGGTTCCTCTAAGTGTGGGGGCTGCACCATTTATTGCAAGACTGGTAGAAAACAGTTTACTCGAAGTTCCTCACGGATTGATAGAAACAGCAAGAGCTCTAGGCGCTTCACCTTTTCAAATTATCAGAAAAGTATTGCTTCCCGAAGCATTACCTTCCTTAATCAATAATGCAACCATTACGTTAATTACCCTTGTCGGATATTCTGCGATGGGAGGTGCTGTAGGTGCAGGAGGTTTAGGCCAGGTGGGATACCAGTACGGATATATCGGCTATGATATTGTGATTATGAACACCGTCCTGATATTGCTTGTGCTGCTGGTATTCATTATCCAGTTTGCAGGAGACCGATTTTCAAAGCATTTTGACCACAGATAGTTGGAGAGTTGAGTTGGAGAGTTTAAGAGTCTTAGTGTACATTTAAAATTTACTTTTTCAATTTCTTTGCCTCTTTGCTTAATAATAAATAAAAAAGAATGAAAAAAATAAAAATCTTAGGATTACTGGCTGCCGGAGTTCTTCTCTTTACTGCTTGTTCGGGAAGGAAAGATGACCCCAACTTTATCAGAGTGGGAATAACCTATGGACCAGAGCAGGAAATTGCTGAAGTCGCCAAAAAAGTAGCGAAAGAAAAATATAATCTGGAAGTGGAACTTATCCCTTTCAATGATTATGTAGTTCCGAATGAAGCCCTGACCAACGGTGATATTGATGCCAATGCTTTCCAGCATGTTCCTTATTTAACGGAACAATCCAAGCAGAGAGGGTATAACCTGGCGGTTGTGGGTAATACTTTTGTCTATCCTATTATTGCGTATTCAAAAAAGATCAGCAACATCAGCCAACTGCAGAACGGAAGTACGATTGTGATTCCTAATGACCCTACCAACGGCGGGCGTTCCTTGCTTCTCTTACAGAAAAATGGTTTATTAAAACTGAAAGACGGCGTTGGACTTCTTCCTAAAGTTACCGATATTACAGAAAATCCAAAGCAACTTAATATCATGGAAATTGAGGGTGCTCAGATTCCAAGAGTGCTGGACGACAGGGATGTTGTGGTAGGAATCATCAATAATAATTTTGCGGCACAGGCCGGTCTGGATTCCGAAAAACAAGGTATCATTAAAGAAGATAAAGATTCTCCTTATGTGAATGTAGTTGTTGCAAGACAGGACAACAAAAACAGCCAGAAGGTAAAAAACTTCGTCAAAGCGTATGAATCCGATGAAGTGGAAAAGAAAGCAAAAGAAATTTTCAAAGGAGGTGCGGTGAAAGGATGGTAGTAGGTGGAGAGTTTGAGGGTTTTAAAGTGAATCTTCTTTACCTGATAGCCAACCAACTTATCCATCAATAGTATTTGATATAAAATAATTCTTTACCTTTCCCGTTTCACCATTTCGATATAAAACTGCTCATCCATTTGGAGGCAGTTTTTTTACTAATTTATTTTTATTTTCTCAATTTGAGATAATAAAGAAAATTTTCTTTACTTTTGTTTTTAATCAAAATAAAAAGGCATTATGTTAAAGAAGACCGCCATCGTAAGTTTATTCACCCTTATTTCTGTTTCTTATATGGCTCAGAACACTACTCTACCCGTTTATTTAGATGAATCAAAACCTGTGGAACAACGTATTCAGGACGCACTTTCCAGAATGACTCTGGAAGAAAAAGTTGCTATGCTTCATGCACAGTCCAAGTTCAGCTCACCGGGAGTGCCAAGATTAGGAATCCCTGAATTCTGGACAACCGACGGACCACACGGAGTACGCCCGGAAGTAATGTGGGACGAATGGGATCAAGCGGGATGGACCAATGACTCCATCATCGCCTATCCTGCCCTTACAGCATTATCAGCAACCTGGAACAAAAAGATGTCATGGAACTATGGTAAAGCTTTAGGCGAAGAGGCACGTTATAGAAAAAAAGATATTCTTCTCGGACCGGGCGTCAATATTTACAGAACTCCCCTCAATGGACGAAATTTTGAATACATGGGTGAAGATCCTTATCTGACTTCAAAAATGGTGGTTCCTTACATCCAAGGGGTACAGTCTAACGGGGTAGCAACTTCTGTAAAACATTTTGCATTAAACAATCAGGAAATGTTCCGCCATACCAGTAATGTGAACGTTGACGACAGAGCTCTTTACGAAATTTATCTTCCTCCTTTCAAAGCAGCGGTTACAGAAGGAGATTCATGGACGATCATGGGGGCATATGACATGTACAAAGGTCAGTATGCCAGCCAGAATAAGTACCTTTTAAATGATATTCTGAAAAAGGAATGGAAATATAAAGGTGTAGTCGTTTCCGACTGGGGTGCCGTAAACAATACCGAACAGGCCATTCACAACGGGCTCGATCTGGAATTCGGCTCCTGGACCAACGGACTTTCTGCGGGAACTAAAAATGCCTATGATAATTATTATCTGGCTAAACCTTACTTAGACCTTATCAAATCAGGAAAAGTAGGTACTAAAGAACTTGATGACAAAGTAACGAGACTCCTTCGTCTGGCCTATAAAACAACCATGAACCGAAATAAGCCTTTCGGAAATATTGCTTCTGAAGAACATAAAGCAGTTGCTAAAGAAATCGGAGCTGAAGGGATAGTTTTATTAAAAAACGACAGGAATGTTCTCCCTATCGATATTTCAAAAGCTAAAAAGATAGCCGTCATCGGAGAAAATGCCATCAAAATTATGACAGTCGGAGGAGGTTCTTCTTCATTAAAAGTAAAATATGAAACTCTTCCCTTAGACGGAATCAAATCCCGGTTTGGAAAACAGGCAGATGTGCAATATGCAAGAGGGTATGTAGGAGACATCGGCGGTGAATATAACGGAGTAAAATCCGGACAGGATCTGAAAGATTCCCGTTCTGAAACTGAACTGCTGAACGAAGCAGTAGAATTAGCCAAAAAATCAGACTATGTCATTTTTGTAGGCGGATTAAACAAAGCGGACTTTCAGGACAGTGAAGGAAATGACAGAAAAAGCTACGGACTGCCCTATAATCAGGATCATCTTATTTCTGCTTTGGCAAAAGCAAACAAAAACCTGGCTGTGATATTGGTTTCAGGAAATGCAGTGGCAATGCCCTGGATCAAAGAAGTTCCAACCATCGTTCAGGCCTGGTATCTTGGATCGGAAGCAGGAAATTCTATAGCTTCTGTTTTAGCCGGTGATTCCAATCCTTCAGGGAAGCTGCCGTTTACTTTCCCGGTTAAGCTCGAAGATAATTCAGCGCATCAGCTTGGAGAATATCCCGGGCAAAAGGATGAGTTGGCTGCAGGAAAAGGAAAAGACCAGAAAAACCCGATCAATATTACATACAATGAAGGAATTTTTGTAGGCTACCGCTGGCACGATACAAAGAATATTAAACCTTTATTCAGTTTCGGTCATGGTTTAAGCTATACTACTTTTGAGTTTGGAAAAGCTAAAGCAGATAAGACAAAAATGTCACAGGATGACACGATCACTTTTACGGTAACCGTTAAAAATACAGGTAAAAAAGCAGGAGCTGAAGTCGCTCAGCTGTACATCAGTGACTTAAAATCATCTGTTCCCCGTCCTGCAAAGGAACTAAAAGGTTTTGAAAAGGTATATTTAAATCCGGGTGAACAGAAGGATGTCTCTTTTACTATAGATAAAACGGCATTAAGTTATTTTGATCCTCAAAAACACGACTGGGTCGCTGAGCCGGGAGATTTTGAAGCACAGATCGGTAATTCTTCTGATGCCATCAAGACGAAACTGAAGTTTACACTACAATAAAAGTTGAAAATCGAGAGTTGAAAGTTGAAAATTTATATGAGGCGTTCCCTATCTCTTGGTTTCCTTATAAAGATAAAACAGGTTCCTGCTTGGGGATCTGTTTTTTGTTGGTGCTTATATGTTTTATTCTATCTAATATATTCCCTCTAGTGGATTCGCAAATTGATCAGATCTTGTTTCCATCTGCAGAACCTGTGTAACCTGCGGTAGATAAATTGATATGCAAAGTTTTTCTATTAATACAAAAAAGCGGACTTCCGAAGAAGATCCGCTCACATTTAACAAAATAATTTTATTTAGCACCCCCGGAATTTTTCTCTACATCCGTTTTGGTATTTTCTTTTACTTTTTGGTTTCCGAAACGTTTTACAAACGTCAGGGATACTCCGTACCAGTCCCATTTCGAATATTCTCTGAAGGTTCCGTCCGGACTATACGTTGTATTATCGGCATACGGTCTTTTAAAGATATTCATCAACTGCATACTGAGCTCCATTTGTGTTTTAGGGAAAATTTTAGTTACTGAAATATTGTGAAACACATTGGTATTATTGGCGTATGAATTTCCGTTATTCTGATTGGCAATTTCCATCCACGCACTTATATTGATATTCTTGTTAAAAAGGTTGGTATAAGAAGCGTTAAGAGAACCGCCCCAATAGCTGATATAATTTTTACCACCCAATTGGTTTTTCTCATTAAAATCCTTGTTATTAATATAGTACCAACCAAATCCAACATTAACATTCAGTTTGTTTTTCAGGAAATTCTGATTGGTATTGGCAAAAAGGTAATATTTCTGGACCTTTCCATCGAAATTCCCCGGTAATGATACCGTTCTTCCGTTTTCAGTAACATAAGTTGTCCAGTAATCCTGATTCGTGTACATATATCTTGCAGAGATAAAGTATTTCTTTAAAATTCCAAATTTCAGATAAAGCCGGTCATTGGGATTGGGATTCAAATACAAATTCCCTCTGGAATAGGTTCCGTTGATATCAGGTACCAGAAAAGGGTTAAATTCTGAGTACCAGGGTCTCCAGATACTTCTGTTGTACGTAAAGCTTACGTCATATTTATCTGAGAAAGAATATTTTAGCAGCACATTAGGAAGAAAAGTTCCGTAGGAATCTCTTCTTTCTGTACCAGCCACCTCCTGGCGTACTTTGAGATCAATATATTCATATCTTAATCCTACCCTGGCTTCTAATTTTTTGAAAAATGTTTTGCTATAATTGGCATAAAGGGAACCGATATTATCTTCGTAGTGAAACTTATCATTTCTAGGAAGATTAAAATATTCTGATTGGGAATCACTGATGCTCGCCCCATAAAGACTGTTCGGAATCACATGATTGTTAGCTTCTATTTTACCTCCGACCTCGAAAGTTCCTCCTGTCTTTCCAAATGGCTGGGTGTAATCCACCTTCAGGTAATAATTCCGCATTTGATTATTACTGATAACGCCAAGTTCCTGAGTCTTAGCTCCGACTTTATTGATCAGGTTGTCGTTGTCATTTCCGGTATAGTTTGTTCCTACGTTAATATCTAAGATTTTGCTTTTTTCTTTATCGTAGTATTTATAGAACAAATTGGTTCCCAGGGTCCGGCTAAACCCCCAGGTATTCTGTGTCTGATGAAAAGAATCAATCAAGACTCCATTCATAGAATCTGTTCCACTGGATTCACCGAAAGACAGGTTACGGTTCTGGAAATATTCAAGAACAAGTCCCACATTATTCTTATCATTAATTTCAAACTCTGAAGTTGAAGAAAGAGACGGACTTTCATTTCTCATTTCAGATTCCAGGCTTAGTTGGGAAACCCTGTTATTTTCGTAGCGAGTGTTTAAAATTTCATTCTTTTGAACATAATCGCCATTATTATAGCTTCCTATAAAGGTCTGGGTAAACTTCTTCTTATGATAGTTCAGATTAAAATTGGTGTATTGAGAATTTTTGGTACTCTGTCTGTTATTTAAGGAAATACTTCCCTTTATTCCTTCGTCATCTCTCTTTTTAAGAACAATATTAATAACAGATCCGGAGGTTTCGTAGCGGGAAGAAGGGCTGGTGATAACTTCAATTTTCATCAGGTTATCGGCCGGAATCGTTTTAAGATATTCTTTTAATTCTTTCCCTGTAAAAACTGATTTCCTGTCATTGATGTAAACGGTAACAGTTTGTCCTTCAGCTTTTACATCGTCATTATTATCAATACTTACCAGTGGGGTCATTCTGAGCACATCCCAGGTTGTGTTTCCAGCTAAGATCGAGCTGTTTGACACGTTAAAAACAGTTCTGTCTACCTTGGATTCTACGGTCGGCTTTCTTGCAACAAGTGTAACACCTTCAATTTCTTTCGCTTCTGCCTTTACAGTATCATTCACAGTCTTGGTCTGGGCAAAAGTAAAGGTGCCCATTAATACCGCGATTGGAAATAAAATTATTTTCATGTGAGATTATAGTTTATTCTATAAGACCATTATCGCTAAGTATTTGTTACATGGAAAATTAAAAAAAATGAAATAAATATTTAATTTTCAACTATATAACACTCCTGTTACTTAAGAATAAATCAATAATAAAATGAAAATTACAACAATACCGCAACAAAATAAATGACAATAAATTGTCTTCATGTTAAATTATCAAAAAATGGCATTTTTTTATTAATTTAATAAAACTATAGACATAAGTTAATGTTTTAACTTAATTTTTTATCAATCAACAAAAATGCCCGGATCTCCCCCGGGCACGTAGCAATAGCAAATTTACAAGGATTAAAAAATATACTAGTTTATATTTTCAAAATAGTGAATCATGCCCACCTCTTCCTGGTGAACTTCACCTTCATGATCATCAATATCATGCTTTTTACTGTTCTCAAGAAAAGAATGGGTGTATAATGCATACGAAGGATGTTCCGCCACTTCGTTTTTCAGGAGCTGATGAGCTTCCACTATGGTTTTTCCATATAATTTTCTGAAGTTTCCGATGTTATACTGAGAAAATGTTCCGTAATGCACAATAAATTTCAGTGATAAATCAATGGTAGTACTCAGGCTTTTGCTTAATTCTTCAATTTTATTATTGAAAGCATTCCTCATTTTCCGAAGCATCACTGAAATATTATGATAAGATGGCTGTTTATCATAACGATAAAACAAAATAGCATCCCCTTCAATTTCCGAAATATCAAAATAGGTATCGTTCACATCAATCAATGTAGAGAGCAATTCTCTTACAATATACTCACCAGTATACAATTTTGTATTGAACACAAACTCTGTAAATCCGCTGAAATCCGGAATAAGAATGATGCCCTCCGGTATATTTGTCTTCATAATAGTATGGATTAAAAACCTGCTGTATCATTACAGACGAAGCAGGTTCAGTTTTACTTTATTGGCATCCTCCGCCAACAGAGCGATAGAGCGCAGTACATAGGTTACCGGTTTGTTGGGTATTTTAGTTTTAATCCATTCAACACCATTTATTCCCAGGTTGATATCTCCCGTAAAAACAACTGCATCAGAATGATCAAAGCATAATTCCGTTTGCCCAAACTCCCGGTGAAGATCACTGATGGTTTGTATTTTCATGATAAAAGTAGTGTAGAAGGGATAAAAATATAAAAAAAAGAACCGACACCTAAGCACCGATTCTTTCGTCATATAGTTTGTGTAATTTTAAGGCCGCTTATGATGAAACAGCCATTTTTGTTTGTTTCACTTTTAAGCTTGTTACGATAAAATAAATTAACATTCCCAGTGCTAAAAGAGCATAGCCAATCAAAATGATAAGATTAAGGCTGCCTACTGCAAATTCTGAAGGAAAGACCTGACTCATTAAAGTCATGAATGACAATCCAATTCCAGCGCCAAGGAAGTAACTTGTAGAACTCAAACTTGATGCCAATCCGTAATTGGAAGGTTCCACATCCTGAATTCCCATTACTGAAAGAGCTGTAAAGCAAAAGGTCATTCCGATCCCGGAGATACATGCCGCGCCCAGAAGCACTACAGCTAATGGATGTCCGGTGTACAACGATGTCAGCAACAATATTCCGCCCATCAGCATAAAGAGCCAACCTAAAACTCCCATTTGAGAAGAACTCAAGCGCTTTGATACATGCGGCAAAATGAATTTTGCAGTCAGAGCCGAAATCACACTGAAAGGTACAAGCATCAAACCTGCAGATGCAGCGCTATACCCCATATCTTTCTGAAGCATTAAAGAAATAAGGAATAAGAAACCTATAAAAAATGCTCCCAGCGTAAAGAAAGCGGCATTAGAAACTACCAGCGATCTGTGTTTAAACAATTTTAAATCAAATAAGGGTTCAGAAACAGACTTTAACCGACAGAAGACCATCGTTAAAAGCAATACTGCCGTAAACAGAGAACCTACTACCAGGAATGGCCGATCTTTAATGTGAAGCAATTCATGAGTTCCATAGGTCAGGCTTAAAAGCCCCAATACTAAGAGCATTCCGGAAATAATATCAGTTTTCTGCGCGTTTTCATTTTTCTCATCTGCCGGCAGATAATAGTAAGACAGCACTAATGTTATTAAAAGGATTGGAACATTGATTAAAAATACCCAATGCCAGCTCAGGTATGTACTGATGATTCCTCCTACTGAAAGCCCGCTTCCAGATCCGATGGCAGCAAAAGAGCTAAAAATTCCGATCGCCCGGTTTCTTTCCTGCTCTTCCATGAAGGTATTCGTAACGATAGATAAAGCTGCCGGCATCACAAACGCCGCACCCAATCCCTGCAAAGCACGGAATACAGCTAACATATCAAAACTTTGAGAAAGCCCGGCTCCCAGTGACGTCAGCATAAAAATAAGAGCACCTGTTAAAAAGATTTTCTTTCTTCCTATCTGATCCGAAAGCTTTCCGCCAATAATCAGAAAGCCACCGAAAAATAATACATAAAGGGTCTGCAGCCACTGAACTTTTTCTGCCCCAATATGAAACTGCTCCTGAATTGAAGGAATTGTTAAATTAATAATGGCAATATCCAAAGCCTCCACAAACGTTCCTACCGATGCTAAAATTAATATTACATTTTTCCTTGTACTCATATATTCAAATTTCCTGCAAAATTAAAATTAACAGGACGTATATAAAAATTTAATCATAAATTTGGAACAATATTATCATAATAAAACATTTAAAAGAACAAAAATACTGTTTCAATAAACAGCAACCTTAAAAAACAGAACAAATGGCAGCAGAACATTATACTCTGGATGAAAAAGACTTTTCTATCCTCAGACTTCTTCAAAAAGATGCTAAAATGAGTGTCCGGGATATTTCCGCAAGAATCAATCTGAGCCCCACTCCTACGCATGAACGTATCAAGCGAATGGAAAAATCCGGTGTGATCAAAGAATACACAGCAGTAGTGGACCGTAAAAAAGTAAATAAAGGAATGATGGTCATCTGTATGATTGCTTTGAATGTTCACAATAAAAAAACTGCAGGAAAATTCATTGAAGAAGTGAGTAGACTCAAAGAGGTGGTAGAGTTTTATAACATCAGCGGGGATTTTGATTTTATGCTAAAAATTCTCGCTCCCAATATGGATGAATTTCATGAATTTTTCATCGGCAAACTTTCAGAAATTGAAGGGATCGGTCAGACAAAAAGTATTTTTGTGATGAGCAGTATTAAAGAAAGTGCCCAGATCCTTTAAAAATGAGAAGTGAAGATTAAGAACAGTCGATATCAGTTCAAGGTCTTCGAACCTTGTTTTTTTAAACTTCAAAACACAATTCCGTTGGAGCATCATATACCACGCTCCTATGAAGGCTCTTGGAGTATTGTGCTTTTTTTACTAATTTAGGAGTATATATTTGTCAACCTATATCAGATGACAGATTTTATTAAATAACAAAGGAGATGATGACCTATAAATTTATTAATGCAGGCAGCTGTTACCAGCTGTCAATACTTTATTGCAGGCCCCCTTACATAAAAATCAAAAATTTATGCATCCATGTAGTTCATGAAAAACTACACCAACAGATCTCTGAAAACTAATTGATTTAGGGAAGGGAATCAAATTGAAATGATGTACATGATTATAAAATCAAAAAATCAATGAATGACATAAATGATACTTTCTTAAAAAAACGCAAAATACTAGTACTTCTTTTTATTGCAATTTCTTTGTGCAGTTGCAACAAAAAGGTTGACATCAATGAAATCAATACCGCCTTATCAAAGAAAAATGAAAAATTGAGGCTGGAGGGTAAAGATACTGAGCTTATAGCCCTGAATAATAAAATAATCAAACAGTCAAAAGAAAGCGGATACCAGAAAGGGATAGCCTGGGGATATATTAACCTTGCCAATATGTATGGCACTATGGGGAGATATAAGGTCAGCCATAATTATCTGAAATCCGCCATGGCTATTATCAAGAATCTCGACGACGATTTTCTGTATGCCAAATTATATCATGAGTACGGACAGCTCAATTATGTAACCGGATTAGCTCGTACTGCTCTAAGCTATAATGCTAAAGCAATTTATT
This sequence comes from Chryseobacterium sp. UNC8MFCol, assembly GCF_000482305.1. Taxonomy (NCBI): domain Bacteria; kingdom Pseudomonadati; phylum Bacteroidota; class Flavobacteriia; order Flavobacteriales; family Weeksellaceae; genus Chryseobacterium; species Chryseobacterium sp. UNC8MFCol. The sequence goes on from NZ_KI535290.1 coordinate 187,793, forward strand.
ATGAAAAAAAATTGCATAATAAAGGTTGGCTGCTGGGAAATATGTATATGCAAAGAGCGGAATTTATCGATCAAACCAACAAAGATTCTGTGCTGATCTATTTTCATAAAGGATTTGATGCAGATCCTTCAGCAATCAACTCTTCCCTTCTCGGTAATTATCATTTGTGGCAATCCAAAAATATGGATTCTGCAGTTCTCTATACCAACAATGCCCTTAAGCTTCTTAAAAAATCAGAGTATGGTACGGTAAGGCAAGGAATCGTCTATTCTTTTTATGCCACGTTACTTTTTGAAAAGAAAGACTATGAAATGGCGCTTGGATTTTATAAGAAGGCTGCAGACATTTTAGTAAAAACCAAAAGGGTCAATAAACTGCCTGGACTTTATCAACAGATTGCTTTAACCTATGGGAAACTCAACAATAAAGAACGAGAGTCCGAATATTTTGCCAAAGCCGAGCAATTACGTAAAACCCTGGAACAATCGGGCACCGAAGCTATAGATCTTTCACTGACGGAAGCCATTGAACAAAAAGACAATGAGGATCTCAGTATTATTTTTATTGGTATAGGAACAATTATCCTGATCATAAGTATATCTGTTTTTCTATATATTAAAAATAAAAAACATAAAAAAGTAAATATTTCCCTACTTCAAGAGAATAGTCTCGAATCACTCACAAAGGAAAAGATTTCGAAAGAAAATTTCACTGAATTGCTGGACCTTGCCAAAAGCAATGATGCCAAATTCATCAAAAGATTTGAAGAAGTAAATCCCGGATTATTCTTAAGTCTTTTAAAAATCAATTCACAACTTACCAAATCAGAATTATCGTTATGCGCTATGATCTGGCTGGGTTTTTCATCAAAAGATATTGCTGACTACACCTTCATCCAGCATCGATCGGTACAGACTAAAAAGGGAAGACTTCGCAAAAAGCTCCATATTTCATCAGAAACAGATCTTTACAGCTTCTTTACCTCTTTATAACAACTTATTTAAATTCAACTTTCATACATCCTGCCCGACAGCACGATTTTCAATATAGTAAGAAACCAGCAATGAGTAAAAGCTCGAAGTCTCGAAAAAGGTCTATTTTCACTCTCACACTATTGATGCAGGAATACATAGAAATACTCTTAAAATTTAGTTTCAATTAAGATTTACTCTTATTTTTTCTCATTATTCTATTCAACGCGAGAACCAATCTACAAAATAAACTCCTAATAATAAATCAATTAGCAGAAGTGATGTATGTGTAGAGTAGCTATGTCGTACGTAGTTTTTTGGAAAATTTTAGAATTATTGAATATGTTTGCCATGTAAAATATAAACCTATAAAAATAGTCATGAAGACAAACAGAAACTAAACCTAATTTCAATACATATAATCTCTCTCCTCTCAATTAACACTTTATAATCTAGTAAAAAGTAAGAACACAAATGATAAACACAAATGATGAAGCCAGAGAGGGGGAGATTTTTAAAACATGAACAAATAATATCATTAAAAACACAAACAAAAAAGAGAAGCCTAATTAACACAATGAGCTAAGATGATCAATATCTCTAAAACTTATTATGGCAAGCTTGACAGGTTAGTTTTATTTTCGTCATAAGAAGCTATAGAATATTAAAACACATGTTATTTGTTTACCATCGGGAGATTACATTTTTTCCACTCTCTGTAATCTCTCGTTTTTCTCACAAAGTAGAAAACAAGCGGCTTCACTCCCTGTCTCAGGCCAAAAACTTCTACCGGTCCAGAAATACTTCAGTCTGATGTAAGACTAAAAAAACAGCCATATATTTTCTATATAGCTGTTTGTAAAATATGTTGATTTCGCCTACCGTAAATGTAACAAAAATTATTTCCAGTAGTTCCAGACTGAGCCATCAAAGATCGCCAGAGTTTTACTTGTAGTATCATAGCATATCATCCCCGGATAAGGACTTTTCACATTAATATGAGGTGTTGCTATCTTAGGAAGAATCATTGCTTTATTTTGAGACTCTAAGACCAATACACCATCTGCAGTACTTGAAGAAGCCCCCATAACAACTCCCTTCCCTACTTCAGCAGTATTATTCGCTACAACGGCACTTGAGCTACCTGCATCTGACAAAGGCTTCCATGCATCATTTTCATACACCTTGACAATATTATCTGTAACATCAAAAACAAATGTTCCATTCACAAGTGATCCGGAAGGAAGTCCGGAAGTTGCAGGAAGAATGATCCCTTTTGTATTGCCTGTTACATTATCAAAATCCAATACAGTACTGTTTCCATCTACAGTTTGCTTACCTATCGCTACCTGCGCAAAGAAGGAGTTGAAGGCCATAAAGGCAACTGCAATACTTATATTTTTTATATTTTTCATAATTGTATTTCCATTAGATTAATCATTACAGCTTCTTTGAATACACTTCCATTCTGTACCGTTATAAAGCTTTACACACTTGTCCTGAATATCATAAAGAAGCATTCCTTCTTTCGGATCAGCAATAGCGTCTCCCGGTTGCGGTGTCTGATTCACATGCTGAACTCTCGTAATTACAAATCCTTTATCTTTTGCTTCCATAGCAACAAAACCGTTTGGAATATTTTCCGGCCATGCATTAGTTTTTTGCTGTACCGTGATTCCGAATTTGGTAAATCCGTCCGGTGTTCCTGAGGTAGGTAGTTTTGTACAATATCCATCAAAATCATCAATAATTACAGGTGCATTACCACAACTTGTTTTATCATCAGATAATCCCTGAGGCCATAGAGAAGGGCATGTCGTGTGGGTTGCATTAGGACCACAAAAACTCGATCCTCCGGTACCTAGACTTGTAACTGAACCCATCGCAATGGCGACAATCTGGCTGTCGTTACTGATGACAGATGTGGGTCCTCCCCCACTTACATCTGCTTTTGCTATACAGTAAGCCTTGCCGTTTGCAGGGCCAACATAGTTAACAGAAGGGTAAGTTGTCGATTGCTGACTAAAGGTTCCGCATATTTCTACTACACTTCCTGCATCCATTTCCATTACAGAGGTTGTTCCGGGAAATGCTCCCATAAAAGAAGGATCTCCTTGTGAAACAGATCCCGTAAGGGAAAGGTAAGATTTTTTTCCAAGTTTGACCTTCGAATTCACCTGGGATCCAAATGTTCCGATAATAATGGAACCGGTAGACCTTACACTTGCTCCGTCTTTAATATCCAACAATCCGTTCACCTGAATATCAACGGACTGCAACTGACCCGACTGGATAATAAGAGTTGCTCCGTTAGGAATACTGATACTTGTTCCTACTGTAAGATTTCCGTTAAGACAATAGGTATTGCCTACCAAAATCGGCTGTCCCGTATAAGCAATACACTGTGCATTTACAGCGCTGTAGAGGGCAGTCATTAATAAAAAAATGAATTTCTTATTAATATTAAAAAAATTTAAACTATTCATATGCGTTTATAATAAATTAACAAATTTTCCATGTTCTAATGTCAAAAAAATAACTTTTCAACATCACTGCCTGCCTTATAACAATTAACATACCAAACAAGCGTTTAATAAAAAATTAACAGTATAAATTTGTGTCAAAATTTATCTTTATTTAGTAACAACATCCAATAGCATTCATTTCAGATCAACACAAAACTAATAAACAATTCATTAGAACGAAACCAACGATTTATTTACAGTAATATGTTCTATTAAATATAAACTATTATTTTCATAAATATTATGTTATCATTAAAAAAAACAAATTTTCTTTTTAATATTTTTATAATAACAAGGTAAATTCCCTATTGTATTAAATTCATATCAAAAATTACCTATAAACTCCTTACTACAATTTGATTCTACATTCATTCTTTCTTTTTCATTACTTATTTGTTCAGAACTTCTTTTGTTTTAGTAATAATTCCCGTTTCATTTTTCCACTATGGAACACTTAAATAATTAAGTCCATATACTCTTGTTTCTCTGCTATCTAGAATGCTTACCGGTTTGCTTAAAAGTAAAAAGCTGGATTTTAGTATTGACAAGAATAGATCATGTATATGATTTGTATTTATAAAAATTAGTATTTAAATTGTAAATTTGCCGCATGAATAACGATACCATATGTGCTCTGGCTACAGCCAATGGAATAGGAGCTTTAGGCATTATCAGAGTTTCAGGAAATGAGGCTTTACCCATAGTTCAGAAAAGTTTTCCTGCTAAAAAGCTTGAAAAACAAAAATCTCACACCATTCATTACGGATTTTTTATGGATGGTGAGGAAGCTATTGATGAAGTAATGCTTTCAATATTTTTGGCACCGAAAAGTTTCACAACAGAAAATTCTGTAGAAATAGCTTTTCACGGATCACCACATATCGGAAAACGTATTCTTGAAACTCTTATTAAAAACGGGGCGAGAATGGCTAAAGCCGGAGAGTTTACGCTTCGTGCTTTTATCAATGGAAGAATTGACCTTTCGCAGGCCGAAGCGATTGCAGATGTAATCGCCTCTGAAAATGAAGCTTCGAGAAAAGTGGCCATCAACCAATTAAAGGGTGGAATTACCAACGAAATATCATTATTAAGAACGGACCTTCTAAATTTTGTTTCTCTTATTGAATTAGAGCTTGATTTCGCTGAAGAAGATGTAGAATTTGCAGACAGAACGGCATTAAGCGGTTTATTAGATAAGATTGATGTGAAATTAGTATCCCTTATTGAGAGTTTCCAATACGGAAATGCAATCAAAAACGGTACTGCTGTTGCGATCATCGGGAAACCTAATGCAGGTAAGTCTACCTTGCTTAATGCCTTATTGAAAGAAGAAAGAGCTATTGTAAGTAATATTGCCGGAACCACAAGAGATACTATTGAAGAGGTTCTTCACATTAAAGGTCATGCTTTCCGTTTGATTGATACTGCCGGCTTGCGTGAAACCGTGGATGAAATTGAAGCTATTGGAGTAAAAAAGGCAAAAGAAAAGGTTGAAAATGCCAATATTTTAGTGTATCTGGCAGATGCGGCTACTGAAGATTTCTCTGAGGATATAGACATGATCCAGTCTTTATTAAGAGAAGATCTGAAATTAATCATTTGTGCTACAAAGATAGACGAAGTTAGTCCTGCAAAATATGAAACAGTAGAAGATATTTTCAGAAATGCGATTTCTCACGAGTTTGATTTCATCAAAATCTCTGCTGTGGAAAATCAAAACATGCAGGATCTTAAAAATGAGCTATCTTCTTATGTTGAGCAATTAAAATCAGAGGAAAACAATGTGGTTATTACCAACCAACGTCACTTCGAAGCTTTACAAAAGTCTTTAGATGCTGTAAACAAGGTAAAAGAAGCTATATCTTTCCAGATTTCTACAGAATTGCTGGCGTATGAACTAAGAAATGCTCTGGAACATCTTGGAGAAATTTCTGGTGAAGTAACAAATGATGAAGTGTTGGGGAATATATTTTCTAAGTTTTGTATCGGGAAATAATTTAGCTTTTCTTTGATTTCTTTTTCTTTCTTTTATTTGATTATCAGATATTTATAAAAATTTTATTTTCTCTTTTTGGAGTTTATTTATATATTTGTACCACTTCTGTACTACTTAAGACTATAGAAAAAGTGAAAAGTAGTACAAAGTAGTACAAAACCAAATTTATGAAAATATCACTTAGCCAAAGAAAATTAAAGGACGGAAGAATAAGTCTTTCGATTGAGTTTTATCGTGGTTCCGAAATTACTGAAGACGGAAAACGAAAACATTTGAGAAGTTTCGAGAATTTAGATTCTTATTTAATTTCAGATCCAAAAACTGCAAAAGAAAAAAAAGAAAATAAAGAAGCTTTAGAATTTGCAGAAAACGTACTTGCAATTAGAAAAGCTGAATATGCGCAAGGGAGATTTGAATTAAAAAACACTGCAAAATCCAAAAGAGTATTTCTAAATTATTTTGCTGAACTGACAGAAGAAAAGCGAAAACAAGATACTTCTAACAATTACGGTAATTGGTTTTCTACGCTACAACATCTCAAAAAGATTGTTCCAAAAAATATGACTTTCGATGAAATTGATGAAAGCTTCGTCAAGAAAGTTCACCGATATTTCGAAAAAGATGCTCTCACAAAAAGTGAGCTGCCACTTTCTCAGAACTCAAAATATTCATATTTCAACAAGTTTAAAGCTGCTTTAAGGAGCGCTTTCGATAATGGCTATTTGACGATTAATTATGCGTCAAAAGTCAAATCCTTTGAACAAGCGGAAAGCCAAAGGGAGTATCTCATTTTTGATGAATTGCAACGTTTAGCAAAAGCGGAATGCAAATACCCGGTTTTGAAAAAAGCTTTTCTTTTTTCGTGTTTATCAGGTTTACGTTGGTCGGATATTAATACTTTGACCTGGAAAGAAGTTCGTGATGAAGGTGATGTTTCCAGAGTCAATTTCCGACAAGAAAAAACAGATGGTGTAGAATATCTTTATATTTCAAAACAAGCTAGAGAATTGTTGGGTGAAAGACAAGATCCCCAAGAAAGAGTTTTCAAAGGATTGAAATATGGGATGACCTACAATACTGAAATTATCCGTTGGTGTAATCGAGCTGCAGTTCCTAAGCATATTACTTTTCATTCAGCAAGACATACGAACGCCGTTCTGTTGTTAGAAAATGGTGCAGATATTTACACGGTTTCCAAAAGACTGGGACATCGTGAATTAAGAACAACACAGATTTATGCAAAAATAGTAGATAGCAAAATGAAAGAAGCTGCTGAGATTATTCCGGAATTAAATATCGAGTTGTGAAAATTCCGTTTTCTATTTTTAAACTCAATGAAAATCGCTTGCGAATTCAGTTGAATCCAGATTAATCTTTTTTAACCTTTTGACAGATAAAATCAATCCAGAGTATTCTTATTTAGCCCACAAGCTATTGGTAGTCTTTTATTTATGGTTTTTATTGTTGACTTTTGTTTCGTTAAATCAATTAAAAGAAACAGATGGAAAATAACGAGATTATCATTCACAAACTCAACCGAATTGAAAAACATATTTTCGGGCTCAAAGCAATTCTTAATGTAGAAGAGCTTTCAGATTACACAGGGTTCAAGAAATCCTATATCTACAAATTGGTTCATACCAACTCTATCCCATTTTCAAAACCTTCCGGAAAAATTCTATTCTTTGAACGAAAAAAAATTGACGAATGGCTGCTGAAAAACAGTCATAAATCAAATGATGAGATCCAACAAGAAGCGATAGAATTTTCTTTACGCAAAAAATAAAACCTAACTACGGCTATAGTTAGGTTTAAATATTTGTTTTACTGGAAGTTAAGAGCAAATATAAAAATTATTTGTGACTTCTTCCAAAATCAAAAAATGCTTATGGAAGAGAATAAAATTCTGTATCAAATCGAGACAGAAACCAAAACCATATTCGACAGAGCAATTAATTATTTGAATTCAAAATATTCAATTAGATTCAATACAATATCTCTTGAGCTTGAAATTAAACTTGTTTCGGATAAAAAATGGTCAGCACTCAATTTGAACTCATTATTTATAGAACTTGTCAGATCAGGAATTGATATTCCGATTAATAAATTGGAGATTCTGGTCAGAAGTCATTTGATTCAGCAGTACAATCCGATTCGGGAATATTTTGAAAATTTAGAAGATTGGGACAACGAGAATCATATCAGTAAGCTTTGCAGTTATGTAAAGACCACGGATGATAAATCCTTTCAAAAGTATTTCGAGAAGTGGATAACCAGGACTGTAATTTGTGCCTTGAAACCTGGCTACATCAACAAACAGTGTTTTGTGCTGTTCAATACTAAGCAGAATAGTGGAAAGACGAGTTTTCTGCGATTTCTCATTCCTGCAAGTCTTGAACAATATTATACAGAAGACATTGGTGTTGATAAAGACGGCTTGATTTCCTTATGCAAAAACCTTCTGGTCAATATTGATGAGCTTTCGATAATGTCAAAAACGGATGTCAATATTCTTAAGTCCTTCATTTCTAAAAATACCGTCAATGCACGTTTGCCTTACGATCGCAAATCCTCATTAATGTACAGGACAGTGTCGTTTTGTGGCTCAACCAACCGGTCGGATTTTTTAACCGATGAAACCGGAAGTGTGCGGTGGCAGATTTTTGAAGTTTTGGAGATTGATTTCAATTATTCTAAGGAAATCAATATTGAAAAAGTTTGGTCACAAGCATACTATAATGCTTTTGAAAGAAAAAATTACAATCCTGAACTCACGGCTGAAGACATCCAGGAAAATGAAAATCGGAATGAAAAATTCAAACAGGTATCCCTGGAACAGGAAATTATCCTTAGTCATTTCGAAAAATCCAAACTGCAAAGTGAATTTTTGACGCCTTCGGACATTATGCTTGCGACGAACAATGCGCTTGGTGTACGGCTGAACATTATAAAAATTGGTAAAGCCTTGACTGCAATGAACTACGAAAGAATAAAACATCCGAAAAGACAAGTCTATGGATATTTGATTCGAAGGAAAATTGAAGAATGAAATAATATAGAATTACTTACCACTTACCTGAAAATTCCGGAAACCATTATTGACACAAAGTTTATGTTAAGGTAACTGAATAAAAGTAAACTTACCTAATTACCTGAAATAAATGAAGGTAACCAGGTAATAAAAGGTATGATGTAAAATCCGTAGAAAACTTGATGAATAAAGACATAGGTAATAAGGTAGGCGAATTTAAAAAAACTTTATAAACAAAACACAAAAATAAAATTCTATGAACTGCAGACAATTCAACAGCATACCGTTGGAAGAAGTCCTGCTTTCTCTCGGACACCTTCCAACGAAACAAAATGAAAAAGAAGCTTGGTATCTCAACCCTTTTGCCAGCGAATCCCAAGCCTCTTTTAAACTCAATAAAAGACAAAATGTATGGTATCTTCATTCAGAAGGTATCGGTGGTAATAATACTGATTTTATGAAGAAATATCTGAATGCTTCCGTCAAAGAAATTCTGGAATGGGCAGAGAAACAGAATTTTTCTTCTTTTCATCAGCAAAATATTTCTAATCATAAAGTAGAAAATCTTGCGAAAACTTATGAAGTAATTGAAATCAAAAATGTTCAGCATCCGGCACTTCTGGAATATTTGAATGAAAGAAAAGTGCAAAGCCAAACCGAATTTTTAAAGGAAATCCATTATCGGATGAATGACAAAAACTATTTCGGAATTGGTTTCAAGAATGATTCCGGCGGTTACGAAATTCGCAATAAATATTCAAAAATCTGCTTAGGTAAAAAAGATGTCACAACCATTAAAAACTGTTCTGATTCACTTCGGATTTTCGAGGGCTTTTTCGATTTTCTTTCCTTTAAAACTATAGAAAATCAATTGGCAAAAGGACCGTCTGATTATCTCATTTTGAACTCTGTCTCTATGATCCAAAATGTTAAAAATTCACTTGGAAAATATGATAAAGTAGAGCTTTATTTTGATAATGATGAAGCAGGAAATCGCGCTGTAGAAATCATTCGAAATGAAACAAAAAAAATAGAAGATTGCCGGGTTCTCTATTCAGATTTCAAAGACTTGAATGAATATCTTAGTAAGAAAACAGAAGAAGTTCAAAAACAATATAAATCTGCATTTAAGAGATGAGAAATTCAAAAACTTTTGATGTGAACTTATTTGAGAAAATGTTTGATTTAAATTCAAAAAATAAAATCGGCGCAAATACTATAGCTGTTTTTACTTTTATCCTCTACAAATGTGAAGATCCACGAAAAGAAATTGTTTTATCAGACTATCAAATGGCAAGAGAGCTTGGTCTTTCCAGGCAAACGGTCATCACTGCAAAAAATAAGCTCAAACTTTTAGGACTTTTAGATTACAATAGAAATCCGGGTTTTCCAAATCGTTTTATTTTAAATGGAAACCCAATGCTAAAAGTAACACCAAAAACCTGTGAAATGATAGATAAACCGATTGATGAACTAAAAACCATTGTGGAATCGGAAATTAATACCAATAGTTCATTTTCAAAATATCCGAACTTAAAACAGTTTATGGATTTTGCGAAAACTTTAAAAGACTATTCAGAAAAGCTGGATGCTTTATTGATTCAAAAATTTCAAAAATGGGAGCAAGCAGATTGGAAAAATTCAATTGGAAGACCTATTTTGAATTGGCAAGCTACTCTTGAAAAAAATATGAATACGCTTGATGTTTCACACTTTAATGGTAATTCTTCGTTATCTAATCTTCCAAAAATTAAAAGACCGAAACTAGATTAAAATCAACTACTCCGACTAGTCTAAATTAAGGTAGACTAAATAAAATTTCTGACTTATGAAAACTCTATAGCAAGATGTGTCTTTGTATATACAAAATTTTCATTTTGTACCTCCAAAGACTCTCTTGCCTTTTCTGCGAAAAGGGTGAAAAAACTTCGGAACTCGTTTTTTATTTTGGAAATCGATTCTTGTTGAGGATAAACAATAAGTAAATTTTACGCATATGTATAGAAGGTCCTGCTTATGAAAAGAAAACAAAATTTTGGTTATTAAATTGAAATATTTTTAGGTACTAACAATCGAATAATCAAAATAAATTTTATATTCGTGAGAAAAATAGCTTAACGAAAGTTATATCATCTGGATTGACAAAATTTAACTTAAACGCAAGTTTGAAGATATTTATAAAAAACTAATCATTATAATGAACAACCTTTTTATCATCATTAAGGACCCATTCAAAGTTATTGGGGAGGACAAGAGTGATTTTTTAATATGGTTCATCTTTACAATTTTAACGGGACAGTTTGGTATTTTAGCGAACTTTATTGTTAGATATTATACAAATGGAACTAACTTGAGAGATTCGATCTACATTGAATCGACTAACGGTAGTTTTTATACTTTTTCAATTGCTTTAATAGCTTCTATACTGGGACCAATTTTTTTGAATTTTATTAAGAATCATAGAATTGAATTTAGAACGCTTAAGACTTTTACAATAATAATAGCAATATTCTACCTATTTTTAACAGGGATAATATATGCTTCTATTCAGTCAAAAAATAATTCTATTTTATCGCTTAAGAACTCTAGTGTAGACTTCACTCAAGCTATTATTTACGTTTTTGCTATCGTTTTTGCTTCATACGGTTATTGTATTCTAAGATTAGAACAAAGTAATATAGATTTCAATAACCTTAATGACCCACTTTTTAATGAACAAAATGATGAAAATGTCGAAGAAATATTGGACGCAGAACCTTTGTTAAAAAACGACCCTAACGGTATTCAATTATGAAACAAATTAAATATCTTAAAATAGAACAGCCGATTGGGACTTTCTACTTGACATCAATGGATGCCTCTACATTAGCAAAAGTAGCTATAATTGAGAGAAGAAACGAAAATCCAGACGCAGTTCAAAGAGAACAATCTATATCTAGAATTAAAGAGATTGCAAAATATTGTGGCGAATCAGATGCAACTTTTCCAACACCAATTATTATTGCTGTCAAAGAAGATTCTGATGTACGAATTGATGAAAATTACATTTTTTTTAATGAGTACGAAGTTTTAGGAGAAGTTATAGACGGTCAACATAGATTAGAAGGACTGAAGTCGTCTAACTATTTGGTAAGATTTCAAATGCCTGTTGTGCTGATGTTTAATTTATATCCTTCTCAAAAAGCCTATGTTTTTTCAGTAATAAACAGCAAACAGACACGAGTTAATATGTCGTTGATTTACGACTTGTTTGCACTGTCCGATAAACGAAGTCCTTATAAAACTTGCCACGAAACAGCAAGAGCACTTAATATAGACAAAGAATCTCCTTTTTATAATCGTTTAAAAATGCTCGGGAAGAAAGAAGAAAATCAGGACTTAGCATCTTTATCACAAGGAACTTTCATCAAGTATTTATTGGAATTAATTAGTAAAGATCCAGATGATGACACAAGGAAGATTAAAAACGGAGAACAACTTGAAAATAATGACAAGCTACCTTTCAGACAGTATTTTATAGAAAATCACGACCCTGTAATTTTTAAGATATTACTTAATTTATTTAATGGAGTTAAAGACGCATTTGAAGAAGAATGGAACACGCCTAATCAATATATAATTTCAAAACCCATTGGCTTTGGCTCAATTATTAAAGCATATCCAACTATTCATAAAATTGGTGTGGAAAATAATAAATTAACACGTGACTTTTTCAAAGACATTTTCATCGACTTTAGAAAAAATATAAGTGAAAAAGGAATTAGTCTTACATCAGAATATTTTGGTTCAAACGAACAAGCTAGAACAAAATTAGCTAATTTAATAGTCGACTCGATAAAAATAAAACCAGGATCCAACAATGATTTGGCTTAATGCGACATATAGTTCATTTTATAATAGTTTTGTAATATTTGAAAGTGCTGTTAAGAAATTGCTTTTTATGATGAAATCTGCTACTATGAAATATAGAAGTGTTTACAAAAGGATCTAAAAAGTCTAAAATAGTAGAATAATTTGATTTTAACTGCTTATTTTTTGCTAATAAAAGAGCCCACGCCGTTGTATATACAGTATGTATTTAGTGAGTGTTCAAGACCTCACCCTACGGGTTTACAAGCACCCTCATTATTTTTAAGCTATCCAATAATCAATTCAATACCTGCTTTTTCTGCTTTATATTTTATCTTGGACTGCAATTCATAATAACTCCAGTTGCGAAGCACGAATTCCTGTTCTTTTGCAATACCGATTTTATCTTCTTGATTTTTAAGAATAAGTGTGCCCGCCTGCTGCTGGATGCAAAAATCGATAAGCTTCCGGCTGTACAAATGGAGCCGATGACTTACGTAACGGCTTTCCAAATTTTCCGTTTTATAAAGTGCTTTTTGTTTCCGCTTGGCTCCATTTCCTGAACGGCAATAGGCAATACCGTCTTGAATCCTTTTTTGACTTGCCTGAATCGCCAACCTGCGATACAAAAACTCTTCTTTTGATCCAATATTGATCCTTATATTGTTGGCTTTTACTACTATCGGATGTTCCAGAGACAGGGAAGCTTCCGCAATGATGTCCGGTTTTAAGTGATGCTCTTCTTTTTCAAATTCAAAAACGGCAAGCCAAAAGATTTTTCTGTCTTTCAGTTGGATCTGTGAGGTGCAAAGTTTTATCTCTCCTCTCAACAGGCGTTCCATTACCAGTCGCTTATCAGTGTAGTCTTTTCCTAAATATGTTTTGACAGGTATCGCAAACATATTGAAGCAAAACGCTTTCTTATCAGGATCATATTTCATTTTTCTGATGCATTTAACCGGAAGCGGTATCGGAATGTCTTTTTTAAAATTTCGCAGTGATTTTGTTCCCTGCCAATAATCGGCTTTGTTTTTAGAGAAGGTTGATTGAATTGTATTGTTCAGGCTTCCCAAAATGTCGGTCGGAATCTCCCCTTTGAAACGGTCAAAGACCATTCGTGCGGTGGTTCCTGTTTTTGAACGAGTAAATATTCCCATTGGATCTTTGTCTGCATCGGCCAGCTTGTATTGAATTTCTTCTGTGAAATAAAAGAAATCCTTAATCATTTCCTGAACATATAGATGGGAAACGACGAAATTAGCCGCTCGGAAACACCGGTTTTGATATCGATATAATTTTTCCCACATTTCATTTTTTTGATCAGGCGGAACATCAATCAGCAACTGAATTTTTCGGGTAAGTGTTATTGTGGATTTTTCCATATCAAGTAGTTATTTCAGAGTTGTTTCGCTTCTGTAAATATTGATAGGCATAGAGAAACTCTTGATGAACTTGTTTTTCAGAAAGTTTGAGTTCTCGTGCAATGACCGCAAATGAAGATTTCTCTTTACATCTTCTGCTCATAATTTCAATTTGTTGACTGCTGAGTTCATCTTGTTGAACCTTATTTTTCTGAGATTCAATCGCTAGCTTTCCATTAGAATTTGTCTTTAAGATTTTCTTTAGATCGTTTATTGCCCCAGCTACTTCATTGCTTATATCTTTAACACTAGTACCCATTGCTTCTGCAATAGGTTTGTATCGGAAGCCGTATTGAAGGCATAGCTCAATCAGATGCTTTCTTTTCGGATTTATTACCTTTAAGACCTTATTGACTTCATCAAAATTTTTTTGATCGGACTCCTGCTGAATAAGATTTTCTTTGTCTTGCAGAGGATCATATCCGACAAGATAATCCTGATAATTCTCAAAACTTTCAAGGGAAGCTGTTAAGCGAGCGAATTTATTTTTCGGAGCGGTAAAATAAGATATACAGTCTCTTTTTAAAACAAACCGCAAAAAGCCAAGAATATGATTTGGCGTTTCTATGGAATCACGGTGTAACCATAATTTAAGAAATGTATCTTGCACAAGTGTTTCCACAACAAAATCATCGTCAAGCATTTGTTTTCCGATCCAGAAAAGAAGTCTTTTGTACCGTAGATGAATATGTTCTAATGAGGCAGGATTCCCTTTTTTCAGCAGTTCATATAATTGATGATCAGTCAGCTTTCGGGGCTGAGAGTTTGTTCTTTCCATAAGCGGTATTTTTTCAGCTTAATGATTGCTAAAAGAATTGCTTAGATATCCAAATGAATTATCTATACCACTTTATCGACTATCTCACTACATCTTGCCTCCAAATAAATGGCGTGAAACTCAACATATCCGAACTGGGGCACTGGTATACCTTATATGCAGATAAGTGAGCTCACGCCTAGGTCGTGAGCTACTTTACTTATCCTCTCGCATATTAAAAATTACCAGTTTTCAGTTCGAGATTCTAAGCAATAGCTTCTATATTTCTTTGAAGTATCGCAAAGTTACATTTTCAATAACTTATTTTACAAATATAAAGATATTTTATAAAATATGTACTATAGTACATAATATTTTTTGATGTTTTTCATTCACTTTGGTTTATGAATGAATCATTAGATGAAATAGAAAGATATGTTATAAAACGTGTTAAAGAAATACGAGAAGCAAAGAGCATTACCCAAGAGGAGCTCTCTCTTTCCATTGGGAAGAATATTGGATTTATTTCACAGATAGAAGCTCCATCTAAAAAAGCAAAATATAATTTAATACACCTAAATTTAATTGCAATAGCACTAGGGTGCTCAATTAAAGATTTTCTTCCTGATGAACCGATCCGAGATAATAAATACGATATTAAAGAAATTAAAAGTAAAAAATCCTGACGACAGTTGGGATTTTTGTTTTTGAGAGGATAAGATAAAGTCCGTGAAAATTAAGTGAAAATACTGAGTTCTCATTTTGAAGTTATTTTTATTTTTACAATTTGAGAAAATCCGTAAATGTATGATATGGCAATTTAAGTTTGTATATAAAATTGTGAAAGAAGTAAAATTTGAAAATAACTGATTTTTTAATCAATGTATAGATTTTAGTTCTATTCTCATGTGTTATACAAATTAAAAAAAATAGAAAAATAACAATAAATAAAAAATCTTGAGAAATTTTTCTTTTAATAAAATATTTGTGATCGAATCTTTAGATGATAAAAAAAAGACAGGTTATGAATTATACTATGATATTCTTAGATGGAAACAAAAGCAAAGTGATGATAAATTTCAATGTGAATTTGTAGAACTCAAAACACGGATAGATTTTTTTTCTTTCTTTGAAAATCTAGAAAAACAGATTAGTTATGGGTTGAAGCCAATTTTTCACTTTGAAATTCATGGACTTGAGGATAAATCAGGCCTATCTTTACAAAATAATGAGAAAATTTTTTACAATGAACTGGCAAATTTGCTTTCGCGAATAAATATACTAATTGGTAATAATCTATTCTTAACACTTGCGGTTTGTCACGGAGCATATCTTTTAGGAAGTGTAAAAATAGATCAACCTGCACCTTTTTTAGCTTTTATAGGCTCTTTTGAAGTAATTCAAAATAATGACACACTTTTAAGATATTCAGAATTTTATGATGAATTTTTAACAAGTTTTAACTTGGAAAAGTCAATTGCAAGATTTTTAAATGTTAATGCTTTGACTCCAAATACATTTACAATTATTGAAACAGAAGAAACTTTTAAAAAAGTTTATAAAAATTATCTAAAAGAAAGTACCTCAGGTAGCGGGCTTAAAAATCGATTGAAAGAAGCGTCGAGAACACAATTTTTTCAAACTTTACATCAAAAGAAAGATTTTGAAAAAAAATTTAAAAATGAAGTTGAAAGAACAAAGCAGAAATTCTTTATTAAACATAGAGATATTTTTTTTATGATCAGCAATTTCCCTGCAAATGAATATCGCTTTAAATTACCTAAAAAGTATTATGAAATATAAACAATAAATTTTAAGTGTTGGCGAGCTTAAACACAATACTCCCGTCTGTTTCTATTTGCATGAGCATATTGTCAATCTCGAGAAAAAGATTATATAAATAACAAGTTTTATTTTCTCGGTCACATATTCAAAAATTATGCGTAGATAAAATTTCTATAAATTATAAAGATGACTACAACAGGACATATCTCAAAACTCCATCTTTTCGCAAAAGACACTGATGCACCAGATGTTATTAAAGGATTTAAATATCAAGAGCTAAAGACATTAGAAGTATGGTTATATAATAAAGTGCATAAAATAGATGAGCACATTTATTGTGACTTTGAAGATGATATTTTTCAGAGAGACTTGAAATCTTTTAAGTCCACATTCAAACAACTTAAGCTCTATTCATCTAAGAATTTTTCCTTCGCAAGTGAAGAAATAACCAAGTCACTAGCTCATTTCTTTATGCTTTTTGTTAAAGGGGAATATTTATTGGATCAACCACTTTTTATATTTGAAACAAATACTTCTGTAGCTGCTAAAAGAGGTGACAATGATGCTGAGCTTTTGGAAGAATGGGTTTCAAATCAAGATAATCTTTCAAATGATTTATTATCCAAATGTACAACCAAACTAAAGGCTATTATTGATTCTTATATAAACGAACAGTATAAGAATATAAACTCCGATGGGGGTAATGAAGAAATCCTACTCGCCAAAGATGTCTATGATAAATTACCTAAAGATGTATGGGAGGCATTCGCAAAATCAATACGTTGGGTATTTGACGGAATATCAAGCGAAAAGGCTATTGAAATCTCGGTTGAAAATTCATTTGAATTGATTCGGCAGCTTCCTTTTACTATTGGCAAGGATGAACAAGCATTGGTTTTTGATAGGCTTAGAGGAGTTGTGGGTGATAAATCAATAGAATCCGACCCACAAAATCGTTTACTGACAAATGATTTACTAGATAGTCAGCTATTAAGTTTAGGAGATAAGGACGATAAAATTTATTTGGAAGCATACGAGTTGTGGAAAGAAGTTGAGGTTATTCAGTATTTCAATATAGGTGAGTTCTATCAAGTGTTACATTCGGCTAAACATTGCAGAAGGAATAGTTATTTGGGAGGGCAAAGTAAGTTATGGCTAAAAATCCTATTGCTTTATTCTAATCATCCAGACATTTTAAGAAAGCTTAAGAGAGAAGCTATTTATGAAATTGTTTGGCTGACATTAAGACCATCTGTTGAGGAGGCTCCAAAGAATAGTTTAAAAGGATTAGAGGAAATCGTCTATGATTACTTTTCAGATCTTGATGCAGTTGTGGATTTAAGAAGCCTAGAGGATGCTCTTAACCTACTCACTGTTATCGCCACGACACAAAAGTTTAACCTAATTGATATAGCAGAAGACCAGGTTCTTAAATGGTTTGGAATGTACGACTCCCTAATTATTAAACAAAAGGATTCAGCTATCGATGGAAATATTTATTGCGGTCTTTTAGAGTTACAGGGATTCTCCTTTCTAAATAAAGATTCAATTGGTATAGGATCAGAAAATATGGCTAAGGCTCTTAGTTGTTTCAAAGAAATAATCAGTAAATTATCTAATGCACCTCAATATGCAATTTCTCAATTAGGAAAGAGAATTGATGATATTGTTGATTTAGCCATCAGATTCGGGTTGGAGGATAAATTTCTTGAGCTTGAGCAATACTCCGAAGAAATTCTGCCACTACTCCAAGAGCGTGAGGGTAATTTTAGTTTGGCAAAACGATACGCTGAAAAAGGATGGAAACACTTAGACTCAACAAACCCTAAAGGCATTCTAAAAGCCCTCGACTTTTTTCATAAGGCAAAAGACCTATATCAAAATGAGGCAACTTATGAAGGTTTTATTCTGGCTGTTATGGGTATATCCCAACTTTATTCGTCTATTAGAATGAACCTTGCAGCCAAATATTATTCGTTATCTGCTATATGGTTCTGTATTCAAAAGGAAGATCCATCTTTGTACAAACGGATAAGTGATTCCTATTCATTACTACTACATTCTGACTTCAAACAAGGCTCTTGGATAAGCTATTTACAGGCATTTGAACATTATGTAACCGCAAGAAACGAATTTGATCCTAGCGACTTTGATACCGAAAACGATGAGATTTTAAGAAAAACCCTTATCGAATGTGCCTTCATTCTTGGTTTGACACCAATAATAACCAATCAATTGTCAGGTTTTATTGATTATAAAAAAGTTAGAATGGGTCAATTGTATGATGATTTTCTTAAAGATAATGTTGACTTTATCCAAAAAGAGCAAAATTCAATCGGGTTAAATAAGTTAGTAGCTAGAAAGCTTGAAAATCCACCTATAAATGATATTGGTTCAAAGAGAACTATAAGGTGGAAGGCATTTGGCAGCCATTGGAATGTTGAATTTGAAAATGATTTTATTTCAAATTCCGTTGGAGAAGAATTTTCCGCCCTCATTCAAATCATTCAGTCCGAAATTGCTTTAAGTGAAATTGATTTTCACCTAACTGAAGGCCGGATAACGATCAAAATTGAATTAGTTGAAACTCCAAAGGGCCCAGAGCAACTTCCATCTAACTCGGAATATCTTTGGAAAGTCTTTCTACCAGTATTAAAATCCAAAGAGCCGAAAGAAAAGAACATGCACTATGCTGCGATTACTGTTTCTTTTCAAATGATACTGGACGAACTTAGCTTACTTCCTCATGACGATTTCCAAGACAAGTTTCATAGCTTATTTAAAGCAGGTCTAGGTAACAAGGTGTTAACTATTAATGCTTATCAAAGAGCTTACAGGGATTTAGTTTCAGAAGACAAATTCAAGGAATCGATGCGCAATAAGTTCGCAGCTGAACTTTTGAGTATTGAACAGCACGAATCCGAAACATTATCTGCAAATAAAAACGATAGTCCACTTTACAATCACGATGATTCAATCAACAATATCAAAGGACTTTACCAAAACTGTTTAAGAGTAATATACTTAACTCTTGAGCGCTTAAAACAATCTCAAGAATTTAAAACAGAACTGAGTAGACTAAAAGGTGAAGGGTGGTTAGACT
Organism: Chryseobacterium sp. UNC8MFCol; assembly: GCF_000482305.1. Taxonomy (NCBI): domain Bacteria; kingdom Pseudomonadati; phylum Bacteroidota; class Flavobacteriia; order Flavobacteriales; family Weeksellaceae; genus Chryseobacterium; species Chryseobacterium sp. UNC8MFCol. The sequence continues at coordinate 207,231 of NZ_KI535290.1, forward strand.
GGCAAATCATTCTTGCTCTATACAACAAAATTGTTGATCTAAAGGCAAAAAATCTTATCGCTCAAAATGGCAAAAGATATAAGACCGAAGAAGAATGGATAGAAGATTTTCAAAAGACTTTTCATGAAATCAGATTTAAAGACGAATCGGAAACATATGTTGAAATACCAATAAGCGAATTAATTGGTCAAAATCTAGAAATTCAATTGAATCAGTTAAGTGCTTATGTTCTAAAATCATTTGGACTTGAAAACAAATCTCGCTTTCCTATTTTTGAATCGTTAAGAAGCTTTCTTAATGCCAGATTTAAATTTGATAAAGACGAAGTGTCAGAATTATCCCCATTTTCTCAATATTAAAAGACTATAATCTTCTATATTTTTCAAACCGCTTCAATATAGGTATTCAAAATAATACTTTTCAAATGTTAGCATCTAATACAATAAGTTACAATATTGTAACTTTAAGTAGAATTAATATAGTAAGAATGACGATTCTTAAATTGATATTCTGCCAATGTGTGCTAAATTAAAAATACATAGAAAATTGGAAGCAGATAGTTTGGATATGATATTAAAGATTGGATTAATCTGAATTTTTAAATTTATCTATTATAGCCTTCTTAGCAAGTCTATATATTTACGGATGTAAGGAAAACCGTAATTAAATTTATGTTAAGTTTTATAATTTTAGCCAGTTTATAAATCCTTTTAAAAATTAAAGGGATTTAAGCATCATAATAAAAATATACAAATGCAAATAGATTCCAAAATAAAACTACAATTACAACAAAGTTTACAATCAATATTGAATTATCGAACAAAAAGAAGAAGCCAAGAAGAGATTATCAATGAAATTGTAACAATTTTACATAATATTAAGAAAGATACCTTTCTGCCATTCGTGCTGCAAATGATGAATTTTATTCAATTTAGAGATTCTTTGGACGAATTTAAAGTTTTAAAATCACCTCTTAAACAATTTGCATATTTAATTGATTTGTATTTTTCCAAGAATCATTTAGAAACAGAAGATGCACCAGACGAAAAAAACTGGAAAAAAATCCTTGAACTTCTAGATGAAATAGAAATGACCTATTTCGGTGAAATTGGATTTTTTGAAGAAGGTCATAATGATGATTTTCAACTGGATAAAATTAGTGTATCATTAAAATCGTTTTTTGAGTATTACGCAAACGGACAATTGTCATTTGATGAACAAACCATAGATCGAATTCAATCAAATTTTTCAAGATTTGACGACGATATCTTTCAAGAATATGGTTTTAAAACAGCGGATCTTATTGCATTCTGTCTTTCAGTAAATAATATATTACAGGAAAAAGCAGATAGAAGTCTTTATTTTAAGCGACATCCTGAAAAATGGAAAGAATTAACTTCTGCTTTTATTGCTAGAGGGATAGATGATCCAATGGACTGGGCAAACCAGCCAGAATTGAAAGATTTTATAGGTTTTATGATCAGACCAGGGTATATTTTTATCCTTACAAAAGAAGAGTTAAGTTCGACAAATTTATCTGACTCAATAATTGATAGTTTAATTGATTTTTTTAGATATGATGAAAGTAAGGCAAAAAATCAAATCGCTTATTATGCGGATAATCGGCAATATTTTGAAACCCCATTAATAACATTGAAAGATGATGAAATACTTTTCCCAAATGGAAAGTTTTTATTAGAAGCTTTTTACAACAGAATCAACTTACAGTTGTCTGTTACTAAAAAAGAGAAGTATACTCAAGCTAAAAATAAGATGTTAGAGAAAAAATGCTGCGATATTTTCAAAAATTTCTTTAAGGAAGATGCAAAAATTTTCACATCATTTTATTTTGATAAATCTAATAAAGCAGAGCAAGATTTGGCAATATTTTATAAAGGAACTCTTTTAATAATTGAAATTAAAGATTTTAAATTTAGAGCACCTTTGAGAAATCCTATTAAAGCATTTGATAAAATTAGATCTGATTTTAAGGGCGGTATTCAAAAAGCTTATAATCAATGCAAAAGATTAGAAGAAAAGATTGAAGAAAAAAAAGATTTCAAAATTTATGACTTAAAAACAGGCAAAGAGTTATTTGAAATTAGACCTCGAAAAATTAAAAACTTTTATTCTATAATAGTCACGCAACATAAGTATGGTGGGATACAAACTAATTTGCAAGAACTATTAGTAAAGGATAGAAATGATTTATATCCCTGGTCAGTTTGTATCGATGATTTGGAAATATTTCTATTGACTCTTTTGAAAGTAAAAAAAGATTCCGCAATAAGTTCTTTCTTTGATTATATTGATTTTCGAGAGGCCTTTCAAGAAAGATTGATTTGTAGTGATGAGCTTGAAATGTGTGGTTTATTTTTAACTTCTCCGGCATTGTTTAAAAAACTTGCTAAAGCTGAAGAGATCATCACAACTGATATTAAGATGTCGGATATATTTGATGCACATTATCAAAATGGATTAGGTTTCAAAAATGAAATAAATTTTGTTAAAAAACGAAAAACACAATTAAGAGATTATGCGAAAAACTTTGATGTGAGTTTTGTTTCGGGGGAAGATTTGCAACAATAGTGATTTACAACAATATAATATTATGATAGAATTTACGCAGAATGCTTCTGCTTATCAAGTTACTTGGGGATATAGGATAAAACCTGTCTATAGGATTCTAAACAATGAAAAATACCTGAACGACTTATTTGAGAATGGAAGTTTATTTATTTCCTGTTTAAAAACTTCAAAAAGTATGAGGATGAAATGCAAGGAGATTCTAGTGAAGGAGACGCTATGGTTGGTGGATTTACAGACAAAGGAGATGGTGATTTTATAGTATATGTAGGAGGTGTTAATGCTTTTTTTTATGTGGTACAAATAATTTGACAGAAGATGTGATAAAGGATTTCAACGGTGTAGGGGCGATAAAAATTAATAATCCTACATTATTAGCAATGGAGGTTGCAAGAAAGTTACCTTTTGTTTTATCAGGAAGAGAAGGAGATGTATTTACGATGATTCTAAAGCTCATATTCTTGAAAAAGAAAAAAATAAAGCTTTTCAAACCATAAATTTTAAAAATCCAAGAGAAATCGAACAGAAGATTTTACAAATTACAACAGGGATTGAAGTGTTTACAAAATATAAAAAATACGAACATCAGCAAGAACATAGACTTTTGTGGTTCTCAGAAAGGTCGATTGAATCAGGTATCGTCATAAATTGTCCTGAAGCTATTGAATATTGTGAAAAAATATTGTTTTATTAGATCCCCAAAATTATATAATCAAAATAAAATTTTATGAATTTTACTTGGTATATTGTAACAAATTTATTCCACAAAAATAATTTGTAATTTACTCATTGAAAACTAATAATTAATAACCGATATATGGAATATTTTGATCCATCAAAGAATAAAATTTTCTTTGGAAATGATGATAAGCTCGAAACTTGGATAGAAGAAAATATCAAACAAAATAACATTGTTGATAAAATTCGGTTGATGTTAAAAAATTATTTGGAATTGGATAATGTTAGTTTTCTTTTCGGTTCCGGCACATCAATTCATTTAGGAGCGGTCGCAATAAGAAATTTCCCCATTGAAGTTGAAACCTATATTAAGGAAAAAGATAAAGATATTCCTGGGATTATGGAAGAATTTTTTTCCGTTATAAAACAATTGCAGGCTCAAAAATTAGAATTCGGAAAAGCAAACTTAATTAAAGGAACTCAAATCTTTGAAGACGAAAAAAAATGGAAATTCGAGATTGAAGATGATATTATTCGGGATATTGAATCAAAAGAAATTGCCAATGAATATGAAAAAGTCTTAAATTATTTAATTGCTTTAGAATATGTTCTAAGTGAAAATAAAAGTAGTAAAAGAACAGATAAATATTCAGAACTAATAAAAGTAATTAAAGAGGGATTATTCACTGTATGTGATGTAGATAAAAGAAGAATACCATTATCTGAATTAAAAAAGATAGTAAAACGAAATAAAAAGCAAGCATTTAAAAATGCATTAAAAAACAAATATTATTTCCACGAAATGTTTTTAAAAGCTCTTTTACAAAGGCCGCTAAACCTGAGACGAGCAAATATTTTTTGTGCAAATTATGACTTAGCTTTTGAGTATGCCTTTGACAAATTAGGAATTCATTATATAGATGGCTTCGCTGGCTTTCATAAAAGATTTTTTAAACCTGAGACTTTTGAGTACGATATTTTCTATCCCGGTTCAACTACTTCGGGAAAAGTTCAGAGAATTGAAAAAGTAGTTCGATACTATAAACTTCACGGTTCGTTATCATGGGTAAATTCTGAGGTTAGAAATTCAAATAATTTATATGGAATTGAAGAAAAGCCTCTAGAATTAATAGAATCTCTTAATAAAAAAGGGGAAATTATCATTTATCCTTCTGCTGTAAAAAAATCATATACCCTAGATTTACCTTATTCGGAACTGTTCAGGCAATTCGCAGCCACAATTACACAATCTCAATCAGTACTTATTACAGTCGGTTATTCTTTTGGAGATGACCATTTCAACGATATTATTTATCAAGCTTTATCAAATCCCACATTTACTTTAATTGTAGTTGATTTTCAAGGTACACGGAATGAATATATAAGAAATCTTAAAGAATTAAATGATCCTCGAATTATTATTTTAGAAGGAGAGTTTTTTGGAGATTTTTTAACGTTTGCTGATACATTGATGCCAAACTTTAATAATATTGATAATAATGAGAAAGTTGCAGCTACACTCAATAATTTATTAGGAAACAATTTAGAACCTACTAAAAAAGAAGAAAATGAGTGAAAGACGTATTGGTAAAATTATTTCAGTAGATAGTTTCCGTGCATATATACGTTTAGATGATGATCTTAAAAGTTTATATAAAAGCGGATATGAAGATATTTATGAAGTTGCAAGGATTAATTCATACGTGATTATTCCTATTGGAGCTGATAAAATTGTTGCAATGGTTACAAGTGTAAGAGCTATAGACGAAACTGAATTAGATAAAAATAAAGATGCAATATTTTTAACTAAATCTTCCAGATATTTAGTTGCTACTATGATTGGTACTATTGAAAATGGTGGTAGATATATTCAAGGTGTTTATAACTATCCTATACTTGATAATCCCGTGTGGTATGTTACAAGGCAGGATTTAGATAATATATTCGACCAAAAAGAAAAAACGGAAATTAATTTTGAGGAGGATTATTACTTGCCAATTGGTACCTCACCAGCATTTTCTGATTATAAAATAAAAATTAATCCCGATAAATTATTTGGTAAACACGCTGCTATTTTGGGAAACACCGGATCTGGAAAATCCTGCACATTTGCTTCTATTATCCAAAGTCTTTTTGACTATGATTATAACGGTAAAAAACTACAAAATGCTCATGTTATCATTTTTGATACTAATGGAGAGTACAAACAGGCTTTTCAAGGAACTAAAGATTTACCTTATAAAAACTTAATCGAAGTAAATTCTTTTAATATAGATAAAGACGGATTGAAAGTCCCTTTTTGGTTTATGAATTTCTCTGATTATGATTACCTTTTTGAACCTACATCAGGAACACAAGCACCTGTTTTTAAAAGAGCGTTAGGACTTGCAAAAAATCAAACAGTATCAACAGTTAAAAAAATAATTCCTCAAACATATCTTTCAAAACTAAATACGATAGCTCTTGAGTGTGACGAAAATGGATTTAAGATTAAAAATACTATCTATTCCGAATTGGAATCTTTCGGTAAAGAACTACGTGCGTTAGATACTGATTTCGATAAGACGAATTTACTAAATGCCTTAAGGGAACTTATAAAGGAAAAAACTAAACTTACGAAGCCTGGGCAGTATATAGAAGGTGTAATAAGTAGTGCTGTATTAAGTGAGTGTTCTTTAACTCTTAAAGCGGAAATATTAAATTATCAAGCAAGTGTACGAGATATAGAAGTTTCAGAAGAACGAAATATTGATTTACCGATATATTTTGAATTTAATAGCCTAATATCTAGATTTTTTGATGAAGCCATTAATGAACAAGAAAATAATGGAAATAGATTAAGAGAATTTGTTTCAACTCTAAGATTAAGGTTGCAATCTTATCTAAGTGATGAAAGAATTTCGCAACCATTATTATTAAGTCATACGGACGAAATAACTGATGCCTTGGCAAAGTTTATTTCATTTATATTGGGAGATTTTTGTAAAGTATATAAAGACTCAGATACGGATGCTTTTACCAACTTCTATAAAGCTCAGTTAGTCAAAAAGAATACTGAAAAGCTAGTGGAAAACAAACCTAGCCAAATAACTATAATTGATATGTCTCTTTTACCTTATGAAGTATTGGAGACAATTACCGGATTGATAGGAAGGCTTATCTTGGAATTTGTATCACGTTTCCTGGAAAATGATAGAGGAAAACTCCCTATTGTTATTGCTCTTGAAGAAGCACAAAACTATATTCCGGAAAGGAACAAAAATGACAGGGAATCAATCGCTAAAAAAATATTTGAAAGAATTGCACGAGAAGGTCGTAAATATGGTATTTCTTTGTTAGTGTCAAGCCAGAGACCTTCAGAACTTTCGAAAACAGTATTATCCCAATGTAACTCTTTTATTATTCATAGATTGCAAAATCCTGAAGATCAAAAATATGTTAGGCAACTTGTTTCAGCTGCTAATGAAGATATTTTGCAACAGTTACCAATTCTTCCTCAACAGCACGTCGTGATTATGGGAGATGCAGTAAGGACTCCTGTTCAGGCTAAAATGAACACTGCGTATCCAAAACCTAATAGTAATAATCCCAAATTTATTGAAAATTGGATTGCAGATAGTGATATGAATTTTCCTAATTATAAAAAGATTTCTGAAGCTTGGGAGAAAGGAGAAAAATATAATGTAGAAAAAAATAATAATGCTGATGATAGTTCTGAAAATTAATTTGTAAAAAGCTACTGTATGAAGTGATCAACCAATAAAATGACTACCTTTTATTTAAATATTGTTTGTTTCTTTGTTTAAAAACTCAGAAAAAACTAGTGGATAATTTCCCTAGAAAGAAGATTGTAAATGAATCTAAGGCAGATAGATTTGGCTGAGAGAACGGTTGTTATTTTACCAACTCTGAGAAAATTTGAACCATAACATTTAGAATTGCAAATTATTTTTGCCCTAAAAATAGATGAAAATTGAGGTGTCATGCGAAATGTATCAATTATCAGCGTGCAGTCGGGAAATATTAATGATTTAATTTACAGTAATTTATAAGGTTGGAGGTGTACAAAAGTAGTACAAATGTATTTTTATATTTATTATAGTATACTATAAAGCGCTGGTTTACAATTACTTAAGGTAACGATATTCGTGCGGAAAAGTAGAAAAAAAGGATGGTACAACATCTTGATTGTGTACCACTTTTGTACACCTGATGCTACACAAACCACCATTAATAAACACTTCTTTAGATACTGTTAGCAAGTTCTTAAAATAAAAAAAGTAAATTTTCTTACGATGATTTCATTATTGAATATAAAAAATAACTTGTTTCAATTATTGAATCAGAAACATTACCTGAAGAATTAAATATATTGGTATTAAATGTAACTTTTTTATCTAATATGGATAACGGAACAGTCTGATGGATTTGAATCCTGAAAATAATGTAATTGTTTTAGGATTTAGCTCACATAGCAGATAACTAAATTAGATAACTCACAATTTAGGTTACTTTTTTGATATTATCAACTTCTGCAATATTTTTACTACTGTGGCGTATAACTTTTTTTTGAAAGAAAAGATTTTTAAACTCTTTTTGAAGTTGTCCAAATGCTTTGTGAGAAATAACGACGTACCAGCCTTCACCTACTTCACCGTCATACCTGGTTCCCATTTCAACATTTCCATTCAACCAATAGATTGATTTCGCCATAACTTCTTGATCTTTACTTTTCCAAGCAAACAATTGTTTATCGGGAATCCATCCGAATTTTCTCGCCAGCTCAGGATTAAAAGCAATCCAGTTATTTTTTATACCATCATAATTTAAGACTGGTTTTCTCTTAATGATGATTTTATCTCCACATTCCGTTAGATCAAAATAGTTTTTGCTTTGTCTTACAATTAGTGTTTCGTATCTGTTACCAGTTCCAAAATGATGAAAGTTTTCATCAGGAGATATTTGCGTCATAAATATTTCCGTTGGTAAATCCCAAGTCAAATTTTTAAGAAATGAATGTTCTGCTATCACTAGAAAATTGTAATCTACATGTTTAATAGGATCGTTAAGTCGTACATTGGAGGCGACACGATTTACCCAATCATCGTTTAAGCCTCCGTATTCATCTTCTTTTATTTCACCGATGAAATTAGGTTTCTCGGCTTCAGGAAAATCCAACAATCCAGAATCAATCATTTCGAAATATTGGGCGATTTCCCCTTCTTCAATTATTCCACAGTCTATTAATTCTCCCGCTGCCATCATAATGGCTGTGCGGGTACTAAAAAGTTGCGGATCGACTAATGAGTAGTGCAATTCAGCTTCGTTTAGAATATATTTTAATTCTGATAATGAATAAGGAATAGGATTTTTGTTTTCAAATTCTTTTTTCAGATGGAGTACTCTAAACAGTATATTTTGCTCTGGAAGTAATGATACGGCAGATAATATCTTTATGAGATAAAAGAAAGGTTTAAGATAACTACTTTTTTCATCTGAATCGAAGGAAATATCTCCTGTACTACTGGATAAGTCAGCACTTTCGTGTAGATGAATTGAGTATAGACCAGGAATTGCAGTATTTTTTGGATTTGGAATATTTTCATTATACTGTGTAAGAATGCGCTTAGCGATGATTCGATGCTCGACATTTAACGATACAGCATAAAATTTGAAGTCTTCAATAAAAGTTTCTGCAGCGAGAGAATCACGCTCAAATAGATGAAGTAAAATAGCAAAGCGGCAATTCTCATCTAATTTGTTACTTCTTATAATTTCGACAGCATAATGATTCTCTTTAAGCAGATACTCAACAAATATTTTTTGTATTCTTTCTTGTAAAAAAGGGAGTGAGAACAATGAAGTAAAGACCAAGTAATCAATTATGGTTGTGCTAATGTTATCATTAGTGCTTAAGGTAGGTAGCTCGGTACTCATATTACTATTTCCCATTAATCTTTTGAAATAATCAAAAACTTCCAGCCATACATCTTGTACTGAAATATTTTCGTCTATTAGAGGAAGAATATTTTCTAGTTCGCTAACAAAAAATGTTGGATAGTTACTGGCAAGTACGTCTTGGCAAAAAATTTCAAATGCTTTGTCTGAAGATTTTTTAGAATCAATGTTTCGTAAGGCATTGAATGCATTAATTCTGCTACCTCCGTCATAGCCAACGCTCCAGCCAGACTCACCAGATATACTAAGACTTTTTTCTGCCAAATCTGTGGCTAACTTTCTATCTCCGTTCTTTAAAGCAATCGCACTTAAATTGGAAAAGAATCCCGATTCTCTTTTTCGGGGATGAATTGAATTTATAAGTTGCTTGATTTCGGGAATAGAAAGTTCAAATGGTAATTTTCTAATCACAGATGACCAGTCGAAATAAGAATTCGATTGATCCTCATCCAATATGATGTTTTGTAGCAAATCAAAGTTTGTTACTAGAGCAAGCACTTGTCTCTCATCTAAAGTTCTATAAGGATTTTTTAATACAATACTATTAGTGGCACTATTATCCGATCTTCTACCAATTATAGGAGGAATTTCGATCGGTAATAGGATTTTTGCCTCATCAACATCTGCACTATCAAGAAATTTCTGAATGCACTTCAGGAAATCGTGTCGGTTGCCTTCAAAAGATTTTGTTTTAATATTGTGGATAAGCTCGGTAATATAAAGACTGAAGAAAGCAATCCCAAATACTTTATATCCTTTTTCTAAAATGCTTTTTAATAAGCCCGAAGATTCATCTTTTGCGAGGATTAAAAATAAATTTTTATATAATGATAAAATCATATCAAAATCATTTTTAGATGAGCAAACCTTCACTAATTCATCAATTAACAAACGGGTACCTTCAGTAAAATCAATAAGCCCTCTCTGTGTTTGCCATATTAGAATTTTTAATCCAGTATGAAGGTTATGCTCTAGTCCGGCTTTTAATATATCTGCGGTTGCCTGCAGATAAGCTCTGCCTTCTGTAGTGTCTTTTATATGTTGTAAGTGGGATAAGAAATAATTTAATCGTTCTGGTGCTCTTTCTGGTTCATATTTATTAATTTTTTTTAACCACTCTATCCATGTGCTGTACTGGTAGTCTTTACGGTATCCGACTCCAAATGACTGTAGACAACTTTCCTTAAGCCAAAATTCAGCGTCGTCTAATTTATTGAGAAGCTGATATGTCTTTGCATGGGATAAACATTCCGAAACTCTTGCATCCAGATCTAGACCAGCCAACATATCATCCTCTATATTTCTAAGTTGTACTTCTGCGATGCCATGATCAAGACCATTTTCAAGTAAGCAATTAATAATCCTTCGTCTGGTATCTGGATTCCAATATTTCGGATATGCACTAAATTCATTAAACAAATAATTAGCTAATTTTCCTATGACATTTCCCCCAGCGGGAGCTACAGAATCTATAAGATATTCAATCGTTGAATTTTTTGTTTTTCCAATTTTGTATGAATATTTAAATCGAGGGTGAAAATCTCTGTAAAAAAATCTTACGATCGGAGAAATTCTATCCACCAGATTTTGAATTTCACATTTCTTGATAATATCTGTTTCAATTTTTGTTATTAAAAATAAAATTCTCTGATACTTTGCCAAAATTTCTTCCTCACCCGTTTCGCTAGGTATAGCTTCGGACAAAGATTTATTTTTGTCACATAGATTCAACAACTTATTAAGTCTGATTTGATGTTCAAACTCAGTCAGAGTATCTCCATATCCTAAGTTTTTTGCAATTTGCTCTGTAGTGGGATGTTCAATTCCTTCAATCCATGAATAGCTTTCATCAGTGTCAGCCGTGACCGCATACACAAGATTAGCAATGTAAACCCTTCCATACTCATTTGTAATTTTTTCTTTGCGAAACTCTTTTTTAATAATTTCTAAAAAATGATACGACCTATTTTTATCATTTTGCTCCAAACATTCTAATATGGCATCTTTTAAAAGTTGTAATAAGGTATTTCTCATCGCAACATCGCCTGTTTCTAATTTGCTAATAACTTTTTCAAAATCTTCCCACCTATTTTGTGATATAAGACTATATCCAAGTTCGAGTAAAAGAAAATTTAAAAGATCTTTTGCAGGATTATCTGTTTCATAAGTATCGTAATCATCGGGAAGTTGGATATTGAAAATCTTATCCAGCAAACTTTCTGTAGTCTCAAAATATGTTGCTGTTTGCACCCATTCTTCAAGAAGATTCTTCGACTCTTCGAACTGATGATTGTCATCAATTGTTATAGAATTATTATTTACAATGTCTGGATAAGCTAAATCATATAACTGTCGAGCTTCTGATCTTATTTCTTTTTCAATAAATAATCGTGATGATTTAAGTGCTACGTCATTATCTACAGTAAGTGTCTTTCCATTTCTCAAACATTCTGTAGCTTCCTGGATCTTATTGATTGCCAACAGTTCCTCTATAAATGAAGATGGATTGTAAACAGATAATCTGCTTTGGATCTCTGATAGGCAAAATAAATACCTGAGCAGTAATTTAAGATTTTGGGTTCTTCTCGCTATTTCTATTCCTAATTTCGCATCTTGCTTGACAGCGTCAGGAGGTCTGAGTTCAAGGAGTTGATTTGTAAGATGGCTTGCATCAACAACCTCTATAAACTTATCGTAGTCACCGCCGTAGAATAGGTGGTAATTAGCTTTCCAACCTTTTTCCTTCCCTGAAGCAAAATATAACTCTGCAAGTCGTTGATGAAAATCTCTGTCTCTTTTTTCATTTAGTCCATTTGAAAAATAATTCAGAGCGGTTTCCGTTATTAAGAATTGTCTGAAAGAATTATGAAAGAAGGAAATGTATTTATTCTCTTGAGTGAAAAGTATTTTAGCCGTATCTCTAAATTCTTTAATCGTAATTGCGGGGAAATCCCATTCTTGCATGAAATCGGTATTGATACTTCCATTTATTCGTGCCAAAAGGCCCAATAGCTCAATTAATTGCGCATTGCCCGCTATAGGCTCCCACAACTTCATATAGTAGTTTTCAATATTGCCGTCAATTTCAGGTAATTCATTCAAAAGGTCACCAATTGAATCCCTTTTCTCTAACCACCCTGCAATGTAGTTAAGATATAGTGGATGCCCTTGAGACTTTTGAAAAATTAAATCCTTTTCGCTTATCGTTACTAATTTATTTAAAGATAGGGCTTCAATATATTTATGAACATTATCTTTGGTCAAACTGCTCATTTTTACTGTTCTGTCACCAAAAGAATATACTTTACGTATCTCCTGAGGCAGATCTTTTAATTCAAATGATTGGCTACCTAAAATAATAACAACTCCTTCAGGAAGGGCATCCGGCAACGGAAGTTCTTTCAAAAAACTATTTGCTACTTCTTTATATTCACGTGGGACATGATCCAGCCCATCAATAAGGATAACAGTTTTTTCTTGGCTAGCTTCAAATTTGTCTCCGAGAATCATCAGTTGTTCGTTAAAAATATCTTTTAGAAATAAAATATCCTTATATGGTAAAACCTCACCATGGTAACAGCCTGAGTCCTTTAACTGATTAACTAGATCAAAAAAAAGATTGACTGCATTTCCTCTTTCATAGAAATTTTTAGCGGACGAAGGATTGAGGAAATCAAAAGCGTAATACTTAACGACATCTTCCTTGAGTCCTTTTGTCCACCGATTTAGCAACGTAGATTTTCCTGAACCTGGACCACCAACTAAAAAGATGTAACCTGTTGTGATTATATTGTACATATTGTCCAATTCATCGATAGTAGCTCTGATGGGTTGATACAAGGGGCTATCATGAGTGATTTCGTGATTGAAAACTGTGCTAAAACGATCAGCCCATCTTAGTTCATTAATGATTTGTGAGCGCGAAAATTCAACGATTCTTTTGCTATCTGCAGCTTTTTCAAAAATGAATCTGCTTAAATCGGTCAAATCTTGTTCATCTTTATGAAGTCTGCTGTTTTGTATTGTAAAAGTTTTTTGTACATAGTTAGTTTGAAAGTCAAGAACTGATATAAAATTTATAAAATCATCATAACCTCCGCAAAAATTTTGTAGCTCAGTAATCAAATTATTCCACTTTTTTTCAGGGCTTGTACCGCGCTTAATTTTTTCTAAAACATCACTTAAGAAAGTTGCGAAATCAGCAGTGCTATCATCCTGAAGTTTAATTTTGTCGTTCTGGGATGCTTTTTTGTTAGTGATTAAATGCGGGATAATTATTTTTGATGGATTTGTTTTTTTTAATTTTTTATAACTTGAAAACAACAGCGGAAATAACTCCAAAAAATTTTTGTAAGTAATGGTTGCGTCTGCAATGGTCCATTTTATTTGGTAGGCATGAATTTCATTGTTTGTTGCATAAAGGATGTCATCAAGTTTTTCTGCTTCAGGATCTGCAACACGAATCCATATTAAACTTTTATTAATAAGATTAATGTATACGAATCTTGCAAACTCATCAAATTGTGGTAAATAACCACTTATTGAGGCTCTTTCTCCTCGTGCAGAAATTTGATTTTCCTTCATAATTATAATTGTTAAACAAAAGTAAGAATAAGATGAGATAACAATTTTCTTTATTCTTCGAAATTAGTTGCAATTTTTTATTAATAATAATCTTTTTAAGGTTTTTAATCGGAATTCGTGAAAATATCATAGGATGTTGAACTACTTAAAATAAGGACATGTTCTGATTAAAAAATTCTATATTAGTATCTTAATAACACTTTTATACTATAGCATCATAGAAATGTCAAATGATTTAGTTGCTTATTCCAGAGCCGGAGACGTGTTTCATTACAGATGGGCGGCACGTCGTTGTTTGTCCTTAGTTCATCCAAATTCTACCTTACAATCTATTGTTATCGAAGGATCGGAAGAAATTGATAAAGATGGGGAGTATGGAATCGATGTATCTGAGTACTATACAATAGGCTGTAAAAAAACTATAAAATATTATCAACTTAAACATACCACACAGCAGAAGGGTAATCCTTTTGTTATAAGTGATTTGAAGCAAACTGTTGAACATTTTGCAAAAAGATTTTTACAGCATGTGAAAGAGGAAGAAGAGCCGTTTTTCTCATTTCATATAGTAACTAATAGGCCAGTCGATAACTCCTTTAAAAACAATATTATTTCTTTAGCTCAAGGAAAAAATGTCAACAAAAGATTTTTGGCAACTATTAAAAAATATACGGATATGGATTCTGAAAAGCTAACTGAATTCTGTTCACGTATAGAGTTTCAGGATGGAGAGGGTGACTATAATGCACAGAGAAATGACCTACATTGGGAAATGACACAGTTATTTGCCGGCGCCATAGATAGTGCTCAGGTAGAAAATATTGTTGCTCTCGTACAAGATCGAGTGGTGAATAAATCGCAACAAAGCATTTACCGTGAAGACATTTTGAAACGGTTTCAAATTTTTTCTGAAAGAGAGCTTTTTCCAGCGCCAGCAATTTGGGAAAAATCCGAACAGATTATCGAAAGAAAACAACACAGTAAACTCATAGAAAATATAACTAAGTCTGTAGATCCTGTAATTGTCCATGCTTCGGGCGGAGTAGGAAAATCTGTTTTCTGTAAAAATCTCATTGATACATTACCATCAGGTTCGTTGGCAATAGCGTACGACTGTTTCGGTGCTGGAAATTATCGAAATAGGAGTAGTCCGCGACACCGTCACCGTGAAGGACTTGTTCAAATTATAAATGAATTGTCAGTTAAAGGATTATGCGAACCGCTTTTAGTACAAGAAAATACTCTTGAAAGTAGTATTATGAGTGTCTTTTTGTCAAGAATTGAAGAGGCAGTTAAAGCAATAAAGCAAACGAATGAATCTGCCTTACTTTATATTTTAATTGATGCGGCAGATAATGCAGAAATGGCTGCTAGAGAAAATAGTGATGCCTGTTTTGCAAATGAGTTGCTTCGTGAAACGATGCCACAAGGATCAAAAATGGTTTTATTATGCCGCACGGAAAGAATTAATCTCTTAAAGCCATCATCTAAAGTAATTCAGTTAGAGCTCAAGGCATTTTCAAAAGCTGAAACTTTACTTAATCTCCAAAGGTTTTATCCATCTGCCATTCAAAAAGATGGTGAGGAATTTCATCGCCTGACAAATGGTAATCCCCGAGTGCAGGCTAATGCCCTAAGCCAGAATGCATCTTGTGTATTACATCTCTTAAACAGCTTGGGCCCCTCTGGTACAACGGTTGAAGATCAAATCGAATTACAACTGAATAACGCAGTATCAAAAATTAAAGATTTGTTATCTGAATCTTATCAAAAGCAAGTTCAGGCAATATGTATTGGACTGGCAAGCTTACCTCCGCATGTGCCGATAAAAATTTTAGCATTGGCGGCTAATGTGAGTTTTGATGAAATTAAAAGTTTTGTATCGGATATGGGACGTTCGCTTTGGTTGTTTGATGAATCCGTACAGTTTCGGGATGAGCCAACGGAAACGTGGTTTAGAAAAACTTTTTCTGCTCGGAAAGAGAACTTGGAGTCTTATATTGCTTTATTAGAACCTCTAGCCAATGACTTTTCCTATGTTGCTGCGGTTTTGCCGCAGCTTTACTTACAATCAGGAAAGTATGAAAGATTAATCGAGCTTTCCCTGTCAGACGATCATTTACCACAAAATAGTCCCATCGATGCACGAAATGTAAAAATTTATAGATTGCAATTTGCTTTTCGCGCGGCACTTCGGTTAAATAACTATTACGACGCAGTAAAGATTGCTATTCGGGCAGGGGAGGAAATGGCTGGTAATGAAAGACAGCTCAATCTATTTAAAGCAAATGTTGATTTACTTATAGTTCTTCAGGACAAGCAGAAAGTTCAGGATATTGCATTTAAAAGATTGTTAAGAAGCGAGTGGACCGGTTCTGAAAACGTTTACACAGCTTCTTTACTCTCTGGTATAAATGAATATAAAGGGGAAGCAAGAAGTTATTTGCGAGCGGCAATAAATTGGCTGCAGATATATTATAATGATATTAAAGAAGAGGACAATCATGTCAGACAAAACAAAGTTTCTTTAAACGATATTTTGGAAATTGCATATTCAACTTTTAATATTTATGGAGAAGAAGAGTGCATTGTCTTTCTCAAGCGTTTTCGGTCTAAAGAATATGCCTTTAGAATATTTAAGGATTTAATAAGCAGATTAATAGATCACGGAAATTTTGATGCAATTAGTAATTTTCTGAAAATTAGCATAAAAGAACCTTATTACTTAGTTGCTATTGTTAGTGAGCTTTCAAAAGTAGGTAAATTTCCGGAAAAAGAATATTTAGAATCTGTTTTGACTCTATTATCAGATCTAGGAAAAAGGATTAAAAAACCGATCGAGTTTCAAAATAATTCTTCCTCAACATCATCGATTGTAACTTTTATCGAAGCATGTATTCACCATAAATTTGAGGTGCAGATTATCCAGAGAGTCTTAAAATATTTTATACCTGAAAGAGCCTCTACAATGGTTCATCGTGATTATCAATCTGCTGAACGAACAATCTTCCTTAAAGTTTTAGCAATAAGGCATTTTCTTGAAGATAGTATTATTCCGGAAATTGAGTCCATTATTCCTGAAAAACTCATAGACAAGAACTCTTCAAAACATGAACAAGAAAATGAATTAAGGGAATTTAGACAAGTAATCTATGGACTTCTTCCATGGTATATCCTACGAATAAAAATAATCAGTTCAACTGAGATGGATTTTGTAGAAGAAGTCTCGAAATCTGAGGAAGAATCTTCAAATGCAAAGTCTGGACGTTACAAATCACACGATACCTTAGAAAATGAAATTGCAGATATCCAATCAAAAATTTTATTAGTGGCCCATAATCTAAGCTGCACTGATTTACAAAGCTTTCACGAAAGATATATAAAAAACAATACAAGATTATGGGTTCCTGATGAGCTGACTCTTGTTAGAGCAGCCTTTAGAAATCCTCACTTATTTTTTTTAAAAGCAAATCTTGAGCGTAATTTTTATACTCGAATCAAAAGCATTAATGATGAAAGCCCAGAACAAGCAGCAGAAAGATTTATAGGTCTTGCCCGAGCCATATTCAATTACGAAATCGAAGATGCAGGCGTATACTTCGAAGAAGCTTTGAATATCATATCAAAGTTCGGCGATGAGGTAGCTTTAAGATGGGAAAGTATCAGATCACTTGCAAAACAAGCAAGTTTATCTGAAAAAGTTTCTGATGAGTTGGCCTATCGCTTCATACGGTGTGCAGAAGTTGTGGGAAATTACGGCGGGAATGAGCTAATAGATAGGGGTAAGGCCATTGCAATCTGTACAAGAATGTCACCTGCTATGGGAATAGCCGCAACAAGTAGATGGAGAGACAGAAATGTTGGATTTTTTGAAGAGCATCTTAAAGCACTTTTGCAAGAGATGCTTAAGTCTGATTTGATAACACCCTCTACTACTTGGGCAATGGCTCGTTTTTTTTCCAAACATAAATTTGAATCTCTTCATTCATTAATTTTTACAAAGGAAAAAGATATAGAGAAAAAGGAGACGATTTTTAGCGATGCTATACATTTACTTCAGATTGAGGGGACAGATTTTGAATATTATGAAACGATGAAGAAGATAGCAGTGACAAACAAGATTCACTGCCCAGCGTTAGATAAAATCTTAAGAGCGAATAAAAAAAATAAAATTGTTGATGAGTTAGTTAATGTTCCTACATCAGTCAGACTCGCAAATCATTTTGATAATGCATTCGATTGGGGTGATCTTTTTAAAGGTGTAGACTTGTTGATCGCTGAACAATTTGAAATATGTTTACAAAGATATAGGACTAAAAGAAAAGGAACCTTCATTCATACGGATGATTTTTGGAACCAAGCTTTTAAAACTTTAGATGGTAAAAATTACTTTCAGTTTATTGATCTATTGCTCATTTCAACCATAAATCGTTATGAAGTGAGTTCCTTTTTTAAACTATTGCCTGAAAATTGGAAAGCTAAAGTAAGCTTTAAAAAAAGATGGCCTTCAATCATTAGAAAAATCGGTGAAAAATATGCACAGGATTTAACAAATAAATACTCTTTTAATATTTTAATTGAAGAACTGGAATTAAATGACCATGATGTTGTTGAGCTCAAACAAGGCATATTTGAAGGGCTATCGAGCGGACATGAGTTTTCAAATGCTGCAATGTTCTTTGGTTTTGTTAGTGTTGCAAGCTCAGTGATTGAACCCTCAAAAGCAAATGGTCTTGTTGATTACGCATTACAGCGCTGTGAACTTCATATCGAAAACGATTTTGGAGATGGAGAATGGACAGATGATTTAGCCACCTCAGATTCAATCAGCAATCAAATAGCTGGATTAGTATATTCTGCACTAGGTTCACCTCATTCGAAAGAGAGATGGAATGCTGTCCATGTAGTTAGAATGCTTGGGAAGTATAGTTCTGCAGATATTATTGATAGTTTAGTTAAATGGATGAAAATTGACAAGATTAGTTCCTTCGGTCATCATAAATTTCCATTTTATAAACTTCATGCACAAATGTATCTTTTAATAGCTTTCGGTAAAGTTTCTCAGGAAAGGCCTGATCTGCTTATTTCATTTTTTGATACTTTTGTTAGTACAGCTAAAGAAACTGAACACATACTTATTCAAAAATTTGCATCAGAAATAGTTTTTAATCTGTCTGATGTATATAAAGAATATCTGGATCCTAAAACGTCAATTCACTTAAAATATATAGGGAAAAATCAATTTCCTATGATAGACCTTGAATATAGTGAGAAGGTTGAGAGTTACTGGCATTTAAACGGACTAATCGATACAAAACACGGATTTCATTTTGGACTCGATATGGGTGACTATTGGTTTAAATTTCTTGGTGACGCTTTTGGAATCTCAACAAAGCAAATTGAAGATATTGCTGCTGATGTTATAATTAATGAATGGGACCTAGGTCATATAAACGGATACAAAAATGATCCTCGCCACATACTTTGGGATAGATCTTATGGTGAAAGAGATACTTGGTACAGTAAAACAGATTATCCAAGAACAGATAATGCGACCTTTTATTTATCATATCACGCAATGATGGTTGTGGCATCTAAATTATTGAAAAACATGCCTCGGGTGGCAGTAGGAGATTGGAATGATGGATTTGACTATTGGTTGGAAAAGCACCTTTTAACATGCGATAACGGAAAATGGCTATCAGATTTTCGTGATCCCGTACCTCTCATACGCCCTGAATGGTCGTCGGAGGAAAATGATGAAAATTGGAGATTTAATATTCCAAAGGATTATTTTTACAATACCTTAATTTCGGAACCGGAAGATGAAGAATATTGGATCAATATCGAAGGCGGATGGGAAGATAAAAAGAGTGATAAGATTGAAAATGTTCGGATAAGATCGGCATTGGTTTCAAAAAGTAGTTCTACAGCATTGATGAATGCTCTGCAAACTTGTATTGATCCGTACGATTACAAACTTCCTTACTACAAAGAATCAGATGCAGAAATTAATTTAAATCAATTTCAACTAATGGGCTGGATTAAAGATGTTTATGCTTCTAAAAGATTTGATAAGTATGATCCCTATGCTGATAATATAGATTATCCACCCTATCTATTAGGTGATGAGATTATAGAGAAGTTGAACTTAACATCAAATGATGTATTTAAGGAGTGGTATTCAACAATTTCAGAAAAACCTTCGATGATTTGCAAAATTTGGAGTAGCCATCGATATAGAATAGATGAAGATCCAGATCAGGCCGGTAAAAACTTAAAGGCATCTTTAAGCTTTTTGAAATATATGTGTAAAACTCTTGATTGTAATTTTATTATTGAAGTCGAAATTAAGAGAGATAAATCTTACAAGTACCGTCATCACGACGACGAGTATGAATATTCAAAGCCAAAACATCAATTATTTTTGTTATCATCAGATGGAAAACTTAGAACTACAGAAAAAAATTATAACTTTGGGTAAACTCTTTGTGAAAGAGTTAAAATTAGAAACTAGTGTTGATACTCTATCACGATGGATGGCTCACTATATTGCTGAAAAAATTACCATTGCTGAAGAATCTGTTGGCATGGAGAAACCTAGTGCAGAGAAAGAATGCTTTGAGGCTATTCTAGAATTATGGAAGCATAGGAGTTCGCTTCCACATGAACGAAGACCTTTTGTACAATTTCAAAATATATTTGAAACGTTGGAAATGCTCAATCCAGACAAAGAAAACCCCTATATTTTTAATGTAATGCAAAATCGTGATGCAGTTCAATTCACTAATAATAAATTTGACCATAATTCAGAGGAGGAGTGCCTTAAAATGGTTAAAGTAGTTGATAAAACAGCTAAAATATGGATTGAATATTTGTTACAAAACGCAGCAAAAAATGTTGAAGATGAAAAAGTTATTGAATGGATGGAAAATGCTGTTGAACTCCCTGATAATACTGATGCAGCTATAATCAATATCTTATTAGATAAAAATCCTAAATTTTATGAGGATGGTAATAATGAAGAATTTTTAAAAACTTATGAAATTGAAAGACTGCGAAAAAGAATAGCAGAATTAAAAAAGTTTGAAGATTTAAATCGTTTCATATTAACTCAATATGAAGATGATTTGCAGAAAATTTTGTGATTGATTTCTTTCTGACTTAATAAGATTTACAATATACTAGTCATCTTGTTTCACACTTCTCTACTGTTATCTTTGCTGTAATTTCTATGTAATATTAGTTATTTGAATGCTATTGAAAGAATAGACTTTATTGTATCATCGAAGACATTCTTTGCTACCATTTTGTAAGTCAATAGGAATGAGTGCTTCGCTGTAACCTTTATTAACAACCCTGTCGCGTAGTTTTGTCTTATCATTAAAATTTCTGGATATGTTTTTATAAATATCTAGATAGTTATCTTTAGTTTCATCTGTTTGGTGATAAAAGAATTTGATTGAAGCACAATTATCGTTCTCAAAAATTGTATTTAGCAAAGTTCTATCAGAGTTTCCACAAGAGTGGCCTAGTATAATAACCTGAAAATATCCATCATTTATCAAATTAAGAATCTTTTTATAATTATCTGTTTTTGCATAATTGATAGATTTGACATTTTCCAAGTATCTATTGTCATTAAGCTTTTCAATGTCCTTATAATAATCGTCCAGTTCATCCCCATAACCGAAAATAATTGGATTTTCTTTATTATTTAACTCTCCGTGAATATGGCATATATGCGTTTCAGGATTAGCATATAAACTTTCCGTCGATGTATAGTTGAAGTTGAGAAATGTAGTATGGGGTTTTTTAGAAAGAAAAAAGTTTTCGAAATTTTTGAGCATATATATGGTAAAGTGCTCTTTGGTACGTGAGTGCGTGTTATTCTGAACAAAATCCTTGACAATTTTTTGAGTAGTACTGCTTAAATTATAGCCTGTCTTAAAAAAACCATTGTATGTTTCAATATCAGATTGTAATAATTTCCAGTTTTCATCAATGATCTTTCGAATTACATGCTCTGAGAGATCTTGTAGTTTTATGGGATGGTTGATAATTCCAGTAATTCTATTCTTTACCAGATCATCAACTTTAAAATTTTCCTGAACTGAAGTAAGATATTTTTCGAGTAAATTTATAATTCCCGTAAAATCTTTGTTAAGATTATCAATATTATAATCTTCATCTAGGTTTTTTGATTTTGATAAGTTTTTTAAATGTGAATAGTACTCTGATTCAATGTCCACCCATCCCTGATAATTTAACCCTTGCGTTAATTTTAAAAAAAAACTGTTTTTGCTAGTGAATTTTCTATCATTTTCTTCTGCGAAATTATATAAGTCAGCAAATGAAGAAATGATTTCAAAATGATTCGTGTAATGCTTTGATCTTAATAAGAACTCGTCACACTCATAGATGTATTCCGTATGTTTTTCAAACTCTTCACATCTATTTCTCCAATAATTATTAATGAAATCTTTATAATTTGTTTGCATTCCATGCGCCAAATCGAAGCCATTGCCAATAAGAACGATTCTATTTATCATTGATTGAGTATAATATTAGTTTATTTTGCTACAATATATAAATATTCTAATTCATTTGCTATAACTTGTTGAACGAAACATCCTGACTGGTTGTTTGTTTCAGGGGCATCAGTAATAGACAAAAAACACAGTATATTAGTTTCTATATTTTTTCAAACATTCCATATTCATCTTATGCATAATTGGGTTGGATTCTACATAAACTATTATTAATTGTTGCTAGTCTAAATAAAACAGTAATTGGAATACCGAACAGTAAAAATAATTGAACAATAAGTTATTTGGACTAACAAATTCAGTATATTTGTAATAAAATAATATTATTTATTATTAAATTATAGCATTAAATACTACTATTATGTTACTTGTTTCTTTGTCCAAGGTTCAAAAAAAACTAGTTGATAATATCCGTGAAAGACGATTGCAAATGAATCTAACACAGGAAGGATTGGCGGAAAGATCGGGTGTACCTTTACCAACTCTAAGGAAATTTGAGCAAAAAGGTTTGATTTCTTTAGATTCATTTTTAAAATTGCTTTCAGTTGTTGGTGGATTAGAAGAAATGGTTGATGTTTTAAAACCGAAGGAGCAGAATTTTAAATCTATTGATGATGTACTGAAATCAGAGGAAAAGCCCATTAAAAAACGAGGAAACAAAAAATGAAAATAGCAATAAGAGAAATAAAAGTAGGATTAAATTTTGGTTTTGGAATTCAACCCGTTGGTCGTCTTGCAATTCGTGATGGTATCATCTATTTTCAATACGATGAAGAATTCCTGCAAAGCAATTTGGAGATTTCACCTATAAAACTTCCTTTGCAACGAGGCGTGATAGAGCTACCAAGAGATCCATTTGAAGGTTTGGCTGGTGTTTTCAATGATAACTTGCCAGATGGTTGGGGAAGATTGCTTTTTGACCGTATGCTTCGCTCGGAAGGAATTTCTCCATCGGATATTTCTCCACTTGACCGCTTAGCGCACGTTGGGTTGCACGGTATGGGTGCGTTGGTTTATGAGCCGGATGAGAGTCCAGATAGTAGTAATGAGATGATTGATTTGGACGTGTTGGCTACTCAAACAGAAGATGTTTTGCAAGGTGATTCGGAAGAAGTGATTGCAGAACTTTTAGCTTTGAACGGATCTTCTGCCGGAGCACGACCAAAAGCATTGATTGGAATTGATAAAGAAAGAAAAAATATCTCCTACGGGGCGAATTTGTTAGGCGACGATTTTGAACCGTGGATGGTGAAATTTCCAAACTCATTAGATGGGAAAGATACGGGCGCAATAGAATATGTTTACGCTTTAATGGCTTTAAATGCAGGAATTAATATGCCTGAAGTACATTTGTTTCCATCACAGAAAGGAAATGGCTATTTTGCCGTTAAACGCTTTGATAGAGAAGGAAATAAGCGTTTCCATATGCATACTGTGAGCGGACTCGTTCACAGCAATTTTAGGTTTCCGTCTCTTGATTATGAAGATTTATTATCATTGACAGGGGTTTTAACCAAAGATATTCGAGAGGTAGAAAAAATGTTCCGGTTAGCAGTTTTCAATGTTATTGCGCATAATAGAGACGACCATGCTAAGAATTTTTCGTTTTTGATGAATGAATTTGGTGAATGGAAATTATCACCCGCTTATGACCTTACTTTCTCATCTGGACCAGGTGGAGAACAAAGCACTATGGTAATGGGAGAAGGACGAAATATCACTGTCAAACATCTAACAAAATTAGGAAGGGAAGCTAAACTATCAAAAGAATTCATAGAGAATGTTATTGATCAAACAAGTTACGCACTTAGTAAATGGTCAAGTCTATCAAAAGATTTTGGGGTTAGTAAATCTAAAAGAGAATTAATAACGAAATTGATTAAAACATTTTAATCGAAAATTTGAGCTATACTTGTAAGGATTCTAACTTTATTTTCGTTAAAAAATTGGTTGAAAACTGAGGTGTACAGGCGAAATGTATCAGTTATCACTGTAGCATTCGGGAAATGTTAATTATCTAATTTACAATTATTTACAAGGTCGGAGGTGTACAGAAGTAGTACAAATGGATTTTTTAAATTTATTGTAAAACACTGTAAAATTCTAGTTTACAAGTATTTAATATGACGAGATTCGTGCGGAAAAGTGGAAAAAAAAGATGTTGCAGCATCTTAATTGTGTACCACTTTTGTACACCTCGTATTATGTAAACCACGATCAATAAATACTTCTTTAGATACTGTATCGGGAAGTAAAAGATATAAATAAACAGTTAAAAAATAAAAATTACAAATGAAAAAACTTTTAGTTATTGTATTGAGTACAATTATGGTGAGTTCCCTTTTTGCTCAAAAAATAAATAAAGGGCAGACCCTGTCTTTTGAAAAGCGTTATTATTCTGAGAACGGAGATTATTACCTCATTTTTCAAAATGATGGAAATTTAGTCTTGTATAATGAAAGAAAAGCTCCACTTTGGGCTTCTAATACTGAAGGAAGAGGAAATAAAGCAATTTTTCAACCCGACGGAAACCTTGTCGTTTATGACAGAGCCAACAAACCTGTTTTCAGCGCAGATACTTATGATAAAAGTGCAGAAAAACTTGTTGTCCAGGATGATGGAAATCTTGTAATTTACAACAATAGAAATAATGCACTTTGGGCATCAAAAAGCAGTGCCGGAAGTCAATCCATTAATAATAATACCGGAATTATTTATAAAGATAAAAGTTTTGGTAAAGATAAAAAGATGTATTCTGAAAACGGACAGTATTATCTGGTTTTTCAAAATGACGGAAATTTAGTGCTTTATAATTACAGAAACTCTCCGATCTGGGCTTCTAATACAGATGGACGGGGAAGCAGAGCTCTGTTTCAGCCTGACGGAAATTTAGTTGTTTATGATAGAGCAAACAGACCTGTGTTTAGTGCGGATACTTATAATAAAGGTGTAGACAGGCTGGTAGTGCAAAATGACGGAAACTTGGTGATTTACGGAAATTCAAATTATGCAGTCTGGGCATCAAAGAGCAGTGAAGGAAGTAAATCCGGAACTCATTACACAGGAACAATCTATAGAGACAAAAGCTTCAGCAAAGAACAAAAGTTTTATTCTGAAAATGGACAACATTACCTTGTTTTTCAAAATGATGGAAATCTGGTATTGTATAATGACAGAAATTCTCCGGTATGGGCCACCAACACAGAAGGAAGAGGAGTAAGAGCTCTATTTCAGGCAGATGGAAATTTGGTGGTTTACGACAGATCAAACAGACCTGTTTTCAGTGCCGACACGTATAATAAAAATTCTGACAGACTCGTAATACAGAATGACGGTAATCTTGTAATTTACAATACTTCAAACGCCGCGGTCTGGGCAGTAAAAAGATAAGGTATGAAAAGAGTTTGTATATAAGTATATTACTCATTCCATCATTTATTTTTCGCATCAGAAATCATATAAGTCTCTATGTATAGGGACTTATATTCGTTTTATGGATACTTTAGCAGATCAAAAGAAGACGTAACTCTCCGTCATTTTCAACAGGAGCCCTATGAATACACGGTAATACTTGTTGTGCAGGATGATCCACTGCCAGTCGCCAGAGCTGCCCTACTCCCAGATTGACAGGCCGGGCATCAGGTTTGGGCTGATAATGGAGATCGAAAAAATATTCTTTTAAAAAAAACTCAAACTCATCATCCGGACCATTGTGTAATTCTTTAAGCCTTTCCCTAACTTCCGGAATCTGGATTTTTTGTTCGGACTGGGCATTAGGGAGAATATCACTTGCTGCACCATGATATGTGCATAAAAAAGTATCTGTACCAATGGGGGAACGGTCGACATGATATGAATAGACATCTGTGGAAATAAAATCAAACTCCTTATCTCTTTCGTAATTTTTGAGCAAATTAAGAGACGGTAACGCTCCGAAATCTGATAGCAATTTTAAATCATTCAGAATAATGTCTCTTGCAGCACTTCCCTTTTCTGAAAGATCCAGAGCTGAAAGATCTTCTGCAGAAACTTCCGTGATATTTTCTTCCAACTGAAGTTTAGATACAATTTCATTAAAGTCACCCGCCAAATCCCTATACCAGCACACAGCATTCATGTTTCCTTGAAAAGGAGTATTGACAAGTTCTGAAAAAGTTGAAACTTTCCTTATTTGATGATTGTCAGAAAATATATTGCTCATATTTAAAATAGACCTGTTGGGTGTTTTTCTTCTTTGCAAAAATAAGAAATGAGGAGAAAAATAATATCATAAGACCATCTGTTTTTACCGATTCTGGCTTTTCATTTTTTTTAGCCTCAATCTCATCCAAAAGCCGATATTCGAAATACAGTTTTACTAATAAATAACATATTCAGAATACTTTAGCGCCAAATCTGCTAAGTAATCCTGTCAAAAAATATAGGAAAGTGATATGAAGTGCGACATTATCGACTTAACTCAACGATAATTTTTTTCGCATTTTCATTAGCAGGATTGAGTTCAACTGATTTTCTGTACATCATTAAAGCTTTTTCTTTCTGGCTGTCTTTGAGAAGTGATTCGCCATAGCTGTCGTAAGTATTGGAACTTTGTGGAAAGAGCTCTGTATTCATTCGGAATGTTTCAACTGCCTGTGGAATTTTTCCTGAACGCAAAAAATCATAACCCAGTCTGTTCATCTGCTGTTCAGAAAGGTAATACTTCGTTGTATCTTTTTGTAAGCTGAGAAGTTCATGTGTAGCGATTGCAGATCCGCTTTTCAGTAAGCTCTTTCCATAAATTCGGGCTATATTTTTTGTAGGAGTTGGTAGTTTCCTGCCAAAAAGAATCATCAATGCTTCCATTTCAAGATCTTCTGCGTTTTGTTGCGTATTATCAAAAACAATGACTACACGCTGGGTATCAGGTTGGTCAATAAAACCTGTTGACAACCCCGGAAGTCCGCCTCCATGCCCTATCAGTTTACCTAAGATGTTATGCTCTTCTATCTGCCAGCCTAATCCAATCCCTGAAGGACTGCCATCACTGAGCCTTACTTCCGTTTGTGCTTTTTTTAAAGTTGATAAAGACAGCAGTTTTCCTTCTGTCAATGCCTGATTAAACTTAAAAAGATCCTCCGCAGTAAGCACAATCTCACCAAAACCTCTGAAATTGAATCTTTTCCAGTATGTCTTATTCGCTGATATTGTTTCCGCATTTTCTTTTATTGAACTAAACATATGATCGATATACAGATTCGATACATTCTTTTTTTCCGAGCCGGTGTAGTTGAAAAAAGGAATTTCCGGAATAAAAGTATCATTCATCCCTGCCGGAGCAAAAATATGCTGTTTCATATAAATGTCGTAAGGTTCACCGGAAGCCTTTTCAATGAGTAAAGCAACAAATACGGAATTAACATTATTATATTCATGTGCAGAGCCGGGTTTGAAAGACAAAGGAATATTTTGATCTGTATATTCCGGCAGGATATCATCAAGTGTGAATACTGCATCCGGATGCTTCTGGATTGTATTTTTAAAAACGGCATCCCAACCCGGCAAACCTGAAGTATGCGAAAGAAGATGGCTGAGAGTGATGTCCGGATAAGGAAATTGAGAAAGATAATTTCTGATGGGTGCCTCCAGATTCAGAAGCCCCTGATCCACCAATTGAAGAGCTGCTGTAGCGGTCAGTAATTTAGTGATGGAACCGATAGGAAAACGTGAGTGTAAAGTGTTCAATCTCTTATGTTCAAAATCAGCAAATCCGAAAGCTTTATGGTAAAGTATATTATTTTTTTCAGCCACGAGAATAACTCCATTAAAATCACCATTTCTGGCTTTTGCAGAAAAATAAGTATCAAGTTTTTCTGCTGTATTTTGTGATTTCAGAACTGAAAAAGAAGCTATTCCCAAGAGTGCGGTTATAAAAAAAATCCTGGTCTGAAGAT
Organism: Chryseobacterium sp. UNC8MFCol; assembly: GCF_000482305.1. Lineage (NCBI taxonomy): Bacteria > Pseudomonadati > Bacteroidota > Flavobacteriia > Flavobacteriales > Weeksellaceae > Chryseobacterium > Chryseobacterium sp. UNC8MFCol. Next base: position 235,519 of record NZ_KI535290.1, read on the forward strand.
ATCGTGAATATAATGTTGTACTCATGTCTTTTAGTATCATGGTTAAGGTAAGTAAATGTACAAATTCCTTATTAAAAAAGAATACAAACAACTATTAATTAAGACATTACAAAAAACCCCTTCTACTTTTACACCTGCATACCCTTTACATTATCGGAATTGTTGTGGTCTGTTTTTTTGAGAGGCCTGTTTTGCTATTTCATCAAGCCGTTTCTTGCGGGTTTCAGGTCGCTTAGCAAGAACAACCCATTGAAGGAGCATTTTTTTCACCGATTTACTGAGACTCAGAAAATATTCCTTTGAATCAATATATTTTTCAAATGCATCTTCCAGATCCTGAGGAATTATAAGGTCTTCAACACTATCCAATATTTCCCAGGAACCATTTTCCTTTGCGGTTTTGATGCTTTGGTAGCCTGCAGGCATCATGAGTTGATCATCGATGAGTTTCCGAACTTTTTCTTTATTGATTTTAGACCAGGTACTGTTCGGTTTACGTTTGGTAAACAGCTGCATAAACGAGCCTCCATCAACAGATTTTCTTGTACTGTCTATCCAGCCAAAACACAGTGCTTGATCAACCAGATCACCCCAGCGGACCACAGGCAGATTTGATTTTTTGGTATTACAGATCACCCAGACAGATTCTTCGGTCTGATGATTCTCCTCCAGCCATTGTCTCCATTCATTGCAGGCAATGATATATATTTTTTGTCTTCCTGTTGTTTTCATCGAAACCAGTATTTTAAAATGTATTGTTTCGTAAATTTAATAATGATTGGTGACAACCGTTTGTCAGTACAAAAAATATCAGAAAATTTTTAGTCAAAAACATTTTGCAGGATAAAATATTAATTTTACTTTTACATACCGAACGGTCGGTACTAAATAAGAAAACAATGAATACAACAAAACGCATCCAGCTGCTTCTTTTTTTATCAGCAGTGAACTTAACCCTTATGATTCCCGGCGGGTTTATTGAATCAAGGGATTTTTCTCACATTTCAGCAGCCACTTTAGGGATTTTCAACTCTTTCCTGACCCTGTTGGGAATAGTAAGTTTATTTTTAATTTATTGTATAGGTAAGCAATGGAAGTGGGCTTATAAAGGAGCATATATATGTGGAATCAGTTACTTTATCGTTTACACAATCGATTTGCTTGCGATCTTTCCACAGTCTCCTACAGCAATGCCTACTCTACTTTTTAATTTAGAATTTTTGGGAACAGTGCTGTCTATTCCTCTATTTCTGTACGCTGTACGGAAAGCCAGAAGACTTCAAAATACACCCAACCAACAGCAATTTTCGAGATCCATGTATGGGTTTATTGGTGTTGCTATTGTCGTAGGGCTGGGTATTATTATATTTGCAACCACTGCAGCAATGACAGCTAAATAATGGAAACAAAAGAAAAAATACTTCTGGTCTCGTACCAGACATTTATCAATAAAGGATTTCATAATACTTCTATGCAACAACTGGTAGAGGCATCAGGATTTTCCAAAGGAGCATTTTATCATCACTTTAAAAATAAAAATGACCTGTATAAAGAGGTTATCAATCAGTATTTCTTACAATTTTACACTGCTGTAGACTGGAACGCTTACAGGCAGTCTGAATTGACCATCAAAGAGATTGAAACTAAAATCCAGGAATTCTACCTGAATTTTATTCCGCAAATTTTAGCGATTACTGAAAATGGAATGTCTTCCTATTATATTATGTATTTTGAGGCCTTTAGTATTCTCCCTCATTTTAAAGAGCAAGTTACCCAATTTTACAGCAATATGGAAAGCTTACTGATAGATGCCAAAGATAATGACAGCCAATCAAAAAAAACAGCTCTTGAAATTATTACAAAATACGAGGGAATATTATTTTTATTAGCTATAAACCCAGCATTGAACATTGAAGATCTTATAAAACAAATAGCAAAATAGATTGAATATTGCTTTCCAAATAAGCATCTTCCCAAAGAGGTATCTTGGTATTTTTATCAATTGGCCCGGGATGGAACGGATATTGCAAAGAAGAATAGCTCTCAGAAGATGAAATATTTTATCTTTGTTTTCTTGAGGTATACATTAATATTTTATTTGAAACAGATTTTTATGATAAGAAATAGCTTTTTACTTTCCACAAAGGGAATTGTCTTCGCAACCTTTCTTTCCTTCAATACAATGACGTATGCTCAGAAAACGGCAGAGGTTCCTGCAATTTCTGAAAAGACCCTGAGCAGCATTCTGGAAAAAAACAGAGCTTATTATACCGAAGGTAAAGTGGCCGATTATATTCCTGAATTAGGGAAAATGGATGCTAAAGCTATTGCCTTTTCAGTAGTGGATAAAAGCGGAAAAGTCTATAATACCGGTGATGTAAGTAAGAAATTTACCATGCAGAGTATTTCAAAAATTATTGCATTGATGATTGCTGTGAATGAAAAAGGTGAAGCCCATATTTTTGATAAAATGGGCTATTACGGAACCGACAAGCCTTTTAATCATTTTGCCAATCTTGAAACCATGGGCAAACCACTTAACCCGATGATGAATGCCGGGGCTATTCTTACCACTTCTTTAATTTCCGGAGACGGCGAAAAGCCGTTTACAAAAGTGTTGGATATGGTGAGGTATATTACCAAAAACCCAACAATAGACTACAGTAAATCTGTGTACGAATCTGAAAAAACCACCGGTCATCGAAACCGAGGAATGTTCTACATTATGAAAAACAGTGGTCTGATCTCAGGAAATGAGGATCAGCTTGACAATTATTTCAGACAATGTTCCATTGAGGTCACTGCTGAAGATCTGGCTAAAATCGGTTATTTCTTTGCCAATCAATGTGTACGTTTTGACGGAGATACTACCTATAAAAATGCTGAAATTGCCCAATTAATAGAATCCCAAATGCTCACTGCCGGAATGTATGAGTTCAGTGGAGAATATTCCAGAACGGTAGGTTTACCGAGCAAATCCGGTGTCGGTGGAGGAATCACAGTAAGTGTTCCAGGAAAAATGGGAATCGGTGTCTTCAGCCCTTCTTTGGATAAACACGGCAATTCATCTGCGGGATATCATATGATTTTAGATCTGGTAAAGCAATATAATCTGAGCATATTTTAATCTTGCTTTTTCTAATTATTAAAATATTATCTTCGCAGCGTATTAGTAAAACTTGATGATATGAAAAAAATGTTATTTCTGGCTTCGGCCGTACTTGTATTAAACTCCTGCGTTGTATCTACCGCTGCAAAAGTGGTAAAAGGAGCCGTAAATGTAAGCTATAAAGCAGTAAAAGGAACGGTGAACGGTATCAGCTGGGCAGTAAGCAAAGCAAAAGGAAAAATAGATGAAGACCGTCTAGACGGAACCTGGAAAGTAGTAGGCGTATATCGTGGTTCTTTTGAAGATTTCTCTAAAGATCAGAATCCTGAAAGCACTTTTACTTCAGAGTGTACAGATAGCTATGACCAGATTATTTTTAAAGCTAAAAAATCAAAATTCCAGCCTGTACATTGCAGCTCTGAAAAAGAAGACTGGGTAAAATATTCGATGGAATTTGGAAAAAATCCGGCCACCAAAGAAAAAGAGAACTATATTGAATACAATTCCAACAATTATATTTCTGTAATTGACGTAAATAATAAAACGATGGTTCTGGAAGGTAATTTAATGCCTAAACTGGCATTTTCCGGAGCTAAGTTATATCTTTTAGAAAAGGTAAAGTAAAAAAATGAGTGCAGAAAATTGCACTCTTTTTTATCAATTTATAGCCTTTATCTGCCTTTTACCGATATTGGCTTCTATTTTAAATACTGTTCTGCAACAAAATATCCGCCTCCGATCACCAATAGCGGCAAAGCTATAGAAATCCATATAAGAGGCCATGCAAAAATTCTGAAATAGGTGTATAAACCTGCATGGGAAGGATCTTCAGGATCATATATAATTGTTTCCGTATCGCCTATCGTCCAGGCAGGAGGATTACTTCCTTCAGACAGACCATAGGTATATTCAATATGATCTCTGGTTTGAAACGTAAAAACCGGTAAATATACTTCTCCATCTGATTCAATCATACGTAATGAAGTTACCGTTCCGGTTGTTCTTTCTGCTTTTTTCAAAAATGAAAGGGTATTTTTGAGACTAAACACAGCGAGGATCAACAATCCTAATCCAGCTCCGGACATGAGATAATATTGCCACATAACTTTCTATTTTTAATTATTCAAGCTTACGTATCCTATCATTGGATGGCATCGATTGTCAGCAGCAATCAATGTGATCTTCCGGAACCGGTAGAGCTTTTCACAAACTTAATAAAAAAAGCTTTTATTCTTCTTTAAAAGTTTTTTTTTAACACAACCCATGTAATATCAAGGCTTTAAATGTTGTTATTATCTAATATAAACGTAAATTCATCAACCCAACACCAACTATCAATTAAACCCGATCAACCTATGGAAACACCAGCTTCTACCACGGAAATCCGCAAGAATATAGCCACTTATCTGATACTTACTTTGTTTTTTTGTCTTCCTGTCTACTATATGTGCATCCGCACCGGAAAACTGGGTGGCGGAATAATCTCTTATGCAACCATCGTAATGTGGTGTCCGGCAATAGCAGCTCTTCTCACTTGTAGGATCAGGAAAATCCCGATATCGTCATTGGGCTGGAAATGGGGAAATACCAAATATCAGATAATGGCCTACTGTATTCCTCTTCTTTATGCTTTTATCCCTTATCTGATCATCTGGATCACCGGAGCCGGTGGCTTCTACAATCACGAATTCGTAAAGGAAATCGGAAAAGGAATGGGTTGGGAACTGTCTGACGGATTAACAATTGTCTTATATGTTATCTTAATGAGCAGTTTCGGGATGGTACGATCTGTAGGATCTGCTTTGGGTGAAGAAATCGGTTGGCGCGGACTTCTGACTCCACAACTGGCAAAAATCAACTCATATACTGCTACTTCACTATGGATGGGAGTCATCTGGTCATTGTACCACTATCCTTTGTTATTATTTTCAAATTATAATACAGGCGGGCCCAAATGGCTTGCTTTGACCTGCTTTACCATTATGATATTTACCTGCTGTTTTATTTTCACCTGGCTAAGGTTGAAATCCGGCAGCCTTTGGACCGGAGTGTTTTTACATGCAAGCCATAATCTTTTTATCCAGTCTATTTTTACACCGTTTACCACAGAAACCGGAAATACCAATTACTATATTGATGAGTTTGGAATTGCACTTCCCATTGCCACCGTGGTTGTGGCCTATTTCTTCTGGCGGAAAAGAAAAGACTTGCCTGAGCTGAGAATCGAAAATTCAGATTCATCAGTTAATACTTAAACATTACAAAAAAAGAATAGGAGTATCTTTTTTTAAAATCAGATCACAAACAGTACGTATCTTTGTACCCATATCAGATCTTTAGTACACCAACCGCCTATGATCCCACTTCACGACCTTCCGTTCTTTATGCTGGCAGCACTTATTCTTGCCATCAGCCCAGGTCCCAATATGATTTATTTGATTTCAAAATCAATTACGCAAGGTAAAAAATCAGGATTTATTTCTTTGACGGGAGTCATTTGTGGCTTTATATTTCACATTATTATGGTTTCTTTTGGCCTTACAGCTGTATTATTGGCCGTTCCATTCGCTTATACGGTTCTTAAAACGGCAGGAACAATTTATCTCTTGTATCTGGCTTATCAGGCCATTAAACCTAAAAGCAGAAATATTTTTGAAGTAGACCATACCGGCACATATGATCGTCCTAAAAAACTATTCACTGTCGGCTTTTTAACTAATGTTCTTAATCCTAAAGTGGCTGTGTTTTATTTATCATTTTTTCCTCAATTCATTAAACCCGGATACGGATCGGTATTTACTCAGAGTTTAGAATTGGGTATTGTGCAGGTGATACTAAGTTTCACTGTTAATTTCATCATCGTCCTTACTGCAGCCAAAGTTGCCACATTTTTTTCAAACAATCCTGTGTGGATCAAGGTTCAGAAATGGTTTATGGCAAGCGTACTCACCTATCTTGCAATAAAGATGGCTTTTTCAAAGGCTAAATAGCCAAACATATATTGTAGCTTTGTGAAACCGGTTTAAACAAGATGAAGACAATTCCTACTTATGATTTAAAAGATATTTCGGAGCACCGATTTCATATCAAAAGAATGGATCTTCGTACTCAAAGCACAGAAGATATTCTTATGGATAAAGGAATACATCGGGACAGCCACTACATTTTCACCTGTATGGAAAGCGGACATGTCAAAATGATGGTTGATTTTAATATGATTGAAGCGCAAGGATCCGCTATTTTTTGTGTGTTACCCGGGCAGGTACATCAGGGCATCCTCATGCAAGAGGTCAACGGATGGTTTGTTGCGGTAAAAGCAGATCTGGTTCCGGATGCTGTGCGTTCTGTTTTTGAAGAATCTCTGGAAGGAATACGACCTCTGAGTCTTAATAAAAACCGGATCGAAAAAATCAGGACTGCAGCAGCCATGCTTCACGCGTCTTATACTGATGAAGCGCTTTCTTCCAAAGAAGGATTTTTAGTCGTTCAATCATTACTTAATGCCTTTTTAGGGATGTTTGCGGTGATGTATTCACAGGAAAATATCTCCCGTTCTATCGGAGACAACCGTTCTTTACAACTAACAAGAGCCTTCAGGATAATGGTAAGAAAAAACTACAAAACCATGAAAAGTCCATCCGAATATGCCGAAATGCTCAATATTTCCAGAGGCTACCTCACGGAAGTTGTCCGTGAGGTAACAGGAAAACCCGTACAACACTGGATTCATCATGAGATTTTAACGGAAGCCAAAAGACTGCTGGCGTTTACCCATCTTACCGTAAAGGAGATAGCTTATGACCTGGGATATGCAGATCACACGTATTTTACACGCTTATTTTCAAAAACAGAAAACCAGTCACCTTCGGAATTCAGGAAGGGAAATGGAAAGCAATAAAGAAGCTGGAAGTTGGGCGCCGGACGTACAGCAGGTTATCCTATATTCTTATTCTCTCTGTTCAACCACGAAATATCCAATCAATTCCCTGAAACCGCTATGGTAATATTTTAAATTTGAAGCTTCCTTTGTAAGAAAATTTTTTATGCCAAGCCTACCAAAATGGATTAACGACACTGTAGAAAATGTCTGGTCCTCAAAATTTAAAGATTGTACTGTCGTTCATATAGAAAATATTACTGCAGATCTTAAAAAAATCCGTTTTGAATCCGATTTGCAGGATGTCCAGTTTGAACCTGCTTACGCCATCGGAATACGAATCAATGACAGAGATTTCCGTAATTATTCCCCTTTTAATTTTAACAGAGAAGCAGGAACCTTTGAGGTATTATTCCATGTGCATGATGATACTGCGGCAGGAAGTAATTTTGTTACGAGATTATCTCAAGGCGACTCTATAAAAATATTGATGCCAAGAGGAAAACGTTTTTTTGAACCCGGTTCAAAAGTCCATTTTTCTATCGGTGATGAGACTTCGCTGGGTAGTTCCCTTTCCATCAGAGAAGCTGCAGAAGAAAACGGTGCGCTGTTTGTATGCCTTCACGAGCTGGAAGAATGTTCTGCGCTTGAAAAACTGAATTTATACGGATACCACAGTCCTAAAAAAAGCATAATGAGAATGATAGAGGCACTCACCGACTTTTTGAGAGAAGAAAAAGAAGCGGTCTCTCACGATGATATTGTTTTCTACCTTACAGGAAATGGGGAACGCATGTCATTGATCAGGAAGTTTCTAAAAGCGAAGGGTGTTTCTCCACGATGCATCAGATCGCAAGCGTACTGGATAGAGGGTAAAAAGGGATTGTAAAAAGAGAATTTGTAAACCAGAAAGTCCGGAGCTGGAAGATATATCATTCAGTACTTCCAGCTCCGGACTTCAAAATTCTTATATTATTTTTGTTTTTGACCCAATTTTTTAACTTTCTTCAGCCATCCATTTCGCTGTTCCTCTTTAGAATTTCTGATAATCCCCACATAGGTTACCCTAACCGGTTTTACGCCACAATATTCCAACGTTGATTTTTTAAGCTGATTGACACTGGGTCTTCCGAAGAATAAACGATAATACCAACCCGGCTGATCCAGGGTTGTGATAATATGACCTGTTTTTCCTTTCAGAAGCTTATCCCACCACACAGAATTTTCCCTTAATTTGTAAGCCATTCCCGGTAAAAAAAGCCGGTCGACAAACCCCTTTGTAAGGGCAGGTAAACCTCCCCACCAAACAGGATGTATCCAAACCAGATGATCAGCCCATTGTATAATTTCCCAGGCTTTAACCAAATCCGGTTCTAGCTCCATCCGTCTTTGATAACCGAATTGAAGATTCGGATTAAATTTTAAATCTTTAACAACAATTTCTTTCACCTCAGCACCCGATTCTTGGGCTCCGTTTTTATAAGCGGCTGCCATTCCGAAATTGAAAGAATCTTTATTGGGGTGGCCGTTGATAATGGCTATTTTTTTCATTGTGTTATTTTTATATTGATCGTTTCATATGAATTCAACTGGGTTAGTAAAGCTAATGATTCATGCAGCTGGTGGCTGAAATAGACCTTATTTTGATGAGGATTTCTCAATAGTTCTTCGGTATGCAGTACCGCTGATAAAGCCGTCAGTTCCGCTTGTCCTTTTGTGCTTTGCAAACTCAATTTTTTATAGCCTTGCTGATCTTTTACGACTATTTCAAAAACCGACTGATCTCCATTTCCGCTGGAACCGAAAATCATTTTTCTTTCTTTTAAAGACAAAATATTAAAAATCCTGAGGTATTGAAAAGTCCCAAGCAGCCAGGTAATGAATTTCGAATTATAGGTCATCTTTACGCTGACATCCGGAACCCTTTCTACTTTATTGAAAATATACAGATCGGGAACATCAAAGTTATACGCCTGCCGTTTTCCTATTCCAAAAGAGAAGTCATAATATTCTGTATTCAAAAAGTGACGAATAGAAACCGGCTGGTCATTCTGATAGCGATAAAAAGGAACGGCTACATTTTCTGCCATAAAATGAGCTGAACTTTCTCCTGCGAGATCTTTCACTGAATAGTACACGAAAAGCTTCACTTCCTCTGCCTCTGCATTGTCTGAAATAGCATTCACCAATCCGGGAACGATTCCTCCCATCCATCCTGAGCTGAATACAATCCTGCTGTTCACCTCATGACGTGTTGCCATGTCATAGGCCCGGACAAGGTCAGGAGTTGGTTTGGTAATATCTAGATAGTCAATATTATGCTTTATGGCAAACTGAAGAATATGATCGGATTTATCATTGACAGAAAGAATAATCAGGTTAATTTTATGATCGGTAATTGTTTTAAAAGTACCGGGATCGGTAACATCAACTTTTAAGTCTTTACCTGTTTTTCCGCCCTTTCGACCCCCGATAAAAATAGTAAACTGAGGGTTTCTTGTTTGAAGAATCCGCGCTATTGTTTTACCCACTAAACCGTTTCCTCCAACAATAAGAATATTTTGTTCCATACGTTTTTTTTGACAAAAGTAGAACGCTGGAGGCTCGGTCTGCAGGACAAATGTCTAAAAAGAAATTTCTTTTCTGATCCTGCTCAAATGTCTTTGTGTAATTCCCAGATAAGAAGCCAGATACTGAAGCGGAATATTCTGAATGTAATCGGGATGATTTCTCACAAGGGTTTCATACCGTTGGGCAGCAGTATCTCTTTGAAGCTGAAAAAATCTGTTCTCAAGTTCAAGGTATTCCTGTTCGGCAATGATTTTTAAAAACTTAATCCAGTTGATGTTTTCCTGCACCATCTCATCTACCGCTTCTTTTTTTAACACCATCAATTCTGCATTGTTAATGGCCTGCATATTCTCCCTGCTCAGACTATCGGAGATGAATGATGAATAAGCCGCCATCATTGTATTGGGAAACCTGAAACAATACGTCATATCTTTTCCGTCATCAGCAAGATAAAAAGAACGGAAAATCCCTGATTTTATAAACGCCACCTCTTTGCATCTCTCACCTTCCTGTACAAAATATTCATTTTTATTCACTTTTCTTACTTCAAAAAGCTGCAGAAATGCGTCTATTTCATTTTCTGAAAATAAATTGAAACTCTGAAAATAATCTTTTGTATTCATTCTTAATTACTGATGCTTCCTGATTGTTTTCTGCGAAAATAAATAAAAAACAGGAATTTTTTAAATCAGGGTGTTTAAGCGAGGGAATGGATGGAGAGGTTGGAATATTGAAAACTATCCCATTTAAATATAACGTAAAGTCTTCACTCTTCCTGCGAATCATTACAGGGAAAGGGTGGAATCAACTTCGCTGATTCTGTCTAAGGGCATACACATCCATACAGCTTCATCAGCAACTTTGTCGCTTTCTTAGCCCCTCATCAATAAGGAAATCGAATTCCTTGCTTAACTTTAACTTTCTGTAAAGTCCCAAAATTTTATGCTTGATCCTTTTACTTCCGTCGCTTTTTACCGTTTTTGACCTCTACAAAAAAGACCACCCCAGGACGAGATGATCTTACTACCGTTTTGAATTTACTAAGTTATATATGAAGATATGAATGATGTTTTTTGGTAAGACAAAGATAGGCTGCCATTTGATTTTCTGTCTCAGGGGAATCCCTAAAATTTTATCCGTAAAAATACGGTTGTGGGATAAAAAAAGCCCTGCAAGTAATACTTACAGGACTTTAAATTATCTAACAATTATTTTGTTTAATAGCTAAATTTCAATGCTTTTTCATTGAATTTATCTGGATATTACAATGGGCTTACCAATTCTAAGAACCATTCTTTTATTTCTCCTTCCAGATATGGGCCTATTTTTTCTTCACAGGTCTTGTGATATGCATTTAACCACGCTATTTCTGTTTCAGAAAGGATTTCTTTTACCACTGTATCTTTGAAGAACGGGCAGAATGTCAAAGTTTCGAATTCATAAAATGTTCCATGAATTGTTTTTTCTGCGTCTTTCACCGCAATCAGGTTTTCGTGACGAATCCCATAATGCCCTTCAAGGTAGTATCCCGGTTCATTCGAACATACCATTCCGGGAAGAAGATCCTGTGCGTTCAGGTCTTTCCTGATGCTCTGAGGTCCTTCATGAACATTCATAAAGCTTCCTACTCCATGACCTGTTCCATGGTTGAAGTCTTTTCCTTCCATCCACAGCGGCAGTCGTGCAATAGCATCAAGGTGTACACCTTTGGTTCCTTTCGGGAATTTCACCATAGATAAACGGATCAGTCCCTGTAATACCAATGTTGAATTTCTTTTAAACTCATCAGAAGCCGTTCCTAAAGCAAAAGTTCTCGTAATATCCGTTGTACCTTCAAGATACTGACCTCCGGAATCTACCAGAATAGTCTCTGCATTAGTTACCTCTTTGCTGCCTTCTTTCTTGGCAGAATAGTGCATGATGGCCCCATTATCTTTATACCCTATGATAGAACCGAAGCTTTCTCCTACAAAGTTTTCTCCTTCAGCACGGAATCCTCTCAGTTTCTCACCGATAGAATATTCATTCATAGCCTCTTTTCCAGCATTGTGAGTCAGCCAGTATAAGAATTTTACCATAGCCACCCCATCTCTTACCATCACTTTCCTGAAACCTTCAAGCTCAGTATCATTTTTCTGGGCTTTCATCAGGTTACCCGGCACCGGTGCTTTGATGAATTGGTTGTCTGCTTTTAACATTTCAACAATTTGTTGGTTGGTATTTGGAGAAACCAATACTGTTTCATTTTTGAAGCCTTTCAGATAAGTATAGAATTCTTCGTAAGGCATCATTTTTACGAAAGCATCATCCATTTGTTTTCTGGCTTCCACTTCCATTTTTTCAAGGCCTGTAAAAAGAACTGCATCATTTTTTGTGATCACGATGTATCCAAGGAATACAGGGTTGCTCTGTACATCGCTTCCCCTTAGGTTTAATGTCCAGGCTACGTCATCCAAGCTGGAAATAATATGAACAGTTGCTTCCTGCTCCTCCATTTTCTGACGAATCGCTGAAAGCTTATCCGCTACCGATTTACCGGCTCTTTCAACGGGCTGTATGTAAATAGGATTCTCAGAAGGCGTTCCTCTTTCTGTCCAGACTTGTTTTAAAAGCGGAAGATCAATAAGACTTATATTTTTTGCATTGAATTTTTGAGAAAGGAGTTCCCAGTTGGCATTGGATGCAGCTAATGCATTAACCGCCACTTTACCGCCATTGGGAATTTCTGAAATAATCCAGTCGATATAATTGGGGGTACCTTCAATACCGTCTTTGAAAAGATCGATTCCTGAACCGTCCAATTCAATTGCGGCTTGGGTAAAGTATCTTCCGTCAGTCCATAAACCTGCTTTATCTTTAGTAATTACCACAAATCCGGCAGAACCTAAAAACCCTGACAACCAGGCTCTTTCCTGCCATTCTTCAGGAAGATACTCACTCATATGCGGATCCGCAGAATATACTATAAATGCATCAACATTATTTTTCTGCATTTCTTCACGAAGCGCAGCAACTTTTTCCTTTGAAGTCATTCTTTTCTTTTTTTTGAACACCGAAAGTTACGAAAAAATTAAAGTCAAAAGCTTAAATCAGCACCCTATTTTCCACTATAACATGTTATTTTTTTGGTAATAATTATTTGAAATCCTGATAATGTAATTTTCGGAGTACTGTTGCTGATTATTTAACCACAAAAGGCACAAAAGTTTTTGAACACTTAAGGTATTTTAAGTGACAAACTTTACGCATAAAAAGGACACGAAAGTTTTTGAAAATCTCCGATTTTCTCTAAAGTGAAATTATCCTATTCAGTAGCATTATCAACTTTCTCAAGTGAACTACAGTGTTAAAAATATAGATTATATATATGTTCAATGTACGGAAGCAAAAAAATCTGTGTAATCTATTTTATCTGCGGGAAAATAAAACCATAAAAAGCACAAAATGTTTGGAATACTTTAGTTTTTTGGAGTTAAAAACAAATTACTTCTAAATTTATAAAACAAATTCTGCAAAAACATTAAAATTTCAAACATATTTAATTAAATAATATATTTCTATTAAAAAAAACTACCACATTATCATTTTTATAGATTTTTGGAAAGATTATTGCAGCGTTCTACCTTATGAAACAGCAGAACTACAAGAATCACAGGAAATTTTATCCTCCTCATCATTTTATATACCTTCCTTTATTAATAATACTGGAAATTTTCGGATTATATAAAATATGGAATGATCCTCAGAATCCGCTGATATGGATTCTGTTTTCCGTGGTGATCTTTCTGCTTTTTTATCTAGCGATAATGATCAGGCAGCACTATGCTTTGGGGCTCCAGAACCGTATTGTTGTTCTTGAGTTTCGACAACGTTATTATGAAATTTTCAATCTCAGCTCCGATGAAACCGTTGAGAAATTAAGATTTGACCAGATTGCAGCCCTTCGTTTTGCTTATGATGACGAATTCAAAGAGCTTTTGTACAAGGCTCTTCACGAAAATATTTCGGGAGATGAGATCAAAAGATCCATCAAGAACTGGAGAGCTGACCGAAGCAGAATTTAATAAACACCAAAAATATTGAACTATGAGAAAATGGAGCTTTTACAGTATAACCATATTAAGTTTGCTGACACTAACAAGTTGTGAAGCAGTAGGAACAATTTTTAAAGCCGGAATGTGGTGGGGAATCCTCTTAGTCTGTGTAATTGTAGTGATTCTTTTACTGATTTTTTCGAAGGGTAAAAACTCTTAACCATGTTTTATGGAGAAGAACACAGATTTAGAGATCATTTCTCATTTAAAGCCATCAAAGATTGTTAAAATCATGAAGGACCCGGAAGCTTCTGCAAAGGCGGTACATCTTGTATATACCACCGATGCAGAATCCGCCGGAATTACGCGTAAGAAAACCGGAAAAAAATATTCCTATTATAAGGATGGTGAAAAAATCAAAGATAAGGATGAAATTACCAGGATCAATAAACTGGTGATCCCTCCCGCCTGGGAAAACGTGTGGATATGCGCACTGGATAACGGCCATCTTCAGGCCACAGGTTTTGACATCAAAAAAAGAAAACAGTACCGCTATCATCCATTATGGAGTGCCCTGCGAAACCATACCAAATTTTACAGGATGCTTCAGTTTGGCTATGCCTTACCCGAAATGCGACTTCATATGGAAAAGGACCTTGCTATAAGGAGCTTTGAAAAACGGAAGATACTGGCATTGATTGTAAGCCTTATGCAGAGAACTAATATACGTATCGGTAATAATGTATATGAAAAGTTATATGGCTCATTCGGACTGACTACTCTAAAGGATAAACATGTACAGGTTAAAGGCCAGAAAATTACTTTTTCATTTAAAGGCAAAAAGGGAATCATGCACCATATTGACCTGAGAAGCAAAAGACTGGCAAGACTGGTTCAGAAATGTAAGGATATTCCCGGGAAAGAACTTTTCCAATATCTTGATGATGAAGGAAACCGACATTCTGTAGATTCGGGAATGGTGAATGAGTATATCAAAGAAATAAGTGGTGAAGATTTTACTGCTAAAGATTTCAGAACCTGGTCCGGAACGGTTAGTGCCCTGATTGCTTTTAGAGAAATAGGATATGCAGAAAGCAACACCGAATATAAAAAGAAAGTTAAGGAAGCTTTGGACATTGTTGCAGAACATTTGGGCAACACTTCCGCAGTATGCAGGAAATATTATGTACATCCACTAGTTATCAATCTTTACGAAAACAATACCATCAAAAAATACCTTGATGAATTGGAAATCATTGAAGAGAATGACGGAAAGGCAGACCTTACAAGAGAAGAAAAGCTTGTCCTCAAGATTCTTGAGAATGAAAAGATGTAATGTTTGGAAGAGGGAAGCTGGAAGTACTACAATACACTATTGTTATGAATGTCGTTTTTAAAAGCCACTTCACTTAAAAGGCTAAACTTTAATATATAGAGTAAAATACTTCCATCTTCCAGCCTTTAGTTTCAGCCTACCCATTAATCCTGTTCTGCAAAAACTGAGTTCTGTACTCTTTCGGAGTAATTCCTGCAATCTTTTTGAAAAGCTGTGTAAAATGGCTGGCGGTATGAAAATTCAATTCATAAGCTATTTCAGCAATATCTTTGCTGGAATGTAAAAGTGCTTTACTGTAATTGATATCAATCTCATTGATCCATTGTTTAGGAGATTTTTGAGTCACTCCTTTCACACATTTATTCAAATAACTCTCTGTAACCGATAATTTATCAGCATAAAAAGCTACCCGTTTCTCACAGACATGGTACTTAAACAGAAGGTCCCTGAACTGCAGCGACAGCTCCATGGGACGTGTAGCCGATTTATGATGGGTATCAGAATCCGTGCTCAGCATCTTGATTAAAATCAGGTGAAGCATGGTCACCACTACATCGTTGATATTGAGGTTATTCAACCAGAGTTCCTGTTCCATAATCGGAAGAAGCTGGGTAATGGTTCCGTAGGTTAAGCTATCCAGATTCAGAAAAGGGGTCATGAAGAAGATACTGCTCTTATGTTTGGGGAGCTCCTGCTCAGAAAGGATATTATTTTCATAGGCCAGAAAAAATCCTTCAATATCATCGGATAATTCTACCGTGGCGGTTATTGTTCCTTGTTTGATGAAGATAACGCCGCCTTTTTCAGCGTGATATTCTTTATTTTCAAGGTACTGTCTGATATGACCGTTGGTCACGAAAATGATAAAATTAAAAGTCGTACGGTACGGAATCACCGGCATCAGAATTCCCTTAAGATAATTCTCTATGCGATAAAGTTGTATATCCGCATTATTGGCTAATATTTTCTCAGTGATATTGGGGAGAAAAAGCTTTTTATACTGAAAATTGGATAATACCTCCATATCTGATGTAATGATTAATTAAAATTAGACAAAATTTGTAATGTAGAAATCGAAGAATTTGAAAATTTGAGGATGTGTGAATTTGAAAACCTCAAACCCTCAAACTCTAAAACTTATAGTACACTCCTACTCTTACTCCAAACGGGCTTCCCGGAGTATAGGTAAGATCTGTGATAGGTTCTGCTTCACCTTTTAGCTGGGTTTCTGTCGCAAATTGGGCTTCATTCCACTTTACATTAAAAAGGTTATTCAACTGAATATTTGCCCCCCATTTCTGGCGATTGTATGAAAGCATCAGATCGTTCACAAAGTACGCCTTTGTTTTGATGCTGTTGTCTTCCACCGCCGGTCTTGAGCCAAGATAACGGTACTGAAGTCCCAATGAAAAACCATCAAGAAAATCCCAGTTTACCGATCCTGTACTCGTCACGACCGGAGCCAGCGGAACATAATCCTGTCCTTTTTCCTCTTCAAGAAACCGGGCATGAGAATAGTTGATATCCGCATTCAGATAAAAATTTTCTAATGGCTGGAAGCGAACTCCCAAATCTGCACCGAAGCGTCTTGACTTCCCTGAAGGTTCTACTACCGCATCATCACCCACATAAACAAACTCCTGCTGCAGATCCATAAACCATACTGCCGGAGTAATAATCAAGGATTTGAAAGGATGCAGTCTTACTCCAAAATCTGCCCCGATTGAGTATGGAAGGGTATTTTCGTTTTTATTCGGAACAACAACTCTCAAGTCGTTGGAATGGAATCCCATTCCTGTTTTTAAAAACCACATTACATTATCATTCTGGGCGTATGAAAAATTAAGCTTCGGGCTTAATCTTGTAGCTTCTTTTGACTGTCCGGAAGGTAATTGTTCAGGATCCAGAAGGTTGTGCATATTAAAAATAAAGTGATCTACCCTTAATGCTGGATTAATGGTCCATTTTCCTGTTTTCCAAACCAGACCTGAGTAAGCATGAAGATTCGTCTCTGTTCCGGTAACATCAGACATTCTGTCTAATAATACATCTCTGTGATAAACGTGATTAAGCTGTAAGGTATTGATATCATCGTTTCTTAACCCAATTCCTGAAGTCCAGTTTAATGAACTGTTGGCGAGAGAGAACGTTTTGGTATATTTTACTTCGGCTCCGTAGATATTTCTTCCGTCGGTCTGCTGAATTTCATCCCCATGATCTTTATCTTTCAGGTTAAAAGTAAAGTCAGAAAACAGGTTAAAATTATATTTTGAATAAAAAGCCATCGCATCAATCTGCTCAGAAGGAGAGATCACGTGTTTAAAATTCATCTGAATATTTGTTCTTGAAGTTTTTCCGCCCTCGGTAGGATCTATACTTCCCCATCTGCCAATGATGCCTTCATCTACAGCGCGCTCCGGAATCTGTCCGGAAGCATTCCATGAAGAGTTGAATGTTGAAAACTGAATATTAAAATAATCATTGTCCGTCAGCCATTGATTATATTTTCCAAAAATATTGACTCTGTTGAAATTCTGCTTTACATCAAAAGGACCGTCCGTATAATTGTATTCCGCTGCGATATAAGCATTTTTCCTTCCAAGATCATCATGAAGAATATTGAACATTCCTAACAGTCTTTTTGAATTAAAAGATCCTCCTTCCAGTTTAATCATACTGTTTTTAATCCCGTTATATGTTTGGAAATCAACATACCCTGCGGTATTAAAATCACCCCGATCCATATAATATGCTCCTTTTCCGAAATCAATATTATTAACCGTTTCAGGAATCACAAAGTGAAGATCGGAATAGCCCTGTCCATGAGCATGAGATACAATATTCACCGGCATTCCGTCTACGTTTACGCTTACATCGGTACCATGGTCGGCATCAAATCCTCTTAAAAAAAGCTGTTCTGCCTTTCCTCCTCCGGCATGTTGTGCAATAAATAATCCCGGAACTTTTCTCAACAGGTCCTGTGCTGAATTTACGGGAAATTTATTCAAATCCACTTTTGTGATAGCTGATAAGAACGAGCTGTGATTGATAGCCACTTCAGAAATCTGAAAAGGTTTATGTTGTAAAAAAATAACTTTATTTTTATCATCATCACTGATTACCCACTTTACCTCATCATATCCCGGGCGGCTGATCACCAGTGTATCCGGAAGAGATTTTACAGGAATGGCAAATGTACCGTCTGATCCTGTATGCGTGTGATTGTTTCCGTGATCATATTTTACCAATGCATCCGCAATCGGGAATTTATCATCAGCATCTTTGATTAGCAACTGCTTTTCTGCTTCCTGCGCCATCATTTTTCCACTGAATGCCATGATTAGAAATGCCGCTGCTATTGTAGTTATTTTCATTTTTTGTTTTTAGTTAAATTATAAATTAGAGAAGATAATAGACGAAGATGAAAGACAAGGAATTCAGGATTTGCATTTAACCTTATTTGTCAATATTGAATTTTGTTTTGCAAATGAATCGTCAATTGCTATTGAAACGGTAACAGTCTCACTATTGAATTTTGAATGATTCTGCCTTTCGCTCTCAGACTCTCAGATCCCCTCACTCTCAAACCCAGCCTATCCTTTTGCTTTACGAAATACTCTCTGAATCAACAGGGTAATCCATGTTCCGGCTACAAATGGGAATGTAAATACTCCCCCTACTGCATCCAGGTAATGATTATCAATCAGGAAATCATCAATAATTATGGTTAAAAGAACAGCGATCAAAACCCATAACCCGTCTGTTTTTTTGATCCCAGAAAATACAATGGCTGAAAGAACAGCATTAAAGCCGAATAACCCCATGTGAATCTCTTTTACAGGTTCCCCATTCAATTGTGAAAGTCCTGCTCCAAGAATCGATGCTGCAAGGCCGTACAAAGCAGCTATCGGCGAGCTGATAAAAACGGCAATGAAGAAAATCATTCCTGAAAGTACACCACCCTGGAATATGACTTCACCAAAACCATTGGTACAGGTAAGAAAATCATCATATTTTGTAGAAACTACCTCAGCGTTCAACATCGCAGATGGCGGAATATGGGTAAAGTGGTGCAACGTAAACACCAATACCCAGGTAATGATAATAAAAGGAAAAGTGAATACCGGAATTTTCTTTTGGATAAAGAAATGTTGAATAACCGCAGCCAATGCCCCACCCAGTATAATAAGAATCCATATCAGCCATGTAGTTTCGAACAGAAAGGCTAGTGCTACTCCTACCAGCGCTGCACTGAAGCCATATAATCCGGCGTCAATTTCTGATCTGTTATATTTTAGCTTCATTGCAGTAAAAGTTCCGGCTGCTGTTGAAAGCAACACCGCTACTCCACACTGCCAGCTTCCCATAAAGATTCCTACCAGGAACAGCAACCCGGTCCATCTGTTTTCCTGAAGCATGATTTGCCCGATTCCTTTTAAAATATGATCCAGAAAAGGGAATTTTTTGAAAAATTCGTCCATAGTTTTTTTAATTGTATTAATGATTGTAATTAGAGAGATGAGAGATAACAGACGAAGAGATGAGAGACATTGTAGACTTAAAGGTCAATGATCAATTTTGCTTCGCAAGTGAATGGTGAAGCAAGAAAAAATCCTCAATCATCAGTGAAAGGATGATAAACCTGAACTTTAAACTTTGAACCTTAAACATTCTCCCTCTCAAACGCTTCTGCTCTCAAACCCTTAAAATCGTTTACCAGCCCAGAAAAACCATTCCGATTCCGCAGACTGTTACCACCGCACCGCTTACTACTCCCATATATCTTTCCAGCTTTTCGGTATTGAATAATGTTGAATAGCCATAGCGTCCCAAAAGAACCATTCCAAGCATCGTCAATACGGTAGTGATGGTAAACGAAGTCACCAAAACTGCAATTTCAGACATAGAATGTTTGACCCCGGAATAGAATAATAACGGGATTAAAGGTTCACTGGGTCCCATTACGAAGATCATAAAAAGAACAAGCGGGGTCACTTTTATTCTTTTTTGAGGCATTACCATTTCACTGTGATTGTGTTCGTACACATAGACCTCATCACCCATGACATCAAAATGTTTGTGAGGTTTATTCCTGATTGCCTGGATAAGGCCATACACCAGATAAACGCCTCCAAAAATAAGCAGCGCCCATCCTGAAAAATTACCTCTGATATCCTGAAACCACGAAATTTTATTCAGCTGCCACCCCAAAAACACCCCGATAAAACCTAAGATCAGAGAGCTGAAAACATGCCCGAAACCACAGACAACGGTTAAGATCGCTGTTTTCATTCCGCTCCATTTTTTAGATTTTGAAATTACGATGAAAGGCAGGTAATGATCCGGCCCTGAAGCAGTATGTATAAAACTTATTGAAACGGCACTCAAAAGAAGCGCCCAAACTGTACTATCCATTTTTTAATTTATTTTTTCAGTAGCCTTGTAAAGGGTTAAAATCTTGATAAGGCTACTCTGCGTTACCAAAGGATTTCCTGCACATGAAGAAAGAAATTATACATCAATTCTCCTCCATGGCCCAACGCTCTTACGACAAATCCGTTTTCTTCCATCGCAGAAACCCCTACTTCCATGTCTGCATGATGATGAGCAGCAGCTTCAACAATTTCTTCAATCAGGCCGTCTTTGTCTACATTCTCTTTTGTGCTGTAGAAAATTAAAGTTCCCTGATGGGTATATTGCTCAAGATTACCAATGCTGCTGATTGGGATCAGATCCGGCTGAATTACCACATTATCTTTAACTATCAACTTATTTCTGTGGTAGATTTCCATAATGTTCTGGAAGCGTTTTAGTTTAAAAACTTCTCCGTAATGCTTTCGTCCGCAGGTAATGATCTCGCTGATAATAATCTGACTGTTTTCCCCGATATGAATATGGGCTTTACTCTTAAAATTGGAATCTTCATGCGGAACAATAGGGTGCGGAACGTAAGCAAAAGAAGTTTCATCTTCCATAGTGACATTCAGTTCCTGAAGTGCCTTATCTTTCATATTAAACAGTCTTTGGTAAGACTGCGACTGCAGCTGAAGGGAAGCTCCTTTTTCAATCGTTACATCCAGGTGGTAATGGTCTCCGTCCAGAATTCCCGGAGAGGAGCTCATCACCATCTGATAAAGCTTTTTGTCACTTTTTCTCTGTCCTACAGAAACTACTCTGAACGGTAGTGAGACATAAAGATCTTTTACATATGATTCTCCCCCCTTGAATCCTGCGATAATGTTTAAACGACTATCCATTTATCTTACTAAGTTCGGTTCTTCAATTTCTTCAAGAAGTGCATATTTTTTGATCCATCCGATCACTTTATCCAATCCTTCATCCGTTTTAAGGTTTGTGAATACGAAAGGATTTCCTTTTCTCATTCTTCTTGCGTCATTTTCCATCACTTCGAGGCTTGCTCCGACGTGTGGCGCAAGGTCAATTTTGTTGATGATCAGTAAATCTGATCTGGTAATACCGGGCCCTCCTTTTCTGGGAATTTTTTCCCCTTCTGCCACATCAATAATAAAGATGGTAACATCGGCAAGATCCGGGCTGAAAGTAGCTGAAAGGTTATCACCTCCACTCTCGATAAGTACCAATTCAATTTCCGGGAAACGGGCTGCCAGCTCGTCTACAGCTTCAAGGTTCATACTTGCATCCTCACGAATAGCCGTATGAGGACAACCTCCTGTTTCTACTCCTATAATTCTGTCATGAGGAAGCAGACTGTTTTTAGCCATAAATTCCGCATCTTCTTTTGTATAGATGTCATTCGTGATTACTCCAAGATCATATTTCCCGAATAGTTTTCTGCTTAAACGTTCCAATAATGCAGTTTTTCCTGATCCTACAGGACCTGCAACTCCTACTTTTATATATTTTCTGTTTTCCATTTTGTTACATTTTACTTTGTTGTTGTTTAACGCTGAGAGCGTTAAGATTTTTTGATTGATTGTGAATATTTTCAGTTCGCCAGGGCGTTTCACTCTGCAAGGTTATTCACATTAGCCCCTCCGCCTATTTGTTTTTTTAAGACATATAAAGTCTTGAATACAGTCTTTCATGTTGCATACATCTGATATCAAAAGCCGTATTACAAAGCCCTACCATATCTCTGTCCAGCTCCATCGTTTCCCAAACCGTTTTTTCCATTACCGGATACAGGGAAAACAGGATGTCCTGTCCGTCGAGTTGACCCAGAGGCACCAATTTTACGGCATTGGTGATCATTCCGGCTACAGAAGTGTAATAGAACCCCAGAAGTGCTTCGTATAAAGGAATTTTCATCAGATAAGCATAGACTCCAAAGACGATACAGTAATGAGAATTGGCTTCTTTATTCCGGATTGCCTTTTCAAAAGCCTCCATAAAAGGGAAGTTCTCCCTTCTTTTAAAGATCTTTATTAATCTGAGACCAAGCTTCTGACTGGCCTGACGGATTTCTTTGGGACATTTGATCGAATTGCATTCATTATCCAGATTGATCAGTGCCTGCAAATCTCCTTTTTCTGCGGCTTTATACGCTAGTTTTACAAAAGCTCCGTCATTGAATTTAAGATTGTACTGAAGCATGTTCTGCACAAACTCTCTGGCAGTATCCACATTATGGACGATCCTTTCCTGCACATAGGTTTCAAGCCCGTTGGAATGGGTATAACCACCGATCGGGAGCGTAGGATCCGCAAGATGAAGCAGTCCTGATAAAAAATTGATATTCATATTATTCATCTTTTGGAGCAGCCATTTTTAAGATTTTAGTAAAAATTGTGGAACCTAGACTTCCGTGTCCGTGAGGTTCTACATTGGATTTAAGAAGATTCAGCAGTTTTACAGATTGTTTTTCCGGTTTAAAGCCACTTGCTTCCAGCCATCTGAACATAGGCATTTCAAACGGAAGCAGTACTTTGTCCTCCTGAATGAAAAGCGGAATATGTTTGTTTCCGATTTCATAGCAAACCGTTCCCATTTCTACAAGAGAAGCCGGTGCCATTACGATAGCTTCTGTTTCTAAAACATTGATGGCTATCACTTTTTCTGCATCTTCGAAAAGAATATCACCTTCACGCAGGCGTTGACCTTCTTTCAGAAATCTGACGGCGACATCAACTCCCTGCCTGGTCTTTTTGCGTTGGATTCTTTTGGTGGTTTCAAACCATTCCAGATCCAGATAATCTATAGTCTTTTCCGTTGGATTTTCGGTAAGATTGCCTATGGTTTGATTAATGATCATTTTTAGCCGATTTTTTTCTGAAGTCTAAATTTTTAGAAATACCAACCCCGAATGTTGATCCGCTGATTCCGGCTACATAGCTTTTCGTCCAGCCTTCTTCTTTGGTTTTAGTCTGAAGCATTGAAAGTTCTGCAAATTTGAATTTCAAAGCCCAGCCTCCACCTAGTAAAATCCCGATCAAAGGATAAGCACGAAGACGGAATCCGTTAAAATTCTGCATAGCATCCGCTGTTGTTGATTGTTGTTGCCCCCAAACATAGTGAGCATCCACTTGCCCGATCAGTACAAAATACTTCCCAAGCATTACAGAAGGGCTGTACCAAACTCCTGCTTCATTCTGTTTATACATGACATGATGATCTACAGTGTTTTGCGAATACGCATAATTAACTCCGATGAGATCATTATTATTGATAAAATATCCTACTCCCAACGGGGCACTTGAAACCGTGCTGCTACTGCTTGATGGTGTAGTGATTTTTGAGTAATCCAAAGAACCGTACACCATAAATTGCCCCTTTGGTCCCTCTTCATCGCTTTTAAGCCTGTGTCCTCCTAAAAACTGAGCACTTACATTACACGACAGTAATGACATTCCGGCTACAGCAAGAGAAAAAACTGTTTTATTTAAATATTTCATTCTGAACGTAGTTCTATCATTGTTTTTAAATTCTATAGGATCTATCTTTTTTGTTGTTAAATAAACCTAACAGGTCTTTGAAACCTGTTAGGTGTTATGGATAAGATTTATCTTAGAACAAGTAATACAACTGCGTTAAAGGAAGTGTCTCTGCCGGTTCGCAAGTAATATATTCACCATCTACCGTTACTTTATAGTTTTCAGGATTCACTTCAATTAAAGGAGTCTTATCATTATGGATAAGATCTTTTTTTCCAATATTTCTACAGTTTTTCACCGGAAGGATCATTTTTTCTAATCCATAGGAAGCAATCGTTCCGTTATCGATAGAGATCTGGGATACGAAGTTGGCACAAATACCATATTTTGCTTTTCCGTGGGCACCGAACATATTTCTGTAGATAATCGGCTGAGGTGTTGGAATAGAAGCATTCGGATCACCCATTTTAGCTGCGATAACAAATCCTCCTTTGACTATCATTTCAGGTTTGACGCCGAATAATGCAGGTTTCCAGATGACCAAATCCGCCAGTTTTCCTTCTTCAACAGATCCTACGTATTCTGAAATACCATGTGCAATCGCCGGGTTAATGGTGTATTTAGCCACGTATCTTTTAGCACGGTAATTATCGTTTCCGCTATCCTGATCTTCAGCTAAATCACCTCTCTGTTCCTTCATTTTACTTGCCGTCTGCCAGGTTCTTGTAATAACTTCTCCTGGTCTGCCCATTGCCTGAGAGTCTGAACTCATGATACTGAAAACTCCCATATCATGAAGGATATCTTCTGCTGCAATCGTTTCAGGACGGATACGTGAATCTGCAAATGCCACATCTTCAGGAATGTTTTTGCTTAAGTGATGGCACACCATCAGCATATCTAAGTGCTCATCGATTGTATTGATCGTGTAAGGACGCGTAGGGTTTGTAGAAGCCGGTAATACGTTTGGATACATTGCCGCTTTGATGATGTCCGGCGCGTGACCTCCACCTGCACCTTCCGTGTGGAATGTGTGGATTACTCTTCCGTTGATCGCTCTCATTGTATCTTCAAGGAAGCCACCTTCATTTAAAGTATCGGTATGGATGGCAACCTGAACGTCATATTTATCTGCTACTTTTAAAGCGGCATCAATTGTTGCAGGCGTTGCTCCCCAGTCTTCGTGAATTTTTACGCCTAATGCTCCGGCCTCCACCTGCTCTTCTATTGGTTCTTCTGCTGAACAGTTTCCTTTTCCGAAGAATCCAAGGTTCATCGGATATTCTTCTGCTGCTTCAAGCATTTTCTGCATATTGAATTTCCCTGGAGTTACCGTCGTAGCGTTTGTTCCGTCGTTTGGTCCTGTTCCCCCACCAATCATTGTAGTGATTCCACTATACAAAGAAGTTTCAATTTGCTGCGGGCAGATGTAGTGAATGTGCGTATCAATTCCTCCGGCAGTTACGATATATCCTTTTCCACCATGCACTTCAGTAGAGGCACCAATAATCATGTTTGGAGATACTCCGTCCATGGTATCAGGGTTACCAGCTTTACCGATTCCTACGATTTTACCGTCTTTAATTCCGATATCACCTTTTACGATTCCCCAGTGATCGATGATTACTGCTCCGGTGATACAAAGGTCAAGAACGCCTTCATTTCTTTTGGCAGTAACATTTTGTCCCATCCCGTCACGAACGGTTTTTCCTCCTCCGAAAACGGCTTCATCTCCGTAATGGGTAAAATCTTTTTCAATTTCAATAATAATTTCAGTGTCTCCCAGTCTGATTTTATCTCCGGCTGTAGGACCTAATATATTGGCGTATTGTTTTCTGTCTACGTGTAAGCTCATCTTACTGATTTTTAAAGTTTAATTCCTGAACTTTTGCAAGGCTTGCTTTTTTCTGATCTTCAGAATCTACCTGTCCATCAACAAGATTATTGAAGCCCATTGCTTTTTTGGTTCCTCCTATTTCTACCAATTCCACTTCTTTTTCTTCTCCCGGTTCGAAACGTACTGCAGTGCTTGCTACAATATTCAGTCTCTTTCCGAAAGCTTTTTCGCGGTCAAAGCTCATTGCTTTATTGACTTCAAAAAAATGAAAGTGTGAACCTACCTGGATGGGGCGGTCTCCTGTATTGGTAACTTTGATTTTCACCGTTTCTCTGCCTTCGTTGCAGATAATAGTGCCTTCTTTTACAAAAATTTCTCCTGGTATCATGATCAGTAGGGATTAGCGGATTGGGTTGTGTACGGTTACCAGCTTCGTTCCATCAGGGAATGTCGCTTCAATTTGCACATCATGGATCATTTCTGCCACGCCTGGCATTACATCCTCTTTGGTCAGAAGATTGGCGCCGTCCTGCATCAGCTCAGCAACTTTTTTTCCATCTCTTGCTCCTTCAAGCAGGAAGTGACTGATCAATGCAATGGATTCTGGATAGTTTAATTTCAGGCCTCTGGCTTTTCTTTTCAGAGCGAGTTCGCCTGCCAGAAATAGCATAAGCTTTTCCGTTTCTCTCGGTGTTAAGTGCATAGTATGTTTATTTAAAATTGGACAAACAATATCCTGTTCACCTTTCTGAAAAGGCAAATAGAAATGTTCAGAAAATGTAAATTGGGAATGAGTCTGATGGATCCGTATTTATGCAATACAAACCATAACAAATCATTACAAGTTTAAAAAATGAGGGATTAGCAGCCCGCTATTTGAAGAGAATGATACAGAATGTATCTTGGTGCTGTAATGTAAATACGGTTTTGAACGGCCGCAACCGGAGCAGTAAAGGTATACTTTGCAAAGAAATAGTGCAACCATTGCTGAGCAAGTATGGAATAATCAAATTTTACCTTCTCCCAATCATTGGAGTCCTGAATATCCTGTGCGTCCGAAAAACTGTAGATTTCAGGCTGGGAATGTTCATCCGATTTTTGTTGAAGAAGATGTATTTTTGATAAAAGGTCAGAATAGGGTTGAGTTTTTGCCTTATGTACAAAATGACTTGTGCATAAAGTTAAAAAAAACAATATAAAAGAGAAAAATACGACTCTTTTTTTCATACCCTGGAAATAATGGTGTAAAATTATAACAATCTCCCATCACAGGCTATCAAAAAAAATATTTAAAATGTTCAAAATCGCAACAAACGTAATTTTACGTATTTTTAACATTTAGTTATAATTCCTTTATTTACAATACTTAATCAGGGTTGATGAACTATGACAAATATTTTATTGTCCCAGTTCCTATAATTATGGGAAACCAGAGCTTTTTTTGCAACACTTGAATAAATACAACAAATACATTCATTTTTTTTATTTTTTCTTATAAAAAAGCCACCATTCTCCAAGCAATACCTATAATTTCAGTTTAATTGATAAAAAGCTGCAGTATTTTTTCTTTCCTTATAATTATCGTAAATTTGTATACAAGATACTTTTAATAAAAAAATAATACAACGTAATATGTCAAAAGCAATTTCGCAAGTACCATTAGCGGTAAACGAGCCGGTAAATTCATACGAACCGGGATCTCCGGAAGTTAAAAGCCTTATCGACACCTACAAAAAGATGTGGGCTGAGAAAGTAGAAATCCCAATGATCATCAATGGAAAGGAAGTAAAAACTGACAATAAAGTTCAGCTTCAGTCTCCTCAGGATCATGCTCACGACTTCGGATTTTACTACCAGGGTGGTATGCAGCATGTGGATGACGCTATCAACGCGGCATTGGCAGCTAAAGAAGCATGGAATGCACTAGGTTGGGAACAGCGTGCAGCTATTTTCCTAAAAGCAGCTGATCTTTTAGCAGGTCCTTACAGAGATGTTATTAATGCAGCTACGATGATCGGACAGTCTAAAAATGTTCACCAGGCTGAAATTGATTCTGCTTGTGAATTTATCGACTTCTTAAGATTCAATGTAGAGTTCATGACAGAAATGTATGCTGAGCAGCCGGTTTCTGACAACGGAATCTGGAACCGTGTAGAGTACAGACCATTAGAAGGATTCTGCTTTGCAGTAACTCCGTTCAACTTTACAGCTATTTCAGGAAACCTTCCTACTTGTATGGCTATGTTAGGAAACGTTGTGGTATGGAAGCCTTCTGATAAGCAGGTTTATTCTGCAAAAGTAATCATGGATGTATTGATTGAAGCGGGTCTTCCTGCTGGTGTTATCAACATGATCTTTACAGATGGTAAAGAAACAGCTGAAAAAGTATTGGCACACAAAGACTTTGCAGGTCTTCACTTCACAGGATCTACTAAGGTATTCCAGGGAATGTGGAAAATGATCGGTGATAATATCCACAACTACAGAACTTATCCTAGAATCGTGGGAGAAACGGGTGGTAAAGACTTCGTTATTGCTCACCCTTCAGCTAACGTAGAAGCTGTGGCTACTGCTTTGGTAAGAGGTGCTTTCGAATATCAGGGGCAGAAATGTTCTGCAGCTTCAAGAGCTTATATTCCTAAATCTCTTTGGGCTGATGTGAAAAAAGTAATGGAAGCTCAGATGAGCACGATCAAAATCGGTTCTCCTGAAGATCCATCTAACTTCGTGAACGCTGTAATTGACAAAAATTCTTTCGAGAAATGCAAAGGATATATCGACAGAGCGAATGCTTCAGGTGAAGCTACAGTAGCTATCGGTGGTAAATACGACGATGCTAAAGGATGGTTTGTACACCCTACGGTAATTGAAACTACAAACCCTCAGTACGAAAGTATGGTAGAAGAAATCTTCGGACCAATCTTATCTGTATTTGTATATGAAGATCAGGACTGGAAAGAAACACTAAAATTAGTTGATTCTTCTTCTCCTTATTCACTAACAGGTTCTGTATTCTCTCAGGACCGTTATGCAATTGCTGAAGCTTATAAAGCGTTGGAAAATGCATCCGGTAACTTCTACATCAACGACAAGCCAACAGGTGCTGTAGTAGGTCAACAGCCTTTCGGAGGTGGTAGAGCTTCAGGAACTAACGATAAAGCAGGTTCGAAAATGAATCTTCTAAGATGGACATCTGTAAGAAGCATAAAAGAAACTTTTGTTTCTCCTAAAAACTACAAATATCCATACTTAGGATAATAAGTAATGAGTAATAGGTAATGAGAATTGTTGCCTGTTCTTTCAATACAGCCTCGGAATTTCGGTTTCGGGGCTTTTTTATGAATGATGGGGTTTACAGCATTTCAAGATTCAAAGTTCAAGGTTTAAGATTAATTGTCTTGATAGAAATCAATTTGGTCCGCACCTACTTTAATACTCTAATATCTCTAATCTCCACTTACCTAACATCTTTTAACAAACTTTACCTATATTTTACGACTTTATAACCCATATTAGGAATAATAGTTGTTTTTTCATAATACACCCCAAAATAAAATTGTATGAAAAAGTTATTGCTAACAGCTATCGGAATAGGCATATTTGCAGTGAGCTGTGGAACCAAAGAGTCATCTATGTCGACCGGTACCCGTGATTCTGCAATGGACAAATCCAGAACAATGTCACCAGTTGCCACAGACACGATGAAGACAAAGAAAATGAATCCTGACAGTATCAAGATGAAAAAGGATTCAGCGGTGATGGCTCCTGTCAAATAGATTTTATATCGTTTAATTTAAAATGGAAAATCTGCAGATGAAAGCTCTGCAGATTTTTTGATGAATAATATGAGGATAAAGATTGTAAGAGGTTTGGGCTAAAGCCAAATGAAATCATTTAATTATGCTGAGATCCGAATATATAGTAATTATTTAACAACAAGATCTTTTATCTTTTATAAAATGCTTATATTTGATTAAAACCAAACATTCAAAATAATAGAATTATGAACAAATTATTGATAGGAGCCATTCTTGCACTTTTTTTTCTGGGAAGCTGTGCTCAAAACAAGGAGAAAAGAGAAGAATTTAAGGATGCTCACAATAAAGATTCTTTAAGAAACAAAATGGGAGACTCTGCAGTAGCTAATTCTGAGCCGGCAACAGCCACTCCCGATACTACCCAAGCAAAAACAGACCCTACAAAAACGAAATAAAAAACCACAAATCCGCAGATGTTCTGCGGATTTGCACTTAAAAAAACTTGACTGAAAAAAAACCGGGCAATCAACCCCGATTATATTGTTACGAATCCCTTATCAGAATATCTTTTTAACCTGATAAAAGAGGAACTGAAGTTATCCCAGATAATGAAATACTCGCGAGCTCCTTATATAAAGTTTCATGGTTCGGGCTGGTGTTTTTGTTTTAAGTATGCTTTACGTTCTGAAAAAATTCCTTCAGAAAAATAAAGAAATCAGTTGGAGTACACTGCTAGACATTCCCTCTAAAACTGCCACAAAGATAGTGTAGCAGGCGCATCAGATAAAATATTAGGTTAGCCATTTTCGCGAAAATAGCAAGTACGGATGAAAAAAATCACCTGCTTTTAATCATTTTCGCGAAAATGGATATTCCGGTCTGAGCCATTTTCAGCATCAAGATGCTTGATATAGGCTGAAGGGGAAAAATCGGTGACCGCTTTAAAGACCGCCGCAAATTTACTGTGTGAAGAGAAGCCGCACTCATCTGCAAGAATACTGATTTTGTATTGTCTGTACTTCTCATCATTAATCAGTTTATCCACAATATAATTGATTCGTAAACGATTGATATAGGTTTTAAAATCGGTATTTTTGTGTTGATTAATGACGTAAGAAAGATATTTGGTATTGGTATTTAGTTCTCCGGCAAGAAAAGACAGGGACATGCCTTTGTTGTTGTAAAGCTGTCCTTTTTCAAATTCTTCAAGAAGTTCCAGTAATTTTGATTCTGTTTCGGAAGTCATCAGTGAATCATTCCTTCTCCTATCGGCTTCGCTGTCTTTTTCATCAATTTCTTCCACAGAAATATTGGCAAACTCAAGATTATCATTCGATTTGAAAAGGTGTACATTATGGGTAATCGGGCGTAATTGTGTTCTGATAATGCTTCTTAGTTTTGAACGTTGCCGTTTCTGAGTAACCCTGAAAAAGATAATCAGTCCGACGAGCGATACGAAAAGAAGAAGAATAGCCGTATTTTTCACCACATTCATTCCGCTACTTTTTTTGGTATTTTTATTGAGCGGAGCTTCGAGGTCTTTCATTCCGAACCCCTGGTTACGGGCAGCAATACTGTCATAAGCCCTTACATATTTTATCGCATACAAAGAAGCCTTGAAGTCATCGCCCGTTCCTTCGTAATAATCGTTGATGTTAGAATATACTGCTTTCTTAAGTTTAAGGCTACGGGAAGTATCTGCAATTTTTTCTGCTTTTTTTAAATACAGTTCGGCATCTTTCCAGTTTTCCTGTTTCAAGCGTATTCCTCCCAGTCCGTTATACACCAGGCCTAAAATACAGCTTCCTTCCTTCAGTAATTTTTCGGCCTTTCGGTAATAATTTTCAGAAACGGGATAGTCATTAAGTTTAAAATAGATATCACCCAACAATTGATAAGAAGCTGCTTCCGTTCTATCTTCCTGCTCGCTTTCTATTTTCCCGAAATACTGTAATGAGGATTCAATAGAGCGAATGGCATCTGTGTAATGTCCCATTTCCATCTGGTAGTAGGCCATTTCCTGATTGAGTAATCCTGCCATTTCACTTCTTTTATGGGGATCAGTAATTTTCAGAGAGGCTTCGAGACCTTTTACAATATATTTTTTTGACCTTTCCTGAAGACCTACCTGACGGTATTGTTTTGCCAAAAGTCGGTTGATGTATGCCAACCATTCCTGGCTGTTCATCTGATTAATTAGTGAATGCGCATTTTCGCTGTAGCAGATGGCTTTTTTAAATTCTCCTGCATAGTGATAAAGTTCCGATGAAAGAATCAGGCTTCTCACCTTTTCCTCCGGTTTTTGGGCGGCCATATAAAGGGAGTCAGCAGTTTTTAATGCTTGGGGCAGGTTTTTATGGGAGGTTACCACAGAAGTTCTCTCACAGATCTGTTCGAAACGGTCTTTTTTCTGTGCAAATAGGGGAATTGCTGTAGCAAGCAAAAACAAAAATTTCAGTAATCTTTTAGGCATAAAAAAACAAATTATTACTTTTATAATAATTCATCATTTTTTCATTGGGTGTCTTTTTGTTTTTTACAAAACTACTAATATTTTAGTTTTAATTAAAATATTCCACTGTAATTTAATCATTTAACTAAAAAATAAATTTACATTAATTTTAATAATATGTTTAAAATAATAAATGATTTTCTTTTTTACCATCTTAAATATATATTAAAAACAATCTTCTCACCGAATTATTTTTGATATGACCAACTTAATTGTCATCATATTGATTACATTTGCATGGAATGAATAAAAAGTTTTATGAAAAAAATAGCAATACTTTCATCCCTGTTTATAGGAGCTATAGCCTTTGCACAGGGAATTAAATTTGAAGACGGCAACTTTGCGTCTATCCTGGCAAAAGCAAAAAAAGAGAACAAACTTATTTTCGTAGATGCCTATGCATCATGGTGCGGACCGTGTAAGCTTATGGTAAAAAATATTTTTCCGCTTAAGAACGTGGGAGATTATTACAACTCGCATTTTATCAATGCTAAAATTGATATGGAAAAAGGAGAAGGTATTGATCTGGCTAAAAAGTATAATGTTAAAGCCTTCCCTACCTACCTGTTTATAGACGGAAACGGTGAGGCCGTACACAGAACGCTGGGTTATGTGGAAGAAAAGGATTTCATCCAGTTTGCAAAAGATGCTGAAGATCCGGGTAAAAGATTAACAGCATTAAAGCAAAAATTTGAAAATGGGGAAAAAGATCCTGAATTTTTGAAGAATCTGGCGATGCTCACCATTTATAATGACACTGATTTTGCAGGGAAGGTCCTCAACCGTTATTTCCAACAGAAAGCATCTCTTGATCAGGATGATGTTCAATTACTTCTTGCAGCCACTCAAAGTACTGAAAGTCCCGTATACAAAATATTCCAGGACAAAAAAGCTGATATCACTAAAATTTTCCCGGAGGATCAATATAAAAAAATTGATAAGAATATCCAATTAAATACAATAGCAAAGAAAGCTTACAATGCTGACACCAAAACATGGGATGATACCTATTTCCTTACAGAAACTCAAAAGTTTTTAAGCAAGGAAGAAGCTGATAAAGTGTTAAAAAGGATGAAGGCCAACAGAGCTTTAAAAAACAAGGATATTCCAACATATGAGAAACTGGTTCTTGAGCTTTATAAGGATATCTCTGCTACAAGTTCCGAAGAATTGAATTCACTGGCCTGGAATTTCTTTGAAAATGTAGATAATAAAGCTTCTCTGGATAAGGCTGTGGCCTGGGCACAGGAGTCTGTTAAAAAAAATCAGAACTATGCCAATACAGATACTTTAGCCAATCTTTACAACAAGATCGGAGATAAGAAAAATGCAAAATTATGGGCTGAAAAATCTATTGAACTGGCGAAAAGCACCGGTCAGGATTCTTCTGATACAGAGAAATTATTGAAGAGCCTCTAAACACGGCTCAGGATAAAAAAGTAAAAACCGCAGAATAGTTTCTGCGGTTTTTTTATTGTATTGATAAAAACAAAAATCAACTTATATTTAAGTCAGGAGAATTTTATTCCTTCATTCTTTCTCCGATTAATATTCAAAAAGAACGCTTCCCCATGTAAATCCGCTACCGAAAGCAGAAAGAAGGACTAGGTCTCCTCTTTTAATTTTTCCCTGCTCAATAGCCTCGCTTAAAGCAATCGGAATAGAAGCAGCAGTTGTGTTCCCGTATTTCTGAATATTATTAAAGATTTTATCGTCCGGTAATCCGAATTTCTGCTGAACAAACTGAGCAATTCTCAGGTTTGCCTGATGGGGAATAAACATATCCAGATCTTCAATTGATTTTCCGGCTTTATTCAAAGCTTCCATCATAGTCTCAGGGAATCGTGTTACCGCATGTTTGAATACAAAGTTTCCGTTCATAATAGGATAAACTTCTTTGTTGGTAACATTTTCCGGCTCTTTTCTCATTCTGTCGCTCCAACCGAACTTGGATCCCGGGAACTGTGTGCATAGTCCGCATATTTCCCTTCGGAATGCATATTTACAGCTAATACATCTCCTGCATTTTCATCTTCTGTGGCAGAAAGAACAATAGCCCCTGCCCCGTCTCCGAAAATGACTGATACTCCTCTTCCTTCGTCAGAAAAATCCAGTCCGAAAGAATGTACTTCAGCTCCCACAACCAGGATATTTTTGTATGTTCCTGATTTAATAAAGGCATTCGCAACGCTCATCGAGTATACAAATCCTGAACATTGATTTCTCACGTCCAAAGCACCAATGGTATCGCATCCCAGCATATCCTGAAGCAATACTCCGCATCCCGGAAAATAATAGTCCGGAGAAAGAGTGGCAAAAACAATATAGTCAATATCCTTCGCGGTGAGCCCAGCATTTTTAATAGCTTTTTCAGCAGCTTTATATCCTAGGTAAGCAGCTGTTTCCTGAGAATCATTTCTATTTTTACGATGTCTTCTTTCTTTAATACCTGTCCTTTCCGTAATCCATTCGTCATTTGTGGTCATTAGTTTTGCCAGATCGTCGTTGGTCACAACATTATCCGGAACATAAAATCCTACACCTTTTATGGTACTTTTAATCATATAGTTTTTTAATTTTGGCAAAGATAAAACTTATTTAAAACATAGTATTTCAAAATATTAGTATTTTTACTTTATGCCAATTGAAACAATATACAGAAGTGCCCACTGTGAGTGGGTAGATGTAGAGTCTCCCACTGCAGAAGACCTTAGATTCCTTCATGAAAGATATGAGATCAACAACCTCCTTCTGGAAGATACCATAGACCCCAACCACCTTCCCAAGTATGAGGAAGACGGAAATGTAAAGTTTTTCCTTCTTCGTGAAAGTACGGAACTGGAGAGGAAAAACCTCAATACGATCAGTGATATCAGCACTAAAATAGGAGTTTTTCTGCTTGGAAATACTATTATCACAGTACACAGGATGAAAACGCGAAGTATTTCCGATACTAAAAAGACCATTGCAACGATTCAGGAAGATGTCACCCCACAAAAAGTACTTTTAATGATTGCTATTCTGATTATGAAAAGTTTTGATGATGAATCTTTGAGCCTTTTTGAAACTATGGATAATATTGAGAATGAGATTTTCCTTAAAAATACAAACCATACAAGCCAGATCCGAAGATTGTATAAACTGAAGCGGAAATCCGGACTAAACTCACGGGTTCTGGTCATTTCTACAGATGCTATAGACAAGTTTAAATTATTGGACCTTCAGGATTCTGAAATTGTCGATTTAAAGGATAAACATAAAGATGTTGTCGCCGATTTTGATCACTTGAATATACAGATCACCAATCTTATTTCTATGTTTTTGGCTCTTTCAGATCAAAAGGCCAACCAGGTTATGAAGGTTCTTGCCATTTACTCGGTATATTTCTTACCTATTACCT
The DNA here is from genome assembly GCF_000482305.1 of Chryseobacterium sp. UNC8MFCol. Lineage (NCBI taxonomy): Bacteria > Pseudomonadati > Bacteroidota > Flavobacteriia > Flavobacteriales > Weeksellaceae > Chryseobacterium > Chryseobacterium sp. UNC8MFCol. The sequence goes on from NZ_KI535290.1 coordinate 270,805, forward strand.
TTATTGCCGGAGTCTACGGTATGAACTTTGAAAATATGCCCGAACTCCATCATAAACATGGTTATTTTATTACTTTGGGAGTAATGGCAACGGTAGTGATCAGCACTTTCATCTATGTGAGACGCAGACAATGGTAGATTTTTTAAGACTGCACAAGGCTTAAAAGTCATTATAATTGCCAGTCATTTTGTATCCTCTCTATTTGCAGCAGAATATTAGTGTATCTGACAGAACGGCTGAAAAAGTGAACGGTTTATTTGCCACGAATTCACGAATAATTTTTATTCGTGAATTCGTGGCAAAAAACTTTATGTATTACGAACTTTGCATTAAAAAACACTCTTGATTTTACAAATAATTAAGTAATTTAGGGATTGCTTCCCCAAGGCATACCATGAAGCAACACGCCAAAATAAAATACTATGAAAACTGAAGACCTGAATACAATTCTGAAAGATGATTCTCTATCCGGAGCCTCCAAAGATAAGCTAGTGGCATTGCATCAGAATATTTCTTCTAAAGAGTTCTCAGATCTTTTAGATGAATATGGTCATCAGTATGTGGAATTTGTACAGGAAGGCGGTGGTGTCTGGGGAAGTGCACTGGTAGGTTATCTGTATGGACTGGAAATCTTCGGGGTCCGTTTTCTGAAAGTTGCCGGAACGAGTGCAGGAGCAATAAATACCATGCTTATAGCCGCCTGCAGAACAAAAGAAGAGGCTAAGAGCGATGTTATTAAAGACATTTTGTTCAGCTGGGATTTTTCAGATTTTATGGATGGAAAAACGTATGTAAAGACGACACTCCATGCCATGCTGAATAATAAGAATTTCTTTAAAATCAATGCTATCCTGGCTATTATTTTTATTGTCATTCTTATCATTACTCCTTTTGCTATTCCTTCAGGGACGATACTGAATGCAAAGCTGATGTTCCTTATTCCATTAGTTCCAGCCTTAATCTTATTTTTCTGTATCAAAAAACTGTATCATAACTTCAGGAAAGAAAACAGCGGTCTGAACCCCGGAAATGTCTTTTTAGATACCATGAAAAATGCGCTTGATGGTTTCGGAGTAAAGACGGTAGCCAACCTCAATGAAAAATTTATCCAGAAAGAATATAATCTTAACCTGAATTACCGGTACGGAAACAGGGATGAATATTATACCATTGCGCTTCAAAGTATCGAAAAGATTAAGGTTAAAAATCAGGAACACATTGATGAAACTAGGTACAAAATATTCTATAACAGCGTTGTAAACAATGATTATTACAGAAATAATCCTTTTTACCAACTCAGATCGGAATATGTGGTCATCACGACGGATATTAATGCCAAAATAAAGGTAGAACTGCCTACTATGGCGAATTTGTACTGGTCGGAAGAGGAACTCAAGCACATCAGCCCGGCTGAATTCGTGAGAGCATCCATGTCTGTTCCTTTTTTCTTTGAACCTTTTCAGAAAAGCATCAACAAAAATGATGATTCTGTAAAGTATGCCTGGAAGTTCTGGATGAATACCAAACAGGAAGATATTAATTCTGTGGGTGTATTTATCGATGGTGGCAGTATTTCCAACTTTCCGATTGATCTTTTTCACGCAGATGAAGTGTTCTATCCGCGTCTTCCTCTCTTTGCGGTACAGCTCACCAGCGATTCCGGTATCCTTTCTGAAAGAGGAAAAACAAGTGAAGAAATTATGGCTACTCCTTTCAGTTATGCCGGGAATATCATCAGTACCCTGAAAGGTTTTAATGATAAGACTTTTCTCACCAAGCACAGTTTTTACCGACTTTACAGTATACAAACCGTTAATTGCGGAACCAGCAGCTGGCTGAATTTCTTTATGAAAAAGGAAGAAAAAGAAGATCTTTTCAACAGAGGTTTTCAGGCAGCCCTGGATTTTTTGAATCAATTTGACTGGGAAAAATATAAATATGAGCGAATGATGCTCACCATGAAAGAGAAAAAAATTCTGAAAGAAGAAGATACGCCAACTGTGGGATAAGGAATTTTGAGTATTTCAGAAAAAATATCAGTTGAAACTAATTATTGAAATGCAATGATCACCATAGAAAAGAGGGGAATTAATCAATATTCCCCTAAATTAAAGAACAAGGGCTAATCAAAACAAGGGCTAATCAAGTAGCTTCAACTTACAATACTAAAAAAATAATTAGCTTTTCTACGTTTATATTCTGATTAGCCTTTCGGCTGATTATAACTTATCCAAAAACTCCAGATACATCGGAACACTCCTCTCAATCCATTCATCGGAAGAATCTCTTTCTATTCCGTAGTACACGAAAGGTTTGATATATTCTGCTTGTATATAATCAAAGGTCAGTTCATAGGGTCTGAAAAGCTCGTTCATTGTATATTTATATTCTCCCGAGGCTGTATAGCCATCTTCATCGATTCCGGCTGTGACAGCCAGCGACATTTTCTTTCCTGCCAGTTTAAAACCACTATTGCTTCCATAGGCCCAGCCGTATAACACTACCTCATCGAGCCATTGTTTTAAAAGTGGCGGACTGCTGAACCAGTAAAATGGAAACTGAAACACCACTTTATCATAAGCTTCCATGAGTTCCTGTTCCCGGCTCACGTCTATCTTTCCGTCGGGATAGGCTTCATATAGTTGATGTACTGTATATTTTTCAGGGTATTTCTTCAGTTCTTCAATCCATCTTTTATTGATGACGGATTTCTCAATTTTAGGGTGAGTGACAATTATTAACGTTTTCATTACTTTACATTTCTGATACAAAAATAATATACGTAACTTACATTTCGTATATAAGCTACCCATTGTAGGATACTATAAAAAAAGTAAGTATGACTAAAATAAAGGAAACCTCAACCAATTTTGCCAATAAAAAAGCCCTTGCTGATGAATGCCCGGAAATCTACGCTTCGAATCTTATCGGAGGACAATGGTCACTGGCTATTTGTTGTTATCTGGTTAATGGTAAAATGAGATTTGGAGAACTTAAAAAGAAGCTCCAGAATATTACGGAACGGATGCTTACCCTACAGCTCAGAAGACTGGAAGAAGATAAAATTGTCACCAGAACAGTCTTTGCTGAAGTTCCTCCGAGGGTAGAATATGAGCTTACAGAAATCGGCTACAAGCTGAAACCCATCATTCTGGAATTCGAAAAATGGGGTAAAGAACATAAGGCTTTACTCGAAAATGATTGTAAAAACAACAATAACTAAGGTTTCATTTCATCAAAATCCGACAACAAACTAAGGTTCGTTGGTAATTTTTCATTAAAATTGAATATAATTTTTATTTTCAGTATTATTGCAGTGTTTATTTTACACAAAACGATATGATCAAAAAAATTATTCCACTTTTATTAGCTTTTGCTTTAGTGTTATCTTGTAGCAGAGATAATAATGAATTTAACAACGGTACATCAGATTATAATCACTCCCGTTCGGTAGGAGCGTCTGCTAATGATCTTTTAAGCAACAACAGGTATAACTCGTTGTCAATAGAGATTCAATACATGCCCGGATATGCACCGGATTCACAGGCTATAGAACATGTAAAAAATTTCCTTGCTACCTCCTTGCGCAAAGATAACGGGATCAAAATCAGTCTGCGGGAAATTCCCGGCACTTCTGCTTCCACTTTGTCTGCCGAAGATATCAGAAAGATTGAAAATACCAACCGTACGGTGTTTACCAATGGTACTACAATGGCAGTCAATATCCTGTATACCAACGGACAATATACGGGTAGCGCCAATACTTTAGGGATCACTTACCGAAACACCTCTATTGCCTTATTTGGAAAAACAATACATGACAATTCCGGAGGAGTGGGACAGACAAGCAGAACTAAACTGGAAGCAACCGTTCTTGAACATGAAATCGGACATTTGTTGGGATTAGTCGATTTGGGATCATCAATGCAGGTTGACCACAAAGATTCATCGAATGGTAATCACTGCAACAATAAAAACTGTCTGATGTACTATGCCTCTGAAACTACAGATATTTTAGGGTTTATTATCACAGGTTCCATCCCACAGCTGGATACGAACTGTAAGGCAGATCTTAAAGCCAATGGCGGAAAATAGTTTTCAAATTATAATAAAAATCAGGACGTGAGATTTCATGTCCTGATTCTTGAAAAAGTAACCGTTTCCCGGAAATACTGGTGATCCCCGAATATTTATACTACTTCTTTATCGTTTGTTTCCACAGAGGTTTCCGGGCCAACACTTTAGAATGAATGGGACAAGTCTCTGCATGAGCACCTTCTAAATATCCTGTACTCATCAGAAATTCGTTCACAATTTCACCACCTGTGAATTTGAATTTTTTTTTGAATAATTTCATCCATTCCTGTAATGTTTTAGGATGGTGATGTTCAAGCCATTTTTGAAAGGAACCAAATTCATCCTGCAAAGCAATGATAGTTCTGGCATTTTCAATGGCGGCATTTACCTTTAGTTTATTTCTGATAATCCCGCTGTCACTCAGTAGCCTTTCGCGATCGCTTTCTGTATAAGCTGCAATTTTCTGAATATCAAAATTATCATAGGCTTTCCTGAAGTTTTCTTCTTTTTTCAGGACCGTTTCCCAGCTCAAACCCGCCTGATTTATTTCGAGAATCAGTCTTCCGAATAATTCATTATCATCATGAATTGGAAATCCGTAATAATTATCATGGTAGTTTTTATGCAGCTGTTTTCGGCTTTCAGGCTGCATCCCTTCTATAGCTAAACAATAACTCATTGAAATATCTGTTCTAGTTTGACGATGTAAAGATAATACAGGATTGTGACAACTGTTAGTCAGTAGGATTTATTTTTTGAACCTTAAAGATATTACAGGGATGAATTTGCACAATTTATTAAGCTAAAATTAAAATAAAGTGTAGTTTTGCAATAATGTCAGACACCAGAATCCATATCAAAATGTACAAAGCAGTCATTACGATGCTTATACTGGTGTTCTCCCTATCGCCATGTTCTGTAAAAAGAAATGTTCTTGATATTTTCGACATTCAATATATCAGTGGTTTAAACAAGGTAAAGGTAACCTCCGGACTTTCCTTACACTGTGATATTTCTACAACTTCCTCCGGTATCTCCTGTGCAAAAACCAAGACAGAAAACGAATCCAAAGGATCTTTTTGGGAAATTAATGCTGCCATAAGGAATCCGGGACAAGAAAAACCTTGTCTCAATAAATATTCGGGGCATACTACAGGAAACAGCCCGCCAAAGTATATTTTATTTAAAAGACTGAAATTGGATCTGGCTTAAAATTCCTTAAGCCTCATCATCAGTTTTTTACAATATAATATCACTTCAATGAAAAATACAAAAAACAACCAGTCTTATGACCTGGCTGGATTATACACTTTATCGCTCCGAATGGTTATCGGATGGACCTACTTTTCAGCATTCTGGCGAAGACTTATTCTTGAAAACAAACTTACTCCCGATGAAAACGGATATATCGGAGAAAAATTCAACCATTTTCTACCCAATGCTCTGGGAATCAAACCTATCATTGAGTATCTGGTCACTCACCCGGATTCTTTACAGAGGTCTATGATGACCTTTACCATTATTGAGGCCGTTGTAGGCTTACTGATTATACTTGGATTTTTCACCAGACTTATGAGTATCGGAATTTTCAGCCTAGCTCTGGGAATCCTTCTGGGGTCGGGCTGGCTGGGAACGACCTGTGTAGATGAATGGCAAATTGGTGTTCTGGGAGTTGCAGGTGGTTTTGTATTGTTTCTTACAGGAAGCAGTACCTATTCCATTGATCATTATTTCATCAAAAAAAGCAAAAGCTTTACATATTCAACATGGTTCCGATGGCTAGGTTCCGGCCCTTTACCTGTAGTTAACGTAAAAAGTTTTGTACTGGCAGGTTCCCTAATCATTTTTGGACTTACCTTATACACCAACCAATATTTCCATGGAGGCGTATGGGGAACGTTACACAATAAATCTGTACAACCGAAGATCGAAATCTCGAATATTTCCCATGAGAAATCGCTTCTGAAATTTCAGCTGTACAGAACTGAAGGAGCGGATGTCTACGGTTCATTTTTAATCGGAATCCATATTCTTGACAAAAACGGGAATGTTTTAAAGGAACTTTCGCACACGGATCTTTCAAAATTTGCTCAAGAAAATATCGAAAACCATTATGTGGCTAAAATCCGGTCCGGGAAACACAGTCTTGTAATTCCTCTTGGTGCTAAAGCTGATATCAGCATTAATATTGGAGATATCATTCAAAAAAGTGAGATCCATACTTTAAAGCTGATTGATATCAGTGGAATTGAATGGGTAAAAACTCTCAGATAATCATAGCTGGAGCGGGCCTTAAGGCCCGCTCCAGTTAATTTTTGCACACATTATTTCTTTAATTCGCATTTTTCAAAGCAATAATCCTATAGATACATGAACTGTCCGTATCAAGCTTCAATACTTCTATATGCAGTAAAACATCCAGCCCCATAGTATCGCATACACCTTGTATAAAAGGTTTTATAACCGGCCATTGTAACAGATCTGCAATTTCCAGATTCTGTGTGATTCTATGGTAGCGGTCTGTTCCTTTTATCAACATTTCAACTTTCTGATCATTTAATTCTTTAAATTCAAAATTATATTCGGGACTGGATGTAAAAATTGCTGCAATAAATATTTTAACCACACTCGGAATCCCAAAGGGTAAGTCCGGCTTTACTCCTAAAGTTCTGAGGGTCATTTCGTTCCAAGATCATACATAAAGGCGCTCGAAAGCTGCTCAACCGACTCAGGACCAAAAAGTTTCCCTGATTGTTTAAGCAACCCTCCGTAGAATAATCCGGTGATATCGGACAAACGCTGTATTAATTCTGTAAAAGTTCCGGGAAAAAAATCTGAGATGATCTGATCCTGATCCATTTCAGGAAGATAGATATCATTTTTTCTGAAACTGGATAACGCCAAAAAGGTTTCCGGCAATTGTTTATTATTCATGGTAAAGCTTTGTAAATGTCATGGGATAATTGTAGGTAAGAAATTGAACTACCTTCATTTCACATTCTGACAGGAAAAACCTTTCGTATCATCCTGTTTAGTCTATCCGGAAACCGACTTTCAGAAACCGGTAACACACCTTTACATTGATGAAAGGCAGCAATACCATTATGCCAACGGTATCATCAATCTGATCTAGGAATCATTTTTATGACAAGCATTGTGAAGCTTGCACTCGTCTTTGCCTGTGGGAAAGACATGATGAGAGTGAGGGAATCTGTTCATATTTTTTCATTTGGTGATGTAAAGCTAAAGAAAATAAATAAATTCTCCAATAAGTGACATTATTTTTACCTTAAAATAATAATAAATTAATATGAAGACTTACATTTTAATTGAATATGAAAAACAAAGGCTTAACGGGTCAAAAAGACGCGGTTATTCCATAAAAAAACCTCCGAAGTGTTTCGGAGGTTGTCATAAAATTTAGTGCATGGCTTCACTCAAATCTATTTTTTCTTTACTCTTTCTTTCTTTAATAAATAAGATAAACGGAATACATATTAAAAATATTACTCCGAGGTAAAGAAATACATCCATATAGGATAATACTGTTGCCTGTTTGGTGACTGACAAATCAAGCATTTTATACGCCGCATTCATTGCTGCATCAGGAGTCATTCCTTTAGCCATAAAATTGGCTTTTAATGCGGCAAGTCTTTGCTGGACATCAAAGCTGTTTTGATCCAGATGCGAAATTAAATTATTCCTGTATTTCTGGCCTGCATTAGCGATGAAGGTGGTAATGGCCGCAATACCGAATGAACCGCCCAACTGTCTCATCATTCCTGTAAAGGCTGCACCCTGTCCGATTTCCTGGCCTTTCAGTGTACTTAATGACAAGGAAGTAATCGGAATGAAGAGCAATCCAAGCCCGGCTCCCCTTACAATCAGCATCCAGAAGAAAGCATCTTTACCGGTATCAGGAGTCAGGATTTTATATCCCCAGAAACTATAGACAAAAAAGATAAACAATCCTAGAGATACCAGGATCTGCTGTTTAGCACCTTTTGCAAGCAATCTGCCGATAATAGGCATCATGAAAGCGGTCGTCAGCGCTGCCGGAATCATCAGTGCACCAGACTGCAGCGCCGTCCAGCCTAAAATACTTTGTGTATAAAGAGGAACAATGAATGTCGAACCATACAGCCCGAATCCCAACACAAATGACATCATTGTTCCGATTCTTAAATTACTGTTTTTAAGGACTCTAAGCTCCACAATCGGATACTTAAAGGTAAGCTCACGCCAAAGGAATAATATAAATCCTAAAATGGCCGCTATGGTAAACGCTACAATCATTCCGCTTGCAAACCAGTCTTCTTCATGCCCTCTTTCCAGGATAAACTGTAGAGATCCGACTGTTATAGCCAGTAAGGCAATACCTATCCAGTCTACATCCGATACTTTACGTTTTTCCGCATATTTCGGGCTTCTTACGAACTGAAGCGTCATCAGAGTCGCTGCAATACCAATCGGAATATTGATATAGAAAATATAAGGCCAGCTGAAGTTATCCACGATGTATCCTCCCAGTGGCGGACCTAACGTTGGGCCGATAATTACTCCCAACCCATAGATAGCCTGAGCCATACTTCTTTTTTCAATCGGATAAGATTCCGTAATGATCGTCTGTGAAGTAACCAGTAAGGCTCCCCCACCGATTCCCTGCATCAATCTGAAAAATACGAGTTCCCAGATATTGGTCGCATTTCCACACAGAAATGAAAATACGGTAAATATAATGATGGAGGCCGCAAAGTAATTTCTACGCCCAAACTGCTGAGACAACCAGCTCGTCATCGGTACGATAATTACGTTCCCGATGGCATAGGCTGTAATTACCCAACCTACTTCAGAAAGTGTGGCTCCAAGGTTACCCTTCATCTCGTTCAGGGCAACATTCACAATCGTGGAGTCCACAATCTCAAGAAGGGCGCAAAGAATAGCCGTAATCGTAATGATTACTCTTCGGGCTCCATATTCTACTAATGAATCTTGCATAATTTTATTCGAATATTTGTATTAATGTAAAATGTAGGATGTATTAATGATTCAATTCATCAAGAATACATTTTACGTAAGTACATGAATACTATTTCAAGGAAACTTCTGCTTTCACGTTCATCCCTGTTCTTAATCTTTTTGCAATATTTTTATCTAGATTTACAAAATCGATCTTTACAGGAAGTCTCTGCACTACTTTAACGAAGTTACCACTTGCATTATCCGGAGGCAGAATAGAGAACGTAGCTCCTGTTGCCGGAGAGAATGAGCTTACCACTCCATCAAACTCCTGATCAGGGAATGCATCAATCTCAATTTTCACCTTTTGTCCTTCGACCATCTTATCCACCTGTGTTTCTTTGAAGTTGGCAACTACCCATTTCTGGTCGTTTTTCACCAAGGCAAACAATTGTGCACCTGCCTGCAGATACTGGCCTGCCTGGGTAGGTACTTTTCCTACGTATCCGTCTTCAGGAGCTACAATTACAGTGTATGATAAATTTAATCTTGCATTTTCAACATCTACTTCTCTTTGTTTTGCCATTGAACTTGCTACACTGATCTGTTGAGAACTTGCCGCAGTCTGTGAAGAAGCGATAGTCGTCTGCTGAGCAATCTGGTTTCTTTGTTCTACCAATACCTGAAGCTGCTTATCTGCTGATTGTTTTGCCGCCAAAGCCTGCTCATATTGTTGTTCTGTAATCGAATGATCTTTTACAAGATTAGCATATCTTTTTAAATCTTGTGAAGTTTTCCAAACATTTACTTTTGCCGCTTCAATCTGTGCGTTTGCTGTAGCTACAGCTGCCTGAGAGCTGTTGATATTTTTAGAAGTCGCCGTAGTAGTAGCTTCAGCAGTTGAAATATTGCTTTTTGCTGTTGCCAGTGCTGCCTGTGACTGATCAAGGGCCATCTTCTGATCTCTGTTGTCTAAAATAACCAATGTATCTCCTTTCTTCACAAATTGATTGTCTTTCACTTTTACTTCAGCCACATATCCTGAGATTTTAGAGATTACCGGTGCCATATTGGAAGCAATCTGAGCATCGTCCGTCTCTTCATGATACTGTCCGTAGGTGTAAGCTCTGTAACCGTAGATTCCTCCCCCGATGACAACAGCTGCTAAAATGATAGGAAAGACTAAACTTTTTTTCTTTTTAGGTTCAGCTACCTGTGTATTATTATTTTCCATTTTGGTTTCGATCTGATTATTTAATTGTTAAAGTTCCTGTTGTTTGTAATAGTTTTCTATAGGCTAATGCAGCGTCTGCTTTTGCATTGATTACTCCTACGTTAGCGCCTATTTGTGCAGCGTCTGCATCCAGTAATTCTGTCATGGTTGCAAGACCGTTGTCATATTTATTTTTTGTAATCCTGAAATTTTCATTTGCCTGCTCTGCAGATTTTTCATACACAGAAATCCTCTTTTTAGAATAATCTGTATTCTGGTATTCTCTGTTTACATCAAGCTTAATGTTGTCATTCAGTAATTCATCGGTAGCTGCCAGCTGCTTTTCTCTGGCCTGCGATTGTCTCAACGATGAGTTTTCTTTCCAGATATTTGATAAATTATAAGAGATTCCCACTCCTACATTGATAGCATTGTAAACCGTAAGAAACTTAGGAATATCTGCTGCTACATATCCTCCTGTAAATGCAATTGACGGAAGATTTTCTGCTTTTGCTGCTTTTGTTCCCAGCTCGGCCGCTTTTCTCTGTTGTGCTAAAGCCTGTAAATCTTTACGGTTTTCTCTCGCTTCGTTTATATAAAAATCAACCGGTTTTATATCTGCTCCCTCTTCGATATAATTCTGATCCACTTCAAGCTCAGTTGTTTCAGGAAGGCCTAGCAATAAGTCCATATTGATATTGGCAATATTGTAGTTATTTTTCGCTTCCAACAATTGAAGTTCGATATTTGAGGTCTGCAGGTTTGCCTTTAATCTGTCGTTTCTTGCAATCAAGCCGTTGTTTTCCATTTTAAGGAAAGTTTCATCTCTCTTTTGAGATGCAGCAAGGTTTTCTTCAAAAACTTTAATAGACTGATTGGCTTTAAACAAATTGTTATAAGCCTGTGCTACATTGTAGGCAATCGCTATTTTATCATTTTCTGTACTCAGCTTGGATGCTTCTACCAGATATTTTGCAGATTGAATCCCGTACTTGATTCTTCCCCCGCTGTAGATAGGAACACTAAGATTGGCTGAACCGTAAAGAACCTGATGTATTTCAGGACCTCCTGCTCCACCGGCAAGACCCGGCAGTTTGATATCCACATTCGGCTTTATCGGAAGGTACATATAGCTTCCTGAAACCTTTAATTCCGGAAGCTGTCTGTTTTTAGCCTCCAAAAGATCAGCTGTAGCCTCCTCGATCTTGGCTGCATCGATCTTGAGATTCTTGCTGTTCTGGATTCCCAGCTGCACAGCTTCGTCAAGAGAAAGTGTTTTTTTCTCCTGGGCATTTGCATTTGCTATTCCTATGAATAGTGATAATGCAATCACTGAGTTATTTATTCTCTTCATAACCTAAAAGGTCTTTTAGTAAATATTTTATATGTTTATTAAGTTCTGTATAGTATTTTTCATCAAAAACCTCTTCATCTTCTGTATCATTCAGGAACTCCTTGTACATTTCTTTCGCGTTGAATGCATAGAATAAAGTTCCGCTGACGGTAGAATGAAGCAGATAAATTGGAGGGTTTTTGGTGAAAATTCCATTTTTAAGACCGCTTTCCAAAATTTGGGAGTACATAGAAATAAATCCCATTTTGGTTTGTTTCAAAAATTCTACAATCTGAGGATTCTGAGTATGCAACTGCTCCCTCTGCATAATTCTGTAAAAACATTTTTGTGTCCTTATCCTGCTTGAAAACTGATCAATTACTTTTTCAATCTTCTCCCATTCGTTGATATCAGTTCTTCCCAAAAGATCTTTAGAAAAAAACTGGCCTTCATTCATTCTGTATTCAACTAATTTCTCATAAAGCTTTTCCTTAGAGCCAAAATAATATGAGATCATAGAGATATTTACCTGAGCCGCTTTTGCTATTTCTCTGGTGGAGGTTCCTTCAAACCCCTTTTCAGCAAAAAGCTTTTCGGCTGCGAATAATATATTTTCTTCTTTTGAAATCATGTTAGTTGTCCATTTTTCAGGGCGCAAATTTACACAAGTTTTAAATAAGATCAAACGATTGATTGATTTTTTAATATAGATTTAATTAATTATTTACAAAGACCTTCTCTATAAATAAGTTACAGAGCATTTTACACCCGGAGTGTGAAGCCAATATGAAAAGTCTGGAAAATGGATGAAAATGTAAAAACGATACCAGGATCTTTTTGTAAACCTGCTAACAATTTCATCATAAAACAACTGCTACTTCGAAGATTTATCTGAAAATCCGGCAACAGGACAAAAAAGATATTATATTTACAGAAAACGAATTCTATGGGCTTATTTGATTTCCTTTTTAAGAAGAAGAAAAAAAAAGATCAGACAAACGAAATGACTTCTACCATTGATGCGCCAGAGGAAGTGACAGCCGTTTCAACACCTGAAAATACGGATATGACACTGGAAGAACGGGTTCCGCCGGTGAATGAGGACGGAAATCGTTTTACCCTTGAGAGTATTGAAGCATTTAGAAGATTTCATTCTGATCCGGGCCTTGATTTCAACACTCAGGGTAAAGATGGTAACGGAAATAGTATTGATGTTACATATCAAACTCACAGGGATCTTTTCAATGAATGGACGGGTATCCAGTCAAAATGGGATCGTATATCATTATTATATCATTTCTGGGATCAGACTCAATTTGAAAAACTTGAACCCTGGCAGGTAATTGAAAGATTTGTAAAAGACCGCTATCCTAAAAAGGCGCTTCAGTATTTTGAAAAAAACATGTCAGATAAAAGAGATTTTACTGTGGAAGAGCTTGTTTCGCTTTCAAAACTTTACAGGGTATTACTGGATAATGTCACGGCAAAGGAATATATAGAAACAGCCTATCAAAATCATCCTGAAAACGATTCCGTAAAAGTGGAATATGCCACGGTTCTCCATATAATCGGCAATCATTCTGAAAAAGAGCTTTCCCATACATTATTTCATGAGGTACTGGACAAAAAGATAGAAAGGAATGATACAGACTCCGTTCTGGATTGTTTCATATTCTCTGAAGGATATACTGATTCTTCTATTTTTGCTATGCTCTACCTGATGAATACGGAAGCTGATAATGATGCGTGGGATCAAGTATCTGAAGAATATTACTATTGCCCGGTCTTCCGGTATGAGCACGCCGTACAATTATCACAAACCGATAATTCTCTGAGGGCTTTGGCAAAGCTTACTTCCTTGTGCCAGGAATTTCCATGGTTTAAAACGGCTCTCGAAAGTACTATCGGCAATATTAAATCTATGCGAAAGCAGCTCAATAACCCGGATTTTATGGAAAAAGAACTTCAGGAATTTCAAACATCATTACAAAGTTTATAATGAGACCAAAGCTGTCAAAATAAACAGAATTATAAAGACATAATCCGGGAGCCGGTGCATGGTTGAAAGACAGATCTGTTTTCTCCTTTTTTTCAGGCATCTGCTGCCTTGACTGAATTATGAATTTTTATGGATATATCTTGACAGTTTTATTCCAAGGTCGGTCCAGACAATTTTAGGATTTCCGTTTCGGGTCAAATGTAAATCTGCAGTACTTATTTCTTCCAGAATACTTTGAATATTGGCCCCACTGATGAATTTTGAAAATCCTGCCCAGTTGAATCCGTTGGCATCTATTTTTTTATACACCAGGTTTTCTGATTGATAATTCTGCAGAAGTGCCAGTCTGAAAATCTCGGAACAATAATTGAGAAAGTTTTTCTGCTTTTCTCTGTTCCAGCCGGCAATCTCTCTTGCCCAGAAAATAATACTTTTCAGATATTCGGGTTTCTTTTTTACCATAAAGGCATCACGTACCCATTGTACAAAGAGCTTTTCAAATTCATTACTTTTATCTCCTGAATTCAGAAGTTTTATGGCATCATTCAGGTTTCCCTGAGCTTCGTGAATAATTTCTCTTATTTTCTCTGCAGAAACGGAGAAGTTTTTGGTAAGGTATTTTTCAAGATCTTCATCGCCAAGTCTTGGGACCTCTACAATCTGTGTCCTGGAGAGAATGGTTGGCAGTATATCATTGGTACTTTCTGCAGTAAGAAGAATAACAGTCTTTGCGGGAGGTTCTTCCAGGAATTTTAAAAACTTATTGGAAGCTGCCACGTTCATTTTATCGGCTCTCCATACGATCAGGATCTTGGTTCCTCCTTCATAGCTTTTTAAGGCAAATTTCTGGTTTTGGTCATCAATTTCATCTGCAGAAATAAAGAGCTGTTTATTTTCGGATTCTAAAAAAGCAGTCCAGTCATCATAACTGGCATAAGGAGAATCGAGAATCATCTCTCTGAAATCATCAAATTTATTTTTACTCAGAGAGTTTCTGTTATCAGTAAAAACGGGGAAGCTGAAATGAAGATCCAGGTGGTTAAGATGCTCTACTTTGGAAGCCGCATGCTCATTTTCCTGACTTAGTATTTCTTTTGCATAAGCCAGTACCATAGGCAGGGTCCCGTACCCTTCCTTTCCTACAAAAAGCTGGGCGTGGCTCACCCTGTTTTCGGTAATGCTTTCTCTGAGAAGTTTTTTAAGATGATCTTGTCCGGCGATGTTGTCCCAATTCATGTTTCAAAGATAAAAATCTTACTTCAATTTATAAAATTAAGTCTGTTAAATATATCTTTCAGCGGCATATTCTTTATCATATAACCAGCGGTAATGCGGAGATCGACAGTAGTATTATTTACAGAAGCCGTCATTAATTACCTGGGCGGCGTGGGAATCTTAGGGATCACAATCCATAAAAAATACAGTTTTTATAACTTTAATACCATTATAACCGTACTCCAGTTGTATTTTTATATGCTTTGTTACTATATAATGATCGTGTATTCCTCTTTGAACGGCCTTTTTACTCCCTCATAAAATCAGCTGTTTTGCTAAGGATAATTACGTTTTTCCTTTAAAAATAAGGCCTTAACAAACTTTAACCACATATAATTTTTACAATTCATTAATATTTAAGATATTTGCGCATTGTTTTAAAAATAAAGAATGAAAAGAATCTTTGTAGTATCATTCATATCAGTTGGATATTTTCTAAATGCGCAGAGTCTAAGTAACTCTCCTTATGCAGCATATGGAATTGGAGATGTAAAATATGATAATACGATCGAAACTGCTTCCATGGGGGGAATATCAACCGCTTTTATTAGTGACTTCACCAGCAGTTTTAATTTTGCTAACCCGGCAAATAACGCCAACTTTGAACTTACAAGCATCAGACTGGAAGCTACCAACGAAAACAATTATTTCAAATCGAATTATAACGATATGAAATCTACAAAGCATTCTACGTATCTATCCAATATCGCTTTGGCATTTCCTTTATCTTCAAAAATGAAAATGGGAATTTCTTATCAGCCTTATAGTTCAAAAGCTTATGATATTGTAACCAAGCAGACCGCCTCTGACAATGGTAATGATGTAACTTATCAGAACAGATTTAACGGTAGTGGTACTTTGAATACAGCCCAGGTTGCTTTATCTTATAAAATCAACCAGGAATTCTCTGTAGGGGCAAGAGCGAATCTTTATTTTGGAGATTTATATGACCTTAATGAATTCAGTGCTTCGAATTCACAGTACATCAATGGATACGAAATGAAAAACAGGGTACGAAATTTTAATTTCACTCTGGGGACAAGCTATCAGAAACTCAATCCGCGTACTGATAAAAAATTAACAATCGGAGCTACCGCTACTTTTGGAAATACAAGTAACATGACAACCGAGTATACCAACAGTACATACAGATTTACTGATACAGCTGGAAACAAGGTTGATCAAAGTATTCTTGAACAAAAGTCTACGAGCTCTAAAAACCTTCTTCCACTTCAGGCCTCATTAGGGGTTGGTTATGGAAGTGAGAACCATTGGTTCCTTTCAGGACAGATTGATTATAAAAAAGGCGAAGAGATTACGTATTTCGGTCAGACGAAAAAGTTTCAGGATACATACCGAGTTTCTGCCGGAGGATGGTATCTTCCGAATTACAATAACTTCAGAAATTATTTCTCAAGAATTATCTACCGTTACGGAGCTTTCTATGAAAGAGGAAATCTTGCCATCAACGAACTTGGTGAGCTTGATGCCAATGGAAACAGCATCAATAAATTCGGTATTTCTGCCGGTGTAATGCTTCCATTCAAAAACAGCAGTATTACCAGAATGAGCGGTCTTGAAATTGGAGTAGAACTTGGTAAAAGAGGAACTCTTAAAAACAACCTGATCAATCAGAATTTCATCAACCTGAAAGTCGGCTTTAACTTTGCTGATAAATGGTTCAGAAAGGCCCTTTATAACTAGAATGAAGCTTTCAAAAAAAATATCATATAAAAATATAGCATGCCTTTTTAGTTGTGCTATATTTTTTATACTGACTTCGTGTGAAGAGGATCTTACCAAGCGAAAAGGCAGCGAAAGTAAAAACTTCCCTTCCCAGGTGATTAATAATGCTAATATTATACAGCGTGATTCCGGCTTTGTCACCATGAAAGCCAAAGCCCCCATTATCGAAAAATATGAACTTATAGACAGCATCTACACTGTTGCCAGAAAGGGAATTAGTATTGAGTTTTTTGATAAGAAAAAACCTAAAACACCGGGAACCATCAAAGCCAAATATGCTAAGTTCTATGACTATAAAAAGTTCTACGAAGCAAAAGGAGATGTAAGAATCACCACCAATGAAGGGCAAAAGTTTGCCATGCAAAGTATTTACTGGGATCAGAGAAAAAAAAGAATCTATACCAAGGATACAGTCTATGTCACCATGGAAGACGGCTCCACACTGGTAGGCGCCAATGGAATGACTGCCAAAGACGACTTTTCTGAATATACTTTTTATAATAACTCCGGAGATTTTAATTCTAAAAGAATTTCTGAAAATAAAAAATAACTTCTGCTTATCATGAAAACTCTTGCTATTGGACTGATGTCAGGAACAAGCCTGGACGGATTAGACATCTGTCTTGCAGAGTTTGAACAACAAAAAGAATGGACCTTTACAATCCTCAAGACTGAAACAATTCCCTATTCATCCGTTTGGGAAAATAAGCTTAAAAATGCTATTCATTTACCTGCAGAACAACTTCTGGAACTCCATTCAGACTACGGTTTTTATCTTGGGCAACAGGTTAAAGATTTTCTCAGAAAGCATGAGCTCAAAAAGGTAGACTTAATTGCTTCACACGGCCATACGATTTACCATCAGCCTCAAAGAAAATTTACCCTTCAGATAGGTGACGGAAGAGCTATAAAACTGGAGACCGGATTACCCGTAATTTACGATTTCAGAAGCCAGGATGTCCTGATGGGAGGAAATGGAGCTCCTCTGGTTCCCATAGGGGATCATCACCTCTTTTCTCAATATAATGCATGTCTTAATCTTGGTGGGTTTTCTAATATTTCGCTGCAATCTGCCGGTAAAAGAATTGCTTTTGACATTTCACCTGTTAATATCGTTCTAAATTCACTAGCCCAACAATTAGGTGAAAATTTTGATCATAATGGAGATATGGCCAGAAGGGGCAAAATAAATCATATCTTGCTGGAGCAACTTAATCTACTGGATTTCTATCAGCAACCTCATCCAAAATCTTTAGGAATAGAATGGTGTAACCGTTATGTATTTCCATTGCTTACCAATACGGATCCACTAGATTCGTTGGCAACATTTACAGAACATATCGCAGACCAGATTTCTTATGTCATTAATAAGAATATGATTGGAAATATTCTCTTTACCGGAGGAGGTGCTTACAATACTTTTCTCATTGAAAAAATAAAGTCAAAAACAACATCTGAAATCATCATTCCGGACAAGGAAATTATTGAGTACAAAGAAGCACTGATCTTCGCTTTTATGGGAGTTCTGAAAATGCATAACGAAATTAATGTTCTTTCTTCTGCTACGGGAAGCATTTCGGATCATTGTTCCGGTCTAATGGCATAAATACCCTATATCTCCTACTCTTTTTCACTTATAAAATCCTATCCATCCTGTACTGTTATTTGCGGGTGAGGTTTTCGGGTGAGGTTTTAATGCTTACGATACCATCATAAAGATGAATCTAAATCTATTCAAATTGCCTGTACAAATGTGACAAAAGAATCCTGAAGATAACCAGCCCACTTTTGCCCAACATATAAATAAACCTTCGCTATCTTGGAGGTTTTATTTATTCTTCATTTTTCGGTTTAAAATTTCTTCCTACACCTTGCCGAAGAAAGGTGATTTTTCCTTGTACTTTCTTTGCTTTTTCAAGAATTTCCAGTGCTTTTGTTCTCTCGTTAATTTTGCCAGCATGTGTTATATTATCCTGACGTTCAATTTTTTTCATGCTTTAATATAGTGAATTTATTTGAGAAAAACAATTTTTTCACCTAAGCATTGTTTTTAATAATTTCTTAGTATTGATCATTTTCTACTCTCAATACGATAAACACTGGAAATGTGTAGTTTTATCTCATTAGTAAAATAAATAGACAATACAAAAGAAATTTAGCCAATGATCAGCCCTGCAAATAATCCACCGTATAATTGATCTCTGAAAATAATCTACGTACATATCCGTGATTGATACTACACAAATATTGTATACAAAACTTAGTAAATACCAAAAACCAGCATTATTGCAGAAACAAAAAACCATTGCAATCGCAATGGTTTTTATTATTTATAAACTTCGATCTTGTCGGTCAAAGTATTGATAAAATTCTGGAGTGGCTTTTCTACCATCATTTTGATGAATGGGTTAAACTTCCCTTCAAATAACATCTGAACTTCAGTCTGGTTTTCATTGATAGGGTTTAAAGTGGCTGTTAACGAAAAATCTAAACTTGAACTTGCAGATCTTAAAACAGCTTTCTGATCATCTACCTCATCAATTTTCAGAGCAATTTCCGGCATTCCCTGTAATCCGAATTTAAAACCGTTATCTCTTGTTTCAAATTTCTGAAGACCGTCCGGCATAAATTCCTTGTAATTTTCAGGTGACTTCAGCAATTCTGAAAGTTCTTTAGATGATTTATTGACAATAATTTTTCGTCCTTCTAAATTCATTTTTTATTTTTGTATTTAAATTCTTAATTCTTACAAATGTATAAAGTTTTTGTCAACGAAAAAAAATTATTGATATCTAAGCACGCCGAAGAACTCGAAAAAAAGCTTGTGTATGAAAATTACACAACTTTAGAGATGGCCCTGGATCTCTTAGAAAATACTTCCGTGCAGGAACTTAATATTTTTGGAGAAAATATTGATGAAATATGGAGTGAATTTCAAAAGCTTTTCAGGATTATTGAAGCTGCAGGAGGCCTCGTCAATAACCCTCAGGGAGAAACGCTTTTCATCAAAAGATTAGGCAAATGGGACCTTCCGAAAGGCAAAATGGAAAAAGGAGAATCCAGGGAAGAATCTGCAGTACGTGAGATTGAAGAAGAAACCGGATTAAAAGAGGTGGAACTGGTAAAATTCATCAATACCACTTACCATATCTATATTGAAAGAAACGGTGAAAAGATCTTAAAATGCACCCATTGGTTTGAAATGAATTTTGACGGTGAAGACACCTCAAAACCTCAGATAGAAGAAGGAATTACAGAAGTGGCCTGGAAAAATATTTCACAGATAGAAAAAGAAGTTTTCCCAAGCACCTTCAAAAATATTGAACTTATTGTTAAAGAATTCTGGGATTCAAAGAAATAGTTTATTTAGGCCGGAAGCC
Organism: Chryseobacterium sp. UNC8MFCol; assembly: GCF_000482305.1. Taxonomy (NCBI): domain Bacteria; kingdom Pseudomonadati; phylum Bacteroidota; class Flavobacteriia; order Flavobacteriales; family Weeksellaceae; genus Chryseobacterium; species Chryseobacterium sp. UNC8MFCol. Next base: position 290,787 of record NZ_KI535290.1, read on the forward strand.
GGAAGAATGGAGCTATAGGTAACACCGGAAATTTACTTCTGGTGATCAGCCAACGGTTTAAAAAGAGAAAACATTTGTAGTTCTCTTTTTCCGGTATTTCCCTCTTCCGGCTTCCCGCCTCAAAGCCTATATAAAATCAATTATTTTCTCTAAAGCGACACCTCTTGACCCCTTCAATAATATGTTTTCGGAAGAAATTTTATTTTGTTTCAGGTATTCTATCAGTTCTGCCGTACTGTCAAAAGAAAAACCCGAAGGATTAACGGCTTTAAAATGTTTTCCTACCGTAATGATTTGATCAAAACCAAGCTCCTGAGCCATGTTTAAGATATTCTGATGCTCTTTTTCGCTTTCATCACCTAATTCCAGCATATCGCCGATTATAATCGTTTTACGCCCTTCAAAACTGATAAAATTATTCAGTGATGCCGTCATAGAACTCGGGTTGGCATTATAGGTATCCAGAACCAATGTCCTGTTGTCTTTTTTCACCACCTGAGAACGCATATTGGTTGGTGTGTACTGCTCTACTGCGTGTTTGATGTTTTCAAAGCTGATGCCGAAATGAAGACCAAGACTTGCTGCCGCACAAAGATTGGTAAAATTATACTCCCCGGTCAGTTTTGACACAGCTTTTACTCCCTTATAGCTCATTCCCACAAAATGCTCTTCTGAGAAAGATTCATAATTGTAATCTGCTCCTTCCTTTCCAAAAGTGATTGTACTGGGATAGTTTTCTGTCTTTTCGACCTGAATAGGATCGTTTTCATTAACAACGATGACTCTGCTGTTGTTTTTCAGGTAATCATACAGTTCAGATTTCCCCCTGATAACCCCTTCAAAACCTCCGAATCCTTCCAGATGCGCCTTTCCGAAATTGGTAATATACCCGAAGTCAGGCTGTGCAATGGTGCAGAGAAGTTCTATTTCTTTCTGATGGTTGGCTCCCATTTCTATGACAGCCATTTCGTGCTCAGGTTTGATGGACAGGATTGTCAACGGAACTCCGATATGATTATTTAAATTTCCGTAAGTATACTGGACATTAAATTTTTCCGAAAGAACGGCATGAATCAATTCTTTGGTCGTTGTCTTACCATTACTGCCTGTAAGTCCTATCACAGGAATGGAAAGCTGATTTCTATGATGTATAGCCAGTTGCTGCAAAAACTCAAGAGTAGATGGAACATAGAAAATATTTTTCTCTTTATTTTCAAATTCGGGCAGTTCCACAATGGCAGCAAGCGCACCATCATCAATGGCTTTTTCTGCTAAAGTTGCGGCATTAAAGTTTTCGCCTGAAAAGGCAAAAAACAGATCACGCTTAGCTATTTTTCTGCTGTCGATTGTTACTTTATCAGCCTTTAAAAATAAAGGATAAAACTGTTCTATATTCATGTGGAAATATATATTATTTTTTTTAAAGAAATCGAATGCAACCGCCAAATTTCAGGCTTTTCATTCAAGGGGATTTCACGATTCAAAAATAAAAAAACCTTCCGGATTTCCGAAAGGTTTTTTTATAAGTATTTTTTGATAAATATTATCTTCTTGTTCTATTCTTATCATTTGTTCTGGCATCCTGTGCAACACGGAAACCAATCCAGCCGTAAGCTCTTCCCTGATTTTTATATCTTCTTTGTCCCGGATCCAGCCAATATGCCGTATCCTGCCATGAACCTCCTTTCACTACCCTGATATCGTTAGACATTGCAGAAGTTCTGTCTTTAGAATCTTTCTGCATCTTTACTCTACCTGAAGCATCTACAATAAATCTTTTTCTAGGAGAATTGTACATATCGAAAGAGGAAGCAGAATCTGAAGCTCTGTAGTATTCTAAAGAAGATTGTCTGTCACCGTCTCTAAAGTTTCTGTAATCAGCAATCGTTTCTCTTTCAAACTGTCCCGGAAGTCCTTTGTAGACTAATCTACCATCAGCTAAAGTATCATATTTAATGGTACCTTCGTCGATCATTTTGTACGTTCCGTCACCATTCTTAACTACCGCCTGAGGCATATTTCCTCTGTAATAGTTGAAATCATTGTAATCTTCATCAATGATAGGTCTGTACACATCAGCAGTCCATTCTGCAACGTTACCATACATACCGTAGATTCCAAGATCATTGGATGGATATTGTCTTACATCAGAAGTCTGTGCAGATCCGTCATTTTTCCATCCTGCAATACCTGAATAATCACCTTTACCCATTTTGAAGTTTTCAAGGAACATACCTCTGTTTTTCCCTTTGGTACCTCTTAATCTTTCAATTTCAGGCTTTTTGCCCAAGTATTGGTTATATTCTCTGTTTTTTGCCATTCCCAAAGCTGCATATTCCCATTCAACCTCTGTAGGAAGTCTGAATTTCTGAACCATTGCAGAATTCGGAGCTCTGTTGGCAGACAGCAATCTTTGGTTGGTAGTTTTCATACCACTTTTCTGCTGCATTCTTTTTTCGTTAATATATCCTTGCATTTCAGGATCATTCGCTTTGAATTTATCCATATTAAATGCAGTTCCTCCCTGGTTATTGGATTCGTTGATATATAAATCTTTAGCGATAACACCTGCCTGCATCAAAGCTTTTTCATTCGCTCTGTCAGTCAGCCATTCGCAATATCTGTTGGCTTGAGTCCACGAAACCCCTACTACCGGATAGTAGTCGAATTCCGGAGAACGCAAATAAGTCTCGTTATAATCGTTTCTAGATAATTTGTTGTCCCATAATAAGGTATCCGGCAAAGCGCCGTTGTAGATCTCCTTAAAGCTAGGGTCACTTGGAGGGAAAACATACTTCAACCATGTCAGGTATTCACGGTATTCATAGTTAGTAATTTCAGTTTCTCCGATAAAGAATGAACTTACCTGCATTCTGCGAGGTGTATTATTCCAATCATGCATAACATCATCTTTCACTAATCCCATTGTAAAAGTTCCACCTTCTACATATACCATTCCTGGCCAACCTTTCTGCTTCTGTTGCTTTCCTGCAAAAAACCAACCCTGTTTTTCGTTTGGTTTCCAACCTGTTTTACTGACAAATTTTTTGGTACCGCCACCTTTGCTGGTCCCTGATCCGCCACAGCTGGTTAATGCAAGTGTAGAACTTAATGCTATTAATGAAAACAACTTTAGTTTTTTCATAGTCGATATAAATATTTTCAAGAGTACAAAGAAAAAATAAATTATTCAATAAATCAAATAAAGATTTGATTTTTTTGAACAACGTTAACAAATTAATTTTATTGTATCACAATTTAATTCTAAAATTTTGATTTATTTTGTAATTTAGCAATTTCAATAATAAACATGAGACGAAAAATCACGCTTTTATCCCTAATCGCTTTAACATCAACACTATACGCCCAAAGAAACACCATCGAATGGAATGGTTCTAAAATCCAGGATTTTGGTGAAATAAAATTAAATCTTCCGAATTTTAAAAATGAGGGCTTTTCTTTCAGCCAAAATAATGTTTTTATAGCAACCAAGCAAAAAATAGGCGAAAAGCAGTTAAAGATTTCAGACCTTATTTGGGAAAACGTTTCTAATCAGGATTTATTTGAATTGAACGGAAATAATCTTCCGGATTATGATATAGCAGATGTTTCATATTATACATTAGAAGGTGACAGATACGCCAATATCAATGTCGCTCTTTTTAAAAATGTAAAAGGCCGTGTACAAAGACTCTCTTCATTTACGGTTTCAGAATCTTCCCTGCCTTTAAATACTAATGGCAGCGTCAATAAAATAGGAACTCAGGGTAACCCGCTGGCAAGTGGTAATTTTTACAAAATAAAAGTTGATAAATCCGGGATCTTTAAAATTACCACCCAGTTTTTACGCGATAACGGCATTAACCCGTCTTCTGTAAATCCGCGAAATTTCAGAATATATGGCAACGGAGGAGTGATGCTTCCGGAATTTAATCAGGATCCCAGATTCGATGCTTTACAGGAAAATGCCATTCAGGTCGTAGGTGAAGATGACGGCGTTTGGAATGACAATGATTATGCACTGTTCTACGCTCAGGGTCCCAACGGATTTAACCTTTATGATAACAGTAACGGGAATGGCTATAAAAGAAGAGACACCAGAACTGACAGAAGCAATGGAGTAAAAAATATCTATGACGACTTCTCATATTATTATATCAACTTTGATAAAGGTGCCGGAAAAAGAGTGCAGCCTGTTGACGCCAACCTGCCTGCCCAATTGATTACCCGGTATGACAACTACCAGGTAATCAACAACGACCAGAAGAATCTGCTCAAAGTTGGAAGAATCTGGGTAGAAGATACACCTTTTATCAATGAGAAAACAGTAACTTTTACAACCAATTCAGCAATACAGGCCAATGATGTGATCCGTTTCAGAACCCAGGTAGTTGCGTACAAATCGCAGCAGAATTCCATGGGAATCACCATCAATAACCTGGCTCCCTATAATCAGACGGTATTACCGGACAGCGGAACCTATGAATACAATTTTGTTCCTTTAAACCACAGCGGAACACTGACTAATTTAACAGGAAATCAGATTACATTTAAATATAACCCTGATATTTCTAAAAATCCAAACGGAACCTTCTATTTCGATTACGCTGAAGTACAGTACAAAGAAAACCTGGCTTTTAATGGTTCTCAAATGAATTTCAGAGATTTCTCTATTTCAAGTGGAAGCAATACGGATTATGGATTCAGCATTGCTAATGCATCAAATATAGAGCAGGTATGGGATGTCACTGATATCACCAATGCCAACAGAAGGGTCAATAAATCAGGAGGCGGCTTTTTTAATTTTGCATACACCGCAGCCGATCAGAATTTCAATAACGAATTTGTGGCATTCCGGTCTGATGCAGCATTCAGTCCGCAATTTGTTGGAAGAATAGGAAATCAGAATCTTTCGGCCATCCAGAATATAGATTATCTGATCCTTACCGTTCCTGAAATGATGGGTCAGGCACAAAGGCTTGCCAACTATCACCAGACAAAAAACAATTATAAGGTAGAAATCGTAGATGTTAATAAGGTCTATGAAGAATATTCAAGCGGAAGTAAAGACCTTACGGCCATAAGAGATTTCGTTACCAGACTCAATACTCCGGCCGGAAGGTTGAAATATGTTTTCATTCTTGGAGATGCTTCTTACGATTATAAAAACAGGGTTCCCAACAATACGAATGTAGTTCCCAGCTATCAGAGTGAGCATTCTTCAGACTATGTTGCCTCTTTCGTTACCGATGACTATATCGTAATGACTATGCCCCAAACGGCAAGTATCATTGAAACCAATATGCCGGACCTGCCGGTAGGTAGAATTCCTGCAGCTAATGTTACTGAAGCCGGTATTATGATAGATAAAACACTGGCGTATTACAATTCATTGCCTGGACAATCCAGTCCTTTTGGAGAATGGCGTATGAGACTTGATTTCGTAGTGGATGATGACAGAGAGGGAGGCGGCCCCTTCCATGATGTAATGAATAAAACGCTGGTGAATGTATTTGAGCAGCCGGGTCAGCAGGAGCTTAAAGAATACAATGTCAAAAAATTATACCTTGACTCCTTCCCTGCTCAGAGTACTGCGGGAGGACAAAGATACCCACAGGTTAACCAGTCGATTTCCAATGCCATCGGAAACAGCTTATACCTTTTCTATTTCGGGCATGGAGGAATCAACGGCTGGGCACAGGAAAGAGTATTAACAAGTACTGAAATTCAAAATTCCAATAACTTTTCCAATGTATACAGCAGATTTCCGTTTGTTTCTACGATAACCTGTGAGTTTACATTATGGGATGAACCGGATACAAATTCTGCAGGAGAACAATTCATTAAGCTGAAGCAAGGAGGTGCAGCAGCGATGATTACTTCCAGCAGAGCAATCGGAGTAGACTACGGACGTGATTTCACCAATACATATACCCAAAATATTTTTAAATTAACCAATGACGACTTTAATTCGTTAGGTTATTCTCATTTACTGGCAAAAAAACAGAAAGGAGCAAACAGCAACCATTTAAAGGTAAATTTATTAGGTGATCCTGCCATGAAACTCAGCAGACCCCAAAGACTTCTGGTGATTGATAATATTGAAACTCCGGTACCGGGACTGATCAGAGGCTTGGATTTTGTTAAAATTAAAGGCCATATCAATAATCCTAACGGGACTCTTAATACTACTTTTAACGGAAAGGTGGCCATCAATATTTTTGACAAAAGATTAAATAAAAAAACATTAAATAATGATGGTGTGCTTACTCCGGTATTGGATTATACTGAAGAAGGAAGTGCTATCGTAAAAGCGGCCGGAACAGCAGTAAACGGAGTTTTTACCGCAGAATTTTATGTTCCTAAAGATATTAATTATGCCGTGGGCGAAGGAAGAATATTGGGATATGCTGATAATAAGTCCACTGACGTATTCAATAATCAGGCTGTACAGGTAGGAGATATCAACCCGAACGGTGTGAATGACAACCAGCCTCCTAAAGTAAAACTGTATATGAACAACACCAACTTTGCAGATGGTGGAATCACCAACCAGAATCCGATGCTGCTGGCATGTCTTACCGATGACACAGGAATCAATTCCACAGGATCAGGGGTAGGTCACGACATCACCACCTATCTGGACGGGCAAATTATCAATACTGTTGTTTTAAATGATTTTTATGCTCCCGGGGAAGGTAACGGCTGTCTAAACCCAAGTCTTGCCGACTACCAAAAAGGAAATGTAAGCTACCCTTTCAGAAATTTAACCATCGGACAACACCAATTGACATTTAAAGTTTGGGACATAAACAATAATTCGACAACTGCTACGTTAAATTTTGAAGTTAAGGATGAGGCCGACCAACGTCTGACGATCAATCGTCCGTTAAACTGGCCCAATCCGTTCACGAATAAGACATACATCCAGTTTGAGCATAACTGTGATGATATTTTAGATGTGAATGTACAGATTTATACCATCACAGGAAGATTGGTTAGAACCCTGTCTCAGCCGGTAGTTGCAGAGCCGTTTCTGCAGGGCTTTAGAACGCCTCGCCAGGCTATAGAATGGGACGGAAGAGATGATTTTGGAGCTACAGTTGCAAAAGGTACATATATTTTTAAGATATTTGCAAAAAGTCAAAATCAAGAAAAATGCAAAGGAAGTGCTACAGCTGTAGAAAAAATGGTACTTTTGAAATAATTTAACAATACATAGATAATAAAATAAATAAAAAACTGATAATATATAAAAGACAATATATGAATTTAACTACTAAACTGCTGTTGGGATTTGGGTTAAGTGCTGGTTTTCTAGGCTATTCGCAAGATTTAGGTAGAGTAAATCCAGTTCTTACCGGAGCTCCTTTCCTAAGAATTGCACCGGATGCAAGATCAGGTGGTATGGGAGATCAAGGGGTGGTAACCTCTCCGGATGCATTTTCACAATTCTGGAATGCAGCTAAATATCCTTTTAGCAGAACAAGTTCTTCCATAGGTCTCAACTACACACCGTATATGGGAAAACTTACTAATGATGTATTCTTATTATATGGTGCATTTCATAAATTCCTTGGGCAGGATGAGAGGTCTACGATCTCTGCCAGTATCTATTATTTTAATATGGGGCAGGTAGATCTTACCCAGCTGGTAGGTACGGAAATTGCTTCAATGGGTACATCAAAACCAAATGAATTCTCTATTGACGTTGCCTATGGGTTGAAACTTTCTGACTCTTACTCAATGGCTGTAACAGGTAGATTTATTCGTTCCGATTTAGCTGGTGGATTCAATACAGATACTACTCTTAAGGCTGCTAATTCCTTTGCAGTAGATGTTTCAGGATATTATACTTCACCAAGATTCTCCAGTTTCGGAGGATATGACGGTAAAGTAAACGCAGGTTTTGCCATTCAAAATCTGGGTCCTAAACTGGATTATACAGGAAATGAAGAATCCAGATCTTACCTTCCTACTATGGCAAGATTGGGGGTTGGGTATGATATGTATCTGGATGATATGAACAGAGTCGGAATTTCAATAGAAGGTTCCAAGCTTTTGGTTCCGGGATCAGAATACGTAGGAATCAATCCAAATACAAGACAACCGGAGTATGCTATTCCTAATGTAGGACCAATGGCGGGTATCGGAAAATCTTTCAAAAATAAAAACAGTATCATGTACAGTGGTGCGGTAGAATATTCATATGACGATGCATTCTCTGTAAGAGGAGGTTACTTCAATGAAAGTGCAGAACAGGGAGCAAGACAATTTGCTACAGCAGGTATCGGATTAAAATACCGTTCTTTCGGGTTAGATCTTTCTTACCTAATCAACATGTCTAAAATCAACAGTGCTTTGGATAATACTCTTCGTTTCGGTCTTACGTGGAATATCGGAGATGAAACATCAAATGTAGATCGTTAAGATATTCAAACTAACAAAAGCCTCATCATATCACAATGTTTGAGGCTTTTTTTTTGCGACTATTTTATTCCACCACCAAACTTCAAAGGTAATATGCGGTTCCTTATTGATGAGCGCCTCAAAAAGTGACAATACCGTTGATAAAGCAATGAGGTTGAGTCGAACCCGTCCTGCTCTAGAATAATTCGTAAGAATAGCGAAAACATTGTGTTATAGGTAAATGATATAGGTATAATATTTCAAACTCCCACTGATCCCATTTACCATTGATCTCTCAAAAACAGGATATTAAAAAAATATAATATTTAAGTTTACAAAAGTCTCTTCTTTATGGGGCTTTTTTTGTTTCCAATACCTATTTTTGTAATATGAACTATTCGGCGGAGCTAAAGAAATTTGTAACCAGTCAGTATGTATATTCTGCCATCAGAATTACATTAGCTACCGTTTTGCCTTGTCTGGTCCTCGCCCATTTTGGAATTTTAAAAGAATATTTCCTCTTCCCGCTGGGAACCAGCTTTGTGGCTTTAACAGATCAGCCCGGTCCTTTTATCCGAAGAAGAAACTCTCTTGCTTTTGCCATTTGCTGTTTTGTCTTTGTTGCACTGATCGCCAGTCTGGTGATGAATATAAAAGTCCTTGTCCTCCTTGAGGTTATTGTATTCGGGTTATTCTTTTCTCTGATTGGAGTCTACGGACAGCGACTTGCTGCCGTGGGTTCTCTGTCTTTGGTCGTACTGGCTATCTTTATTGACGGCCATCTTACAGGAAGTAATATATTTAAAAGCTTACTCATATTTGCATCCGGATGTATATGGTTTTTACTCATATTTCTTGTGGTAACCACCATCCGTCCCTATAAACTGGCCGGGCAGATGATCGGAGAAAACTATCTTCAATTAGCAGAATTCCTAAAGATCAAGGCCAATTATTATCAGAAAAATCCGGACTTTGATAAACTGACGACCCAGGTTATTGCCAAACAGATTGAAATAAAAAATCTTCAGGAAGATACCAGGGAAACCGTTTTTAAAACCAGAACGATCGTCAACGAATCTACGACGACAAGCCGTCTTTTAATGCTGATGTTCCTGAATTCAATGGACCTTCATGAGAAGCTGATGACTTCCGAAAGTGATTATCAGAAGCTTCAGCAAAGCTTTGAAGACAGCATGATCCTGGTAAATATTCATGATTATCTCAATCTCCTTGCTGAAGAAATTACCAATATCGGGATTGCCCTGCAAAGCGGAACAAGAGCCAGACCCATGTTTAATCTGGAACTTGAATTAAAAAACCTGAATTACAACTATTTCGAACTTAGAAATAAGCAGTTATCTCCCGATAGCCTTGAGAATTTCATGGTCCTTCGCCAGATCCTGATGCGTATCAATGAGATCACCAAAGAAATCAATGAGATTTATAAAGTATTTTCACAAAACATTAAGCTGGCTAAGAGTTTATCCACTGGATTAGACTTAAAAAAATTCATGCCTAATGAACCGAAACTTAATGCCAAAGTTTTAAGGAATAATATCTCGTTATCTTCCTCTCATTTCCGCCATGCGATAAGAATTACTACCGCGCTTCTGCTCGGGTATATTTTTTCAATGTTTGATTTTCTGGGCCTGGGACATACTTACTGGATATTGATTACCATTACGGCTATCTTAAAACCGGCCTACTCCATCACTAAGAAAAGAAATCTTCTTCGTCTGTACGGAACTATTACAGGAGCGGTGATTGCTTATACTATTCTGCATTTTATACATATCAATGGCGTTTTGTTTGCCATCCTGCTGATAAGCATGATCATGTGCTTCAGCTTTCTGAAAGGACGGTATTATTGGGCTGTTTTATTCATGACCATCTATGTTTTCCTGAGTTTCAATTTCTTAAATCCCGGAAAAGTAGATATTATCTTTAAAGACAGGATTTTCGATACAGCTATTGCAGGTATTATTGCTTTTGCCGTATCTTACATCGTACTGCCAGTTTGGGAGCATACCCAGAATCTGGATCTGATGAAAAAATCTGCAGAGGATAATCTTATCTATTTTCAAAGTGTGATCTCTAAATTTTTGCAGGGGAATTTTGATCTTGAAGATTATAAAGTAAAGCGAAAAAACGCTATTATCTCCCTGGCCAATCTTTCCGATAACTTTCAGCGAATGATTTCTGATCCCAAGAACCAGCAGAAAAAACTGGAAGTTGTTCATCAGTTTGTCGCCACATCACACCTGATCACAGCTTATACGGCTTCTCTTTCACAGTATGCAAAAAGTAATGAGCAATATCCTGAAATAGATTCTGAAAACTGGAGCAGAAAAATTGAAGCGGAGATGCAACAAACATCAACGCTATTAAACGGAGAGGACATCAGCGAAACTCTGAAGATGGAAAGCCGTCTTGAACCTGAAGATTCCTTCATCGAGGACATGCTTTTAAAAAGGAAAAACGAAATTGAAGAAAACGATATCGTCGACCGAAGAGATCCTGATAAAATTTCTCATTTAACCGAACTTAAAAACATCCTGGATATCCTGGAACTGATCTACGACGTTGCTAAAGAACAACGAAAAGTAATTGAAAAATACAGAAGTGAAAAACACGCTACTCCTCCACAATCGTAAAACAGTAGTCGTCAAAAAACTCTACCCTTGCCTTAAACTCGTCTGAAAATTCTTCATCATATACCCTGCAGCTTATTTTATGCAGATGTTTCAATTCGAAGGGTTTTACTTCGTAGTTCTTCTTTAAGGACCAGTATTTTGAGTGGTGAATTTTATACATACTCTCCTTGACGCTCCAGATAATAGTGTAAAAAGTATCCGCTTTATCTTCAGGGATAAATCCCCTTTCATTTTCATACGTGAATTTGTCGATTACTCTTAGAATTTTCGGATTGAATTTTTCAACATCAATACCTATCTTATTTTTTGAAATCGCAATGGCTGCAAACGGAAAGGAATGGGTAATGGAAATTTCAGCATCGTTGGGAGAAAGAAAAGGTTCTCTTTCTTTATATAAGATCTTGGAATGAGGTTTCAATCCTTTCAGTAACTTACGCACCATCAATACTTCAAGAAGTTTCTTGGGATGATAATCTTTTACTTTCTCTGCATTTTCCGGCTCCAGAAGTTCATTGATATCAAGTTCTTCACTTTCATCATACTTCCAAACTAGAATAGTGGCATTATCATCAGAAAAATCTCGGTAAAGGGGCATTATTTTTTTATTGTACAAAAATAGTGAAAAAGTTGGAAGCCGGGAGATGAAGGATAGAAGTTTCTCTTGGTCACATCAATTCATGTAAGCTTATTTAGAAAGCAGTTCTGTTCTGAGCTTAACAACTTCAGCCTCCGGTTTCCCTCTTCCAGCCTTCTTTCTTATTTCGACTGATGATTCACATCATTTCTGTGCTCTGTAATCTCTAAATTTTCGTCTACAGAATAAGCGCTTCCAAATCCATTTACGTAAGAGCCTTTCAGCGGATTCAGTGCGATCAGGATAAAATCTCCCATATCAGAAATAATGTTTACCACTTTCCCGTGAGTTTCTTTAAGTTCCGCAATCGCTGCATTCCATACTTCGGAATCTCTTTCTACCTGTGACGCTGATGCTTCCAATGTTAAGCGTTCACGGGCATAGATCTGTTTTGTGGCAGATTCGTCTTCGATAAACATGACTGACGCTTTCCTTCCGTCTGCCAGATTTTTGGTGTGTTTTGCCATGAATGAAACCAGAATATAGAATGTATTACCTATCTTCACAAACGGAGCATAGCTCGAATTCGGGTGACCATCCGCATCTACCGTAGCTAAAATTACGCTTTGAGACCTGCCTATCAATTCTTTAACTTTAGGTGCAACCGGTTTTGCTTTTCTTTGAGATTCTTCCGGAGAATGGTTATGATTCATAATGATAATAAGTTATAGGATAAAAGTAATTATTTTTATTAAGACTAAATAATTTAAAATACTGTTTAATCTCATGAATCTGAACTTGGATTCGTGTTTTTATATCTTAATTATAAATCGTAATTTTGCATTTCGTTATCAATTGAATTTAAAAAAATATTCATTACATATGAGTACTACAACACAATACGTTCCTTATAAAGTTAAGGATATCTCCCTTGCAGAATGGGGAAGAAAAGAAATTACCCTTGCAGAAGCAGAAATGCCAGGTCTGATGTCTATCCGTGAAGAATACGGTCCGTCTCAGCCACTTAAGGGAGCCAGAATTGCAGGATGTCTTCACATGACGATCCAGACGGCAGTGCTTATCGAGACATTGGTGGCTTTAGGAGCTGAAGTTACGTGGTCTTCTTGTAATATTTTCTCAACCCAGGATCACGCTGCTGCTGCTATTGCTGCTGCCGGAATCCCTGTATATGCATGGAAAGGTCTTAATGAAGAGGAATTCGACTGGTGTATTGAGCAGACTTTATTCTTCGGTGAAGACAGAAAACCATTAAACATGATTCTTGATGATGGTGGAGATTTAACAAACATGGTGTTTGACAAGTATCCTGAACTGACAAAAGATATCAAAGGACTTTCTGAAGAAACAACGACGGGAGTACACAGATTATACGAAAGAATGAAGAACGGAACTTTGGTAATGCCTGCTATCAACGTAAACGATTCTGTCACTAAATCTAAATTCGACAACAAATACGGATGTAAAGAATCTGCAGTAGATGCTGTAAGAAGAGCTACCGACGTAATGTTAGCCGGAAAAAGAGTGGTAGTTTGCGGATACGGAGACGTAGGTAAAGGTACTGCTGCTTCTTTCAGAGGAGCGGGTTCTATCGTTACTGTAACTGAAATTGATCCGATCTGTGCCCTTCAGGCTGCAATGGACGGATACGAAGTAAAAAGATTAGATACAGTAGTAGATAACGCAGATATCATCATCACGACAACGGGTAACTTCAACATTGTAAGAGGAGAACACTTCCTGAAAATGAAAGATAAGGCAATCGTTTGTAATATCGGTCACTTCGATAATGAAATCGATATGGCTTGGTTGAACCAAAACTACGGTCAGACTAAATCTGAAGTGAAACCTCAGGTAGACATCTACACGATCGAAGGAAAAGAAATAATCATCCTTGCAGAAGGTAGATTGGTAAACTTAGGATGTGCTACAGGTCATCCGAGTTTTGTAATGTCTAACTCTTTCTCTAACCAGACTTTGGCTCAGATCGAACTTTGGAACAACTCTGCTGCTTACAAAAACGAAGTATATATGCTTCCTAAGCACTTAGATGAAAAAGTAGCGGCTTTACACCTTAAAAAATTAAGCGTAGAGCTTGAAACCCTTTCACCTGAACAAGCTGAGTATATCGGAGTAGAAGTACAAGGGCCATTCAAACCTGAGTACTACAGATACTAAAATTCAGATAATTCTATCATATGATCCCGCTATTTTGAATAGTGGGATTTTTTGTTAATGATGTATTCCGGATTATCTTTTTACATTAAGAAGCTATTCCTGCTATCTGCTCCTACTCCTCATGCCGGCCACTCCGGTAGGCAGACCCGGGCTCTTAAATGCTTATTGCGGGGTAACCGCTACTATCAGGGCTAGATAATAGACAACCCGTGTCGAATTATAAGTCTCTGATTATAAAGCCCCACTCATCATCATTCTTTTTCTGAATCCCGTATTTTACCCGTATTTGGAATTCAAACCATTTGATATTTCTAAAAATTGGATATATTTACCCCCTAAATAAAACATTAACACATGAAAAAACAAAGAGTATCGAATGCGTTTGTCGCAGCATCGTGGGTCGCATTGGGAGCAGGAATGATTGGGTATATCGTAGGTCTTGCAAGAGCAGAAATGTTGCTCAACGAAAAAGGGTATTATTTTACCATTTTATTATACGGGTTATTTGCCGTTGTTTCTTTACAGAAAGCCGTCCGTGACAAATTAGAAAACATTCAGGTTACTGATATTTACTATGGCATTTGTTGGTTTGCCACACTGTCTTCTATTGTGTTACTGGCTATTGGCCTCTGGAATGCTACCCTGCTTCCAAGTGAAAAAGGTTTCTATGCCTTTGCTTTTTTACTGGCCCTTTTCGGTGCAATTGCCGTTCAGAAAAACACCAGGGATAATATGGTACAGGAATAAACGTAGCTCTGCGGTGCTGGGAACTTTTTATGAACTTCGTTTTAAAAGAGACCAGGAACCTTTTAAATTCACAAAAATAAAGAAAGCCTCACTCTAACCGTGAGGCAGTTTACAATAAACTATAGGTCAAAATGGTTGGGGTGATGAGCTTTAATATCATCAACGGTTCCCAGCACTTTATCTTTCAAAGAGTCCTGGTATTTCTGAAGATTTTCAGCTACCTTTTCATCGGCACTTCCCAAAATTTTCGCGGCTAAAATACCTGCATTCAATGCTCCGTTCAGGGCAACTGTTGCCACCGGAATGCCTCCTGGCATCTGGAGAATTGATAATACAGAGTCCCAGCCGTCGATAGAATTACTTGATAAAATCGGAACGCCTATGACCGGAAGTGTCGTACAGCTGGCCACCATTCCCGGAAGATGTGCTGCTCCTCCTGCTCCTGCAACAATAACTTTAAGCCCCCTTTCTTTAGCAGTCTTTGCATAATCGAACATTCTTTCAGGTGTTCGGTGTGCCGAAACTACAGTTAATTCGTACGGGATATCCAGACTTTTCAGAAAATTTGCTGCCTGTTCCATAATCGGCAGATCGCTCTGACTGCCCATAATAATTCCTACCATCTTCAATTTTATTAGATGTTCAAAGATAAAAAATTAAATGTTAAGATGATTCCGGATCAGTCTAAAAAGCAGCGGAGGTTGGAATATTTACACCTATATCATGTACATATAACACAGATTTTTCACTATTCCTGCCGATTATTTTAGGAAAGCACATGTTGGAACCAACTTCTTTGATTATTTCTAGGCATATGCGCCTTCATAAAGATTCATCAGCGACTTTGTTGCTATTTTATTGGCGAAAAATTCCATCTGTGTTCTTATAATTTAAAGCATCTGTACCCATCCGGTATTAACTCAAGTGACTATATTTGCTTTTACATCATTTTAAATTGAAAGATTACAAACTTACTCTGGCCATTTTTACCGTTGCTATTGTTTGGGGAACCACCTTTTTGTCAATCCGGGTTGCAGTAGAGACGATTCCCGCATGGTTTGTCGCTGGCATCCGTCAATTTCTCGCTTCTTTAATCATGTTTATGATCCTGATGTACAGAGGAGAATTTAAGTGGATAGGCTGGAAAAATCTAAAATACCAGATTATCTTCTCTCTGCTGATGCTGGTAATTGCTAACGGGATGACAACCGTGGCAGAAGAGGAAGTGACGAGCAGCCTGACTTCCCTTATAAGTGCCTGCTCACCTATTCTTGTATTTCTCGGAAGCTTAGCATTGGGACTTCAAAAGTTCAGCTGGCGCGCTTTTGTTGGCGTGATGATGTGTTTTAGCGGAATTATCTTTATATTCTGGGATGGCATTAATGATCTCAAAAACCCCGATTATGCAATGGGAATTATCTTCTTGTTTATAGCTATTGCAGGCTGGGCATCAGGAACTATTTTTACAAAAAAACTGAATCTTCATAATGGAAATATCTCCCTGAATTTATTTTATCAGTTTTTGTTTGCCGGAATTGTTCAGTTGATATTTGCTTTTTTATTTTCAGAAAATTATAATTTCGGAAACTGGACTTTAAAAAGTATTTCAGCGATGCTTTATTTATCCATATTTGGATCAGTTGCTGCATTTTTTGCATTTCACTATGCACTTACCAAAATTTCCCCAGTACAGGTTTCTATACTTGCTTACATCAATACTGTCATTTCAATATTCCTAAGCTGGTTAATCCTTGGAGAACATATATCATTTAAATTTATTATTGCTGCCGTACTCATTATATTAGGGGTTTTTATTATTAACTATAAACCCGAAATGTTTAAAAGGGAAAAGCTGACCACTTAAAAAATGTGATTGATAAATAATAATATGCTATCATCATTTGTAAATTACATTGATCTTCAACCATTTTAAAAACAAATCCGGCCATTCTCCGGTATTGGTATTTTTTTTACCCAATCCCCAACCATGTCCGCCCGATTGAAATACATGCAGCTCTGCAGGAATTTTATTATTTTTCAGGGCCCCGTACATCAGGATACTGTTTTCTACCGGGGAAATAGGATCGTCTTCAGACTGGGCAAGAAAAGTGATTGGAGTTTGTGCGGTCACCTGCTTTTCAACTGAATAGGCAGTCTGCTCTTTGGCATCTGATGATTTCCCCAGTAAAGATTTAAAAGAATGCGTAATGTTATAGGGAGGCAACATTGATACCACAGGATAAATCATTGCTGTAAAGTCAGGCCGGGCAGACAGCTGATCGATGGCATCTTGTGGCGGATAATACACCTTATCAAAAGTAGAAGAAATATAGCCGGCAAGATGGCCACCTGCCGAAAAGCCCAGAACACCAATTTTATCAGGATCAATATTATATTTCCCTGCATGACTTCTGATGATCCGCAAGGCCCGCTGGGCATCCTGAAACGGAACTGTTTTTGTAGCCCATCCCTCCACAGGAAGCCTGTAAATCAGTTCAAAAGCAGTAATTCCCTGTGATTGCAGCCACTCTCCGGCAGGATTCCCTTCAGAACCCGATTCGATGTGTGCATATCCTCCTCCGCTTATCACCAAAACAGCAATTCCGTTAGGATTTGCAGGTTGATGAACTAATAATCTAGGAGTACTGATATTAGTGACAGAACCTTTTGAAGAAATTTTGTTTTCACCCTGAGGTCCCGGCCCGTCGGGAATAACCTTCCAAAGAGCAATAGAAGGCAATTGTTCTTTAACTGAAAAGTCATTCAGTCCTGAAAAAAATTGGCCAAATAACAAAAGAGACAACAGAACATTTTTCATTCAATTTAATTTTTATCCTCAATATTACTCCAAAAACCTTACCTGGTGTATAAAACTGCGTTTCAGCCCATTAAAGATAGGTAAAAACTGATAGCTCCCTGCCTGATTTTTATATTCTCTTCATTTTTCATATATTGTATACTCAACTCTATAATATGCAAAAAAACACATTTTTTATTCTTCTCGCTGCCTCTTTTCTTTTGATAAGCTGTGATTACAAGGAAAAAGAAAAGAACCTGACAGACAGAGAAAAACAATTATTGGAAAAAGAAAAAATCTTTGCAAAGAAAGAATCTGAATATCAGTCCCTCGTCAAAATGAGAGACAGCATTTTTGCAAAAAAAGATTCTGTAGTTATTGCTACATGGCCAGCAGAAATTTCAGGTCCATGGAACGGTAAAGTAATCTGTACAGAATCCAACTGCAGTGACTACGCCATAGGTGATCAACGTACCGATATCTGGGAATTCGATAACGATCCCACGCAACCTGTTACCAAAATTATTAATAACAACAATCTGATCAGGCTGTACACCGGTAAGTTTGAGAATAATGAAATTAAACTTTCTTTCAAAACCGATTCTACAGCTAAGAAGAATGTAGAAATGAATGTCTTACTGAATGACATTTCAGACAACAAAATCAAAGGAACAAGAACCGTTACTTCCGATGGCTGTACGGCTAAGTTTTCTGTTGAATTAGTACGTTCCACAAAATAAGCACATATGATTTTACTGAGCATACACAATCTGAGTTTTCCCATTGAAGATCCGGTATTAAAGTTCCTGTTGGTACTGGTCATCATTCTCGCAGCTCCATTATTACTGAATAAAATTAAAGTCCCTCATCTGCTGGGGCTCATCATAGCCGGAGCCGTTATTGGTCCCAACGGTTTCAATGTATTGTCGCGAGACAGCAGTATTGTCGTCACCGGAACTACGGGATTACTTTATATCATGTTTCTGGCAGGACTCGAAATCGATATGGGAGATTTTAAAAAGAACAAATGGAAAAGTCTTACCTTTGGTATCTATACCTTTACGGTTCCTTTTGTTTTGGGATATCTCGGAGGATATTACCTGCTGCATTTTTCTATGCTGACATCCATATTATTTGCGAGTCTCTTCTCCTCCCACACTTTAATTGCCTATCCGTTAGTCAGTAAATTGGGAATTGCCAAAAATAAGGCTGTCAATATTACCGTGGGTGGTACGATGATCACAGATATTCTTGCCTTATTGGTATTAGCCGTTATTGTAGGAATGTCGCAGGGAGATGTGGGAACAGAATTCTGGGTAAAACTATCCGTTTCTTTTGTTCTTTTTGCCCTGATTGTACTGATCGTCTTCCCTATTATCGGGCGTTGGTTTTTCAAAAAAGTAGATGATAAAATCTCACAATATATCTTTGTATTGGTAATGATTTACCTGGCCGCCATGCTTGCAGAGCTAGCAGGAGTGGAAGCCATTATCGGAGCTTTCTTTGCAGGATTAGCCTTAAACAGGCTTATTCCGCACACCTCATCGTTGATGAACAGGGTTGAGTTTGTAGGAAACGCCATCTTTATTCCGTTTTTCCTGATCAGCGTGGGAATGCTGATTGATTTTAAAGTCTTTATTCAAAGCTGGGAAACGCTAGAGGTTGCGGCCATCATGCTTGTGGCATCTATTGGTGGTAAATACCTTTCAGCAGTGGCTACCCAAAAAACATTCAAACTTACCAAAGAGGAAGGAAAACTGATCTTCGGATTAAGTTCCGCTTCCGCTGCGGCAACACTGGCTTCGGTAATGGTAGGATACAACATCATTCTTTCTGAAACGGAAACCGGTGAACCGGTAAGGTTATTGAATGAGCATGTCCTGAACGGAAGCATCCTGTTGATTCTGATTTCATGTACGATCTCGTCATTTATCTCCATGTCCAGTGCTCAAAAAATCGCGGAAGCAGATAATGAAGATACTGTATCGGGAAATACCCATGAAGAGGAAAATATCCTGTTGGCCATAAACCATGAGGAGACCGTGGAAAGAATGGTTAACCTGGGAATTCTGATCAAAGCACACTCCAATACAGAAGATCTGTTTGCACTGAATGTCATTAACGAAGATAAGAATGAATCCTCTGTAAAAAATGCGGAAAAACTTCTTCATCAGGCTTCTGATGCTGCTGCGGCTGCAGATGTCAAACTTCAGGCTCTCAAAAGGTATGATAACGATGTGATCAATGGGGTCAACAACGTGATCAAAGAACAGAAAATTACGGATCTTATTATCGGATTAGAAGATGAAAAAGGCTTCTCACCTTCTTTTGTGTATAATTTATACAACGGCTATCTTCAGAATGATGATGCCAATGTACTGGTTTATCATGCTGCACAACCTCTTTCTACGATTAAAAAGTATGCCGTGATGCTTCCTGAAAATGCCCATAAAGAGGCAGGATTCTTCCATGCGCTTCTAAGAGTCTGGAATATTGCCAGAAATTCCGGCGCTACGATGGTATTCTATGCTCCTGAAAATATTCTGGACATCCTTCAGAAAATTATCAAAAAAGCCAATATTGAAGCGGAATTCATCATTATGAATACATGGCAGGACGGTGAAAGAACGGCCGCTCAACTGAAAGATGATGAAGCATTGATTATCTTCATGGCCAAAAGGGGAATGAAATCATATATTCCGAGAATGAGGCTTATCCCGGAGCTCCTGAACCGATACCTGAATGACAATAATTATCTTTTGATATTCCCATTCTCCGAATATGATAAAAACAGTCCTGAAATACGTTCTGTAGGCAATCACGGAGATTTTGTCGAGATCGGAAATGTGATTCAGAAGATCTTTAAATAAAGGAGGGAAGCCGAAAGTTACGTTGATTAAGCAAAGAAGAGAGCTGTTTTTTTTACAAATCCATGTAGTCATTAGCCTAAGTAAGCAAGGAAAGCTTAAATTATCAATGCAATCAATAAGATTTTCTCTATCAGCATTAAAAAAAGCAAAAAGTAATTACCAGCTTCCCGCTTCCAACCTTTTCATTATAATAAAAAACTATTTTTTGTTCAAAATTACAATTCATTGAAAACAAAGAAGGCATTCCTTGTCACAGCTGCTTTAAATGCACAATTATCATTTGCCCAGTTTGCCAAAGTTGTAGATCAGGATGGCTATGTCAACGTAAGAGAAACCGCAGATGCAAACAGTACAATTGTGGGAAAGATCAATTCCGATGAGATTGTGTATGTATTTGATCCCAACAATAAAAATTGGGCTAATGTGAGCAATGGCTATATTCATAATTCAAGACTGAAATATATAGAATCCTACCCGGCTGTTCCATCTACTATGCGTGATGCAGGCAAAGCGATTTTTAGATCAGGAAATATTAAAGTAAATATTACTTCCGGAAAATTTAATTTTAAAGAAAATGAAAAGGATTTCACCTCAACACTGTATGGAGATTTCTATAAAGAACAGCAGGTTTGGGGATTAGACGGAACAATTCCAAAAACTCATTATCTTTCCATCACCGCACAGATCGGAGATAAAGAGATTGAAATTCCGGCCAAGGAGATCGAAAATCTTTTTGAAGTCAATAATACATCCACAAAATGCTATTATGACCGTACCAATGATATTTTGTATATCTCAATGCTCAACTCTGACGGTGCCGGTGCCTATGTAGCTCTTTTTACTATTGAAAAAGGCCAATATAAAGGAAGGACGCTGGAGATTCCATTTTAAAAAATATATAAATAAAAATAGCTGCAGATTATCTCTACAGCTATTTTTATATCTTGTTATTTCAACTATTCAGAAATCACTCTTACCATTCCCTTCACCATGACAAGCTTTTCCATCAGCTCTTCCCTGGAATCAGCAAGAACATTGATATGCCCCATTTTTCTTCCCGGTTTGGTTTCTGTTTTTCCGTACAAATGGATATAGGTCTCCGGTAACTGAAGAACGTCTTCCATTCCTTCATAGATTACTTTTCCGGCATAGCCTTCTGCGCCTACCAGATTCAGCATTCCGCTGTACGTGATTGCGTCAGTATCTGCCAGAGGAAGATTCTTAACAACGCGGTACATCTGTTCAAACTGTGAATTGGTATTCCCTTCCTGGCTCTGGTGTCCTGAATTGTGAAGTCTTGGTGCTGTTTCATTTACCCAAACTTTTCCTTCTTTATCAAGAAATAACTCGATGGCAAAAAGTCCCGGAGAGTTGACAGCATTTAAAAACTTCTCTGTAATCACATCAATTTGCTGCTGAACATTTTCTGTCAACAATACAGGACATACATTGAAATCAAGAAGATTTAATTTAGGATCTGCAACCATTTCCGTTACCGGGAAAATATTGGTTTCTCCTTTTTCGTTTCTGGCAACAATCACAGAAAGCTCCTTATCAATATCTACAAGACTCTCTATTACAGAAGCTTCTGTCCAGATATGCTGATAATCCTCCTCAGTTCTGATCACCTGCACCCCTTTTCCGTCATATCCTCCGGTATTCATTTTCTGAACAAACGGTAATGGCATGATAATTTTCTCTTCACTGTTCCATACTACCTGAAATTCCGGACTTGGTATATCGTGGGCTTTATAAAATTCCTTTTGAAGGATTTTTTGCTGGATAGTTTTGATAATACTGGCGTTGGGAACTACTTTTATCCCTTGTTTTTCCAATTCAGCCAACGCATCTGCATTTACATGTTCTATTTCAATTGTTACAACGTCTTTGTCTTTTCCAAAATTCAGAACGGTATCATAGTCATTGAAATTTCCCTGTGTAAAATACGAGATATTATGACATGGGGCATCAGAAGCCGGATCCAGAGTATAAAACTCATCATCATACTTCAGTGCGCTTTGTATCAACATTCTTCCCAGCTGTCCGCCTCCCAGAATTCCTATTTTCATTTTTTATTTTTATTAGATTCTTTCTTATTGAACTTTATCAATTTTTAAATATCCCAGCCCCATTGGGTTCTCCTGATTTTCTGCATCAGATTTGGTAAGGACGATTGAGTATTTTTCTTTCATTTTTTCCGGAAGGATATCATTAACATTAAAAATATCGTCTATATCTACCCCATGTTTATCATCGATGTGGCTTACTGCTCCTTCAAAGCCCATGGTCTGATAAAATTCAGTAGCTTTTGCTCTTTTCACAATCTCTCCCATAGATTGGCCAACCATCAGATGCTGCTCATGAAATTCTTCGAAAAAACCGGGCTTATAGCCTCCTAAATTAAGGAAGTACAGTTGTTGCTCGGATGTTTTTTCTCCTTTTTCTACAATTTTCACTTCATAACCATCTGCGAATCTTACTTCCTGATGACAATCAATGTGGATTTTGCCTTCCGCTTCTTTCCAGAAGTCTTTCATCTCCGGAACAAGATCTTTAAGACTCTCGGCAATTCCGAAAAATACGTCATGCTGCTCAATATTTCTCCCTTTTGGGGTAGCCCCAAGGATGACATAAAATAATTTCATTTCATTTTTCATGCATACAAAAATACGTTAAATTTATCTTTTTCAAATGTTTGGCAGACTACAACAATAATTTTATATTTGTAGTATTATTTGTAGTATGTCAGAAATTATCATACTCTTCCTGGGCGCAATTTCCGCCGGTCTGTTGGGTTCGCTTACAGGTTTAGGAGGAGGGGTTATCATTATTCCCTTATTAACGCTGGGTTTCGGCGTCCCAATGCATTATGCTATCGGAGCATCATTGATCTCTGTCATCGGAACATCTTCCGGTGCAGCGGTAGCTTTTGTTAAAGAAGGTTTTACCAATATGCGGATTGGTATGTTCCTTGAAATTGCCACTACTGCCGGAGCGATTATCGGTGCTTTGGTTTCAGGAATGCTAAATCCCAATACCATCGGAATCATTTTTGCCAGCATCCTGCTTCTGACAGTTATCCTTAACCTTAAGGGAAAACCGGATCATCAGGAACCTTTAATCAAGGGAAGTCTGGAAGAAAAACTGAAATTGTTCGGAACTTTTCCGGATAAAGGTGTACTAAAAAGTTATTCTGCAAGAAATACCGTTCCAGGATTTTTAATGATGATGTTTGCAGGCGCAATGTCTGGTCTTTTAGGAATTGGTTCGGGAGCGTTAAAGGTTTTGGCAATGGATAATATGATGAAGCTGCCTTTCAAGGTTTCCACCACTACGAGTAATTTTATGATCGGGGTAACGGCGGTTGCCAGTGCACTGATCTATTTCCAGAGGGGTGAAATTATTCCGGTAATTGTGGCTCCTGTACTTATTGGGGTTGTGATAGGGAGTTTTATCGGCTCAAAGACCTTAATGGTATCCAAGACGAAAAAACTTAAAGTATTTTTTGCAATTGTCATAACCATTCTTTCCATCTATATGATGTATAACGGAATCAATAAAAGCTTCAGATAATGAAAAAGAATTTCACAGACGTTGATCTGAACCGCTCGGTAGGAAATCTCCTCAGGTTAGGGGTAATTTTATCTGTAGCCACTTCACTGGTAGGTTTTATCAAGTTATTTATTGAAGGTTTTGAAATGCCTAAAAAATACAGCTGCCTGAACGTAGGAACCTCTTCAGAAAAGGTATGGGGACATTTCTGGAATTCATTATGTAAAGGAGAAGGTACGGCCATCATTCAATTGGGTATTCTTCTTTTGATTTTTACGCCATTAATGAGAATTGTATTTGCTTTAATAGGATATTTAAAAGAAAAAGACTACGTCTATGTAGTCATTTCTTCAATTGTTTTAACGATTATGGCAGTAAGCTTCTTTGCGGGCTATGCTCACTAAGTTTTACATTTCATAAAATTCCAGCGGCAATTGATCGGGATCCTGGGTAAAGAAAAATTCTTTTCCGGTGAATTCATCTATCCTGATGTCTTCACAATCCAGACCCTTGTCTATTAACTCATTTCGTTTTTCACTAACATTTTCCACCGAAAAAGCAAGATGCCTTAATCCGCAGGCTTCAGGACGCGATGGCCTTTGAGGCGGATCAGGAAAAGAAAATAATTCAATGGCGTAATGATCCCCGATAGCGAGGTCAAGTTTGTAAGATTGCCTTTCTTCACGATAAACCTCACGGATAATATTCAGCTCGAGTACTTCTGTATAAAACTTTTTTGATACTTCATAATCTGAACAAATGATGGCGATATGATGAATTTTCATTATTATTTTTTTATTATCGTTGATATATATTATTCGATTTCCTTGCAATGATCTTTTCTCCTGGTATCAATGATATACTGAATTTTCCATTCATTATTCTGTTGAACGAGCTGAAAACTATTAGCCCCGCAATGGGAAAATTTACCTTTCAGATAAAAAGAGTAAGGAGTGAATACACTAGCAAGATTACCATCTGTATGCACAGCCTCTACGATGATTTTCTCCTCCAGATCTCCCTGGGAAAATTTTGAAACAGATGTTATAAAATCCTGTATACTATCAGTTTTCACCACTCCGTCTTTTGTTATGGTTTGAAGAACTGCATTTTCTGTAAATACGGTCTTGAGTAAATCAGTATCTGCATTTTTCATGGCAAGAAAGAGGTTTCGGATAGGTTTTTCTATTCCCTTATTCTGTTGACTGAAACACATGGCACCCATCAAAAGAAAAATGCCGGTAAGTTTATTCATAGCGGTAGTATATGTGAATAAAAATATAAAAATAAATGTAAATAATGAGCAAATTTTTAAAATTCATTTCCGTTGAATTGTGATAAAATAGTTATTTTAGCTACAGAATTTTGATATGTGGATTATTTATCTTACGCTCGGCATACTTTTATTAATTTTAACCATTCTTCCGAAGATCCAAAACCCGCATTGGATATTCAGAGCTCCTGAATTTGCTAAGATACAGGTCACCTACCTTATATTTTTCACATTCTTGATAGGTTTTTTGATTGATCATGCAGATACAGATTTATGGTATTACCAGGGCTTTTTGATGGTTTTACTGGTGTATCACAGCAATACCCTCATCAGATATACTCCACTCTATCCTGTAAAAAGGCACCACCCGCAATATAAATCATCTGAAAAGATTCATTTCGTTTCGGCCAATGTTTATCAGTTTAATAAAGAATATGGGAGATTTTCAAAACTGATTGAAAAATACAGTCCCGATTTTTTTATGACGATGGAAAGTAATGGTGACTGGGAAAAAGCATTAAGACCACTGGAAAAAAAGTATCCGTATCATCATAAGGTAACTCTGGAAAATACATATGGAATGCATTTCTACTCCCGCATTGAAATCACAGAGGCTCATACTCATTATTTTGTAGCAGATGACATTCCAAGTATTGAGATTCATATGAAAACAAATGATGGTTTTTCTTTTGTTTTCTTTGGTGTTCACCCGCCACCGCCCAGTCCAACGGAGGAAGAAACGTCAAAAGAGAGGGATGGTGATCTTTTAAGTACTGCCAAGCAAATAAAAGGGATCAATAAACCGGTTGTTGTGGCTGGAGACTTTAATAATGTAGCATGGTCCAGATCATCAATTCTTTTCCGGAAGACCAGTCATTTGATTGATCCGAGAATCGGACATTCTTTTGTCTCTACTTTCCATGCTAAATATCGTATGTTAAGATTTCCTATTGACCTGATGTTTCACAGTGAAAATATTTTCATTAAGCAATTAAAGACCCTTGAAAATTTCGGCTCGGATCACTTGCCCGTGTACTGTGAATTTTTCATCGATCATCATAATGATGAACAGGAAGATCTTGTGGAAACAGCCACTGCAGAAGAAAAGGCAGAAGCTGAAAAAATTATAGAAGAAGGAAAGCAGGAGAACGGCGAAAGGGAAGCTATTGTGACAGAAGACGAATAAAAAAGCGGACTAATGTCCGCTCCATCGAATATTTTTATTTGTCAAAATCGCATCACATCCTTCACTACCCCATTTTTCTGAGTATGTTGAAGAAGCTCAGCATTGATAAATGTTTTGATTTCTTCCTCAGAGCCATCATTAGGGAACAAAAGATGTACATTGGCACCCGCATCCAAAGTAAAGAATAAGGGAAGACGGGTTTCTCTTCTAAAATCCCATATTTTGTTGATCACTTCCAAAGTTCCTGTCTTCATCAGGATGAAGGCCGGATCACTCATCATCATCATGGCATGAAGGGTGAGTGCTTCATGCTCTACCAGTTTGATAAAACGATCCATATCACCTGTTTTTAAGATCTCTTTCATCGGAACGAAATTTTCTCTCGCCTCCTGAAATCTTCTTTCGGCGTAAGGGTTCGTTTTCATCAGGCCGTGTCCTACCGTAGAAGATACACTTTTTTGTCCTTCATGGATCAATAAAACCCAGTCATTAAAATTTTTGAAAACTTCATGAATTTCAGTATCAGGATAAGATACGGCAAATAAGTCTGAACTTCCTTCCACCTCATCAGTTTCTCCCCACACGATAAGTCCGTTATACAGACTCCTGCAGGCACTTCCACTTCCCAGTCTTGCTAAAAATGAAGCTTTTTTCAAAGATTCATCTTCATTTATTTTCCCTGTAAAGGTATTATCCAGTTTCATCAGGCATTTTGCTATGGCACCAAATCCTGAAGCGGAACTTGCAATTCCTGAACTGTGGGGAAATGTATTTTCAGTTCTGATAATATATTTCCCTTTCAAAATCCATGGAAGATATTGTTCGATATTTTTGAAATATTTTTCTATTTTTTCAGCAAACTTCGCCTCTTCATTTCCTACCAGAAAAGTCTTTACAGAAAAAGGTTCTCCTGCTACAAACTCCATTGCTGTATTGGTTTTGCAGTGATTTAAGGTAAAACTGATACTTGGATTGGCAGGCATCTGATCTGCATACTTGCCCCAATATTTGATCAAAGCAATATTAGACGGACAGCTCTCTGAAACGGTTTGTGAGGAGACTGTAAAATCCTGTTTTCCTATAAATTGTGTTGTCATAATTTCATGTAAATACTATTTAAACCACCCCGTCAAATCTACGATTTGACACCCCTCCAGAGGAGGGGAATTTTCACATTTTCAACAGAAACATTCGTGAAAACCGGAATCATATTGATGGATATTATGCTACAAGTTCGGCATAATTCAGCATCATTTAATTAATACATCTTCTCGATGATATCTGCATATTTTTTGATAACTACATTTCTTTTAACCTTCAAGGTAGGGGTAATTTCTCCTGTATTGATATCAAATTCTGCCGGCATTAGAGTAAACTTCTTTACTTTTTCGTAATCGGCAAGATGGTCCTGTAGTTCTTTAATTTTCTCTTTATAAAAACCAACGATTTTTTCGTTTTTCACGGCCTCAGCCCAATTGGTAAAAGGAATCGCATTCGTTTTCATATAGTCATGCAGAAACTCAAAATTCGGGACAATCAGAGCTGAAACAAATTGTCTTCCTTCTGCGATCAGCATGATTTGTTGAATGAAATTATTATTGGTCAAAAGGTTTTCGATTTGTTGGGGAGCAATATATTTTCCGTTGGATGTTTTCATCAGGTCTTTGATACGGTCTGTGATCACAAGGTTTCCGTGTTCGTCAAATTTACCGGCATCACCGGTTTTAAACCAGCCATCCTCTGTAAAAACTTTTTGAGTTTCTTCAGGTCTGTTATAGTATCCTTTCATGATCCCGTTTCCTTTGGCCTGGATCTCATCATTTTCACCGATACGGATTTCTACTCCCGGTAATGGTTTTCCACTGGTGCCGTGTTCAAAATGCGTTAATGGGAACAGCGTTAAAGTAGCTGTTGTCTCCGTTAATCCGTATCCTACCGTTACATGAATTCCGACTGATTCAAAGAATTTGGTTACTTCAGGGGATAAAGATGCGCCTCCGCAAGGTAAAAACCAAAGTCTTCCTCCCATTTTTTCTTTGATTTTGCTAAAGACCAGCATATCTGCAACGGATTCCTTTACTTTTAATCCAAAAGGAATAGTTTTTTCGTTTCTTCTTAATTCGGCGGTTTCCCAACCGGTTTTCAATGCCCAGTCAAATATTTTTTTCTTGAGTGACGAGCCTTCTTCTGCTTTTTCCAGTACTCCTGCATACACCTTTTGGAAAAATCTCGGCACCGCGCACATTGCTGTAGGCTTCACTTCCTCCAGTGCTTTGGCCACATTTTTCGGGTCTTCAAGAAAATAAACTCTAGCTCCTCCATATAAACACAGCAAGCTCCAGCTTCTTTCAAAAACGTGGCTTAATGGCAGGAATGCCAATGAAAGTTCTTCTTCAAAGTTTTTAAATTTAAAAAATTCAAAGTGAGAGTCAAAGGCTTTAATAAAATTACCATGGGTAAGCATGACCCCTTTCGGAGTACCGGTTGTTCCTGATGTATAGATAAGTGTTGCGGTATCATCGTTTTCTTTTTTACAGATTTCAAGCTCCTGGGAAGCGTTTGCTATAAAATCTTCAAGGTAGAAACTACTCAATTCTTTCTTGATCCACACTGCTTTTTTAGCAACAATAATGGTTTCAAGATTATTTTCCTGTTTATGCAAAAATTCAAGACAAGCATCATACTGAAACTGATTTCCTACCAAAACGGCTTTAGATCCTGAATCATTGATGATGTATTCTGCCTGCTCGGCATTATTTGTTGAGTAAATAGGAACAGTAACTGCTCCGATAGCCATTGCTGCTAAATCAACGATCATCCACTCTGAAGAGTTATCAGAATAGATCGCTACTTTATCCCCTTCCTGAATTCCTGATTCTTTTAATGCATTAGCTGTTTTGAAGATAATTTCACTCAATTTTTTCCAGCTCAGCTCTTTCCAGGCTTCCTCTTTCTTTTTAAAGCCAATAGCAGCTTTTAAAGGATGTTTTTCTATATTTTTATGGATAATTGCCTCTGCAAGATTCATTTCTTCAGCTTTTTGTCGTTAATATAATTGTTTAAATGAAAGTCTATACTTTCTTTTACGGGAATAAACCGGTAATTCAGTTTTTCTTTGACTTTGTGATTGGAAATGGTATTGAACGAAGATATAGCCTCAATATTTGATTTTGTAACCATTCTCAGCTTCGGGATCAGCCATCCGAAAAGGATATTGGCGAAACGTCCCAGATTGAGTAAGGATTGACTAAGAATTTTAGCGTCTTTAAGCCCTAGCTTTGATCTGATTTGTTTTGCTATTTCAGCATATCTGTTATTTTCAGCGACGATAATAAAACGTTCACCGAAGATATTGTTTTCCATCAGCTCAATGGCTGTTTTTGCGACGTCGCGTACGTCCACATAGGCAGAACCTCCTGCAAAGGTAAAACTGTTATCTTCAAAAGTAGAAAAGAGCTCTCCGCTGCTCTGGTTCCAGTTTCCGCTTCCTATAATCATTCCCGGATTGATAATGACAACGTTTAATCCTTCTGCAGAAGCTCTCCAGACCTCCATTTCGGATAAATGTTTAGAAATAGCGTACGCTGAATGTTCCAGTTTCGGATTAAAATCGGAATCTTCATCCAACTCTCCTTTTTCATTATAATTATCTAATACAGCAACAGAACTTACATGCAGAAATTTTTTAACATCAGATCCTTCGCAGGCAAACAATAAACGTTCTGTACCTTTGATATTGGTCTGGTACATTTCTTTTTCATCTTTAGGATGAAAGCTTACTTTTGCGGCACAGTGATACACTTCTTCTATACCTTTTAAAGCAGCTTGTAAAGAATCAGGATCATTAAAATTAACATCAACCCATTCGATTTTATTAAAAAAATCATCAGGATTGTCTGTATAAAAGCGGTATGAATGCCTTACCTCGTTTAAATTGCTGCCCGGTCTTTTGGAAGCACGTACCTCTTTACCTCTTTTAAGAAGTTCCAGTACAATTATTCTTCCCAGAATTCCGGTTGCACCCGTTACAAAAACCATTAATTATTTTACTTGATTGCTGACTAAAATATGACAATATTTTCTATCCGGCAATTCTTCAGGTTCCTGCAAAAGTTCCTTCGAAAAACTGCTTTTGCAAATTTGCGATTTTTAATGCAAAATTCAACTTTATTTAACCAATATTATCACATTGAAAACTATTAAATATGAGGTTAAGAAGTCTAAATCTTCAATTTTAAATGACAACAAAGGCAAAAGATTGGTACACTTACGTCCTTAAAAGCTTAAAATGGATGTTGAAAGAGGATGTAGACTTTACAATCAATCTTTTTAAAATCAGAAAAAAAATCCTGAAAGATCATCATTCGATCTTTCAGGATTCTACAGTAATGCTAATGTAATTTTAAGCCATTACCATATTATTTCTTCTCGGAGCTTTATCACAAAGAAGTTCTGCGATACTTTTGGAGATCAGGTTTCCGTCGGTAAGATTATCCAGCCAGAAGAATTCTCCGGCGGCATTGATCTCGATGAAATAATACTCATCTTCAGGGGAAACAATCATGTCTATCGCACCGTAATCAACGTGATATACATCCAGCAGCTCCAACAGTTTTGCTTCAACATCGGCAGGAAGCTCAGTTCGGACCCATTTATCAATCAGTTTAATACCGTCTTTTCTCCAGTCAATCTTTGCATCCTCAGATTGCTGTGAATCAATTTCAAAAGCATACACATCTCTGCCTACAATGGTGATCCGAAGCTCTCTTTTCTTTTCAATCATTCTTTGAAACTGCATCGGGCAATACAACAGCGAATCAAGCTCTTCAAGTTTATCTTCATGTACGACATTGGTAAAGACTACATTTTCCACTCCATTTTCATAAATAGCAAAACCAGTCTGCATTTTCGCTACAACGTTCTTATTCTTTACAATAAATTTTCTTGCTTCTTCAGGATTGTTGGTAAGACAGGTATCAGGAATAGTAAGCCCGATTTTTTGAGCAACCTTCAGCTGTTCTTCCTTACTGTCGAGCCTTCTGTAGACACTGGGTTTACCTAATGAATAGGCATCTACAGATTCAAAAAAACCAAAGAGCGTATTGCGGATTTCTCCCATTGCCGCTCCGTAAAATTTTGAGTCTATTTCTTCTTTCAGACCTTTTCCTATATTATATGCTCTTCTGTACCAAATGGCTGAGATATCATCTAAGCGGTATTGGGCGTCAGGAGTATCGAGAATGCTGATCCATTCTCCGTCCTGGAAAACAGTTGAAAGTCTATTGTGCAAAGGATACAGGTCAACATCAAAACGGATCACTTCACAGTTATTTTTTTCGATGTATTCTGTTACTTTTTCAATTGAAAAGTTATCTTCGGTATGGGTTATAATTAAAATTTTATTCATGGAAATTAATTCTTTTGATAAGATTATCGGCAATTTTTTCTGCGATGGGAAAGTTCAGTTCTTTTTGCAGCATTCCCCATTCTCCCTGTGGATTCACTTCGAGGAAATAATATTTTCCGTCTTTTCCTTTGATCATATCGATAGCGCCAAGATAGAGCCCCATTTCCTGCATCATTGATGTAAGATTTTCTTTTATCTGATCAGGAAGTTCATAAGCTGACCAAAAATACTCTTCACGCGTCAGTCGCCAGTCTGTGTTTTCACTGTTGTTGATTTTCCCTGTAAAAAATTCGCCATCGATATATACAATGCGTAATTCATATTCTTTTTCAATATAGGGTTGAAAGATCATCGGACAATAGGCAATATCTGACAGGTGTTCCAGAGAGTCTTCTTCAATAACTGTCGTGGAAATCATGTTTTCCCCCGACATTGTTTTTGCCGTTACGCCATGGAGCTTAGCGATTGCTTTTCCGTTGCAGTACTGATGAAAGAAGGTTTTTATTTTTTCTTCGTTATTGGAGAAAACGGTTTCAGGAATGATAAGTCTGTTTTTTTCTGCAGTTTTCAGCTGAAACATCTTATTTCCGTCGATCTTCTTTTCAGTTTCATAAGGGTTGATCCAGGGAATATCTTCTAAAACAGTAATCAGGTTATATCTCAGACTTGCATATTCGCTCAGAAATATTTTCTCATAATCCGGGTCCAGTTCTTCCGGAACACTTATTTTCCAGGCTTTCCGGTGCCATACTCCTTGGATCTGTTCAGAATGAATGCTATTTCCGTATTCATCTGTCAATTCAAAAGAATTTTCGGTTACACTGATCTTCTGGAAATGGTTCAGACGATCAGAGTTTAATCTGAAATAAGGGACATTCTGAGAAGAAAGATATGCAAAGAAGAGGTCTATATTATAATAATCCTGTGAATGGGTGATGCAGAGAATCATTTTGCCGGTGTTATTAAAAAGGGAAACTTAAAGATTAAGTTTCCCTATTATTAATTTTAGTGTATACTACTTGATTTATAAAGGAACAGATACTGTATCTTCATCACCATCAGAAGGATACTTCATCGTGTGCTGCATATCATCTTTTGGAGAAGTCACTGTATCGATAGCTGGTTTAGTAATAGCATCTCTTTCAGGAATAGACATGTCTGTACCTCCTTTTACGGTTTCCGGATCTTTCACTTGTTTTTCCAGGAATGATGCAAAAAACGGCTTCTTTTTTGAGTTGTTACCTTTCATATGATTAATGATTTAGCTGTTTTTATTATGCTTCTAAAACATCCTCGTCACCATCGGACGGATATTTCATGGTTACATTATCATTTTTATGCGTGCTCACGCTATCCTCAAGAGCTGCAGTAGTAATATGATCTTTGATCGCTGAGGTTACAGTATCTACAGTAATTAAAGTAATCGTAGAGCCTCCTTTCACTGTTTCAGGATCTTTAATTTGTTTTTCCAAGAATGTTGCGAAAAACGGCTTCTTCTTTGAATTTTTGTTTTCCATAAGTTAATATTTTTATTTTTTTGACAAAACCAAAGTACAAAAAATTCATCTTATGGAGAAATAATAAAAGATTTTAATAAAATTTTAACACTACTTCAGATTATAAAGAATAAAATTAACCAATATTCAGAAACTGCTTAACAACAATTGCAAAATCCACAGGATTTTCAGCCTGAACCCAATGTCCTGCATTTTTTACAGTAACAATTTGAGCTTTCGGAAACTGCTGTTTTATGCCGTATTCATCCTGTGGTAGGATATAATTGGACTTCGCGCCGGCGATGAATAACGTTTCACCTTCGAAAACACCGAACTTTACAGCATTCGAAACAAATTCATTATATTTTTCCGATAATGTCTTAAGATTAAATCTCCATTTCAATTTTTTATTGTCATCCCAATACAGGTTTTTAGTAAGGAACTGAACCGTAGACCTTTCAGGAATATATTGATTCAGGACAGCTTCTACTTCATTTCTTGACCCCACTGTGTTAAAATCTACAGTTTCAAGCGCTTTTATAATGCCCTGATGATGGGGAGGATACGCTTTTGGAGAAATATCCACAACAATCAGTTTTTCAACTTTTTCAGGATATTGTATAGC
This sequence comes from Chryseobacterium sp. UNC8MFCol, assembly GCF_000482305.1. Taxonomy (NCBI): domain Bacteria; kingdom Pseudomonadati; phylum Bacteroidota; class Flavobacteriia; order Flavobacteriales; family Weeksellaceae; genus Chryseobacterium; species Chryseobacterium sp. UNC8MFCol. The sequence continues at coordinate 324,573 of NZ_KI535290.1, forward strand.
AAACTGCATTACAGCTTTACCACCCAGGGAATGTCCTAAAACATGAGCTTTCTGAATCCCGTAATGATCCATATAGCGGGCAATATCGTCTGCCAGATCATCATGCGACATATCCTCCGAATGGAAGCTTCTGCCATGGTTTCGAAGGTCAATAAGATGCACCGGAATAAACTCTCCCAGGTCTTTTCCAAAACTTCCCCAGTTATCAAGCATTCCAAATAATCCGTGGAATACAAGAAGCGGCGTACCGGATTGGTTCTCGCCAAATATTTTTGAATTTAAAATTTCCATATTTTTAAGTAACAGATTTAAGATCTCAAATTCCGTGTGACAAGTAAAATCATACTATTGATCAACACTCTCCCACAGGTATCTGCTCTCTATTTTACCATTTTGCCAGCCTTTTCAGATAAGCCTGAACTGTATTTTCCAATCCCATATAAAGTGCTTCAGATACGAGTGCATGACCGATTGAGACTTCAAGTAAATTAGGAATATGATCAGCAAAATATTTTAAATTGTCTAAGCTTAAGTCATGTCCGGCATTGATTCCCAGACCCAATTTTGTGGCTTCTACTGCAGTATCGTAATAAGGTTTGATGGCGAGCTCTTTATTGTTAAAATAATCTTTTGCATACGCTTCTGTATACAGCTCTATTCTATCGGCTCCTGTTTTTGCAGCAGATTCGATAAGCTCAGGTAACGGATCTAAAAAGATGGAGGTACGAATTCCGGCATTCTTAAATTCCGTAATAATTTCAGTAAGGTACTCAAGGTGTTTTTTAGTATCCCACCCTGCATTGGAAGTAATAGCGTCATCAGCATCAGGAACCAGCGTTACCTGTTCAGGTTTTACCTCCAGCACCATATCAATAAAGCTTTTGTGGGGATTTCCTTCAATATTAAACTCAGTCGTAACCAATGGTTTCAGATCATAGACATCTTTTCTTGTGATATGTCTTTCATCCGGTCTTGGGTGAATTGTAATCCCCTGTCCGCCAAATTCCTGAATTTTTACTGCTGCTTCTGTGACACTTGGTGTCTCACCTCCTCTTGCATTTCTTAAGGTCGCAATTTTATTAATGTTTACGCTTAGTTTTGTCATTTCCTTATTTAGATATTAGATAATATAATTAGGGACATAAATACGGAACCCTATCCTACTGCTTATTTATGTTTTCTAAGTATATTATCATTTAAAATTAAATTAAAAATTATACTGAATAGGTAAGGTTTACTTTGTCAGACCTTAACGCTTACCTGCATTACCTGAAGCTCAAATTCCTTTGATGCGACCAGCAGATGGTCAAAGATATCCGCCTGAATTTGTTCAAAATGCTCCCATTTCGAATCATTGGCAAAACAATAAATTTCCAGAGGAAGCCCTTGTGGAGTGATTTCCAACTGACGGACCATTCTGGTGCCATTTTTATCAACATCAGGATCATTTTCTATATACTTCTGCGCGTAATATCTGAACACCCCGATATTGGTCAATTGCCTGCCATTAATGATTTTATCTCTGTGCTGTAAGCTTTCTTTCTCACTTTTTATTTCCTGCCGTTTCTTTTCCAGGTATTCAGAAATGAGATTGATTTCTTTTAATCTTTCTATATCCTCATCTGTAAGATATTTAAAAGAATTAATATTAAAATAAATAGATTTCTTGATCCTTCTGGTATTGGATTCAGACATCACCTGAAGGTTTTTGATCTCCGTTGTCAGTAAATCGTAAGTAGGAATAGTAGAAACTGTCTTGTCAAAATTGGTGATTTTTGTGGTAAGAAGGTTGATTTCTGTAATATTTCCTTCAATACTGTATTTTGGAATACTGATCCAGTCTCCCACTTTCATATTTTTTGAGGTAGCCACATGGAGTCCGGTTACAAATCCTAAAATAGTATCTCTGAAAACCAATACTAAAACAGCTGTAATGGCTCCTAAACTTCCTAAAATAGTTCCTCCTTTTATCCCGAAAACAATACAGATACCGATAACCGACAGTACAAAAATTCCAAAAATTTTGACTGTTTCAGAAATGGCATTAAGGGTCATGATTTTATAATAATCCTGCTTGATCACAAAGTAGTTTCTGAAAGCTGTCAAAGCCCTGAAAAGCATTCCTGCAATGACAAAGATAGTGGCTACACTTACAATGATTTCCAGCAATGCAAAACTTTTGGGATGTCTGTAAAATACAGACAGTAATGCGTATCCTGCAAAGTTCAGTGCTCCTAAATGAACTACTGAGTTTGTAATTCTTGAATCATAGATTGATTTTAAAACAGGATACTTTTCTTTATCAAAAAAATATTTGAAAACAGTATTAACGATTAATTTAAAGATGAAATCCAAAAGATAGATGAGACCTGCCAGAAATATAAATTTCAACATGATCTGAGTGGGAAGCGCCAAATCAGGATATACATGATCTCTCACAAAATAATGGATCTGATCACTGATATTCTGCAGAAAATCCCGGGTATCTTGTATTTCGTTTTTCATTACAGCAAATTTATGAAATTAAGAATCATGATTTTAGTATTGACAATCAATTTTCATCCCAAATTTTAAAATCTGTTATAAATTATCTTTTTTCATATCTTCGTTTATATTTTAAAGAATGGATACTACAATCATCAATATTCTATGTCTTGTTTTATTATTGGTCGGGATACTGGGAACTTTTCTTCCGGTACTTCCGGGATTATTATTAAGCATCTGTGGTCTTTTGATCTATAAATTCGGGACAGATGCTGATCTTCCTATGATTTATATCTGGGCTTTCAGTATTCTTACCATCGCTTCTGTGGTACTCAGCTATGTCATTCCTGCCAAAACGAACAGAAAATATGGAGGAACCCGCTGGGGAAACATCGGTTCAGTGATCGGAACTATTGTAGGACTGTTCCTTCCCATTCCGCTCGGCTTTCTGATCGGAATGTTTGCAGGAGTGTTTATTGGTGAGATGCTTCATGATAGCAAGGATATGAATAAAGCCCTGCAATCTACCAAGGGAGCGTTGATCGGATTCATTTATGGAACCGGTTTCAGTTTTGTAGTGGGAGTGGCAATGTTTTTGGTGGTACTTTTAAATATGTTCGATATTATTTAACCTAAATAAAGAAACTATGTTCCATAAAATCTTCATACTGAGTCTGGGAATATTTGCATTAACAGGATGCGATGCCCAAAAGAAAATGAAAAACGACCCAAAAAAACCCGATGCGATGTCCGATACAAAAGCAACGAAACCGAATGATCAAAAAGAAGGCATCATTTACTTTACGGAAGGGGAAAATAAATTTCTGAAAGCCTATGGGATGAATGTAACATTCAAGGGAATTTCTGAAGACAGCCGCTGTCCTGAAGGGGTCAACTGTATCTGGGCCGGGGTAGCCGTTGCGCAGATTCAGGTTATGGGAACCGCTACCAGACCGATGACTCTGGAGCTTGCAAGCATGGATCATCCTTCCAGAAATTACCACCAGTCTACAGACTTCAACGGCTATATGATCAGCTTACAGGAAGTAACTCCTTACCCTAAATCAGAAGGAGGTACAGCTGCTCTGGCCGGAAAATACAAAATAGGAATCAGTATAAAAAAGGCTGAAGAACCTTCAGACACTACCAGGAAATAGGCTTCTTGCCTTTAGAAACAAGATATTCATTAATTTTTGAGAACGGCTTACTTCCAAAAAAACCTCTGTAAACAGAGAATGGCGAAGGATGTGCAGATTTCAGAATAAAGTGCTTGGCCGGATCTATCAGTTCGGCTTTTTTCTGTGCAAAAGCTCCCCATAAAACAAAGACTACATTTTCCTTTTTCTCGGAGATCTCTTTAATGATAAAATCGGTGAATTTTTCCCATCCGAGATCTTTATGAGAGTTTGGGGTATGTGCCCGGACTGTAAGGGTTGCATTTAATAACAAAACGCCTTGTTTTCCCCAGTCATCCAGCTCTTTTGACGTTCGCACCACGCCCAAATCATCTTTCAATTCAATAAAAATATTTTTCAGTGAAGGCGGAGCGGCAACCTGCTCGGAAACAGAAAAACACAATCCGTTAGCCTGATAATCATTATGATAAGGATCCTGACCAATGATCACAACTTCTACATCTTCGAATGGAGTAATTTCCAATGCTCTGAAAATCTGATTTTTCGGGGGAAAAACTTTTGTTGTAGCATACTCGTTTTTCACTTTTTCCCAAAGTGTTTTAAAATATTCAGTGCTTTTTATTGGGGCTAAGATTTCTGTCCAGGTCATGATTGATGGGATAATGTGATGATTTAAATACTCCGGCTTTACTTACAAGCAGGTTACAAAAATATCTTTTAATTACCAGAACACCAAATCCCGCTCTTCAGTTAATTAGGCAATAACTTCCTTGCCGGCCTGAATATTTTCACTCTTTTTTCAATTAAGATATAGGAAAAATAAGAGAGTATCAAAGAAAACAGGATCAGGATCAGATTGTTGATGAATACAATATTCACAATGTTTATATATTGTTTTCTGACGATATAATGTATAATGTACAACGAGTATGAAATATTACCCAACAGGTATATTGCTTTGGTTTCCAAAAATGTTTTCACAAAATTCTGTCCTCCTTCGTATAAATTTTTAATGATAAAAGCAGATAATAAAGGGATAAAGAACAATCCCCGATCCGTATACAAAAGTAATACAGACAATATAATGGTAATATAAATGAAATAACCGTCCTTCTTTATCTGGATACTTGAAAAAGATACAACACCAATTCCCAAAAGATAAGAAGAAATTGTTCTTACCAAAGAATTCAACCCGTACGGAATATCAAGATACTTTGAAGATTTCCCTATCTGCATGGGAATATCTGCACCAATATGAAGGGTATCGGGAAGATGTGGAAGAACAAATCTCAGCAACAAACTTGCAATGATTAATATCTCGCTTCGTATTTTGCAACGTATGATAAACCAAAGCATAAAGGGGAAAATCAAATAACAGATCCACTCGGTGCTTAATGACCAATAAACTATATTCAACAGATAATTGGGATTAAAAAAGCATTGTAATAATGCGGCATTGATCAAAAATTTGGTTTTAGAAGTTTCCACGAAAAATAGAGCAATCACCAAAACCGATATAAAATACACAGGATAGATCCTGTTGACCCTCTTTTTATAAAAATCCCAAATGACCTGAAAATTGAGGTTCTTAAATTTCTCAGAATAAGAAACCGTCAGTAAAAAAGCACTCAGGACAAAAAATATATCTACTGCCACATAGCCCTTTCCTACAATACTTCCGATAAGGATATTTTTAAAATAAAAAAAATGAAAAAACGTTACCCATAGTGCTACAATTCCTCTGAGGCCGGTTAATGATTTTACTTCATTTTTCATAAATAGTGTACATGGTTATAATTTATGGCGAATATAAAAAAAAACATTCATAGCCTTTACACTTTCATTCTTTCATTTTTTAACATAAAAAGCAAGTTTTCATTTTTTTCTCCATTATCTTTTGCTTCCTGCAGAACAAAGCCACCTTTTATAAGGAGCCTCTGAGAACTTTTATTATTTTTGTCGGTAAATGCAAGAACTTTTTGCAAATTCAGAATAGTAAATCCATATTGTAAAACAGACCGCAGTGCTTCTGTCATCACTCCCATCCGGTGGTATTCTGGAAGCAGTTCGTACCCGATTTCTGCAGTTTTTCTATCTTGAGAAAAGTTCCACAGGCAAATGGTTCCTATCAGGTTTTGTTGGCCTTTATCAGAAATCCCCCAGAAGATCATCTCTTTATCTTGTGTCTTTTTTCTGATGTGCAGTATAAATTCCAGTGCATCGTAATTATTTTTTGGTGAATTCCTTTTCACATACTGATTAATCATTTCATTACTTCTGATTTTCAGGATATCATCAATATGGCTTTCGTTAATTTCTTTTAATAATAATCGATCCGTTTCTATTTCCATAACTCAAATGTACTAAACGGATTTGATTCAGGAGTGGTCATATTTTGTTCTCTTCGTGTCAAATTGCCTCATTTTCAAACGTGCACCGCATCATATTCACATTTTCTCACTAAATTTGCAGTGTGTATATAGATAAAGAAGATTTAGACGAATTAGAGTTTCCGCAATTGCTCGCGGAAATCTCCCCATTTGCGTATTCTCCGAAAACAAGAGAAAAAATTCTTCAACTTCGTCCGATGGAAATTGACGAGGCGGAACTTTCGTTAAAAAAAACGTCAGAATACCTGTCGAGTTTTGAAAGTTCAAATGCGATTCCGTTTGATGAATATGAGGATATTGAAAGTGAGCTGAAACTGATGCTTATCGAGAATTACCGTCTGGAAAACAGTGCTTTCATCAAAATAAAAACCCTTACGGAGCAAATCGGAAGGCTTCAGAAGTTTTTCCCTACCATGCCTGAAACCTTCCCTGTTTTGATGGAAGAAGTTGCCGTTCTGGAATTCAGAAAAGAAATCATTGAAAAAGTAGATAAAGTTTTTAACCGTTTTGGTGAGGTAAAAAGCGAAGCTTCCCCTGTATTAAAAGGATTGAGAACAGAAATCCAGCATGCTAAAAAAGCGATCCAGGAAAATTTCAACAGAGCACTCACCACCTATGGACAGAGCGACTTTTTGGATGACATAAGGGAAACAATTATTGATGACCAGAGGGTACTGGCTGTAAAATCAGGTTTCAAAAAGAGAGTTCCGGGAAGAACTTTGGGAATTTCAAAAACAGGTTCTATCACTTATATCCAGCCGGATAGTGTGGTAAAACATTATTTTAAACTTCGGGAAAACGAAGAAGAAGAGAAAAAAGAGATTGATAAGGTTCTCAGAAAACTTACTGCTGATCTTGCAGAATTTCAGCCTCAGCTATGGAGATATCAGATGTATATTTTTGATCTGGACCTGACAAGGGCTAAAGCAAAATTCAGTGAATCCATCAATGGAGTGCTTCCTAAGATCAACCGCCACAAAACACTGAAGTTAAAAGATGCTTACCATCCTTTGCTATGGCTTAGAAATAAGGTGGAAAATAAAACTATTTTCCCTCAAACCCTGTCGTTAACGGAGCACAACAGGATTATCTGTATTTCCGGTCCGAATGCCGGAGGAAAATCCATTACCCTGAAAACTGTAGGATTGTTGCAGTTGATGATTCAGAGCGGTATTCTGGTGCCTGTGCATCCAAAATCGGAGATGTTTTTCTTTGAGAAGATGATGACGGATATTGGTGATAATCAATCTATTGAGAACCACCTTTCCACGTATTCTTCAAGACTGAAGAAGATGTCGGGAATCATCCGCGAAGCAGATGCAGATACCCTCCTATTAATTGATGAGTTTGGTACAGGTTCTGATCCGGAACTTGGAGGTGCCTTAGCCGAAAGCTTTATGGAATATTTCTATGACAAAAAGAGTTTTGCCATCATTACCACACACTACACCAATATTAAACTGGTGATTGAGCAACTTCCGAATGCTCAGAATGCGGCAATGCTTTTTAACGAAGAGACCCTGGAACCCATGTACAAACTGGAAGTAGGTCAGGCAGGAAGTTCATTTACTTTTGAAGTGGCTGAAAAGAATAAAATTCCAAGGTTTATCATCCATTCGGCGAAGAAAAAAGTAGAGCATGACATTGTCAACCTTGATAAAACGATTGTCAAACTTCAGCAGGAAAAATTTGAAGTTGAAAAACTGAAATCTGATCTTGCAGAAAGAAAAGAATCTGTAGAAGACAAACGTGATAATCTTCAGAAGCTCAATGACCAGCTTCAGCAGAAGTTATTCAACTTTCAGAAGCTGTATGAGGAAGAACACCGTAAACTTCAGTTTGGAAATAAAATTGAAACGTTCATCGACAGTTACACCAAGGGTAAATCACGAAAAGACGTTGTCAAAGATTTTGTAAAATTACTGGAGCAGGAAAAGTTCAGAAAACTGGGCAGTGATAAGGATGAAACGAAACGTCTTCAGGTGGTTAAGAGAAAGATCACCCAACAGCTTAAAAAGGAAGAAGTGATTGAAAAAATTGCTGAAACCAATGAAAGACTGGAAGAGAAACGCAAAACCGATCGCGAAGTCTGGATGAAGGTAGGACAGAGAGTTCGTATAACGGGAAGTACAAGCGTAGGAACTATTGAGAAAATCTCAAGAAACAAGGTAGTTGTTAATTACGGAACTTTCAAAACTACGATTGATTCGGATGAACTTGAGAGAATTTAATCAATCTGAAAATCCATTGATTCCAATATAAAAGAGAGTGTCTGATGATGCTCTCTTTCTTTTTGATCTCAAACCCTTGTCTATATTTTTATGAATTATCGTAAAAACCATTCAGAATACAAATAAAGCTGTTCTGTTTTCACAAATTTACCATCAAAAAATTAAAACAACTCCTATAACATAAATATCTTTTCAACAATTTTTAATTTATATATTTGGGGATCTAAAATTTGTGATAATGGTTTCAGTAAACAAAGCATTCTACTTATCGGTCTTCAGTATTTTCTCTGTAGCATTGGCTAAAGGACAGAATAAGGTTCCTTTCGGCGTGGTAAAAGCAGAAGAAGGATATGCCAATGTACGTGTACACAAAGATAACTACCGAAAGATTGTAGATAAAATCCGTATGCGCAAAGGAGATGTCTTTGTTTATGTAAAACCTGCTCCCGGAGAAACGGAATGGATATGGATCAAATATCCTGAGAAACAGGATGATGACAAACCTTTTGTAAGATATGAAACTCTTGATAAGGAAGGAATGGTCAACAAAGAGCGTATTGCCTATATTGATCAGCTTCCGGCCTACACTCCCACCAAGTCAAAAAACGGGAAATCTATGATCTTTACAGATAATTCCGACCCTAAAGTTCCTACCGCGCAAAGAAGCAAAGTAGTTATTGACGTCTACCCTTCCAATGCAGGTTACCGTAAAAAGGAAAAGGACGCCGACGGAAAGATTCTTACCATTGATAAGATAAAACCGTGGGGAATAGGCAACGACCTTCCTGAAGGGATGACCGAGATCAAATCTATCAGAGTTCAGCAACCGGGAAGAGGTTCTGTTTTTGTAAGAGAAGCCATTAAGAACATGTTCCAGCCTACTATGGATTTCAATAATGTATCGGTAACGGCTCTTGACAATGATAATATTTTTCTTTATATGATCAATGGTTCAGGAGAAAACAGATATACGACTCTCTGGACGATCAAAAAAGGGAGAGTGATCAGCCAGATTATTTATCATAATCCGGAATAATTTCATTATTTTTGCACCCGAAAAGTTTTATACTTATTCATCATAGAAACTGGTTCTGCTTAACCGCAGATTAAAAGGGAACCGTGTGAAAATCACGGACTGTCGCGCAACTGTAAGTAACAAAAGTCTTTTATAAAAGATCCACTGTGCGGGGCATGGGAAGGAGATAAAAGATGTTACAAGTCAGGAGACCTGCCTTTTTCTTAAACAAGAAACTTTCGCGATCTGAAGTTGTTTTGATCTGATGGATTGTTTCAGGGATTTTTAAAGTTCCTGTCATTATTCTGTTGTTTGATAACATTTCATTTCGCTTTAATTAATAATGAAATATGACTACAGAAGAAAGAATTGAAGCATCCGAAACAAGAATCTTTAAAGCGGTTTTTCCTAACACTACCAACCATTATGATACTCTTTTTGGAGGCACGGCTATGCAGCTGATGGATGAGGTGGCTTTCATTACCGCAACCCGTTTCGCAAGAAAAAGAGTGGTGACGGTAAGCAGTGACAAAATTGATTTCAAAAAACCAATCCCGGCAGGAACAATTGTAGAGTTGATCGGAAAAGTTTCATATGTAGGAAAAACGAGTATGAAGGTAAATGTTGAGATCTTTACCGAGCAAATGTACTCTTACGAGCGAGAAAAAGCGATTATAGGTGATTTTACTTTTGTAGCGATTGATGAATTCAAGAAACCAATTCAGATACTATAATATTCACGAATGACTCGGGCGGCCTTTGGCCGCCCGAGTCATTCGTGAGCTAGCCCATTACAATGTTTTTATTCCGGATTCTGCTTTTAATATACAATAAGCCAGCTGCACAGCTGGCTTATTTATTATTCTAACAAGGATCTTATTTTATGGGTAACCATTTATTTCAAAACTTTTTCAGTTTCCAGGCTTTTGTTCAACAAAAGTTCAAAAGCCTCACCCATTTCATCAGAAGCCCTTGTGATAGCATTTTCCAGCATATTTCTGATTTGTCTCTCCGTTACCCCAGCTTCCGTCCAGCTTTTACCTGAAGTATGCGAATTGAGAATAAAGGGCATGATTCTATCGATAGCACACGCAAAAATTGCATCCGGTGTTTTTTCCTCTTCAAATTCAAGCCATAGATTAAAGAATTCCGTACGCAAAGGTTCATCTAGGATACCAAAAATATTCTGAGCCGATATTTTCTCTCTTTCAAATTTACCTATCATTGCATCTTCATCAAACAGAAAAGTATCTCCTGCTTCGATTTCTACCAGATCATGAATAGAAAGCATTCTTATTACTCTCAATAAATCTATATCCGCGCGGTTTTTAGCATAGGGATAAAGAATCTGAGCTAAAATAATGATCTGCCACGAATGCTCGGCTGTGTTTTCCCTTCTGGAATCATCTGCATTGTAATTTCTTCTTTGTACGTTTTTCAAAGCATCTACTGCAAGGATAAAATCGATCTCTCTCTGAATCTTCATTGTACTTTCTATCTTTTATATTGTTCTGATGAATATACTTTTGTTTTAGTCATCCATTTATTGTTGATTTTCTCTTTCGTAATGACTTTTACGCGGTCTTCCTGCGTCATATCTTCCTCTTTTTCCAGCACTGCTTCCAGTCCCTTATTAGGAATTACAGCATATTCCGTTGTAAAAAACATGCAGCACCCTGATTTGCCCGTAGCAATAAGCCTTTTCCGCTTGTGATCTACGGTAAATAATCCCAGAGAATTGGATCCGATATCAGTCAGCTCTGCACTTTTCACAAAAGCCATTCTCGTACTGTTAAACACATAGACATCGTAGGAATCAGCACTATAATTCCCCATATTTCCGTTTCTGATGGCGATATCTTCAGTTCCGTCAAAATTAAAATCATCAATAATGACCGGACTTTGTTCGTTGGATAGCTGAAGCATCTTACCAGGGACCAATTTCTGCCCCTTTTCTAAATTAAATATAAGATTATCAGAAGTAAAAGTCTGTACTTTAGTGTTTTTGTTATCGTATAATTCTATCGTTCCTTTATCTTTACACCGGTCATCAAAACAATTTTCCACATTGATAATTGCATTGTATTTTTTTGATACATTTTTAATCTCAAACTGGTATTGCCCAAAGCATAAAGGTCCCAATACAATAGCCGCGGATAAAATCTTATACGTATTTAAAATTTTCATAGTAATAGTTAATAGAGATTGGTAATAATTTATAACAAAAATACAAATCATTAAAGCGATCACAAAATCTCCGGGCCATTAATATGGGCAACCAAACACTTTCTTTTTCAAAATTAGTCTGATTTTTCCTCTTTTACCAAGCTCTGTTATAGATATCCACCGTTTTTTTCACTTAAAAAATGAGTTCCGGTAATTCTATCAAAAACAGAATATAAAATTATTTTACTGATTATCAATAGGTTAAATATATTATTTTGAAAATTTTACTACTTTGTATTGCATAATACCATTTTATTTACATATCTTTGTAATGTAAAATTAGAATAGGCTCAACTAGCTAGGGGCACTTTTCTAAAGATTATAACTAATTAACAAAACTTATCAAAGATGAATACTGAAAATACCAAAGCGCAAATGCGAAAAGGAATTCTGGAATTCTGTATTTTAAGTCTCATCAATCATCGCGAAATGTATGTTTCCGACCTTATCGATGAACTTAAAAAAGGAAAGCTGGATGTAGTGGAAGGCACCCTCTACCCTCTTCTCACAAGACTTAAAAACGGGGAATTTCTCTCTTACAGATGGGAAGAATCAACAGGAGGACCACCCAGAAAATATTATCAGATTACAGAAAAAGGAAAACTTTTCCTGAATGAACTACTCAATACCTGGAATGAACTGACGGCTTCAGTCAATCAAATCACTCAAAAAAATTAAAAAACAAAGCTATGAACAAGACACTCTCAATAGGACTCGCAGGTTTTTCTTTTACGATAGAAGAACACGCATATATAAAGCTCAGCGATTACCTGAATGCTCTGAGAAGCTCACTGGATGCTTCGGAAGCAGATGAGGTAATGCATGACATAGAAATAAGAATGGTGGAGATTTTCAATGATTCTCTGGGAAAACGTGAAGTAATCAACGATACTGACGTAGAAAAAGTAATCGCACAAATCGGGACCCCTGAAAAAATTGAAGAACAGGAGGAGGCTTATTTTTCAGAAAAAACATCTACCAGAAAAAACAATTCAGGAACCAATTATACAGATAAAAAACAATTGTTCCGCGATCCTGAAAAGCAAAAAATTGCAGGAGTATGCGCAGGGCTAGCTCAATATGTAGGAATGGATATTACGGCAATGAGAGCAATCTGGCTAGGTATTTTTATCCTTGGCATCTTTACAGCAGCCATTTCATCATCATTGATCGGACTTCTGTATGTTGTTCTTTGGTTAGTCCTTCCTAAAGCTGAAACCGCAGCAGATTTCCTGAAAATGCAGGGAAAGCCTATGAACTTCGACAATCTTAAGAATGAGTCTAATAAATTGGTACAATTTGCCAATGAATCTACTCAGAGGGTCGGAGAGATCTACAACGAAAACAAACCATACATCAATAATGCCAGCAGTGGAATCTGGAATGTATTCAAATATATTGTCGGTGGATTATTGGTATTGATGGCTATAACAAGTATTATCGGGGTATTTGTTTTATTTGGTCTTTTCGGAATGGATACTGATTTTCCGGGGGCCAATCAGATCAGATTCTATATGGATGATAACGGACTTGATAAAGTACTGGCAGCCATGATGATTATCGGTAGTTTAATTCCTGCCATTATCTTCAGTTTACTAAGTATCAAAATTTTCTCACCAAAAACAAAACTGAGAAATATCGGATGGGTAATCGGTGGATTATTCCTGCTACTTATCGGATTAGGAACCTATTTCGGAATCAGTATGGCTAAGAAAAACCTGATCTACAGAGGAAGTAAGGAAGATATTGAAAATGTTGCCATCAACACCAATTCTGATACGGTATATGTAGATGTAAAACAAATCAATATTCCACAGAATTTCAAAGCATATGATGATGATATTTACTCTGATAAAAAAACAGTATATGAAGAAGATTACATCTCTGTGGATGTAACGAGAAAAACAGATATCAAAACACCTTATCTGATCATTAAGAAAGAAGGAAACGGCTACAATTACCCTGTTCAGCTTACAGTTCCTGTAGAAGTAGTGAACAACAAAGTAATACTTCCTAATTTTATGAAGTACCCTTACGAACACAGGTTCAGAGATTACAGAGTAGATTATGAATTGGTTGTTCCACAAAAAACAATTGTACTTCCATTAAAGAAAAACGGAATCCACTTCGATGGAGACTTAAATGGAGACGGTATTAACGACAACGGTGAAGATGATGACTACAACAACCACAACGGAATCAGAATTGAAAAAAATAAAATCACCGTAAACGGTTCAAGCATAGAATATAACTCAGACGATAAAGACAGCATTATTATCAACGGAAAAAAAGTTCCCAATAATCAGGCTAAGAAAGTAATTGATTCTGTAGCATCCGACATCAAAAAAATAAATAAAGATGTGGATATCAAAATCAAAGACGGAAAAAACGAAATTTCCATACAAACTAAATAATTAACTTCAGAGAGTGGCAGAAGGTGTGAATGGATAGCAACCGTTTGAAATTCACACTCTTCTTCTCTCAGAAAAGTGAAAAAAATCATATTATTTAATTCGTCATGTAAAAAAATTGTTTTAATTTCGTAGTACTAAAATTAATAACCAACTCAACAACCAAAAACACTATTGTTATGATCCAATTTGCACTAGAATTCGTAATGAAAATCGTAGATTTAATTAACGGTTTATTTTAAGAGCGATAATATTTCAATATATTTGTAAAGTATAACCAATATTTGGTTATACTTTTTTGTTTTTAATCCAAGAATCTATGAAAAAGCTGATAGGCAAATTGATGTTAAAATTATTGGGATGGAAAGTCGTTCTTCAGGGAGATGTTAATACCCTCAACCGATGTATCCTTGTCGTGGCTCCGCACACCCACAATATGGAATATATTCTAGGTAATTTCGCTTATTGGTCCTTAGGGAAACCCTTAAAAATAATCATTAAAGACGCTCACACTAAAGCCTGGTATGGAAGTGTTGTAAAAGGGCTAGGCGGTATCGGTATTGACAGAAGCCAGAAAAACGATCTTGTTAATTTCGTTGCCAAGCAATTCGCTAAAGAAGATTTCAGCCTTGTGATCACTCCTGAAGGAACAAGGAGCTGGGTTCCGAAATGGAGAAAAGGGTTTTATCATATGGCATTAGCCGCAAAAGTTCCTATTGTACTGGCTGCAGGAGATTTCAAAAGAAATATCGTCTACCTGGGCTACACCATTCCTTACGAAAGAATTGCTTCAGTTCCTTTTGCTGAAATCATGCAGGAAATACAGGACTATTATGTAAAAAATGATATTGTTCCTAAAGTTCCTGAAAACTGGAATCCGGATATTATGGGCACCGGAGAATAAAAGCTGATAAAATCATTTGTAATTAATCATTTATTCATCATAAAAAATGAAAGACCAAACCAAAGAAGAAATCCTTATGTTTTTAAATAACTGGGGAGAGGGTGTAACATTAGCAAAGACACTTGAAATAAAATTTATTGATATTGACGTAGAAAATGAAACCCTTACCGCAACCATGCCCGTCCAGCCAAAAGTACATCAGCCTTTCGGAATTCTGCACGGCGGAGCCAGTTGTGTACTTGCTGAAACATTAGGGTCAAGCCTGTCTAATTTTTTTATTGACGGAAATAAATATTACGGGGTAGGAACCAATATCAACTCCAATCACCTGAGAAGTAAAAAAGACGGAACGGTAACAGCAACTGCGCGTTTTATCCGCAAAGGAAAAACAATGCACGTTTCCGAGATTGAAATTCGTGACGAAAAGGGAACACTCATCAACCATACAACGATGACCAATAATATTATTCTGAAATAAGAAGCATATATCTTCAACGAAAACCCAAGGCTCAATTTTTTTGAGTCTTTTTTATTGGCTTTCGGTAATTTTCTGTCAATATATCGATCCATCACTACCGTATCAAAGCTAAATCAACGCAGGTAAAAATGAAGATATTTCATAAAAAACAGGTGTTTTAATTTTGACATCTTTAAGACTAATAATACCTTTGCAGAAAGGAAAATCAACTTGGGAATTTCCTGTAATATTTCCGGGTAATGATTTTCAAAACCTATCCTAAGCCCATGATTTATTTCAAACTTCCTTTCGACGAAAGATTGTATTCTGCAGATGAAAAAAATAACAAAAACACAATAGATTTTTATTCTTATGATAGCCTGAATCAGATTAACTTCAATGGAAATAAGATAGAAGTTAGCTCAGAGGATTTTGATCAGATTTCAATCTCCAACGGCTCTTTTCCGGAAGACAATACAGGTTTCATCGCGGAAACTGATGAAGAATATTATCAAAATTTACAACAGGTTATCAGGGTGATTAAAGAAAATGATCTTCCAAAACTGGTGTACTCAAGAAGAAAAATTTTTACAGATTTTAATACTATCGACTATAAAAAAAGCTTTACCAATCTATGTGCATCCTACCCGAATGCATTCAGGTACATATTCCACGAGGGGCAAAATGCCTGGATGGGAGCTTTTTCTGAAGTATTGGGAAAATTCAATAAAACAACCCACGAATTTGAAACCATGGCGCTGGCAGGAACTCTTGCTGTATCAGAAGAATGGTCTGAAAAGGAAATTGAAGAACAAAAGCCTGTTAGCACCTATATTCAGGGGATTTTAAAACAGTATTCGGGTGAAATTGAACAGTCTGGCACCTACGACCATATTTCCGGGAATATCAAGCATTTACGTACAGATTTTAAAACCCATATTAAACCGGGAGATTTAGATGCCCTTATACGGGATTTGCATCCTACTCCGGCTGTTTGCGGTATTCCAAAAGATTTCTGTAACGAAAATATAAGGAAGTATGAGAAATTTCCGCGCGAATTGTACGCAGGATATATTAAAGTTGAAACAGAAGAAAGTATCCTGTATTTTGTTAACCTGCGATGTGCAAGGTTGTATAAAGACGCAGTACACATTTTTGTAGGAGGAGGAATTACAGATCAGAGCCAGCCGCAAAAAGAATGGACAGAAACCGAGCTGAAGGCTGAAGCCATATTAAAAAACCTCGTTATTGATAAGTAATATTTATCGTATAACACAAAGAAGATATGTTCTTGAAAATAAAAAAACCTCTTTCCGATGAAAGAGGTTTATATTTATATTGAAATATCCAATTTACTTTTTTGCTCCTATCCTGCTCCAGGTATCCATTACAAAAAGCACAAGAAGACCAAGGGCAGCAGCTGCTGCTGAAAACACAAATCTAACATTATCTTCATCTCCTAAGATATCCGTCTGCCAGTTGATCGCATAAAGGTTGATCGCGATGAAAACAATAAATACGACAAGAAATACTTTATAAAACTTCTTCATGATATTTAAAAATTAATATAATTCTGCACCAATTGTGCAAAGTTTGCGGTGAATAATTTAATTGAAATCGCCAAAAGGATAATTCCGAAAACTTTCTGAAGAATCATCAGGGTAGCATCCCCTATTTTTCTTTCTAACCATTTCGCTGATTTCAGCACCAAATATACGAAAATTGTATTAAGAATAATTCCGCAGATAATATTAATATCGTGAAATTCAGCTCTGAGAGATAAAGCCGTTGTCAGAGTTCCGGCCCCTGCAACCAGCGGAAATGCGATGGGAACGATAGATGCGGCCTTTGCTTCTGTAGTTTTGTTGATTTCAATTCCTAAAATCATTTCCAGTGCTATGACAAAAATCACAAAAGCTCCTGCGATGGCAAATGAATTGACATCAACTCCGATAAGCTTAAGAATTTTATTTCCTACAAACAGAAATACAATCATAATTGCTCCTGCTGTGATTGCAGCCTTACCGGCCTCAATCTTCCCAAACTTCTGTTGAAGGCTTACTATAACGGGAACCGAACCGATAATATCGATTACGGCAAAAAGGACCATAAAACTGGTAACAATCTCTTTAAACGAGAAACCATCAAAAATTTCCATCTCTTTGTAATTAAAAATTTCGCAAAAATATGAAAATAAACTGATTATTTGCTAATTTGTGAATATAAATTAACAATTGTTTTCAAAAGTTCTTCCAACCCTTCAGCAGATTTCACAGGAGCATATTTTTCAATCTGAATTTTCTGCTGCAATTTACTGTAGTCTTCCGCAAGTGAAGCCCCTTTGTGCTTTTCAAGAAAAGTCTTAAACTCCGCAGAAGTACTTTGGAAATATTGATTCCTTACTTCATGATCCAACTCTTCCAATGTAACGAAGAACTTCTCATATTCACCATTATCTTTAAGATTTTCAAGATACCCGAAATAATCATTGATATCTGTTTTCAGCAATTCCCTGATTTCTTTTTCCGTTTCAGCCACTGAACCTAAAGGTTTTGAGGATACAGTTTCCCTAACTAATGTACGTTTTTTTTGCCAAGTCTTAAATAACAGATATAGAATAAACAGCCCGAAAAGAATACCGATATTGATAAAAAGGGTATTCCAGTTGAATTTGCTTTTTTCCTTTACTTTAAAGGAAGTTGTTTTCAGCACCGGTGTATTAACCGTTTCAAGGAGGTTATTGGTATATTCATTAACCTTTTCCACAGTTGTACGGGCCTCCATAATCTGATCATGAGAAAATGCATTCAATGCTAAGGTCTTCTGGCCAAGATCAATATATTCCCTGTTTTCAGGATCAAAGAAGGCAAACTGTTCCGTCTTGATCGAGATCGCTCCGGATTTATTGGGTATGATCACATAATTGGCAAGAATTTCACCTTTCATCCCTGTAGATCCCGGTGAAACTTTAGAGGTGATTTTTGGAGTGAAAATTTCATAATCAGGTGAAGCAGCAATTTTAGGAAGTTCCATATCCGGTAAATTTCCCTCTCCGGAAACTTTCACTACAACATTCAAAGGTTTCTTAGCTTCAGCTTTTTCTTTCGATGCGTTATACACACTTACGTTAAAGTTTCCTACAGCATTTTTGAAACATTCAGGTGCTCCTTCAGGAAGTTTTCTGACATTCAGTTTTACTTTATTGGAAACAATTTTATTTTTACCAGAGTAAGAATTGACGGAAGCTGATACTCCCGGTACTTCTACATATCCTGCCTCATTCGGAAACACCATAAACATGGCCAATACCTGAGAAGCCATATTCCCGTATCCTGAAGGATCAATTTCAGATTTGCTGAAATTAATAGGATGTACATAGATATTATCCTGATGGGGAAGATGAATATTTTTCACCTTTCTCAGGTTATCCATATTCCTGGAATACACTTTCAAAACAGCAATTGTAGGCTGGTCCTGATAAATATCCCTGTCTTCAATTTCCATATTCAGGAATACTTCGCCTGAGTTGTTCGCTGCCAAAGATTTCTTTTCTACGAAATCTTTAACGGTCACATCAAAAGGCTCTGTTTTGTAGATTTTATTATTGACCGTAACCAGTACGGACCCGATTTTTATTTTCCCTTTTTTCTTGGGTTCAAGGGCTATTCTGGAAACTTTCTGAGTAATCAAGGTATTGGTAGCCGGATCAATAACCGTATTGGTTACAGATCCACTGCCTATGATATTAAATTTGGAAAGATCCGGAAGCTGAAATCTTGTCTGTTGTTCAAGGTCAATCCCATTAAGTTCCAGAACAATGGTAAGGTTTACGACCTCCTTACTTCCATATTCGGATTTATCTGCGTCAAGAGAAAGATTTACCTGTCCGTAAGTAATTACGGATGCCAGAGTAAGCAATATGTAAATCAATTTTTGTTGCATCACCAATCTTTCTCGTTGCTTTCAGGCATCGAATAAGAATTTTTGTTTAAAATTCTTCTGGCGGTTTCTTTTTCTTTTTCGTTTATTTTATCTAAGATCGCTTTTTCGAGATTCTTTGGCATCCTTCCTTCATTATTAGGGTTTTGCTGAGGATTATTCCCCTGGTCGCTTTTGCCTTCATTCTGCTGACCATTTCCCTGATCCTGCTTCTGGTCTTTGTCCCCTTTCTGATCATCACCTTTGTTCTGATCGCTGCCACCACCACCTTTACCTGAATTATTTTGCTGGTTTTTCTGTTGTTGCTCTTTTTCTTTCAGCTTGGCAATTTCATAATTTTTTCTGGTTGCCTCACTGTATGGGTTTTGCTTCAGAGATTTTTTATAATAATCTGCAGCTTTTTCCGGCTGGTTCATCTGCATATAAGCATTTCCTAAATTATGAAATGCTGCCGCTTTATCAGGAAGTGTCTGAGAAAGTTTTTCTGCCTTTTCAAACTCTGCTTTTGCCTCTTCATATTTTTTACTTTTATACAAAGCATTTCCCAGATTGTAGTGAGCGGTAAAATCTTTATCATTAGATTTTGCCGCTTCCATATACTTTGAAGACGCTCCATCATAGTCTTTACCGTCGAATTTCTGGTTGCCTTCATGCACCAAAGTTCTATAGTTTTCCTGCCCAAACAAAATGCCTGAGAATGAGAAAGCAACTATAAACGATAAAAAAATGATTTTAGTATTCATCACTTGCAAAATTATTCCTTTAAATGTTAATAAACAGAGTTTTATTTGTTAAAGTTCGGTTAAAGTAGTCTCCAAAAAGACTTATCAACAGTAAAGAAATTTACACATTAAAATCTCTTTTGGGATTAAAAATATAAATTAAAAAGAAAAGTAAGATAGAAACTGCTAAAAAATATTGATAATAATGATTCGCATTCTGTGATTTCACAAGGGTTTCAGCCCCTGTCGACTTCCTATTTACGGCATCTAAAATCCTGTCCGGAGCTTCATTGATATTATTTCCGTCAATGTAGGTTCCTCCTGTAGATTCGGCCATCTTCTTTAAAGCTTCGGTTTGCCTTTTTGATATGACAGTACCTCCGTTTACATCTGTTTTATATCCCATCAACTGCCCGAAAACATATTCAGGTACGGGAGCTCCCTCATCAGAACCTATCCCGACGGACGTTACACTGACACCTTCTTTATTAGCCAATCTTATCGCGGCATTATCATTACCTTCATTATCTTCTCCATCACTCAGTAATATTACTTTTCTGGATCCTTTGCTTACATTTTTAAACTTCGCAACGGCAGCCTGCATTCCTTTTAAAAAATCGGTTCCCTGAATCTGCATTGAATTCGTTTCAATTCCGCTGATATAGGTTTCTGCCGAATTATAATCCGTAGTGAGGGGCATGATTGAAGTAGCCTGCCCGGCGAAAATAACAATTCCGACCTTATCATTTTTCATTTTCTGCATAGTCCTGATCATCAGATTTTTTGCCTCAGTAAGACGGCTTGGATCAATATCTTCTGCGTTCATCGAATTTGAAACATCGAGCATAAAGATTACGTTATTCAGCTTCTGATTCGTTTTTACTTCTTCAGAACCATTAAGAAGATCGATAATTGAAAAGATCAGAAATAATGTACCCAAAAGGTATAATGCCGGGAAAAACTTCGTAAACCCTGAACTTTTATCAAATAAATCGTCGTGAAACTGGCTGCTGGCAAAAATTTCTCTTTTTTTCTTTCTCCATCGTAAAAACCGGATCAGAAAGGATGCTAACAGCGGCAGAAGCAACAGTAAAAGTAAATACCAATAATTTCCTAAAGACCAACTCATCAGCTTAAAATTTTATAAAATACCCATCTCAATAACGCATCTAAAAACAGCATTCCCAAAGCGATCCAAAGGAAAATCTTAAAATATTCCTCATAATTATAAAGCTTTGAGATCTTTACATCCGATTTTTCGAGCTGATTAATCTCATTATATATTTCTTCAAGACTACTGTTTGACGTAGCCCTGAAGTATTTTCCTCCTGTCGTTTGTGCAATTTCTCTCAAGGTATTTTCATCAATCGTAACTTCTGCTTCTGTAAAAACCAGATCTCCAAAAATATCCTGTGCCGTAGGCATTAAGGCATATCCGTTGGTACCAATACCGATAGAATAGACTTTAATATTGTTATTTTTTGCCAGTTCAGCGGCAATCTGTGGAGGTATGGCGTTTTGAATATTGCTCACTCCATCCGTCATCAGGATCACTACTTTACTTTTTGCTTTGCTCTTGATCAAATGATTTACTGCGACTGAGAGACCTTCTCCAATAGCTGTTCCCGGTTCAAGACCATCTGAATTCAGATTTTTAATTTCATCAATGACCACCTGATGATCTGAAGTAACAGGAACTTTGGTAAATGCTTCGGCAGCATAAGCCACCACCCCGATCCTGTCGTTGGGACGCTTCTGTACAAATTTTACTGCAATATCTTTCAATGCTGTGATACGGTCAGGATTAAGATCTTTGGCGAGCATACTTAATGATACGTCAATAGACAGCATAATATCAACCCCTTTTGTCTCGTCTCTGTCCTGGGAAACAGTGAATGTCCTTGGCCTTGCCATTGCAATAATAAGAGCGGAAAGAATGATATACTTTGATATTTTCAATAGAAAAAGTACACCCCGGATTCCATCCCTGTTATCCATATTTTTTGTCGTAGGCACTTTTATCCCTTTTCTTTTCCTTTGTCCTGCATCCTTAATAAAAAGGGGAATAAAAAGAAGAAAAAGCAATAAAAACCACGGACTGTAAAACTCAAAATCAAACATCCTTTCTCAAGTTTTCGAATTCCAGATCTTTAGATGATCTTTTCACAAAATCCCTGATATCAGCAAAATCTTTCTGCATTGTTTCTTCATCAGGGAAGGTCTTGGCAAATTTCACCAAATCTCCCCGTAAAAATACATCTTCTATTATTTTCTCATTGTCCTGCGAAATGGTATTATTCTTTTTGATCACCTCAATCAGATCATCTGTAAGAAGGACATCTGCAGGAAGGCTGTATTGTTTGGCAATAAAGTTTCTCGAGATATCGATCAGCTCCACATAGAATGAACGGAAATTACCTCCTTCAATATATTTTTTCTTTTTAAGAGAGTCTAATTCTTTCAATGTCTGGTTGGTGGCCACTACCGGTGAACTTTTTGCTTTTCTGCCCCATTTTACAATCATAATAATGGCAACAATCAAAGCAATAAGTGCCAATGCTGCAAGAATATAAAACTTATACAGTTCCCAATAATCTTTAGCATCCAGTTTCACCTGCTTATTCTTCATGATATCATTGATCTGATCTGCTTTTTGGGCAGTATTGATGACATCAATTTCGTAAGGAATTGTTTTAAGAATTTTATCCCCTACTTTAAATTCCAGCTCAGGAATGGTAAATTTTCCTTCTTCAAAAACAGCAAATTCTATTTTTCTTTCGTAGGTGCCTGCATTTTGTCCGATACTGTCTTTTGTTTCTTCAAAATGAAAGGGAAGTAATTCGTTTTTAGGAGCAGAAGTTACCTGTTGATCATGAATATTATCAATTTTCACAACGAGATGATTCACTTCTCCCAAAGCGATGGTCTTCTTTTCTACATTGGAGGAAAGTATCTGTGAAAAAGCATTTGCACAGATCAGAAAAGGTAGTATTAAAAATATTTTTTTCAATGTTAAATAATAAATGGCCAAGCCAGATGTTTTTATGTACGGGCAAAACCCGTGTTATTTTTTCTGAAAATAATTATACAGCAATTTTGAATAATCAGCTCCGGTATTAATATTCATAAAACCGGCCGAACTTCCGGAAAAGTCTTCCTCCAAAGCTCTTACTTTTTGTTTCTGAGCCTCCGCAAAGGTATATCGCCATCTTGCGCTGGAAGTATTTGCCCATATTTGCTTTCCTGTCTCTGCATCATACAGAAGTGTATATCCTACGTCAGGAATTTCATTATCCTTTTCATCATAAATTCGCATCCCCAGCAGCTGGTGCTTTTTGGAAGCGACTCTCAACATTTTAGAGTCATATTCATCTTCAAAATCCGAAAATAAAAAAACAAGGGATTTTCTCTTAAAGATTCCCATCATATATTCGAGAGCTTTATCTATTTTAGATTCCGCAGGAACATAATCTGCTGTCAGAATATTGCTGATAATGGAAAGAATATGTTTTCTCCCTTTCTGAGGAGGAATTACTTTGTACACCTTATCAGCAAACAGGATGAGCCCTACTTTATCATTATTACCGGCGGCTGAAAAACCAAGGCTGGCCGCAATTTCGGCAACATATTCTCTTTTCAGCTGGACTTTGGTCCCATAATCCATCGATGCAGAAATATCAACCAGAATCATCATCGTAAGTTCCCTTTCCTCTTCCATTACTTTCACGAACGGCTCGCGGAAACGAGCTGTTTTGTTCCAGTCGATTCTTCTGATTTCATCTCCAAACTGATAGGGACGAACTTCTGAAAAGGTCATTCCCTGGCCTTTAAAGGCACTGTGATATTGCCCCATCAAAGCAGCTTCCGTCTTTTTTCTTGTACGGATTTCTATCTGCTTTACTTTTTTTACAATATCTTTTATCTGCATAGACACTTGTGAGATTTAAAATTGTAAATGGTGTGAATCTAATTTTTAAATTCTATAGAAACATTCAACCATTCATCATCAAACTTAGGGCTGTATTTTTTATAAAAATTTATCGCCGGCTCATTCCAGTTCAATACCTGAAATACCATGCCTGTATATTGGTTTGATTGTCCGTATTCCAATGTAGCATCAAAAAGCAGTTTTCCGATCTGCCTTCCTCTTAATTTTTCTGTCACTACAAGATCTTCAAGATACAACCTTCTGCCCTTCCAGGTAGAATATCGGTCATAATAAAGGGAAATCCCTACTATTTCTCCTTCAAATTCAGCTACAAATGCTCCCCAAACCGGAGATTTTCCAAAACCATCTTCCGTAAACTGCTCAATAGTCACAGTTACTTCATGTAAAGCTTTTTCGTATTCTGCAAGCTCCTTAATAAGGTTTAACATCGCATCGCAATCCTCGTGAACTGCTTTTCGAATTACAACATCACTCATTACGGCGCCTGTATTTTTGCTAAAATTCTGTTGATAATCTCTTCTGTTGAAATTTCCTCTGCTTCAGCTTCGAAAGTAAGCCCCATTCTGTGTCTCAATACATCTTTAGCCAATGCTTTCACATCTTCAGGAATCACAAATGCCCTTCCTTTTAAAAATGCATACGCTCTTGAGGCAATCGCAAGATTGATAGATGCTCTCGGAGAGGCTCCAAAGCTGATATAATTCTTAAGCTCAGACAATCCGTAATTTTCAGGATAACGGGTTGCAAACACCATATCAAGGATATATTTTTCAATCTTTTCGTCCAGATAAATCTGGTTGATCAGTTCTTTTGCATCGATAATATCCTGAAGAGAGATTACAGGTTTCACTGTCGGCTGGTGGGAAGTGGAAACCATTCTCATCACTTGTCTTTCATCTTCAAATGCGGGATAATCTATGGTGCACTTCAGCATAAAACGGTCACTTTGTGCTTCAGGCAACAGATAAGTTCCCTCCTGATCGATAGGATTCTGCGTAGCCAATACCAAAAATGGTCTTGGAAGCTTCATGGTCTCGTCACCAATGGTTACCTGCTTTTCCTGCATGACTTCCAGAAGAGCAGATTGCACTTTGGCCGGTGCACGGTTGATTTCATCGGCAAGAACAAAATTCGCAAATACCGGTCCTTTTTTTATAGAAAAATCATTGTCTTTGATATTGAAGATCATGGTTCCAACGACATCTGCCGGAAGCAGATCAGGAGTAAACTGAATCCTGGAAAATTCTCCGTGCACAGCATCGGCCAGCGTTTTTATCGCTAAGGTTTTAGCCAACCCAGGCACTCCTTCCAACAGAATATGACCATTCCCCAAAAGGCCTACCAAAAGGCGGTCAACCATATATTCCTGGCCAATAATAACTTTATTGATTTCCTGTCTCAGAAGAGAAAACAAGTAGTTTTTTTCTTTTATTTTTTCCGTCAATTGGCGGATATCTTCAGCTTGATATATATCTGACATAGCTTGATTTAAAATAAGTGGTAAATTTCTGATAAATACTTGCATTAATCAACACAATCAATGCCATTTTTGAGTTAAAGTTTGTTAAATATTCCACTATCACTGCTACATTTTTAATCCAACAAACTGATTTGCTAGTATATAAAAACAGGACCGGCCTCTATTTTTATTATAAGCCTTCATTGTTCCACTGAATAGAGAAATTACTTAAAATATTGAAAACCAACAGACAAAAACTCACGACAAAAAAAATGTTATGATCGTACATCACAACATTCTTTATTATCTAAAATGAAGATCGTCTAAAAATGCTTCATTATATCTTAGTAATATCAATCGTAAATGTATCTTCCGGCTTATCCACATCATCCTCAAAGGATCCTACATTCACAAAATATTCAGTCCCTGCAGTGGTGGTAATGGTGATCGTCTCTGCCTGGCCACCACCACCATCATCTTTTGTTCCTACACAAACCAGATTATCACACGCCCCGCTGTAAACTCCGATTTTAGGATCAAAAGAAACTACCGATGTAGATACTTTAATTGTAAATTGGCTTCCATCACCTGTAAATCTAAACCACAGGCCATCATTCATCCCGTTGTCAGCACATGCAGAAACAACCCCGGCATTATTTGTAGAAGATATTGCATCATTCTGTGTGTAAGCATAAGGGAAAGCAGATGCTACCAGAGCACCTGTACAAGCATCATTTACAGGTATCGGAGGAATTGTTTTAAAAGTAATTTCGCTACAGCCAACCGATTCCGCATTCCCTGAAACAGCGTTAATCTTTAAATAATAGGTAGTGTCACGGTTGAGAGGAACAGAAGGGGTAAAACTATTGTTGGCCACCACCTGTTGATTAACCACATCTGTACCGCCGGAACTTGTACCCAATGAAACCTTATAAGAATCTGCACCTGACACGGCAACCCAGCTAAACAAAGGAGACAAAGAAATTTTTTGCGCATTATTTGCAGGGAAAAGAACGATGGGACAGGCAGGCGTAGGACTTGGTGTTAATCCTGAGATAGTTATTGCTGATTTATAATTAGCTCTTATCCCTCCCGGTGGAGCTGATGGATCAACAACCTGCTGATCTCCTTTATAATAGAGAGCAGAATTTGGTAAATGAGAATACACACGAAAAGCCTCATCAAAATTATTAATATCGATACTTGGAGAATTTTCTCTGGCTGCAACCACCAGATTATCGGAATTATTATAAGCAAAGGGAGTGGTAAGACTTACCTCAACTTTATTATTATTTTTGGTGACAGTTCCTGCGAACACCTGAGTCAGCTGTGCAGCAGGAATCCAGTCTGTTCCCGAGGTAAAAGCTGATTTTGTCGTATGCCCGAGATAAACGGTCCAATTGGAAGAATCATTAATTGTTGCAGACGGATCCAGATAAAAGATAAGTCCTGTAATATTTCCTGCGGCGTTGGTATTTATTTCCTGCTTAAGATAAATCTGCTGAACATAAGAATAGGAAAAAAAACTACTCACCGGGGCGGTTCCTACATTTGTACTTCCAATGTTCAGATTAATCTGAGCGTTAACCAGCGATACAAATGGCAACAAAACAAAAAGTAAAACTCTTTTCATAATTAATAATTTTATGATCTCATTTTGCGCTAAATTAATGATAAAATTTAGATTTACATATCAAAAAATTAAATTATTACACCACATTCATTAAAATAATTAAAACAAACAAAAAGCTAAGGTTGAAATAACCGAATTTTAACTACTTCACAATAAAAAAGTATATTTATTACCAATTTAACCAATAAATAATAAAAAACATAATACATATTTTAATATATTTACAACAAATATCAAGTAATATGTATAAAAAATTATTTTTTATTAGTCTTCTCTTTGTCGGCCTTATGAAATCACAGACAACAACAATGACGAATGTGATTTCTCAGGCAATTTATTATGATGGTTATGCAGCAACGGTATCGCAGCCTGTACCTACAGGATTAATCCGGCTTAATAACTCGAGATATACGAGAAAACTTACAGATACTGAACTTAACTCTTTTAAAACAACTATTGCAATGAGGGTTACCATAGGTGCTTTATGCGATAACTATGACCGTTTGGGAGAAGTTTTTCTGGCATTAGTCCCTAAAAACCAGTCAACTTACACTCTAAATGATCCGAATGTCAAGAGAATTGAAGTTGGCCGGTATATTACTCCATTCATGAATAAAAACAGAACTCCTTCAGAAGTTCCCTACACCTATAATGTAAGCAATCTATACAGTATATTTCATGATACGGATTTACGGAACAATTATGATATCTATATGGAGCTTGATGTTTTTGGAGTTCCGTATGCTGCTAACGATCAGGTTACCGGCTGTCGTGATAGAAATGATGTCTTTACGGGAACGCTCACCTTCTTTTCAAATAATTCCGGAACTGCTAGTGATTATAATACTGTAGTTCCCTTACTGACCTACAATAAACTTAATAATTATAACAGTACCGACATTGCTGGTGAAACTGTAAGAATTGTCAACTTCAATCTTCCTGCTGCTGTTGCCAATGCCAACTTCTTTGTTATATCTACTCCACATGGTGCCAATCAGGGCGGAGAAGAATATATCAGAAGACAGAACTATACTTATCTAGATGATATACAAATGCTCACCTACAAACCCGGTGGGATTTCATGTGAACCTTTCAGGGTATATAATACACAAGGCAACGGAATTTACGGAGCGACTCCCAAAACGGAAGCTGACTGGACTTCGTGGAACAACTGGTGCCCGGGAAATTCTGTCCCTATCAGAGGTTTTACGCTGGCTAATCTAACTGCCGGAAATCACACTTTAAGACATACTATACCAACCGCTACTTTTTATCAGGGGGCTGGAGAGGTTTACCTTTCTATATATATGCAGGGAAAAACCAATGCTACTTTAAATGTACAGGATATTAAAACTATTGATGTCAACATTTTCCCAAACCCCACTTCGGATTTTGTCAATATCAAATCAAAAGTTGATGTTGTTTCTTTAATTCTGTACAGTATAGACGGAAGAAAATTATCTGAAACCTATAAACAAGACAGAATCGATATTTCCTCTTATAGTACTGGGATCTATCTATTAAATATCACCCTGAAGGACGGGACAACTTTTAAACATAAAATCATAAAAAAATAAGACGGAAACAGTCTTTAATAATAATTCAGATTTAATAATCCTTCCTGTAAACTGGAGGGATTTTTTTTCAGTGAATTAACAACATATTTGCAGAATATGATCCTGAAAAATGTAACAGATTTGAGTGTTGGCAAGTATATAGAATTAAGCAGGCGGAAAACCGCAAGTATGATCAGGCAGAAGACTATTCATCATAAAAATCTGAAAAACAATGTCATTAACATTCTTTTTTCTAAGCGTTAAAAAACTTTAACTCTAATCCTCCGTCCAAAAAATTGTCATTTCCAGTTTATTAAACTATTTTTGGAGATTAAAAATTTTGCAAAATGAATTATCATTTTCAAGCACACCGACAAGTTAGAAAAAACCTTTTAGACATCCTTCAGAATACATCCCATGAGGACCTGATACTGATTCCGGATGGTTTCAACAATAATATTTACTGGAATATTGCCCACACTGTTGCCACACAGCAGCTTTTGCATTATTACCTGAGTGGAAACCCTTTCCGTATTGATAAATACTGGATTGAAACCTATAAAAAAGGAACTTTGCCTAACTTAAATGTTCAAAAATCTGAAGTGGAAGACTTAGAATTTTTACTGACTGAAACTTCTAAGATCTTAATGAAAGATTACGACAGCGATTTCTTTTCAGATTATACTCCTTATACGACCAGTTTTGGAATGGATCTGAAAAGCATTCAGGATGCTATTATCTTTAACAATATGCATGAAAGTTTGCACTATGGTTATGTAATGGCTCAGAAAAGAGCAATTTTAGGAGAAAAATACTAAGAGGAAGCCGGATAAAAGGGGCCACGAATTGACATACAAATCCTAACCTTCTATCCTAAACCTTAAACATAAAATTTTATACAACTCAATGAAAGACGATTTTATTTTCGGGCTGCGTCCCGTTATTGAAGCAATTGAAGCGGGAAAAACGATTGACAAGGTCTTTGTGCAGAATGCACTCCAAGGACCTATTTATGCTGAACTAAAAGCAATTTTAGCGAAAAATAAAATCCGTCCCAATTATGTTCCGGTTGAAAAACTGAACCGTTTTACAAGAAAAAACCACCAGGGGGTGGTTGCTTTTATTTCGGATGTTCCGTTTCATAAAGTGGAGGATCTTGTTCCACAATTATTTGAAGAAGGCAAAACACCTTTTTTACTGATCCTTGACAGACTTACTGACGTGAGAAACTTTGGTGCCATCTGCAGAACGGCGGAATGCGTGGGCGTTGACGCTGTTATTATTCCTGAAAAAGGAGCAGCACCGATCAATTCCGATGCGATAAAAACTTCTGCGGGAGCCCTTTATAATATTAAAATCTGTAAAGAAAATAATCTTGCCCATACCGTAGACTTTTTGCAGCAAAGTGGAATCACTGTATTTTCAGCCAGTGAAAAAGCGGAAAAACTGATTTATGATGTCAACTTTACAGAACCATGTGCTATTGTAATGGGGAATGAAGAAACAGGAATTTCCAAAGAAGTATTGCATCATTCTGACGAAAAAATAAAACTTCCTATCGAAGGAAAAACTCAATCTTTAAATGTTTCTGTTGCTTGTGGCGCGATTTTATATGAAGCTGTAAGACAGAAAATGTTGAAATAATTTATTCGATAACACACAACACTTAAAAAATTAGAAAATGAAAAACGTAGCAGCAATAGCTCTCATCTCATCTATAGCTCTAGTATCTTGTAAGAAAGAAACAGCCAAAATAACTAAAGTGGATCCTAAGACCGGGAAAACAGTAACAGTAGAAGTACCTGCTGATTCTGTAGCAAAGGTGGTGGAAAATCCGGCAATTAGAGATTCTGCAGGAATTGTAAAACAAACTTTCAAGCTTGAAAAAGGAAAAACATATCCTCTTACCACTTACCAGAGAGATGTAAAGACGATGACTGATCCTCAGGGAAAATCGATCACTGCAACCAGCGAATCTACAGATGAAATGAACTTTACCGTAAACGAGATCAAAGGAAATGTATACGAAATGACCCTTAATCTTGTTGCTAAAAGAAGCTCTCAGTCTGCTCAGGGAAAAACGATTGTTGTAGATACCAAACAACCATTACCAAAGGAAGACGACCTGAAAATGATCTGGAATATCAACAGAGCACTTACCGGAAATAAACTGGCCATGAAAATGGATACCCACGGTAATGTAATCTCTATCACCGGTTTTGATGCAGTGTATACTAAAGTTTCTGCTGCTGTGGGAACTCTTATTAAAGATGCCAATGAAAAGGCAAGCGTTGTATCAAGCCTTAAAGAATCTTTCAATGAAAAAGTTCTGAAAGATCAGTTTAATAAAAACCTGACCATCATTCCTAAAAAAGGAGTAAAGGTAGGTGAGAAATGGACAACTTCTGAAAATGCCGACCCAAGTGGAAGCGTTAAAGTAACTTCCAACTATGTGCTGAAAAGCCTAGGAAACGGAACTGCAGAAATTGCTGTAACAGGAGGTATTCCCAAGAAAACTGAAAAGAAAGCTCAGGGACCTATCACTCACAGCTTAAGCAGTGAGCTTACCCAGAACGGAACTATTAAGTTTGATGAAAACACAGGATGGATTACGAATCAGAACATCAATGTAGTCACTACACAGATTGAAACAATTTCAGACGGAAAACAATCTCAGTCTATGAAAAGTGTTTCAAAATCTTCTGTAATGGTAAATCCATCTGCAAAATAATTCACTAAAAATATTCAGGGTTGGAAACCGGGAAATATAAACTTCCAACCCTGAATTTTAAATCAAAAAGTTATGAAGTACATTCTTGAATTAGTACTGTCTGCCATTGTTATTTTCTTCGTGTGGAATATTCTGAAAAGGATATTCTTTAAAACTTTTTACAGTTATCGATTCAACAATAACAATAATCAGGATAACAGGCAGCAAGATATTCACAACTCGAATAAGAACAACAAGCAAGGTCTTAAATGGGATGCGGAAACCGTAGACTACGAAGAAGTAAAAGAGACCAAAGACAAAAGGTAAAAATTCCAAGAAATAAAAGATAATAACCAGCATGGCGAAAAATAAAAACTTAATTTATATTGCAATTTCATTAGTAGTATTTATAGTTTTAGCATTTTTATATTCCACTCCAGTATTTACAGGAAAACAGCTTTTCCAGCACGATATTGTACAATACAGAGGAGGAGCAAAAGAACTGCTCGACTATAGAGCCGATACAGGAAATGAAACGTATTGGAGCGACTCTATGTTCGGGGGAATGCCAACTTATCAGATGGGTAGCCAGTTTAAAGGTGATATCATCAAAAAAATTGATAGCAATCTGAATTTCCTGCCAAGGCCGGTAAATTATCTGTTCCTGCTTTTTGCAGGTTTTTTCCTTTTGGGAATGGTGGTTGTCAGAAACTGGAAATACGCTTTACTTGGAGCTACTTTCTTTGGATTGTCCACTTATTTTTACATTATTATTGCTGCCGGACACAATGGTAAAGTGAATACTATTGAATATTTTGCTCCGCTTTTAGCCGGTATTTTATTGGTTTATATCCGGAAACAATATATCTGGGGATTCATTGTCACTACCCTTTTCATGGGACTGCAGATTGCAGCCAACCACCCTCAGATGACGTATTATCTGTTTATTGCATTAGGCTTTTTATTCCTTTCTGAACTGATCAGAGCAATTCAGAAAAAAACACCTATGAGGCACTTCCTGATTTCTTCCGGAATCGTTGCTGCATCTTGTATCATTGGGGTTGGGATGAACTCACAGAGAATCATGGCCAATTCAGAGTACGTAAAAGAAACGGTTCGTGGAAAGCAGATTTTAACAAATGACAGCCATACTTCAGGAAAATCCGGAATGGATAAAGAAAGTATGCTGATGTGGAGCTACGGAAAACTGGAAACCTTAAACCTGTTTATCCCAAGATTAATGGGTGGAGGAAGCCAGGAACCGGAAGGAAAAGAAATGATGAACAGAGTTCAGGAACTCGTTCAGGAAAATGTAGGCTCACAGGCAGAAATGGACAGAATTTCCAAGGGTTTCAGCGGAATGACGTATTGGGGAGATCAACCCGGAACTTCAGGTCCGGCGTATCAGGGAGCTATTGTATGTTTCCTTGCTGTCTTGGGCTTTTTCTTTGCCTGGAAAAAGTATCGTTACTGGATCCTGGGAGCTTCTGTTTTAACGGTTTTACTGGCCTGGGGAAGTAACTTTATGCCATTATCCGATTTCTTTATCGACTACGTTCCTTTTTATAATAAATTCAGAGCTCCTTCATCCATCCTGGTGGTCGTTGAATTGTTGTTTCCTCTGATCGCTATGGTAGGATTATACAGGTTCTTTACCGATGAAAAATTAACGGAAGAATATAAGCAGAAGATTCTAATGTATGTCAGCGGCGGAACATTGGGATTGCTTTTAATTCTTTTAGTATTTGGAAAATCATTACTAGGCTTTGCCACCGAAGGTGAAAAGACCTATTTCCCTCCTTTCCTGCTCGATTATCTTGTAGAAGAAAGATATAAACTATTTAGAATAGATGCCATCAAAGCATTTATGTATGTTGCTATTGCTGCTGCTGCCTTATTTTTAAGTTTAAAGAAAAAGCTTAACCAAAACATTGCTCTGGTAGTAATCGGAGTTGTAAGCTTATTTGATCTATGGACGGTTAACAAGCGTTATTTAAATGATGAAAACTACGTAGACAAAATCTTTGCTGAAAATCCTTTCCAGACAGAAAGTTCAGATTTGCTGGCTGAAAAAGTTCAGGCTAACCCAAGTCTGGCCTCTATTTTATCCAATGTAAATATCAACAAAACATTGGAAACAATCGCGGATAAAGATAAAACTCACTATAGAATTTACAACCAGACTTTAGGAGTAACCAGTGAAACCAACACCTCCTATTTTAAATCTTCAATCGGAGGTTATCACGCGGTTAAACTAAGAAGGTATGACGATTTGCTGAACGAATACATCACAACAGCTGATAGCGTAAAAACACCGAATGTATTAAATTTACTGAATACCAAGTATATGATTTTCGGAGGTCCTGACCAACCGCAGGTCGTTCCTAATCCAAAAGCAAACGGTAATGCATGGTTCGTCAGTGATCTGAAATTTGTAAATACTCCTAATGAGGAAATTAAATCTATAGGAACCATTGATAATAAGAAAACAGCTGTTATCGCTTCATCAGACAAATCATATTTTACTGACAAACCTGTTCAGGCAGATTCTACGGCATTCATTAATCTTACGAAATATCAACCAAATGAGTTAGAATTCAAATCTCAGTCTAAAACGCCTCAGCTGGCTGTATTTTCTGAAATTTACTATCCTCATGGCTGGAAAGTCTTAGTTGATGAAAAAGAAGTTCCTTACATCAAAGCAGATTATTTACTTCGTGCCGTACATGTTCCTGCCGGAAGCCACCATATCAGAATGATTTTTGAACCTGAAGTGATTGAGAAAGGAAAATGGCTTTCGTTACTGTCTTTCGGATTATTTATTGCATTGAGTGCTTTTGGAATTTTCTGGATGAATAAAAACAGAAAAAAGGAAACTTTAATTGAACCGAAAGCTTAATGTCTGATTTGATTAAAATGGAAGAAAAGAAAATATTGATTATCACCTATTACTGGCCTCCTGCGGGAGGCCCTGGTGTTCAAAGATGGCTGAAGTTTGCAAAATATCTTCCGGAATTCGGCTGGAAACCTGTGATCTATACTCCCGAAAACCCAAGCTATCCCTTAATAGATGAAAGTCTGATGAAAGATATTCCTCAAAATATCGAAATCATCAGAACTAAGATCTGGGAGCCGTACCAACTGGCCGAACGGCTTAATAAAAGTAATAAAAAGTTTAAGGCCGGGCAGTTTGATGTCGGGAACAATCAGAGCTGGAAATCCAGATTATCAATCTGGGTAAGAGGAAATTTTTTTATTCCTGATGCCAGAGTTTTTTGGGTAAAACCTTCCATTCGATTCCTTGAACACTATTTAAAAGAAAACAAAATAGATGTAGTGGTCACTTCTGGGCCACCCCATTCTTTACATCTCATAGGATTGGGTCTGAAAAAGAAACTTCCTGGACTGAAATGGATTGCCGATTTCCGCGACCCATGGACGGAAATTTCTTATTATAAACATTTAAAATTAACCAAAAGTTCAGATACTAAACATCGTGCACTGGAAAGCGCCGTTTTTAAAAATGCTGATATCACTTTGGCAACAAGTTATACCGATGCAGAGAACTTTCGTAAAGCAGGAGCCCATGCAATATGCATCACGAATGGGTTTGACGAAAGTGATTCTCAGAAAACAGTAAAGGCTCAGATACAGAATAAGGCTTTTACATTAAGTTATATCGGTGTTTTAGAACAGCTCCGCAACCCTGAAAACCTTTGGAAAGCTTTAGACGAACTGGTACAAGAAAATACGGAATTCGCCCGGCATTTCCGCTTAAAATTTGTAGGGAGAATTGATGATAAAATCCTGCATGTCATTGAAAAATCCGGTTTGAAAAATCATATCCTGAATCTGGGCTACCTTTCACATGGCAAAGCGGTGGAAGAGATGCAAAATTCAGAGATGCTCCTGATCACCAACTTTCCCAATGAATCTTCGAAAGGGATCATTCCGGGAAAAATATTCGAATATCTGGCTTCGGGAAAACAGATTTTATCTTTTGGCCCTTCGGGAGCTGATGTTTCAAAAATTCTGGAAGAAACTAATGCGGGGAAACACTTCAGTTACGACGATTCTGAAGCAGTAAAAAGATTTATTCTGGAAAAGTTTAACCTTTGGAAAAATGGTAATCTCCATGAAAACACCCAAAGTATTGAACAGTTTTCAAGAAAAAACCTTACTCAGCAATTAACAAAAATCTTATAATAAAAAAGCGAGAAACAGAAACCTGTATTCTCGCTTTATTTTTTATCTTCAGCCTTATCATTTTAATTTTCAACCCCAAATTCCGACTTACTCCTTTCAACTTTCAATTTTCAAATCGTCCATTGATCGTTTACCACCGCTATCAGATAATATTTCCCCTTAAACTGCTCAAAGACCAGACGAATCGTCTTCCAATCCATTTCACCATATTTCTCGGTGCCTTTCATATAATTTTCCGTAAAATCTGCCTGGGGATAAGCATCTTTTAAATTGTTCAGGGAGTTGCCTCCTCCGATGAATTTGTTCACTGCATATTGTCCGGTTGTAAAATCTTTCGAGAATACCCATTTGTCAAGGTAATCGTTGATCGTAGTTTTATATAAATCCCCGGAACCGTCTTGAGAGCCCCACGTAAATATCATTTTCGTAGGCTGGTATTTTTCAAAATCAGCTTTGGAAAAATGTTTGTCCCCTTTTACATCAACAAAAGCATACATTGAAAATCGAATTCCTTTCTGAGGATGGATGAATGATGCAAAATTTTTATAATCTTTGTTTTTCAGTGCTTGTAAAACCTCATCATTTACTTGTTTTAAAGATTGATCTTTATTTTCTACGGGTTGGTTAATAGTAATACTGTCATTCTTTATTTGCG
The DNA here is from genome assembly GCF_000482305.1 of Chryseobacterium sp. UNC8MFCol. Lineage (NCBI taxonomy): Bacteria > Pseudomonadati > Bacteroidota > Flavobacteriia > Flavobacteriales > Weeksellaceae > Chryseobacterium > Chryseobacterium sp. UNC8MFCol. The sequence goes on from NZ_KI535290.1 coordinate 360,656, forward strand.
CAGTAGAATCACTGGCCGGCAGATTAGGTTGATTGTCATTCTTTTTACAGCCAACAGTCAGCGCTACAATAACCATGGAAATAAGTACCTTTTTCATATTCTTAATTTTGTGGTAGGTACAAAAACACCAAAACTGATGCCAGAATGCCGGGTAATAAAGACAGGAAGGCTGGATCTGTAAATGAGTCATGAACTACCAGTTCTATGATCCAAAATCCAAGACTCGGATATCTATCTCCACATATTTACCTGAGTGTATGAATATAATCTAGCAATTACATCGTACCTTTGTTGTATGGAAATTTTGGATATTCTCATTATCGGAGCCGGACCGATCGGCTTAAACTGTGCTATTGAAGCTAAGAAAAACAATCTAAACTACCTTATCATAGAAAAAGGAACTATTGTCAATTCACTATACAATTATCCTTTATACATGAGATTTTTTTCCACTGCCGAAAAACTGGAAATCGATGAGATCCCTTTCATCTCTACAGCACCGAAACCCGGCAGGCAGGAAGCTTTGGAATATTACCAGGGTATTGCCAGGCAAAAACAAATGAATATTCACCTGTATGAAAAAGTCCTGGCAGTTTCGAAAAATGATGGTCTCTTTACCATTGAAACTTCGAAATCAAAATATACCGCCAGACATGTCGTCATTGCTACTGGTTTTTATGATATTCCCAATCTGATGCATATTCCGGGAGAAGATCTTCCAAAAGTCCGACATTATTATACGGAACCTTATCCTTATACCAGACAAAAAATTGTGGTAGTGGGATCCAGTAATTCCGCAGTAGACGCTGCTTTGGAAACCTACAGAAAAGGAGCTGACGTCACTATGATCATCCGACATTCCGAGATTTCAAAAAGTGTGAAATACTGGGTAAAACCGGATATTGAAAACAGAATTGCTGAAGGAAGTATCAAAGCATATTTCAATTCTAAAATTATTGAGATCAAGGAGCATTCTGTTCTGTTCAAAGATGAAAATAATCAGATCCATGAGATTAAAAATGACTTTGTACTGGCGATGACCGGCTATCTTCCCGACTTCGACTTTTTAAAAGGCTCAGGAATTGAACTGAATGGTGACTGCCTGAATCCTGTCTACAATACGGAGACTATGGAAACCAATATTCCCAACTTATATCTGGCCGGAGTGGTATGTGGTGGAAAAGATACGCACCTTTGGTTTATTGAAAATTCACGAGTTCACGCCCGTATGATCGTTAATAACATTCTTTCCGGTAGAGCCTGAAGGGATTACAATAATAATTTCGACCTATTTGTATAATAAAAGTTTTACAGTCAAGAGAAACCCAGCTGAATAGTTTTCAGCTGGGTTTTGTTTATTGGGTAAGAAAATATGAGCTTAGGCTACATTCTTTTCCGCTTTATTCTTGTCCTTAAGCATCCATGGAACAATAAAATAAAATCCTATTGCTATGGCCGTTGCCAGTAGGCCTGTCCCGATCCAAAGTACCGTGAAGCCCAGTTTATCCGCTATCACTGTTCCTATATAAGGTGTAATGATAAAAGCCAGGGAAAACGACATCCCGTTCAGCCCCATGTAAGCGCCTTTATTATTTTCTCCCGACCGTAAAGCTGTAATGGTGGACATAAAAGGCAGGGTCCAGATTTCTCCGATACACAAAATCGTCATCGAAACAAGTAATGCTGCCAAAGTATAATCAAAAGCCAGCATCGCATAGGAAAAACCACACAATAAGGTTCCGGCAAGCATGGTAAATGCCAGTGTGAAATATTTCTCAGCAATCTGCACGAATCCCATTTCAAGCAGGACAATCAGGAAACCACTATATCCAAGAATGAACCCTATATTCTGCTGACTCAGATGCGCGGTATCTTTGTAAAAAATAGTCAGTGTGCTAAATAACTGAAAGAAACAAATGGAAAACAGCATACAAAACAAACTGTATACTAAAAATTTACCATCACGATAGGGAGAGTTTTCTTTTTTTACAACAATGGCTTCTTTTACTTTTTTAGCATTCTGTCTCGCCAATTTCGTACGTTTTTTGAAAAACCAAATATACATAAGCCCTGCCAGTAAAGCAGCTAAGGCATTACTGAAAAACAGGAATTCATATGAAATTGCAGATAAGATTCCTCCCAACGCAGGTCCAATGGAAAAACCCAGATTTACAGCCATCCTGTTTAATGAAAATGCCCTTGTAATATTTTCAGGCTTGGCGTATTTTGTAATAGCCACGGAATTTGCAGGACGAAAAGTTTCACTGACAATACTCTGGGCCAGAATAATTGCCGCCAATCCTACTTCAGTCTTAAATAACGGAATCAGACAGAATAAAGGAACACTCAATAATAAGCTCAAACTCTGCACTCTGTATTCACCTATTTTATCAGTAATCATTCCGCCCAGCCATGAACCAATCACGGATCCAATACCGAAAAAGCTCAGTACAATCCCGGAATTTTCAATACTAAAATGTAGATGATCCGTCATATAAACTCCCAGGAACGGAAGAACCATAGAACCGGCTCTGTTGATGAGCATTACCAACGCCAGCATCCAACTCTCTTGCGAGAGTCCTTTAAAAGAACTCGTATAGATGTTAATTAATCTCACAATAGTATTTAGGGGGAAATATGAAAATGCAAATTTAGACAAAAATAGCCTGAAAGTGCTTTATATAGACCATTTTTTATAAATAACATTCATAAAGACAGACTATCATCTGTGTCTTTAGGAATCAAAATATTGTTACTCTGTAAAAATTGATTACAATTTATACCATTCTTAAATTGTAATCAAAATGAGTCTTGTTAACTTAAAAAGGGCATACTGCTTTTGAGATTGCTTCACTTCCGGTTCGCAATGGCTGTAGTTTGTACCCATAAAAAAGCAGGGCTTTGATGAAGCCCTGCTTTGCATATCATGAATAACCGAGAAATTATTCTGGTTTATAAGAATCTTTTAAAGTCACTGTACGGTTGAATACCAGTTTGTCATCCGTAGAATCCTGATCTTTTGTAAAGTACCCTATTCTCTGGAACTGAAGTGGTTCTCCTACCGCTACTTCTTTTAAGTGAGGTTCAGCAAAGCCTTTCACTATTGTCATAGATTCAGGGTTGATGAAGTTTAAGAAGTCCACATCTTTTTCAGCATCCGGTTGTTCCACCGTAAACAATTGGTTATAGATTCTCACTTCAACCGGAATTGCGTGTTTGGCAGACACCCAGTGAAGAGTTCCTTTTACCTTTCTTAAGCTTTCTTCTGTTCCGCTTCCTGACTTGCTCTTTTCATCGTAAGTTGCGTAAATAGTAGTGATCTCTCCGTTTTCGTCCTTCTCTACTCTTTCCGCTTTAATAATATAAGCTGATTTTAAACGAACTTCGCCGCCTAATTTCAGTCTGAAGAATTTATTGTTAGCTTCCTCTTTGAAATCCTCACGTTCTATATACAGTTCTCTTGAGAAAGGAACTTCTCTGGTTCCTGCATTTTCCTGTTCAGGATTATTTTCGGTCTCCAGCCATTCTTCCTTACCTTCCGGATAGTTTTCGATCACTAGTTTCACAGGATCTACAACCGCCATCACACGTTTTGCCACTTTATTAAGGTCTTCACGAACACAAAAATCCAGCAACTGAATTTCAATCAGGTTTTCTCTTTTGGCAACACCTACTCTTTCGATAAAGTTTCTGATAGCCGTTGCCGTAAATCCTTTTCTTCTCATTCCTGAAATAGTAGGCATTCTCGGGTCGTCCCATCCTGTTACCACTCCTTCTGCCACAAGTCTTTGCAGTTTTCTTTTAGAAGTGATCATATAAGAAACATTCATCCTGGCAAATTCTCTTTGCTTAGGGGCTATTTTATCTTTATCAGATACCTGCTCCAGGTACCAGTTATACAAAGGTCTGTGATTTTCAAACTCCAATGAACATAGAGAGTGTGAAACCTGCTCGAGGTAATCTGACTCTCCGTGTGCCCAATCATACATCGGATAAATCTTCCATGCAGTACCTGTTCTGTGGTGAGGTCTTTTCAGAATTCTGTACATTACAGGGTCACGCATATTCATGTTTGGAGAAACCATATCGATTTTAGCACGAAGTGACATTGTTCCTTCTTCAAATTCTCCGTTTTTCATTCTTTCGAATAGATCAAGGGATTCTTCAATCGGACGGTTTCTGTATGGTGATTCCACTCCCGGTTCTGTAGGATTCTTTCTCTGCTCGGTAATTACCTGGGACGGTTGCTCATCAACGTAAGCCTTTCCTTCTTTAATCAATTGTACTGCCCATTCATAAAGCTGCTGGAAGTAGTCTGATGCATACAATTCTTTATCCCATTTGAAACCTAACCATTCAACGTCTTTTTTGATAGAATCTACGAATTCCTGTTCTTCTTTTTCAGGATTTGTATCGTCAAAACGAAGGTTTACGGGAGCGTTGTATTTTTCACCCAGACCAAAGTTGATGCAGATGGCTTTTGTGTGCCCTACATGCAGGTAACCATTTGGTTCAGGCGGAAAACGGAAACGGATCTGATCTCTTTTCAAACCGTTTGCCAGATCATCTTCAATAATTTGCTCAATAAAATTGAGTGATTTTTTTTCTTCTTCCATTAAATTAGCTTTTATTTTATAGCAAAAAAAGTTGTACAAAGTTACGGAAAAATAAGCGTTTGTGAAAGTGATAATTTAAAAGCTTGTCTGTTGGTAATTCGGTATTTTTCACTAATTTAGAAAAAGCTAAAACCATCAGCAAAGTATTAATCATGGCCGTTTATATCTTAAGCAACCGTAAAATTGTTCGTCATAAAGGCGAAAGAGTGGATTCATTTTCCAATGATGAGTATTCAATTCCTAATTTCAGGATTGCGAAATGTAATTTCGACAGCTACAAAGAGCCCACAGCACAAGCCAGAAAGAAGAAAGAGTATACCAACAGGAATATTTTAGACTATAAGCTATTTTCTGAACCCGAAAAACAGGGCTATGAGGATGTTCTGGAAGTCCTGCTCAGTGAAAAAGGAATAAAAAAATCTTCTCTCACAGCTGATAATCTCGGTGGAACACAAAGAATGTTCTATGAATTGTATAAAAATATGTCTTCCACAAAAGACAGGAGTGATGTTCTGATTTTTATTCACGGATATGCCTATACTTTTGATGATGAATTGAAAGCAATGATTGATCTTAAAAAACTTTTCATAGATAATCCGCTTTCTCCGGTAGAGCATATTTTATTCGTAAGCTGGCCGGCATCAAGCAGCATAGTACCTATGACCTATTTTGATGATAAAGCATCAAGTATTAATTCAGGAACATCATTATTAAGGCTGTTTTACTTCTACACCCAGTTTTTAAAGGATATTTTTTCCAACCGCGATCTGGTTCCCTGCAATCAGAGAATTCATATTATGGCTCATTCTCTGGGAAACAGGGTTCTTCAGAGTATGTTGTATAGCCTTAAGCGGGAAAATATTCTGCGGGTAATTGATCAGGTGATTCTACTTAATGCTGATGTTTCCTATAAAGTATTTGAAGATTCTGAGGACTCTTTTAATAAGCTTCCCCTGCTGGCCAACCGAATATCCGTATACTTAAACAGACAGGATTTAATTCTCGGTATATCCCAGTTCACTAAAAATATTCTCACTCCGAGGTTAGGTAAAAACGGACCAAGTGATATTGATCCTTATAAAGATATTGTTTCTATCATTGACTGTACTTTTGTAAAGGATGATATTTTGAGTAGCCTTAAATTTGAGATCGGAAATCACTGGGGATACCTTTCCAGCTCACAGGTTCAGAATGATATTTTTCAGAATTTATATGGCATAGACAGAAACCTTATCACCAACAGAATAAAAAACAACGAAAATATTTTCACAATTATTTCTTAATCATTAATTAAAAAAAACTTATAAAATTAAGTCTATGTTAAAGTTGTTATAAATCAAAAGGATGGCATAAAGATTGCCAAATCATATTACGGGGATTTATAATTTTTTTTATCATGAAACAAATAAAAAAGCAGTTTTATTTTATATTAGATTATATAAAAAAAACAATTTTCGTAAAAGACGTGATTTAACTTAAAAAAAAAACAACCTTAAAAAAACCGGAATTTATCCGATCCTATCATTACTTTACCCGGTAAACAACCTGACTAAAAATGAATATTCCTGTAATTCTATATTGCAGGAATTTATTTTGCGATTTATATTGAAATTGTCAAAAAACAAATAAATAATATAAATATATTCAATCAAAACACAATATATTAGACTTAAATAAATTAAGTTTAGTTTAAAATTTCACATAAACAATTCGAAACACAAAAACCACTGAAGCTGCTTGACCGGGTTAACTTTTAAAAAGCTTATGACATACCACAATAAATAGCGTCAATATGAAGTTATAGAAGTAAGCCTTGAAAAAAATATTTATAGTAAAAAACGCAAATTCTTATACCAATTTTAACGGGTACCAGATTTCCAATAAGCATTAATTATTCAAAAATTACGGCCACTCCGGATACGATTAATTAAGAAATACGCAACAAATACACAATATAGAATAAGGATTATTTCGTACTATAAAGTTTATTTTTGCAAAAAATACATTAAGAATATTTTACTGAAATTCTGTCAAGGAAAATGTTTTCAATGCGAACATTATAATATAATATACAGCTAGGGATTAAGAGAATAATATAAATAGGTAAATCAAGCATTATGAACAAAACTGTTATTACTACTTACGTTCCAACATGTCTGTCATTATTATACGTACCCTTATTTTTTCTGACTATCATTCTTTTTTTTCTTTATAAGCAGGACGCACTCAATATCGATGCCTATATTGGAATTCAGGAGCATTGGTTCTTTTTCCTCAATTCAAAATTATCGAAATATCCTGTGCTTCAATACAACTTAACGCAATTGGGAGATGCGCTGGTCCTTTTACCTTTTCTATCGATCTTCGTGATCTATGCCCCAAAAATCTGGCAGTCTTTACTATCAGCGTCTCTAGTATCTGCTTTCTTCTGTAATATTTTAAAAAAATTATTTACTGTGCCCAGACCGGCAGCTGTCTTTGACAATGAAGCGTTTGTAATCATTGGAAAGACTTTATCAGGGCACACCAGTTTACCCTCCGGTCATTCCATCACGATTTTTACAACGATTACCATTTTGATGTTTGCCTTTATGCCTCAAAAATTGAAATATAAAGTTATTTGGTGCAGTTCCTTGCTTATATCAGGGCTGATTATAGCTTTTACAAGGGTTGCTGTAGGCGCCCACTACCCTCTTGATGTTATTATTGGCAGTATTATTGGGTATATTTCAGGACTTTTAGGTATTTTTATCAACCACAGATATAACATATGGGAATGGATTAATCTTAAAAAATATTATCCTGTATTTATCCTATTATTCAGTATCTGTGCCATGATCCTGATCAACAAAATCCTGAATGAAAATTTAATCATATTTTATCTATCACTCATCAGCTTACTAACTTCACTCTACATAATCACCTATTCCTATGCTAAAAAATAATTTGAAATTACTGGATTTCGCCCTTTTGATGAGCGTTCTAAATTTCTTATTCTTTCATATTCCTTTTTTTACCTTTGTTTTCAGTAAGGTTGATTATAAAAGTCTGAACGGCGTCGCCATCATCATCAGCCTGATGATCCTCATGGTTGTTGCCAATGCTTTCACTTTCTATCTTATATTTTTTCTGTCCAGAATTGTCGGAAAAATTTTGCTGGTGCTTACTTTTATTATCAGTTCGATCGCCGTCTATTTTATTAATACTTATAATGTTATCATAGATGAAAGCATGATCGGTAATATATTCAACACCAATTATGAAGAATCAAGCAGTTTTTTTTCTCTAAAGCTTATTTTATACCTTGTTTTCCTCGGAATACTTCCCAGTATATATATTATTAAGGTCAACATACTAAAGGTCCCTGTAAAAAAGTTTTTGATTACTACTTCATTGACCCTTTTATTCATGGTAATCGTGGCTTTTGCCAACGCCAGTAATTGGTTATGGATTGATAAAAATTCAAAGACATTAGGTGGTTTGGCCATGCCCTGGTCTTACACCGTCAATACTTCTCTTTATTATATTCATGAATACAAAAAAAATGAAAAAGAAACTTTATTGCCCGATGCCACCATCAAAGACAATGAGAAATCTGTAGTAGTATTGGTCATAGGAGAATCTGCCAGAAGTCAGAATTTTTCTTTATACGGATATGGGAAGAACACGAATCCGCTGCTTTCAAAAGAACAGAACTTACATACCTTTAACGCTACATCCTGTGCCACGTATACCACGGCAGGGGTGAAATGTATTCTTGAACATACCAATACTGATGAACTGTATGAAATCCTACCCAACTATTTATACCGAAATAATGTAGAGGTAATCTGGAGAACGACAAACTGGGGTGAACCGCCGGTTCACATTAAAAATTACCAGAACAAAGAACATTTAAGTACAAATTGCAAAGGTGAAGACTGCAATTATGATGGGGTCCTTTTGAATGGCCTCAAAGAGCAAATAGCTGCAAGTAAAAAGAATAAAATACTTATTGTTTTGCACACCAGTACAAGTCACGGCCCTACATACAGCAAAAAATATCCATCGCGGTTCGAAACCTTTAAACCGGTCTGCAATAGTGTTGAATTGGGTAATTGCTCCCAGCAGGAGCTTATCAATGCTTATGATAATACGATTGTGTATACAGATTATCTTTTATATAATGTTATTGAGGATTTAAAACAACTAAAAGATTATAAAAGTACAATGCTTTTTGTGTCTGACCATGGTGAATCCCTTGGAGAAAAAAATCTGTACATGCATGGCATGCCTTTAAGTATTGCACCCAGAGAACAATATGAAATTCCTTTTATGGTTTGGGTGTCTGACGGTTCAAAACAACTCAAACCCAACAAAACCTTATCACAAAACCATGTATTTCACAGTGTTTTAAACTTCCTTGGAATACAAAGTCCGGTTTATAAAGAAGAGATGAACATCTTTAAGTAATGTATACTTTCACTCCTTTTCTACCGATTATTTCAGAAGAATGATGAATAACTCATGTGCTTTTATACACACATTTTATCATTACGCTGTTTAAATTAATAAAATTCACCATTTAGTTAAATATTCATAAAATTCCACATATAATATTGCACAATTGAGAAGTATTTTCGATATTTACTTATCAATCAAAAACTTAACCATGAAAAATTGCAAAAAATTAAACAAAGCAGCATTAAAAACAATTCAGGGAGGTTTGATTCCTCGCGGCTGCATCAGCTGGGATTTTAAACTTAAATGTTGCAGAGACTGGGATCCCATCTTTTGGGGTAATCCGGTATGTCCGGAACCTTATTAATATACTGTTCTGCATTCACTTTATTTCAAGATCAATTCACCAAACTTTTAAAATATCAATTATGAAAAATTTCAAAAAACTAGCAAAACGAGAATTAAAAACAATTAAAGGAGGTATTATCCCAATCGGATGCAACAATTGGGATAATAGAAAAAGATGTTGTAGAGAATGGGATGCTGAGCATTGGGACAATCCTGTTTGCCCGGGTACATAATCCTAGTTTTTAGTTATATTTTGAACCATAGCAACTCATTTCGAAGCTCCAAACTTGATTCAAAATTATTTACAAATAAAGCTCCGGTGCCTAATCCTTGAGGCATCGGATTTTTTTTTGTGAACGTATACTGGGCAATAGCATTAAGTCCGATATTGCTTTCCAAAGCAGAAGTAATCCACCAGCCGATATTTTGCTTTTCCGCAAGCGAAATCCATTCATCAGAACCGGAGAACCCTCCTACCAGTGCAGGTTTTAAAATAATATATTGAGGATTTATTCTTTCCAGCAATTTTTTCTTTTCTCCGGAATCGATTACTCCTATCAATTCTTCATCTAAAGCAATAGGTGTGGGTGTTGTCGCACATAGATCAGCCATATCATCCCAGTTTCCTGCCTTAATTGGCTGCTCAATAGAATGAATATCTAAATCGGCAAGTTGCTTCAAAACAGATACGGCTTCTTCTTTACTAAATCCTCCGTTGGCATCTACACGTAACTCCAGTTGCTCTTTAGAGAATTTTGCTCTTAACTTTTGCAGAACGATATGCTCTTCCTTCCAGTTGACTCCGATTTTTAATTTAATACAATGAAAACCTTTTTCCAGCTTATCCTGGATCTGTTCTTCCATATAGCTGATATCTCCCATCCAGATCAAACCATTGATGGTAATGGCAGATTTCCCTTCGGTAAACGCAGTAGGAAAATACAAATGATCCCCATATTTCAGATTTAAAACAGCTTGTTCATAGCCAAACCAGATCGAGGGAAATTCTTTTAATTCTTCTTTTAAATAAAAGAAATCTTTATCAATATTTTCACAAAGCCATTGTAGCTTATCTTCATAATCAGGCATGTCATCAAAGCTCAGGCCTCTGAAAACAGCGCATTCTCCAATACCTGTCTTTCCATTCTCTGAAATTTCCAGAATAAAGGTTTCTTTATCAAGCAAAACGCCACGAGATGTTCCACTCGGGCGTTTAAATTCTAATAAGTATCTTTTGTATGATGCTTTCATTTATTTTACGCTATCAATACGCATAAATTCTTCTGCTTTTTCTACCATATCTACGCTTCCACAGAAAAATGGAATCCTCTGGTGCAGTTCTGTTGGCTCAACCTCCAGAATTCTTCTGAACCCGTCTGTAGCCTTTCCACCTGCCTGTTCTGCAAGGAATGCCATTGGGTTGCATTCGTATAGCAATCTTAATTTACCATTCGGAGCCTGGGAATAAGAAGGATAAATATAAATTCCTCCCTTCAGCATATTTCTATGGAAATCGGCTACAAGCGAACCGATATATCTGGAAGTGTAAGGGCGGTCACCCTCTTCCATCTGGCAATATTTAAGATAATTTTTTACTCCCTGAGGAAATTTGATGTAATTCCCTTCGTTAATTGAATAGATTTTACCTGTTTTTGGAAACATCATATTAGGATGAGAAAGATAATAAGTACCTAAAGACGGATCCAGTGTAAATCCGTTCACCCCGTTTCCAGTCGTATAAACGATCATCGTAGAAGAACCGTAGATTACGTATCCGGCAGCAATCTGATTCACACCTTTCTGTAAGAAATCTTCAAGCTGTACCGGAGTTCCAGGCTCTGTCACCCTTCTGTAAATAGAGAAAATAGTTCCTACAGAAACGTTAACATCAATATTGGAAGATCCGTCCAAAGGATCGATCAATACTACGTATTTGCTTAAATGACCGTTTTCTCCACATTTAATGTCTATAAAATCATCATTTTCCTCTGAAGCAATACCACAAACAACCTCCCTTTGAGACAAAGCCGTAATAAAAATCTCATTCGCGATTACATCAAGTTTCTGCTGTTCCTCGCCCTGAATATTCTGGTTTCCTGCAGCTCCTGTTATATCTACAATTCCTGCTTTATTTACTTCTCTGTTTACCACTTTCGAAGCCAATCTTATTGCGCTCAGAAGACGGGAGAATTCACCTGTAGAATACTGAAAATCGTCCTGTTTATCTATAAGAAATTCTCCTAAAGTCTGTAATGGTTGATTTGACATATTTTTCTTTTTACGTTTTCCCCAAATTTCGGAAAATTTATTACATTAAGAAAATTTAATTAAAAAAGCCATTACCTACTGTATTCCAGCCCAATACAAATACAAAATTGCAGAATATAAAATAAAAGCTATTGGCAAATTGACCCAAATACTTATCCCGACCTGATGAAAAATTTAAAATGCTCTGTAAAAGAATTGACTATGAGTCCTGATTCAGAAAAGTGCATAAGTAGTAGAGTTGTGATTTTTTTCTAAAAAATAAGATCTATTTTACCTTCTCAATCACAATATGTTGTTTTATATTTTTCGTTGAAAAAAGCATAGTAAAGCCATGACCAGCAACCTGTTATAAACCAAAAAAAGATGCACTCGTATTATTTTAAGGAAATCTTAATTCCATCGGATTGGTTGACTATTTCATATCTCGTTGTAAATTTATAATTTTGACGTCCGTAAAAAACTCATGTAATTTTTATCTAACAATTTTATTTTTAACAATTTAATGAAAATTTTCAAGTTTGGTGGAGCGTCTGTGAAAGACGCCGAGAGTGTGAAGAATGTGTCTATGGTTTTAAAAAGCCAGGGATTTGCCAAATGTTTGCTGGTAATTTCAGCAATGGGCAAGACGACAAATGAATTGGAAAAAGTGGTAGAGCTTTATTTCAAAAAGGATAACTATCAAACTGAGATTGAAAAGATAAAACGAAAACACATTGAGATTGCGGAAGGTTTGTTTCCCGAGAACCATGCTGTTTTTGCGGAAATCAATCTCTTTTTCGATGATATCGATTCTTTTTTAAGGAGAAATAAATCTCCAAACTACAACTTTGTGTATGATCAGGTGGTAAGTTGCGGAGAAATGATTTCCACTAAAATCGTAAGCGAATACCTGAACGAAATTCAGTTTACCAACCAATGGCTGGATGCCAGAGATTATGTCAAAACAGATAATTCTTACAGAGAAGGTGTTGTAGATTGGGCAAAGACAGAAGAGTTTATTTCTCATCTAAACTCTGAAATCTGCTATGTTACCCAAGGTTTCATCGGTTCAGACGACAACAATTTTACAGTAACATTAGGGAGAGAAGGTTCAGACTACTCTGCTGCTATTTTTGCTTACTGTCTGGATGCTGAGCTGATGACGATCTGGAAAGATGTACCGGGAGTAATGACCGGAGATCCGAGAAAATTCAACGATGTCTCTCTTCTTTCCAACATATCCTATGAAGAAGCTATTGAGATGGCCTATTACGGGGCGAGTATTATTCACCCAAAAACATTACAGCCATTACAACAAAAAAATATTCCTTTCTATGTAAAGTCTTTTGTGGACCCTACTAAGGAAGGAACAAAAGTAGGCGCTTCAGACAAGAATCAACAGGAAGAATCTTATATTTTAAAAGAAGACCAGGATCTTTTAAAGATCTCAACAAGAGATTTCTCTTTTATCGCAGAGGATCACATGAGCTTGATTTTCAATCTTTTATCTAAATACAAAATTAAGGTTTCCCTGATGCAGAATTCTGCCATTTCATTGGCATTATGTCTGGAGGATAAATTTAACCATATTGAAGAACTCAACGAAGAGCTTCAAAAAATTTTTAAAACCGAAGCAATTAAAAATGTATCTTTATTCACAGTAAGAAATGCGAAGATGGATCACATTGATAGATTTTACCACGAAAAAAATGTATTATTGGAACAAATTTCCAAGAATACTCTTCAAATGGTAACACAATAATATTAATTGCGACTAAACACACATGAGTTTAATTTCGAAAAACGATCTGATCAAAGCTTCCGGCTTAAGTAAAATTGGGTTCCTAAAGAATCCGGTAGCATCTGCTGTGATGAGCATTGCTAAAATAAATGAAGTAAATAAACTATACGATAAACTAAAAGATAAGGAAGGCAAAGACTTTTTCGACTCATTTGTAAGAGAAAGGAATCTAAGCTATGTTGCTTTTGAAGAAGACCTAGCAAAGATCCCTAAAACAGGACCTTTTATTCTGGTTTCCAATCACCCGCTCGGGGCCATTGACGGAATCCTGATGTGCAAGATCCTTACAGAAGTACGTCCGGACTTCAAGGTTATGGGTAATTTCCTTTTGGATAAAATCCGGCCTATGGCTCCGTACGTAATCGCAGTAAACCCTTTTGAAAACAGAAAAGATGCTTACAGCAGCTCTTCAGGAATGCGTGAAACACTTAAGCATTTACAGAATGGCGGTTGCGTAGGTATCTTCCCGGCAGGTGAAGTTTCCAACAAAAACAATCCGTACGGGGAAATCTTAGATAAAGAATGGGAAAAAACGGCACTTAAGCTTATCAGAATGGCTAAAGTGCCGGTTGTTCCTATGTATTTCCATGCTAAAAACAGCCGTCTGTTTTATCAGATCGCTAAACTTCATCCTAGTTTACAGACATTGATGCTTCCCGCAGAAATGATGAATGACAGGGAAAAACCTATCAGAATCAGAATCGGACGCCAGATCACCGTGAAAGCTATGGATGAAATGGAAACCATTGAGGAATTGGGCGAATTTCTGAAACGTAAGGTATATATGATGAAGTCGTACTACGAGAAAAGAAAATCACTTGCTCAGAGTATAAACCTCCAGAACCTTTCTGTAAAATTTCCTTTGCTGAAAGAAGAAAATATCGTCCAGAATATTATTGACGAAACTCCTATTGAAGATATCATCAAAGATGTTGACAAGCTGAGGGGAACCGATAAAATGTTGTTCAGTAACGGAAATTATGAGATTTACTTTACAACTTACGAAGAAATACCTTCTATAATGAGGGAAATCGGACGTCAAAGAGAATTAACTTTCCGTGCAGTAGGGGAAGGAAGTAATCTTCCTTTTGACCTGGATGAATACGATAAGCATTACCATCATCTTTTCCTCTGGGATAACGCAGAGAAAAAACTGGCAGGAGCCTACAGAATGGCCCTGGGTAGAGAGGTAATGAAAAAATATGGCATTAAAGGATTCTACACAAGCTCTTTATTTGAATTTGAGCAGGATATTCACCCTTTCTTTAAAAAAGTAATTGAAATGGGACGTGCTTATATTTGTCAGGAATATCAGCAAAAACCACTTCCACTTTTTCTTCTATGGAGAGGTATCGTGCATGTATGCCTGAGAAATTCTGACCATAAATTCCTGATGGGAGGAGTAAGCATTTCCAATAAATTTTCAGAGTTCTCAAAATCTCTGATGATTGAATTCATGCGCTCAAACTACTTCGATTCTGCAGTTGCTCAGTATATCACCCCGAGAAACGAATACAAAGTAAAACTCCGTGACAGAGATAAAAGTCTTTTCTTTGACGAAATGGAATCGGATCTTAACAAACTTGATAAGATTATTGATGACCTGGAACCCGAATTGAGATTACCTGTTTTGATTAAAAAATATATTAAGCAGAATGCTAAAGTAATTGCATTCAATGTTGATCCAAACTTCAATGATGCTATTGACGGATTAATGTATATCAGGATCAGTGATCTTCCGGAAAGTACGATCAAACCGGTGTTGGAAGAAATGAGTGAACAAATCAGAAAGGAACAGGAAAATAATCCGGCTGAGAATCAGTAAGTTTTTAGCTTTATTTAAAAAAAGTACGATGAATACTTGCTTTGTATACTAAAACTTACTACTTTTGCATCACTTTAAAACAACGAAGTAAGTCAAACAAAAATATAATGGTTTCTTAGCTCAGTTGGTAGAGCAATGGATTGAAAATCCATGTGTCCCTGGTTCGATTCCTGGAGAAACCACTTGAAAACCTCTGATTATTCAGAGGTTTTTTTGTTTTTATATACTTACGTTAAAAAACTCCAAGGGCTCTTTCACAGATGGCGCAGATCGAGCAGAGCTTAAAGAATCTTTATAGTCTGCTAAATCTGTGGGAAGTTTAGCGGTAAACGCAAGATGTATAAATCATGCAAATTATTTCAGGAAGCAAAATTTCTTTTTCTTTACTTTCAACTTCATATAAAATTTTTCACAATTTTTAATCAAGATCATGTGAAATAAAACATGCATTATTATCTTAAAAATTTTAAATTAGCTATTGTAAACCAAAACACAATTACATTATGAATCCAAAAGCATTAGCTATTCCGTTTTTTTGCTTTGCTCTGCTCGTTTTTCAGTCATGCAAAGACAATACTGCTGCAACAGAAGATAGTATTTCTAAACAGGAAAAAATATCATCGTCGCGAATCAGCTCCTCATTCAATGTACCGGTATCGGGAAATTCATTTTTAACTATAAAACCTTCGGGAGCAAACGAAGTGATCACTCCCACCAACCTTGGTAACTGGACGAATTCTAACACGGTTATCAGTACTTATTTCAGACTAAGTAATACGGGAACATTAAACATCGGATTAAAAGCTTCTGTTCCTTCAGGAACAAGTGTGGTTAAAGTAACCATAGGTAACACATCCAAAACAATTACTTTAACAGGAACAACTTCTAAAGAGTATACCGTTGGAGATTTTACCGTTTCCAGTCCGGGGTATGTAAAAGTTGATCTTCAGGGTGTATCTAAAACCGGAAGTTATTTTGCCGATGTTACGGATATCACTTTCACCGGGCCGGCTTCTACGGGAAACAATATTTTCAGTAATGATCCTTCTTATTATTACTGGGCTCGCCGGGGACCTTCCTGCCATCTCGGTTATACAGTTCCTACAACCAATACTATAAGCTATTATTATAATGAAGTGACCGTTCCTGCAGGAGAAGATAAAATCGGCTCATACTTCATGGCTAACGGTTTCAATGAGGGATATTTCGGAATGCAGGTAAATTCTGCTACTGAAAGAAGAATTCTGTTCTCTGTCTGGAGTCCTTTTGAAACAGATGATCCAAATAATATCCCTCCTGATCATAAAATACTATTGAACAAAGCCGGCAGTGGTGTTACCATTGGCGAGTTTGGTAATGAAGGTTCCGGAGGACAAAGTTATTATAAATACAATTGGACCGCGGGCAAAACCTATAAATTCTTACTAAAAGGCGAACCTGACGGTAACGGGAAGACAGATTATACGGCATGGTTCCTTCCTCCCGATAATACGTCATGGAAACTTATTGCCAGCTGGAAAAGACCGCAAACCAGTACTTATCTGAAAGGTTTTTATAGCTTCGTGGAAAACTTTAATTCTGAAAACGGATACCAGGGCAGAAAAGCAGAGTTTAAAAATCAATGGGTAAGAACGACTTCAGGAAACTGGATGCCGGTCTCGGGAGCTAAGTTCACGGTGGATAATACCTATAACGCAAAGCAGAGAATTGATGCTATGGGAGGAACAAATGGTAATGCATTTTTCCTGCAAAACGGAGGATTTTTTAATACTGTTGTTACTCCGGGAACACTATTTTCCGTTACCGCCCCAACCCAGGCACCGGATATCAATTTCTCAACACTTCCATAACAACCTGACTTATAGAAAGAAGCCCGACATTATTTAATATCGGGCTCTTTATTTTCATTTATTTTAAATTTTCTATTGCATGGTATCATAAAAATTGTCATTTTTGCACCCACTTTAAACGACGAAGTACGTCAACAAAAATATAATGGTTTCTTAGCTCAGTTGGTAGAGCAATGGATTGAAAATCCATGTGTCCCTGGTTCGATTCCTGGAGAAACCACTTAAAACCTCTGATCATTCGGAGGTTTTTGTTTTTAAACACTGATTCGGCTTGTAGATTTAGTATAAAAAACGAAAAAGTCTGATAATAAACATTGAGTTCTTCAAGATTCAGTTTTTGATTTTCTCATTTGTACATACAGAAATACCCATTTTATCGGTATTTTATTACCTGTAAAAAAGATCTTCCAAACATCCTGATGAACAGACAGTTGAATTAAAAAAACGTTTGTAACACCATCTTTTTTAAAAAAACAATGATCAAAGCTTGCACGGTATTACAAAATGTTATACTTTTGCATCACTTTAAAACAACGAAGTAAGTCAAACAAAAATATAATGGTTTCTTAGCTCAGTTGGTAGAGCAATGGATTGAAAATCCATGTGTCCCTGGTTCGATTCCTGGAGAAACCACTTAAAACCTCTGATTAGTCAGAGGTTTTTTTGTTTTTATAGCTCTTTTGGTCTTTCCTTTCACACTACCTCGGACGTTGCGGTTAAGCTGAATGGTAATTATTCCAAAAATGTTTAATGCGTAAGAGTAGAGGGCATTACTGAGCCGACTCCAATCAATTTCACCCTCAAAATTGTAGAACTTTACTATTTATTTCCATTAAATTACACAGGAATAAGTATTCCTCTTCCCTAGCCTGTTTAGAATGGATTTTTAATTTCCTAGTTCCAGCTGATTTTTAACAAGATTATAGTAATCCGATTTCCTGGAAACAAGCTCCTCATGGCTCCCTTTCTCGACGATTTCTCCATGCTTCAACACAATAATCTGATCGGCATTTCTTACAGTAGAAAGTCTGTGCGCTACAATAACGGCTGTTTTTCCTTTAAAAAAGGACTGCAGATTATCATGAATGATTTTTTCATTATCTGCATCGAGTGCAGAAGTGGCTTCATCAAAAAAAATAAAATAAGGATTTTTATATACTGCTCTTGCGATAAGTATCCGTTGTTTTTGCCCTCCTGAAATTCCGTTACCTGAAGCTCCGATTTTGGTTTTCAGTCCCAGGGGCAGCTCTTCAACAAATGATTTAATATTTGCGATATGCAATGCTTTTTCAAGTTTTTCATAATCTATATTTTCATCCCCGGCAGCAATATTTCTTTCTATAGTATCAGAAAATATATAACCTTCCTGCATAACGGTTCCGCAGTTCTCCCTCAGATCTTTGGGTGAAATATCTTGAGCGTTCAAGTGATTAAAAAAAACATCTCCTTCAACCGGTTCATAAAATTTCAGAAACATTTTGATAAGAGTCGTTTTTCCACTGCCGCTCGCCCCCACTATTGCTGTTATTTTTCCTTCAGGAATAAACAGATTGATATTTTTTAAAACATAAGGAGACCGGGGACCTTCGTATTGAAAAGATACATTTTTAAAATAAATTCCTCTTTCTATTCCGTTCTGCCGGGTATATTTTTCACTTAATAAGGGTACATGATATTCTTTTTCTTCTTCAGCATAATCATGGACCTCGTGCAACCGCGATAAACTTAATTTAGCATCCTGTAAAGACCGGAAAAACTGAATAAGCTCATTCACCGGCGAATTCATTTGTCCTATAATATAAGAAACACTTAATAACTCCCCCAATGTCATACTTCCCTTCACAACAAAGGAGGCAGCGAGAAAGGTGACAATAATATTTTTGAGCTGATTGATGAATTCAAAGCCTGAAAGTTGTATCTGATCCAGTTTCAGGATTCTGATGTTAACTTTTAATAGTTTTTGCTGTATTTCTTCCCACTTTTTTCGTTTGTAATTTTCAAACTGGTTAAGCTTCATCTCTGATACCCCATTAATGATCTCATAGATAGATTCCTGATTTTCACTCCGCTGCTGAAAGCGGAAATAATCGAGCACTTTTCTTTTTTTCATCCAAAATAAAGACCATAAGACAGATATGGCAGTCAATGCTACATAGACCAGTAGGATGGTAAAATCATAATACCAGAGAACACCGAAAAATACAGTAAAAGTAATGGCTGAAAATAAGGTAATAAGGCTTTGAGAAGTAAGAAAACTTTCTATTCGTTCATGATCCTGGATGCGTTGACTGAAATCTCCCATCAGTTTAGTATCAAAAAACTTAATGGGTAATTTTAAAAGCTTTTTCAGAAAGTCAGAAATAATACGGATATTGATATTGGTTCCTACGATCAGCATAATCCAGTTACGAAATATATTGAAAATAATATTTCCTAAGAAAAATGCCAATTGAGCAATAAGGATATATGATATGACGGAAAGGTCTTTTTTGCTGACACCCTCATCCATCAGTTTTTGGGTGAGAACAGGAAATACCAAGGTGGTTATCGTTCCAAAAAGCAAAAGCAAAAGCATCTGAAGCATTTGCCTTTTATAAGGTTTCAGATGGTTCAGCAGGAATTTTACTGATATTTTTTTTTCCTGACGGGAGGATTGTTTATAGAATTCTTCTGTGGGCTCCAAAAAAAGAACTACACCTTTTTCTTCACCTGAAATCCAGCTTTTTTTTAATTTTTCTTCAGACAGATTAATATATCCATGTCCGGGATCCGCGATTTTAAACACTGGTTTACGGGTAAAAACATTTTTAGAGATCTTATGCAAAACCACAAAATGATTTTGGTTCCAATGGAGAATACACGGCAAAAGCGAATTGTCTACATATTTCAGCTGTGATTTGACAGCAACTGTTTTCATTCCTATTTTTTCCGCAGCTTCACAGATTCCTAATAACGATACTCCTTCTTTGGTCATAAAGCTTTTATCCCTTAGATATTGCAGCCCAAAATCAACCCCGTAATGAGAGGCTATCATGGCGAGGCATGCGGGGCCACAATCCATTTGGTCATGTTGGGGAATAAAATTCATGAAAACAGGTTGTTTTAAAAGTTATGTTGAGACTGCATTTATTTCAGTTGAGAAAGTCCTTTTTTATATCGTTATACAATGAATCAATAGCTGTAACAGAGGTATAATCTGCTGATCCGGCAATGAATTGCTGAAGTAAGTCTATGTTCCATTCCTGACGATTTATACTGTTTTTTTTGAGTTGTACCCAGTATACGAAACTCTTCAAGTCATCATGCACAGCAGATTCTTTTTGAAGCACCTCATCAAAAGTACGGTCCAGAACTTCCTCTTTATTGCCGCACTGATCTAAAAAAGGGATGTATTCATTGGTAATCTGCACCAGCATAAGCTTTCTTAATTTCTTTAAAGATTCAGAATGATCTTCATAACAAAATTCTATATCCCGGTAACGTACTTTTTCAGAAAGCAATAGGCTTCTGTACAACAAATTAAAGATTTTACAGACATTCTCAGCATTCTGTTCTTTCATTTCTATCCTTGATATATTATGCAGTTGCTGTATTTTATGATAGGATACGGAAGCATTATATTGTTCCAGTTTTTCATCCAGTAACATGGTTTCATAAGTCTGTTGTTTTGCTAAAGAATAATCGCTTTTCTTATAACTTATAAAAGCCTGGATAGGTATGCTGATAAGATCATACAAATTTTTTTCTTCAGGTTGTAATGAGTCGCAGTCAATGTATTTTTTAGCACGAGTGATAAGCATTTCTGCTTTTTGAATATTCCCGGTGCGTCCCTCGTTCAGCGCTTCATGATAATTAAGGCTGTAAAAATTAAAAGCTTCTTTATCATCACACACAACATCTATGAGCTTATCCATTTCTTTTTGAAAAATGAAATCATCTTTATAGTGCACAAGATTAGCTGTGACCAGAATTTTATGCTGTTGCAGCAATGCAATGATATACTCACTATTTTCCATTATTCTAACTCATTAAGTATTCTGTTCCTTTTTCCTGAGTAATATAATTAATGGCCAGTTTATCCTGAATATTGAATTTATTGGAAGGACAAGCTATAATGCCTTCTTCCCACGATTTAGGACATCCGCCACCGCACACAGGAAACATTTTACAGGTGTGACATGGGTAACCTTTCTGATCGGTAAGTACAACATCGTTCCAGTTTTGCAGATGAAGTGAACCGAATTTCTGATCAATTTTAATATCTTTTATGTTACCCAATTTATGCTCTGTGCTTTCATATGCAGGAACGTAAGGAACTTCTGTACAGTTGTATATATTGCCAAATGCATCTATTAATTCTGCATCCGGATTTGTAATCATGCAGAGTTCATGATTTCTCACAGGAAGAACGGATGGCGAAAAACCATATTTATACTGCTCCAGAATCCATTCTATTTCTTTTTCGGCAAATGTCTCTTTTTCCAGGGATACCAGATGAGCTTCATTTCCCCATGAGTGAATAGGTGCCACATAAAAGTGTGAAATTTTTTCGTGAAAGCCGTGTTCATGCATAAGTTGGAGCAAAGGAACTACTGATTGGTAATTGGTACGATCTACATTACATCTTATGGAAATACGTGCTCCCAGTTCTTTATAGTTTTCAATACTGAAAATATCTACTAAATTTTTAAAAATAAGATGAAATGAGTTTTCACCGGATTTTACAAATCTTCTTTTATCATGGAATTCTGCAGTGCCATCTAAAGTCACCTCTATGGTTTTTACATCATGCTGATTAACCAATTCCAGAAATATGTTTTTTTTCAACGCCAAGCCGTTGGTGGTCATTTTAGCACTGTAATCAATACCCAACTCCGAACTTATTTCTTTTAACTTTCCCGTTACTTTTCTAAGGGTCTGCAGGCTCATCAAAGGCTCTCCTCCAAACCAGCCGATCAGCAAAGCTCTGTAATCTTTCAAAGAAAGTTTATGCCTGATCCGCTCAATAAGTTTTTCATAATCTTTTGCCTGCAAATCATTTTTGGTGTGTTCCTGTCCGCAATAGTCACAGCCTAACTGGCAGTTTGAAGAGGGTTGTATCACCTGATAAAGGACATTATTAGTATCAATCATCATTTTATTTTCTTCGACAATTTCCATTAATTCATTTTCAAAAGAAGGAACTAAAATAAGTGCGGTAATCAGTTGATTCTTTATCTCCACAGTAATGGTATCAAAGTGTCCGTTGATCAGGGACTGGTAGTTTTCTTTTTGCAGAAGAAGAACTTTACAGCTTCTCGTCGAAAAGATCACATATTTATCTTCCGAAACCTGGGTAGAAACAGTATAATGAGATAGTTTATAGTTCATGGAATTCGCTTTTAAAATGAAAAGAAAAGTGTTCATAGTTTAGAGACATTAAACACAGTCGGTCTGTTGTACGTTTTGGTAGTGCGGGCTATTGCTTCGCCAAGCATCCGGAATTACATACCAGGTTAAGTGGTGCTGTACCTCCTTTTATTGAAGATAATTCTCCTTCTTTTAATGTTGTAACGTCTCCTGAAATTTTAGTCAGCAGGTTCTGTAATTTTGAATTTTTCATTTTAATTAATTTTAGTAATTGGATGTTAGAATCATAGTTTTTAAAGTGATTAATTCTTTCGACTTTTTCACACTTTCCTTGCAAGGGGTATTTATTAAATGTTTCGTTTGCATAGTACTCTACAAACTATTCCATTTGATAAAATCATTTTAGAATCATGAATTGAAACCGGCTTCCATTAGATAAAGCAGTTTTATTTTTTCGGAGGAATGTTCTTGGGATCTTCGCTGGCTGAATCATTTATAGAAACAGCATCTCCGATGTTTCTGACTACATCGGAAGTATAAAGATGCTGTCTTTCAGAAGGATCTACAGCAGATCCGGAAAGATTCGGCTGATTTTCATAGCTGTATGAACTCACGAGTAATAAAGCCAAAATAAGTATAAAATAAAAATTAGCTTTTTCCATAAAAATTAGTTTTGTTTTCTGTTTCGAAATGTATACAGGTAAAATGAAATTCACAAAATTTAAATTCAGCCGCGACACTATCAGAAAAAAAAATAATTATATATCGGCAAATAAGAATACTATAATGATAAAAAAAATTACTAAAATCATAAATCGAAACTTATAACAATCTGTATTTAAATATTTTATATTTTTATCACCAATGAAAGAAAAATTTATTTATTTTTATATTGTTTTACAGTTACAAATGAACAATTTAAAGTATATTTTTCTAATATTATTCACTTTTGTAGGATTTTATACCACACTACATTCACAAAATACTCAAAAGAAAATCAGCAATACAAGTTATTCTGATCTGGAATTGGCTATAAAAAAATCAGAAAATAAACAGGACGAGCAATGGAAATATATTAATCATTTTATACAAAAAGCAAAAAAAGAGAAGAATACTGAAAAAACGAGAAGAGGATACGTCCTGGCCACTTTTAATAAGAGAGGAGATGAACAGATAGCATATGGTGACAGCGTTGTCATTATGGCCCGCAAAATCAATGATAATAACCTTATCGGAGACAGTTATCTGTCCCTGGGAATGTCTTTTACAAACAATGAAAACTACCCTAAAGCATTAGATGCTTTTGTTAAAGGATATGATTATATCAAAAAAAACAAAAACCCGTACTTAATTCACAGTGTCGAATACCAGATTGCCCAGACGAAATACTACCTCGGACTCTATACTGAAGCTCATTCACTGTTAACGGGTTGTGTCTCATTTTTCAGGAAACATCAGGAAAAAATCGGGGATACCCACTATACCTATTATTATCTCTATTCTTTGATATCACTGATTGAAACCAACAGTCATTTATCAAGCTTCAATGCCAATAAGGACCTGATACAAGAAGGAATAGAGTTTGTTACAAAGCATCAGGATTTTAAAGAATACCACGCTTACTTCATTTCTTCCCAGGGAACAGATTTTTATTATCAGAAAAAATATGCTCTGGCCTTAGCAAAACTCCGGGAAGCCATAAGGTTATATAATGACTCATGGAAGCACCTGACCGATAAGTTTTATATCGGAATGTCATTGTGGAAACTGGAAAAAAAAGAAGAAGCACTTCCCTATTTTTTATTGCTTGATCAAGAATATAACGAAACCAAAAAACTGGATCCTAAGTTCCGGCCTGCTTTTGAAATGCTTATCCGATACTATTCGGAAAAGAATGACACCAGCAAACAACTGGAATATACTGATAAGCTGATTCTTCTCGACAAAGCCTACGAAAAAGATTATAAATATCTCAATTCTACCTTAAACAAAGAGTATGATACGAAAAAACTCTACGAGGAAAAAGAAATCCTGCAGGATCGTATTCACCGGGAAAGACTCATTTACATTACCCTCATTGGTTTTGGTCTTGTACTTATTATGTTCCTGACATTTTTACATCTTAAGTATAAACACAAGCATTTTTCCGGATCTTATGAAAAACTTACGGCAATTCAAGATGAAGAAATTGTGTATGGGAACGAAGAAGCCAAAAGTAAAAACGATGAACCTATTATTGATGACCAACTGGGAATCAACCCTTTAATTGTCGAAAACGTTCTTAAAATACTGTCTGATTTTGAAAAAGAGAAACAGTTTTTAAAAAAAAACATCTCTCTTGCCGGCATGTCAAAATTGTGTGGAACGAATACCGTTTATCTTTCGAAAATCATCAATTTTTATAAGAAAAAAAGCTTCAATGAATACCTCAATGAACTGAGGCTCGATCATATTGTTTCCCAGTGGAAAAGCAAGCCCAAAACAAGATACATCAGCATTCAGAAAACAGCTGAAAATGCAGGCTATAATACCACTCAGACGTTTACAAAAAACTTTCAGGAGAAATACCATATTCCGCCTACTTATTTTCTGAACCGACTTAATAAGGAAAATTAATTCACCCGACGGCTGGCTTTTTAATCACGTTCAGGTATTCAACCAGGTTAAACAGTCTGCAATCTGTACTTTGCTGATAAAAACTTCCGCATTTACTTCTGGTTCGGGTGAAAGTTTAAGTTCTACTTTCTGGCTTGAATGCTTGATAATTTCTGTGACCGCCTTTTTATTAATGATAAACTTACGGTTTATTTTAAAGAAAATCTCAGGATTCAGTTTTTGAATGATATCTTTGATGGTGTCGTCATAAATGTACGTCTGATGGTCCTTAGTCGTTAGGAAAAGATATTTTCCCGATGCAAAAAAATAGGCTGTTTCATGTTCGTCGATTGACTTGAGCTTATTTCCCTCCCGTACCATAAAACGCTTCATCATTCCGGAGTCATTGGTCTGATGTAAGGTAGACATCGACTTCAGGACCGGTTCCGGATCAAAATTATTCCGTATGGAAATAAACTTTTGCAGAGCTTGATGCAAATCGGCTTCCTCAAAAGGTTTTAAAAGATAATCAATAGTAAAATGTCTGAAAACCCTCATCGCATATTCATCAAATGCGGTAATAAAAATGATGGGGGTGAATAATTCTACATGCTCAAAAATTTCAAGACTCATCCCATCGCCCAAATGGATATCCATAAAGATGAGATCGGCAGCATCATTTTCGAAAAATTCAATTGCCTGCTTTTTTGAACGGAGAATAACGATTTCGGTAACAGGAACGATATCCTGATGATCTAAAAGATTCTTCAGATAATTCACAGCCAGCAATTCGTCTTCTATAATGGCAATTCTCATAACCCTGCAAAAATACAAAAAAACCGCCAGAACGATCAAGTTCAAGCGGTTTCAGGGGTTGTTAATATGAAATGTTATAAATTAGGATTATTCTTTTTCGCACTCATCGGATATTCTATGGTATATCTCGGATCATTCTGCTGAAGAATATATTCTTTGCCCAATACGGTATGTACAATTTTTTTCTGGTCGGCCCTTCTTAAATCAAACCATCTGTGACCTTCCATTGCAAATTCTCTGAACCTCTCATCCAGAATAAAATTCATGAAATCTGTTGTATTCATTCCATTGATCTGGCTCTGAACAGAAGTATAACCTTCTGCAGTATATCTGTTTTTCAGCACCGGAAGTATTGCCTCTTTAGCCTCATCAAGTCGGTTTAGCTTTAACAATGCTTCAGATTTGATAAAATATAATTCAGCAGTTCTGAAAGATACCCTGAAATCATTGCTTCCTCCTTTGATCGCCTTATACCGATTTTTGCTTTTTTCAAAATAAATACCAAATCTTTTGTCTGTAGTCGTATTATATTTTGAAATCAATTCCGGAGAAGCAAAAATTACATTCTGAACACTGTTATTCAACGGATTGTCCAATGCTAATATAGATTCCGCCGAAGCATAATGGTTGGGAGCGGTATTGGTGGTATTCAAATTACTAAGCTCTCCCTTTACAGCCAGTAACTCCTGCGAGTCATTCAATGCTTTATTCCAGTCTCCCTGATAGAGAGCCATTCTTGCGTTCAGTGCCATAAGAGCATTTTTGGAAAATTTATAATTATTTCCTGCTGTTTGCTGCTGTTCTACCATCAAGCCTTGAGCCTTTTCCATATCTGCATGAATCTGATTGTAAACCTGCTGCACTGTAGATGGCTTCAGTACCGCTTCCATATCTGTTTCCAGGGTAATTGGAACTCCCCTGTCTGAAGACGCTGTAGCGTTATTGTAAGGTTTTGCGTACAGATTGATCAGATCAAAATAAGAATAAGCACGCAACGCGTAAGCTTCTGCCAGAATCTGGTTCTTTTCAGGAGAATCTTTCATCGTTTTACTTCCCTCGTTGATGGCCTGATTAAGGTAGAAAATTACCGTATAAAAGTCGGCCCAATGGAATTCTTTTGTTTCAGCATCATAGTTACTGTCCTTCCACATGGCAAGTTCGCGGTAGTAAGGAAAATCGCTGGTATCTTCATCGATCACCATCTCATCTGTACGAAGTGCAGATAGAGATTTATGGATCGGATATTTGGCATATGCAGAGGTAAGTATTTTTCTGTAATCCTCAACACTGGTTGGGATCACTTTTCCTTCCGGCTGTATATCCAGGAAGCGATCACATCCAATACTGGTAAAACTAATGAATGCCAGTGCAACGAATGTAGTTATTT
Source organism: Chryseobacterium sp. UNC8MFCol (assembly GCF_000482305.1). Classification (NCBI taxonomy): domain Bacteria; kingdom Pseudomonadati; phylum Bacteroidota; class Flavobacteriia; order Flavobacteriales; family Weeksellaceae; genus Chryseobacterium; species Chryseobacterium sp. UNC8MFCol. The sequence goes on from NZ_KI535290.1 coordinate 387,930, forward strand.
TTCTCATTTTTTTCAAGTTTTAAAAAGAAACATTAAAGCCGATTGTCACTGATTTTGCAATAGGCTGTGCATAAATATTACCATAGGTTTCCGGATCGAAATATCCTTTATGACCATTGCTGAATACAAAAAGGTTACGACCTTCCACACTTAGCCTCAAACTACTGATTCCCATAGGATTCGTAAATTCTTTTGGAAGCGTATATCCCAAACGAATACTGCTGATTCTCAGATAGCTGATCTCTTTCGCCCAGATATCAAGAAGGCCATATGCATTATTAGGGCTGTCGGTAAGCCACTTGTTCCCCATCCATCCCGGATTGTTTTCCATATTAGGACTTGTAATCGCCGGAAGTGAAGCACCAGCTTCAAAGATATCCCTGGTATAATTTCTTCCTCTGTCCAGATCCATCCCTCTGTATGAAGGTGACCTCATCACCGTCTGTTTAAAGCTGAATGCTGCAGAAACAGTTAAGTCGAAATTATGGATTTTAAAAGTGTTGATAATACCTCCTGTAAATTTCGGATCTCTGTCACCAATATAAGTGAAGAGGCCTCTCATCTCCTCAGAAGTAAGCTTCGTTCCTACGAGCTGTCCCGGAAGAAATTCCTCATATACATCATAGAGTTTAAAGAAATCTTCAATTTTCACCTTTTCATTACCTTTCCAGAACATTGGATTTCCGTTTTCGTCCATCCCAGCTGTTTTCAAAGCAAATACTGCATTTACAGGAAGGCCTTCTCTTGACGGAAGCATAGAATTTTGGCGTGGCTGCTCAGTAATAACGTTACTCTTGTTATGAGCTAAATTAATAGTGGTAGACCATTTGAAATTTTCTTTCTCTATATTTCTCGTAGATATTGCTACTTCAAAACCTTTGTTTGTAAGACTTCCCCAGTTCATCATTGTATAGTTGAATCCGGTTTCAAGGGGTGTTTCTCTCATACTGATCATATCTGTACCTTTTCTGCTGTAGACATCTGCAGTAAGGCTGATACGGTTTTTAAACAGTCCCAGATCAATTCCGAAGTTCACATTGGTTGTTTTTTCCCAACGAAGCTTGTCATTCGGAGAGGTTATTACATTAATGATTTCATGCTTTCCTCCCGGAAGAATCGTTGCTTCCCCGTATTCTCCGATAAAAAACGGCGATGTATTACGGTCAATATTTCCCTGTAAACCATAGGAAGCTCTTAATCTCAAATTAGAGATAAGAGAAACATTCTTCATAAACTCTTCCTTACTTACCAGCCATGACCCGGAAGCCGCCCAGATCGGCAGATACTTGTACTTTTTATTCATTCCGAACAAATTGGTTCCGTCGTATCTTACACTTCCGAAAAAGGTATATTTCTGGTCGTAGGTATAAGAAGCAGTCGCAAACATTGAAGCATAAGCATTCTCTACAGTAGGCATTTCACGATACGTTTCGTACTTTTTATCTCCTGCAAAATCGGAATTGGGGAATATAATCGGTGTCCCTGTTTTGGTAAGGCTATTAAAACCAAAAGCTCTGGTGACCTGAGTATTATCGATGGTTTTACGGATTTCAGTTCCGGCCATCAAATCGATCTCATGTACTGAATTAATTCTTGTGCTGTATAACCCCTGTAATTTCCAGTTATACTGAAAGAAATCATTATCCCAGTTTTGTTTTACGCCACCTGCCGGAAGGAAATAATTTGCTGTTCCGTTTTTAAAATAACGGGTTCCCTCTTTCATCTTTCTTGTAAAATAGGTATTTTCTGCGGCAAACTTCTCCGTTTTATTGGTGTCATACTGAAGTCCCAACTGTGAAACGAATTTAAGGCTCTTAGATACTTTATATTCTAAGTCTAAAATCCCTTTTAATGAGTGGTTTTTCAGGGTATAGCTGGTATTTTCTCTTTCTTCCAAGAAGTTAAAGGGAATGTAAGCATCTCTTGTTCCATCGATATCCGGATCATATTTATAGCTTCCGTCTGCATTAAAAGGTGTCAGATAAGGATTGGCATTTCTGGAATAATTAATAGGATTGGCTGCAGCATCTGCATCCGTCATGAATGATTCTTTCTCACTCTGAGTCCCAAAAATAGAGATCCCTGCACTAAATTTGTCGCTTATCTTATAATTGTTCTTTAAAGTAAGGTTATATCTTTTGAAACCTGTTCCTATCGTTGTTCCTTCTTCATCAAAATAACCTAATGAGAAATAATAATCTGAACGGTCGCTCCCTCCGGAAAGGCTTAATCCATATTGCTTGTTTATAGCATTTCTGTACAACAGTTTTCCCCAGTCGGTATTATTATTTCTTAAAGCATCAATCTGCTGGCGGGTGAATGGGTCCAGACCGGCTAAACCTCCGGCTCTGAAAGCATCAAGCTGATTGTTTTTATTCAGGATTCTCATCACTTCTCCTTTATCGGCACGATAGGTCAGATCGGCACGCTTTGCAAGCATCAGCTCAAGATCAACTTTTTCACTGGAATTCAAAAGATTAAGCTTATCAAAATCAGGACGTGATGTAATGAAAGTGTCTGCAGAAAAATTCAGTCTCATACTTCCTTTCTTTCCTTTTTTCGTGGTAATGGAAATCACCCCGTTGGCTGCTCTCGCTCCGTAAATCGCTGTTGCTGCAGCATCTTTTAAAATAGTGATATCTTCAATATCATTAGGGTTTAATCCTGCAATGGAAAAATTCTGAAGCTGGTCAATATTATCTTTGTCACTGAAATTCGGGACATCATTTCCTTCTAACGGAAGACCATCTACTACCCATAGCGGATCCTGCGGGCCGGATAAAGAAGCCGTACCACGAATTCTGATCTTGGCAGGTCCTCCTGGCGCTCCTGTTTCAGGAGTCACCACGACACCGGCGATTTGTCCGGACAACATCTGATCAACGCTGGCAACACCGGCCTGGTTGATCACATCCATTTTAACGGTAGCAACTGCTGAAGTCTGCTTACGTTTTTCAATTTTCTGATATCCTGTGATGATCACTTCCTGAATCTTATTTTTATCAGAAACCTCACCAGCCACCGGCATCAGTGATATATTATAATTTGTCTGATCTTCGTCAATCTGAATCAGCCTAGATTCATATCCAAGGTAGCTCACCAATACGGATTTCGTACCTTCAGGAACCTCCAGAGTAAATTTTCCGTTTTTATCTGTTATCGCTCCTACAGCCACACTTTCAATGATCCCGTCACGATTGGTACTGGAAGACACAGACTGGGTTTCAATTTTTATGGATGCTCCTGCAATTATTTTGGAGGTATTGCCGTCCTGGACTTTACCTGTGATGATTTTCTTTTGTTGGGCAAACGCAATATTAGCAGCCAAAAGAGGTAAAAGTATTAGAGATTTTTTCATAGCCGATTATTTATTTAAAGCCTCTTCGATTCGAATGATTAAGTCTGTGTAGTGAGCTCTTGATGAGTCATCACCTTTGTATCTGCGTGCATTCAGTAAGTTTAATACCTTCTGCAGTTCTGCCCTTTTATAAGTCGTGACTTCAGATACTCTTTTCATGGATGAATAATTGATATTTCTCAGGTTGTGATCTTCTCCATGGAAATTGCAGATGGTTGGGATCGTTAATGTCTGATCAACCTTCAATCCTTTTACCGCTGTTTTTTCGAATAATTTATTCACTGAAACAATCAGAGCATCTACATAATTCTTTTGGGCCATTTTTTCCAGGATGGTCAGACTTCCTTTTTTATTAAAAACAGCTCCTCTCACCTGATCAAATAAATTTTCAACGGTGTAGATTTCTTCTTTTGAACCGGACATTTCATGTTTCAATTCATTTTCGAGGATTCTCAATAATCTGTCGTCCACAAACAAAGAATAGATATTGGCATACTGCATTCCTCTTGCTAAAGTATACGGAGTCTGCTCGAAAGGTCCCATCGGGGAGTTCTTAACAGGATATGTCTTTTCTGTTATCGGATTAAAAAACAACCATTCCGGAAGGTTGATGGCATTTTTTATAAGATAGTCAACCGCTCTTTTCTGAGTTTCAGCCGGTACGGCTTCGTACGCCTTCTTTTTACTTCCAAAAACTGTATTGTTAAGATAAATTCCCCCTACATTCGCCATCACATGACCGGTATACAAATCCCATTGCCCGATAACTCCAAAGTAGAGTTTACCGGCATCAGTGTATTCTTTTCCATCTTCATAGCTCCATTGTAAAAGATTATTAACAACAATTTTCAGGTTTTTCAATCCATATTCACTGGCCTTCATTGCATCGTCGCCCAAGTCTTCGGACTGTGAACGAGGGTCAATCGTTTCCAGATAACTTTGTTGCTCACCATAGAAATATAATGGATCATCCTGATGTTTTTCTATTAAATTCCTAAGGGCTTTCTTTTCTGAAAACTCATCCGGATACCAACGATAGCCCCATTCGATAGCATATTTATCATAAATCCCGATTTTTGGAGTGATCGCCGTCACACCATCTTCAGGTTGTGCTACATAATTATATCGGGCATAATCCATAATAGAAGGTGCTGTACCTCCCATTTTATCGGTAAATTCTTTTGAACGTAAAGATTCGACAGGAAATGCAAAAGAGGATCCCATATTATGTTTTAATCCAAAAGTATGTCCTACTTCATGGGATGATACAAAACGAATGGCTTCTCCCATGTAGTCATCACTGAATTTATTTCCTCTCGCTTTCGGATCGATAGGTCCGATCTGAATCCTCATCCATTCCTGAAGAGAGGTCATTACATTATGCCACCAGATGATATCAGATTCTATAATTTCACCACTCCTTGGATCAACTACAGACGGTCCCATCGCATTTGATTTAGGGGAAGCAGCGTAAGTAATTACGGAATATCTTACATCATCAATATCGAAGTCTTCATCTTTTTCATCCGGCATTTTTGCAATGACAGCATTTTTAAAACCGGCCTGTTCAAAAGCTGCCTGCCAGTCATATACTCCTGCAATAATTTTCTCACGCCATTGTTTTGGAGTGGCAGGATCAATATAATAAACGATTTGTTTTTTAGGTTCTACAAGCTCTCCTCTCAGATATTTTTCTTTGTCTTCATCTTTAGGTTCAAGGTTCCATCTGGTAATGAAGAATTTCTCGTCCATCTTCTGCTGGCGGTCATTAAAAGCCCAGTGTTTTTCATTGAAAAATCCAACTCTTGCATCAGAAATCCTGGGTTTCATGGGTATCTTGGAAAGCAATACCAGGTTGGTGGTCACTCCCAATGTCACAGGCAGATCAACTCCTCCTTCATTGACTGAAGTGGTCAGCTGAGACTTTACCACAAGGTTCTGAGGGAAAGTTTTAACTCCTTCAATGTAAGAAAGACTTGACTTTACGGAACCTCCAAGCCCTACATTCGCCAATACATCATTAAAGCTCTTCTGATTACCATCGAAAACTTTATTCACTTTAATAGCTACCGACGTAGAGTCATTGCTTTGTGCTTCAATATCAAAAACTTCAATCACAGATTCTGAAAAGTTATCTTTTACAGATCTTGTAATCGCATCATTCTTAGGAGAAGATACCTTTACATCTGACGTTTTCACCCAGACTTTTTTGGCAACGTTATCACGGTGAAAAGAGATGATTTTATTTTCATAATTCATTCCCTTGTTCAGACCGGCCTCATTCACCTGCATGGGCACCTGAGACAGCTTGTTAACGACCAAAAATTGTCGTCCCATCAAACTGTCAGGAATTTCGAAATAAACATCCGTTTTAACCTGGATCGTATTAAAAAGGCCTTTTTTATAAGTTCCTTTTTTGATCAGGTCTTCAATTTTTTTGGTTTTCTTTGAGGTTGACGATTCTGTTTTATCAATTTTGTCTTTGTTGACTTTCACTGTATCTTTTTTCTGTGCTATTGCCATCGGTGAGGCCATTGCAAGTCCTAAGTACAGTGCCAGTCTGTAATTCTTCATTAAAGTAGTCCGATTCATTCCAAATAGTAAATATCTTAGTTTCAGCCGGCAAAGCTATAGGTACAATAAATAATATGGGTATTATTAGGGAGTGAGAGGTTAGTTTTCGGGAGTGAGTGGATTTTTTTAATTTCACTCCATTAATGGCAAAAAGCATATAAAATATTCACCATCTACAGAAATATTAAGAGAATTAATTTTAAAATATTCATAAATTTGATTCAAATAGTTAATCCCGAATTTTTCTCCCTGTACAATCTCTGTTTTTGGCTGCCAAGTATTCTTTACTATAATCCCGCCCTCTTCTACCGTTATGATAATCTCCAGCGGTTGATCTACGGTCGCAATATTGTGTTTTACAGCATTTTCTATAACAATCTGAAGCGATAAATAAGGGATCCGTTTTTTGAGACTTTTCTCATCCTGAATGGTCATACTGAAGATCAGCTCTTCATCAAACCTGCTTTTCAGGAGTTCCATATACTGTTGAATAAACTGAACTTCCTGAGAAACCGAAACAATATTTTCTTTAGGAGGCACGATGAGATATCTGTAAATCCGGGAAAGATTCATGGTAAACTTCCGGGCATTCTCTTTATTGATCCCAATAAGCATATACAATGAATTGAGTGAATTGAAAAGAAAATGGGGATTGATATTATTTTTAAGCTGCTGAAGCTGGTTGATCACTTCTGCTTTATGCATTTTTTCATTCTCAACCAACAACAGGTTTTTTTCAGATTGTATCTTTTCTTTTTCCCTGTATGCTATATTGGTTGATCTTTGAAACAGAATGAAGACCGTGACAATAAGAAACAAAGCTGCTACGAAAATATAAACCGTATAAGCTTTTACCTTATTGGTATTTTCATCAATGATAAAGTTGACATGGTTCACCACTGCATAACCGTCAAAATTTTCTGTCTTCAAGGGTTTTATAAAGCGGGTAACTTCTACTCCAAGATATTCTGAAACGGCTGTTTCTTCCGTATAACCTGATTTAGCTTTTGCGCAAAGCGTGTCTTTTGGTTTAATATCTGTAAAATCAAAAACACGTTCTCCAATGTATTTTTTTTCAGGATGCGTAATGCAGATGCCTTCTTTAGTAAAAACATAGGCATAGGTATTTGAACTTTTGTCAACATTGGTAAAGTATTGATGCAGATCATCTAAACTTACTGTTGATCCGTAATACAAAACATTTTTTTCAGGCAGCACAAGAGAATCATAACTTACCCAGAACATACTGTCTTTACGACTGATCAAAAGATCTTTAAAGTGTCCGGAACCATTATTCTTTATTGTAACGGATCTTTGTGCCTTTTTCCGCTCTTTGAAAAGATCAGATAAAGGATTGTTGCTTTCATACTGCCCGGTTTTGTTGTTATCATAGTAATACCAGCTGTAGGTAAGCAGATTTCTTTTTTTATTTAAATCATTTAAAACCAAAGAATAATCTCTGTAGTTTTTAAGTCCGTCTTTCTGAATCAATTCACGAAGCAGATACTGATAGTCCTCAATATTCCTGAATTCATTTTCTACCGATTCATATTTTCTAAAGAAGGTTTTTCTCGCAAAATCTTCTGTATTTTTACGATTATCCTCAGCAATCAAATGGCTTAAAACAGCAAAAGCCACGACTGCAATTAAACAGGTGGATAAAGCGGCAACGTAAATATATTTTGGGGATAAGGCGTGTTTAAAGGTAATACTCAATTTCTTCTGCATTCATATTACCATAAAAGAAAATCTGGCGATACGTACAATAAAGCCTATATTTTTACAATCTCTTTTGTGGATAATTTATTAGTTTGCAAAGATATAACAAAGATTCCTGGACCCAAAAGTGAATTATTTTTTTTCACCAATTAAACACTTTTCTTTTTCTAAAAATAAAAATACGGCTAAAAACAGACCTTTGTAATGTATCAATTTTTGATTTTTATCTATAGTTTTTTTAATAATTCTTCCGTATTCAGGATTGTTGCAAATTCGTCGCTCAGATTGGCTAACGCCATCAGATGAACTAATCCTGCATCATATTTTTCTCCATTGATTCCCACTTTATCAAAAGCAGCTGTAGCATCAGAAACTACATAGGTTTCATACCCGAAATTTCCTGCCATTCTTGTGGTAGTAGACACACAATGATTGGTTGTAATTCCTAAAATCACCACCGTATTTATCTTCTGAAGGTCTAATTTTGCTTTCAGATCAGTACCTATAAAGGCACTGTTTACTTTTTTGGTAATCATACATTCACCATTTTGAGGTAAGACATAATCATTAAATTCAAATCCTGGATGCGTTTTATGCAATTTTGAAGAAAGATTTGTAGAACTATGCCGGATGTGAAATATCGGCAAACTCAAGCTTCGCCATTTTTCAAGTATCTTTCCGCTGATTTTTTCCGCATCTTTATTATTCCTGTTTCCTCCCCAATAATCTTCATCAAGAAATCCTTTTTGAACATCAATAAGGAGCAATGCCGGGTTTTTATCTCTTAATTTCATATTTTTAAAACTTATTTGAAAAGTCTGTTCAGAAGAAAATCTTTATATTCATCATTCATGGAAGAATCAAAGAGGTCAAATACATGCAGCGCTCCGGGAATCACCCATAGTTCAGTTTTTACACCTGCTTTATATAAAAGCTGAGCATAATCGATATCTTCATCCCTTAAAGGATCAAGTTCACAGGCAACAATGGTAGTCTGCGGTAACCGGGAAAAGTTATCATAATAGGTCAGATCCGAATATCTGATACTTTTATCTTTATTCTCTTTCCCCAATATATGCAGCCACGCAGTCTGGGCATACTTTTTATTCCATAGCGGGATATCGGTAAATTCTTCCATTGAAGAGGTATTCAGCTTGTTATGAATCACCGGATATAATAAGAACTGATGTTTTATATTCTGAATGCCACGGTCTGCAGCCATTTGAGCCACTGCTGCGGCCAAGTGCCCTCCGGCACTTGCCCCGAATACAGTAATACCATCAGGATTCACTCCCAGTTGATCTTCACCATGACCAATCACCCATTGCAAAGCATCAAACCCATCCAAAACCGGCATTGGAAACCGATACTGAGGTGAGAGTCTGTAATCTACGGAGATGATGGTCGCATCTAGTTGATCTGCTATTTCAAACATTTGATGGTCCACTTGTTCTGGAAGTCCAAAAACATATCCTCCTCCATGAAAATAAAGAAGAACCCTTTCCCGGTTGAAATTTTCAGACTGATAAACATGAAGCCTGATATCATATCCATCTTCTGAGCTTGGTATAAAAATATCTTTCACAAGGATATGATCCGGTTTTTTAAAAGGATGAGCTTTCGCAAATTCTTTTCTTTCCTGCTGAATAATTTCCGGAGCATTCAAAAATAAATTTCCATCAATTTCCAATGAATAAGGAACATTTTCAATACTGTATTTCAATTCTTTGTCTATTCTATTAAAATCCATCCTATTATGAATATTTTATTGTACATCTATAATAAAGTCTCTTTTGGGCTCTATATTTCCTGTTTTTATTTGTAAATTTATTCTATCAATAGAGTGCTTTCCAAGTATACAAAAGATTGTATGGAACGAACAAAAATGTAAGTATGAGTATTAAAGAATCATCTACCAATAATGAAAATAAAAAAACACTGGAGTACAGCTGCTCAGAAATATATGCTGTCAATCTGATCAGTGGTCGCTGGATTCTCTCGATCTGTTATCATCTAAAGCAGGAGAAACTCAGATTTTTTGAGTTGAAAGATAAGATCCCCAACATTTCCGAAAGAATGCTTACCCTACAGCTGAAAAAAATGGAACAGGAAAAACTTATTATCAAGACCATATATCCAGAAGTTCCGGTAAAAGTAGAATATGAACTTACTGAAATTGGAAAAAAACTGCTTCCGGTTCTGAATCAGCTTGAAATATGGGGTAAGGAACATAAAGAGATCAAAAAAATAACGGATCATCCTAATTAAAAGACGACCCGCCTGTTTTTACAGTTTATAATTATAACCTATCTGCACTAAAAAAGGCAATCTAGGTTTAGTTTTAAAATCCTCTGACACAATATTTCCCAGTTTCACATAGACTTCCTGTCGGGAGAAAGAGTACCCTCCTTGTATTCCATAATAAAAATTGCCTCCCGTGGCCGGCTCATACCATCCGTTTTTTACTGCGGGATAGATTTCTTTATAATGTTCCGAATGTCTGAAATGAGTCACAATAGCTTTATCAAACCCTACTTCACCTCCAGCAAACCAGGTAGGTCTGTAATAACCGATCACTCCCGCCATATCTACTCCAAAATTGGAAATAGCAACATTCTTATTTTCAAACTTCCGGAATATACCCTGGATCCTTGTTGAAAACTGAACATCATGAATTTTGGCCCAGCGTACATGAGCACCTGCCTTCACCTTAAAATCATCCAACAATGTGTTCCCTGACGGAATAGACGCTTCAGCTCCTATTATTAATGGGAAAAACCTGTTGTCGAAATGGTAACCATAACCCAATCCGAAAATAACCCCATATTCTGTTCCAATATTGGCATTGAGTATATGTTTTTCTTTGGCATTCAGTGCATACCAATTTACTGTTTGTGACCTGATGGGATAGGTAACCATCATCATGATCCAAACTAATAATATATTTTTTTTCATGATATTCATTTTAAAGACTGCCAATGAGAGTAATGATTTGGGGTTTTGTATAATTATCCCAGGCATTAAGATTGCTAATAATGCCGTCATGCCCCACTCCAGGGATTTTTACTTTGGTCACATTCTTATAACTGGATGTTATTTTTTGAGCCCATGAATCCGGGTACGCTTTATTTTTTTCGCTATAGAAAAAAAGAACCGGACCATTATAGTTCTGCAGTCCTTTAGAAAAATCTATGTTATATTTATCTCCACTTTCAAAAAGAGCATCCATAATAACAGCTCCGCTCCTCCAGCTTATACTTGGATCAAAATCGCCTTCGCCTGTAATACTGTTCTTTGAGGCCAGCATAAGCATCTTATAATCTAAAATCTCATGTTGATCTTCTTTTCCAGAAATAAACTGATCCAGATAGGTTGCATCATTAAGGATTTCGTTCCATATTTTAAATGATCTGGATTCTTTTACATAATGAGTAACGTCATTCCAAACCAGACCTCCAGGCTCACAAAGAATAAGCCCCTGGATATCATTAGGATATTTCCCTGCATAGCCCGACGCCAACATTGCACCCCAAGAATGCCCCAAAAGCACCACTTTTTGTTCAGGTTTTTTACGATAATAAGCAATAACAGCATGCAGTTCGTCATACATCAGCTCCATAACTTCTGCCCCTAAAGACAGATAAGACTGTCTAGAAAATCGTTGAGAAAGTCCAGATCCTCTTTGATCATAAAACACAACCCTGTATCCATTATTTATAAGGTTTTTACAATTAAAGAGATAACGGTAGTCTCCACCTGGTCCTCCATGAAGTGGAATGACAATTGTTCCGTCTTCAGGACCAAAAGCTTCGGAATGAAGTTTAGCCCCGTTGATGGAGATGAAAGGAAGAGAAGTATCCTGATCTACGGTTTTTGGAACCAGATTTCCCGGTTCATCAATAGCCCTCCCATCTGTACATGAAAGTAACATGATAAGTGACGTTAAAACTGCCAATGCGGAATTCTTTTTTATAAAAGCAATCATACTTTTGGGTTTAAAAGTTATGATGCAAAGATTCAGCATTTTCCAAAGCTGGTCGCCCCATCAGGAAAGTTGGAACATCACAACACAAAAACACAAACGATTGATTAAATGAACGTTATGAGAAATGAAACGTTTACCCTGAGCGATGGAACTCAGGATTCAGACTTTCTGGTACTCACTCGGAGTGACGCCGGTATATTTTTTAAAATTTCGGTTGAAAGATGTTTTGGAATTAAAACCACAGTCTAATGCAATAGAAAGTAAAGTATATTGTTTGCTTTCAGGCTGTGAAATTCTCTGTAAAAATTCTTCAATTCTTTTTTGATTAATCAGTTCATAAAAATTTTTATTTTCGACGGAATTGATAACCTGAGATAAAGAATTCGGATGAACTTCCAACAATGTGGCAAGTTCATTCAGCGTAAGATTAGGATTGATAAACGGTTTCTCTTCATCCAATACCTTTTGAAGCCTTACATGGATGTCTTCAATACTTTTTTCTGTAAGTCCTGATTTCTGGTACTTCTTTTCAATAGGTAAAAAATCTTTTCCTTCAACTTCAGAAACCGTATTTATTTCATTTTCAGCAAGTAAAAAGACCAATGCCGGCTGGTTGAAGACCTGCACCTGTTTGATTCCAAAGTATCCCAGCCATAGGATAAATACAGCAACAGCTCCGTAAATAATATCTGTATTTGAAAAAAGGACCAGTCCCCAGATCAGCGTGATCCATAGAATAAGATACAGCAACCAGTTAAAGTTGATCTTTTCCGTATTGGAAAACTGCTGAACCATTTTGTTCCGAAATAGGTATAAAGTCCGGAATGAAAGAATCACATAGGCTACTCCTGAAATATAAATAAAATAAAGTCTCAGCAGCATTTCGGTTTCAAATCCGCTTCCTTTATGTTTAAAAATTTCCACCCTTTCCTCAAAAGGAGCTGCATAAAAGGAAAGAAACATACAATTACAGATCAGAAAAGGAATAAAATGCAGCAGATATTTCCACGAAAAAGGCTCAGGAGATGTTTGTTTTTTAACATATATATATAAAAAGGGACCGTATAAAACCGGTAATATAAATCCAAGAAAAATAAATGACGGGTATTTGATATACTGGCCGGTAAGAAGCATATAGTGACCTGCCAGATTCAGACCAATCGCTGCCAGCCATGTAGCAAGAATAAGATCAGCAGTATTTCTATTTCTTTTTGTCATTAAAAGAAAAGCCAGAAATAAAGCGAGAAAAACGCCGGACAAGTAAAGCATAACGCTCTAATATTTTGTTAGTTGCATCAATAAAAGCACTGACTGTTACAAAAATAAACATAATTTTAAAGCAAAAATCAATCGCAAATTAATTTCTGTAATAATACAACGAAATAATGATAAGAGGTAAAATTATACCCCTACAAGAAGATGAAATGACTTCTCTTCAGAGCGTCACTAAGTCTTAAAAATAGTTAATATACGCATCCGAACGGTAGATTCAGCATTTTATATTTCTAAAATTAATTATCTTCGCTCACAAATCAAATTTGAAATGAAGAAGATCATCTCCGGGATATCTATTTTTTGTGCTGTGATTATTTCTGCCCAGGAAGCTATCCAATTTCAGGAACTGCCATTTAAGGATATTCTTGCAAAGGCTAAAAAGGAAAAAAAATTGGTTTTTGTAGATGCCTATGCTTCATGGTGTGGCCCATGTAAAATGATGGAGCACAACGTATTTACCAAAAAATCTGTCGGAGACTATTACAACGCCAATTTCATCAATGCAAGATTTGATATGGAAAAAGGAGAAGGAAGGGAAATTGCAGCTAAATTTGGAGTTCGCTCTTATCCCACCTATCTTTTCCTCAATGGTGAAGGGGAGCTTGTTTCGCGAAATACCGGATACATGGAGGAGAGTCTTTTTGTGGCGATGGCTCAGGATATCAACTCACCAGGTAATAAAAAAGGATCTCTTAAAGATAAATTTGCCAGTGGTGAAAAAGATCCTGATTTCCTGATCAATATTATGAAGCTTAATTCCAGCTCTGATTATGAATTTGCCAAAAAGGCCTCTGAGAGATATTTTGATAATAAAAAGAAAACTGAGGAACTTTCCAAAGAAGAAATTGGTTTTTTATTGTATTTCCTAAAGTCTACAGAAGATTCCAATTATGCAACTTTCGTATCCAGAAAGGCTGATATCACCAAGTACCTCCCGGAAGAAACCTATAAAGAATTTGATGCTCAATTAAAATTATCTAAAATAGTAGAACAGGCTATTGATGATAAGAATAAAAGGATCAACGATGATTACTTCATGAAGATCGCCGAGCCTTTAGTAGGGAAAGAGGCGGCACATGCAAAACTCAATCAGACCAAACTTAGCTATTATGAAGTAAATGCTAATTTTCCTGAGTATGAAAAAGCAGCGCTGGATTATTATAAAAACCCGGACACTTTTGAACCCAATGAACTTCTGAGAGCCGCATGGGTATTTGCTGATCATGTGAAGACTCCGGCCTCCCTAAAAAAAGCAACAGAATGGGCTGAAAAATCTGTCATGAGGGGAGAAACTTCCGAAAACACTTATATTCTTGCTAAACTTTACTTCCTGACAGGAAATAAGGAAGTGGCAAAAAATTATGCAGAAATGTCTAAAAACATAGCCGTTCAGGCCAACAAAGATTCGAAACTGGCAGAAGAATTACTTACGCAAATAAAATAACACTCAGAATGAAATATAAATTATTGACAGCTGCGCTGGCTGTCTTATCGATAGGAACGATTAATGCTCAGGAACAACAAGAACAGGATAAAAGTTTATACATTAAAGGAAATGCTCTATTCATTCCGATAGGTATTTTAAATGCAGGCATCGAAAAGCAGATAAGTCCTAAATATACAATTCAGGGAGATGTATTTATTTCACCATGGAAATCGTTTGCAGGGCACAAATTGCAATTTTATTCTGCCTCAATTGAGGGAAGATATTATTTTAAAGAAGCATTTAAACATTGGTATATAGGAGCAAATCTTGGTGTTGCAGCCTATAATGCACAAAAATGGAATTATTGGAAGGATGATATATACACAAATGATAATGGAGAACAATTCATAACTTCCAATCTATATCAAAAGGGGTTTTCAATAATGCTGGGAGTAACTGGCGGCTACCAATTCCAACTATCAGACCGATGGAATCTTGACGTTTATGCTACTGTTGGATCATCTCAAGGTTTTTATAAAGGATATGATCGTACAACAGGCCAGCGTTACGACCAACCTAGCGGATTGAACAGAAGTGGAGAAATTATTCCTTACAGAGGAGGTGTAATGATTTCATACAAACTAAAATAACATTATGAAACCTTTCGGAAAAAATCATATTATTATCTCCGTGATCACTTTTGTGATCCTTTTTTTAATGAATTATCTGGGAAATGATCTTCCGGATAAATTACAAAGAGCTTTACTGACTGCGTTTGCAGGTGTTGTAGGCTTGACGATAGGGTTGTTTATCTTAAACAAGGGCAAGAATGATAAAAATCCGCCCCATAATTTTGATTAATTAATCTTCATAAGTCACATATTTGACCCTGATCTTTTCAAAACTTTCCAGGTCAGCTTTCCATGATGCTTTAATTTCCGGAATTGATCTGCCAGCAATAATTTGTTTTCTGAGCTCATCAGTTCCGGAAAGTGTATCGAACCACAGATTTTTTAAAAAGAAATCCTGTTGGGAATTTTTGTAATTCCTATATGCTTTAAGCACCCACTCAAGATTAAGCTCTCTCAAATCTTTTGGATAATTTGAAAGGTTTTCGCCATAGCATAATTTCCCGTTGAGGAAAGGATCTTTTGCCCCATAACTTGGCTTGGGTGTAAACTGGTAAGGTAAATTGACTGTCCACGGAGAACCATAAATCTGAAAAGGAAGCTCCGTACCTCTTCCGACAGAAACCTGAGTTCCTTCAAAAAAGCATAAACTCGGATATAAATTGATAGCTTTATCATTCGGTAAATTGGGAGAAGGCTTATCTAAAATAGGATAACGCTGCTTTTTATGATAATTCTTCATCGGGATAAGGGTATATTTTGCCTGAACTCCATTTTTTAACCACTTTTCACCATTGACCATTTTTCCATATTCTCCAATAGTCAGTCCATACACTACAGGCACTTCATGCATCCCTACGAAACTGGCCCATTTCTTTTTCAAAACCGGCCCGTCTGTATAGCCGTCATGTGGATTGGGTCGATCCAGAACCATAATCTCTACTTTATTTTCAGCGCCAGCTTCCATCAAATAACTTAAAGTTGAAATATAAGTATAGAATCTTACCCCTACATCCTGAATATCAAAAACGACAATATCAATACCTTTCAACTGCTCTGCTGTCGGCTTTTTATTATTTCCATATAAAGAAACGATAGGAATTCCCGTTTTGATATCTACTCCGTTTTTCACTTTTGCGCCTGCGTCTGCATTTCCTCTGAAACCATGTTCCGGAGCAAAAATAGATTTAATGTTAATATTATTCTGTACTAAAAAATCTACCAGGTGTGTTCTGTCACTCATCAATCCAGTTTGATTCGTTACAATTCCCACCGTTTTATTTTTCAGCAGAGGCAAATACACTTCAGGTTGGTCTGCACCGGTTTTAAAATCCCGTTGAACTTGAGTCTGAGAATAATATTGACTGAATACTCCTAAAAAAATTAGGCAAATAAGAAGTAAATTTTTAATTTTGAAATCTAAATTCATAAGCTTGAAGTTTCCTTTATATTTCTCTAGAAAAATAGCATTTTCCAAAGATAACAAAAATAACCTTTCAAGGGTTATCATCTTCATTGGCAGGCTCTCCGTGGCACTCGGGATCATTGTCTCCCTTATCACAGTAGCTACCGGTTTTGGCTCCAAAAAAGCAATTAAAGAGAGACTTGCAGATTTTAGCGGACATATCACGGTACGATCAACCCGTTCCAACTCCTCATACAATACCTCAGTATTGGATAATCAAGGCCTTAATCTTGCAAAAATAAAAGAACTTAAGGATGTAGAAAGTGTACAGAAATATGTGACCGTTACAGGTATTATGCGTAACGAGCACAACTTTTCCGGAATTATTTTTAAAGGAATAGGAAAAGATTTTGACAGTTTACGATTCAAAAAATTTCTGATTGCCGGTACTACACCTAAAGTAACAGAAGAAGGCTTTAACAATAATGTAACAATCTCTCAGAAAATAGCAAACGATCTTCATCTTAAGTTGAATGACAGTATTGTAACTGTATTCTTAAAAGCTGACCAGAAACCCCTTTACCGTAAATTCAGAATTATTGGAATTTATAAAACGGATATTAAACTGATCGACGAACAGTTTGTAATAGGGGGAATCAACCACGCAAGAAAAATTCAGGACATGAAGAATGATGAAATTGGTGGAATTGATATTTTCCTGAAAAATGTAAATGATATCGACAAAGATTTCCCGGAAATTGAAAAATTGATCGGGTATAAAAACTATGCTGAAAAAGCAACTGAAAAATTCCCCCAGATTACAGACTGGATTAGTATTTTCGATACCAATATTGCTTTGATCATCATTATCATGCTTATTGTAGTGGTTATCAATATCATCATGGTACTTCTGATCCTTATCATCGAAAGAACCAATTCCATTGGTCTTCTTAAAACATTGGGGGCCAGCAATTCCCAAATCAGGGCAACCTTTATCAATTATACTCTTATCATTATGATTCCGGGTCTTTTATATGGAAACGGTATTGGTCTCGGCCTTATTTTGATTCAAAAATTCTTTGGTATTATAAAACTTAATCCGGAAAATTACTACGTCAGTACTGTTCCTGTAGATCTTAATCCTGTCGCGATTATTTCTATTTCAGTAGGAATTCTGATCATTTCAGGACTCGCTTTAATCATTCCGAGCTACCTGATCAGTAAAATTTCTCCGGTTAAAGCAATTAAGTATAACTAATACAATAATTAATAATTAATAATTGATAATTGATAATTGATAATGAAAGCTAAGCATTATATCAATTGTCTCCGACTTTATCTGGTGCAGCGGTAATTTTAAAAGCCTTATCTTTGCATCGCTTATAAAACATTTATGAAATACGCAAAAAATATTCTTGAAACGATAGGTAATACTCCACTTGTACAACTTAACAAAGTATTGGGTGAAGACTTTCCAGCCTTAGTTTTAGCAAAAGTAGAAACATTCAATCCCGGGAATTCGGTAAAGGACAGAATGGCTCTTAAAATGATAGAAGATGCCGAAAAAGACGGCAGATTAAAACCTGGAGGAACCATTATAGAAGGAACTTCCGGTAATACAGGAATGGGGCTGGCCCTTGCTGCCATTATCAAAGGTTATAAATGTATCTTTGTAACCAATTCTAAACAGTCAAAAGAAAAGTGCGATATCCTTCGCGCTGTGGGAGCAGAGGTGATTGTTTGCCCTACCGATGTAAAGCCAACCGATCCTCGTTCTTATTATTCAGTATCCAAAAGGCTGGCAAAAGAAACGGAAAACGGATGGTACGTAAACCAATATGATAACTTGTCTAACAGAGCAGCTCATTACGAATCTACTGCTCCTGAAATCTGGGAACAAACGGAAGGAAAACTGACTCATTTTGTGGTAGGAGCCGGTACGGGAGGTACTATTACAGGATGCGGAACTTTTTTCAAGGAAAAAAATAAAGATATTAAGGTAATCGGAGTTGACACCTATGGTTCTATCCTTAAGGAGTTTCATGAAACAGGTGAATTACACTACGACCATGCTTATACTTACATCACAGAAGGAATTGGTGAAGACATTATTCCAGAAAACTATGATATGTCTGTTATTGACCATTTTGAAAAAGTAACGGACAAAGACGGAGCTATCTATGCCAGAAAGCTGGCTAAAGAAGAAGGAATCTTCTGTGGATATTCTGCGGGAAGTGCCATTGCTTCTTTGGTTCAGATGAAAGACCAATTTACAAAAGATGATGTCATCGTGGTTTTATTGCATGACCACGGATCAAGATATGTAGGTAAAATCTACAATGACGAATGGATGAAGGAAATGGGCTGGTTAGAATAATAAAAGTTCATTGATACATACAAAAACGGAGCAAAATTTTGCTCCGTTTTCTATTTCCTGATACGATCTTTCAGTATTTTTTTCAGGAGATCGTAGTCTTTTCCGCTCATTGATTTTTTGGGAAACATATAACTATATTTTCCTTCAAGAGAAATGAATTCGTCATTAGCATCACAATATTCAAAGTCAGTCCACTCACTGGTTTCTTTTTCACCGTCGATATTGACTGTGAAGAAGTTCCGATCAAACCTTATTTCATAGATTTTACAATTCTCAAGCATACTCAGGTACTGATTTACCTGTTTTTTCCATCTCGAAACTTTATTAACACCTACTGACAAAAAAATAGCACAAAGCAGGAATATAAAACTTAAAAAGTATAAAATTCCTACACTGTCATCATTTAGATATCCTTTTAAAAGGAAAGCAATAAACAAAACAGCTGCAGCAATAAGGGTTGTTATCGTCTTGGATCTTGTAGCAGGTGAGAAAAGTAAACTCCCCTGATTTCCGCTAAAATAAATCTCTTCAAAATTCTTCCTGTCAGGTTTTAATGTAATAACCTTTTCCTCATTCATAAAAAAGTAATTTGCTTTAAAAACCTACAAAGCTAAACTAAATATCTTCATATTGATCCTTTATTGCAGAAAGTTTATTCATCAGCTCTCTGTTTCTTTTATTCAATGCGTCCAGTTTTTTCAGCATATTATGAATAACTTCCAATCCCGGAAGATTTATTTCAAGGTCATAATGCCAGTTGGCAAACTTTTCAAGGTCAGGTAAGTCTTCGTACATCAAGTAATGAACTTCGTTTTCTACCTGCACATGTAGCAGCCCATACTCTACAAGGTCATCAAAAAAAGTGATTTCTATATTGTATATTTTTACGAGTTCTTCGCGTGATATTCTTTCACTCATAGCCTAGGAGTTTTTTAGTTGTTCAAAAAGTTCTTTCTGCTTATCTGTAAGATTCGTTGGCAATTTTACTTCATAGGTTACAAAAAGATCACCATACTCTCCCTCTTTTTTGTATACAGGAAAACCTTTTCCTTTCAATCTTACCGTAACTCCGTTTTGGGTTTCCGGTTTTACTTTGAGATTTACAGTGCTATCTAAAGTATTCACTTTTACATCACCACCTAAAACAGCAGTATATAAATCAATAGGTACTTTAGTTTTTAAATCATCACCAATTCTTTCAAAGTCCGGATCCACGGGAATATTAAAGGTAATATACAAATCTCCGCTAGGGCCTCCGTTTACTCCCGGATTTCCATGACCTTTCAATTTGATCTGTTGCCCGTCATATACTCCTGCCGGAATAGTAATTCTTACTTTCCTTCCGTTGATTTCGAAAGTCTGCGGATGTGTTTTTGCGGCATCTCTTAAATTAAGGTTCAACTCAGCCTGTATATCCTGCCCTTTGAACTTCCCGGAAGCCCTTCCTCTTGAGTTTCTTCCAAAACCTCCTGTGCTGCCGCCAAACATATCCTGGAAGAAATCAGAGAAATCTTCGCCTTCGCCAAAATCAGCACCGGAGAATCCTCCGCCATAATTCTGATGCTGGCGTTGATACTGTCTTTGCTGCTGCTGGGCTTTTTCATACTCTTCACCATGTTTCCAGTTTTCTCCATATTTATCGTATTTGGCACGATTTTCAGGATTACTGAGGACTTCATTAGCTTCGTTCAGCTCTTTAAATTTTTTTTCTGATTCTTTATCATCAGGATTGAGATCAGGATGCAGTTTTCTAGCCAGCTTACGGTAGGCTTTTTTGATGTCATCCTGTGTTGCGCTTTTATCTACGCCTAAAATTTTATAGTAATCTATATAAGCCATAGAAACGATATTTACTCAAATTTATGAATTTTATCTTTGAAACCCACACTCGAAAAAGCTTAAAAACAAAAAAAGTAAAGACTGGCAGGACATGTTGTGAACAATTATCTATGGATAATATTAAGTAGTACCTCGTATTTATCATGAGGTAGCCTGTCATGAGATGGTCCCCTTATGTGTATGTATTCATTTTACTGTACATCCCCTGTTTTGCCATCTATATTTATAGATACAAACAAGGAATTTATAGAAAAATAATCCATTTTTAATTATTAAAACAATAAGAACTACTTTAGTATTTCACAATTATGATAAAACATATTTGAAATTACTAAATTCGATTTCTTCATACCCATATAAAAAAACTTATCTTTGATAAAAACCACCGCATGAGAGAGGTACTAAAAAATTACTCAGGAATCATCTTTTTATTATTAGGAATTACTATTGGAAGTATTATCGGAATTGTAACCCCTGATTTTGTGGAATATATAAAGCCTGTCGGAGATATATTTCTTAATCTCCTATTTGTAAGTGTGGTCCCACTCGTATTTTTTGCAGTATCCAATTCTATCGCATCTCTTGAGCAACAATCTGAATTTGGAAGAATTATTCTTGTAATGGCCCTTACCTTTTTGTTTTTCATTTTGACAGCGGCCGTTTTTACGATCGGTGCGGTCTACCTTTTTCCTGTTTCAGGAATTTCGGGAAGTTCGCAGGTAGTCACAGAGACAGCCAGTGACGAAAGCTGGGGAAACAGAATTGTCAGTTTTTTCACGGTAGGAGAATTTACGGCTCTTTTTTCAAGGCAAAATATGCTGGCGCTACTTATTTTTGCTTTCATGACAGGTTTTGCAGCCAGGAAAACGGGAGAAGCAGGACAGCCTTTCAGAGTTTTTATTGCTTCGGGGTATGAGGTAATGAAGGAATTGCTCTTACTGGTTATGAAGCTTGCCCCTATCGGTTTGGGTGCTTATTTTGCATTTCAGGTTGCTACTCTGGGGCCACAGCTTTTTGGATTTTATGCTAAACCTTTGGGGCTGTATTATATTGCAGGTATCATCTATTTTCTTGTTTTCTTTTCACTTTATGCGTTTATGGCGCAAGGCCAGAATGGAGTTAAAAACTTTTGGAAGAATGCGATCTATCCTACCCTGACAGCAATCAGTACATGCAGCAGTTTTGCTACCATGCCTGCCAATTTACAGGCGGCTTCCAAAATTGGAATTCCCAATCCTATTGCCAATCTTGTGATCCCGATCGGTACCACGTTGCATAAAAACGGGTCTTCTATGTCGTCAATTATTAAAATCTACGTTGCTTTTCTTATTATCGGAAAGGATTTTTTTGATCCTGCCAACTTACTTTTAGCTTTAGGGATTACTGTATTTGTCAGTATTGTAGCAGGCGGAATCCCGAACGGCGGATATATTGGAGAAATGTTGATGATCTCTGTATATAAATTACCACAGGAAGCTATCCCGGCGGTAATGATTATCGGGACCCTGGTTGATCCTCTGGCCACTGTTCTGAATTCTGTGGGCGATATTGTCGCTGCAATGTTTGTGAACCGGTTTGTGAAGGTGTAAAAAATTTTATTCACTGCGTTGTACAGGTTCAAGGTTTTCATATTCTTCCGGGGTGAAAAGCCTGTAGAGCACTTTAAAGGTTTTACCGAGTGGGGTTTCCAATGAAAAGCCGCCGGGACCAAATCCATCGGTGACGTCAAGTGTAAAATGGGAATATTTCCAGTATTCAAAAAGATCACGGTCTATCCAGAATTCGTGGTTATTGATGGTTCCGATCATCGCATCATTCATTCGCGGAAAAAAACCACCTTTTTCAAAACATTGCGGCTGTATTCCTTCACAGCAACCTCCTGCCTGATAAAACATCAGGGGCCCATACTTGTCTTCAAGGGTATGTATTACTTCAAGGGCCTTTTCAGTAACGGAAAGTCTTGATATTTTTGTTTCCATTTTCTTTATTTTTAAAGTAATGTACAGAATGCTTGGGGGTTTCTACTCAAAAGGTCCGGCAAAATAAATTTTGCCGAACCTGAGCATTTGATTCTGTTTAATGTGAGTATCTGATTACATTATGGTAAGCCATATACTTTAGTATTTTTAGTCTTCCAACAGTTTGAAGGAATACCGCTTTCTGCGTGAGGGATAGTAAGGGCGGCGAGGAACGAGCCGGTACGCAATGTAATGAAGTACCGGAACGAAGTGCAGCCCTGCATAGCCCGACCGTTTGCCCGGGACAAGGCCAGGGCAATCGGGCACGCCCTACATTAATATTAAAAGAAACCTAACTTATTTTTGTTGTAGGAGATCAACATATTCTTGGTCTGACGATAATGATCCAGCATCATTTTATGATTCTCTCTACCGATTCCGGATTGCTTATAGCCTCCGAAAGGGGCACCTGCCGGATATGAATGGTATTGGTTTACCCAAACTCTTCCTGCCTGGATCTGACGCGGAATATTGTACAACTGATGGGCATCCCGGGTCCATACTCCAGCTCCTAATCCGTAAATGGTATCGTTGGCAATTTTTATTGCTTCCTCTTCGTCTTTAAAGGTGGTAAATGCCAGCACAGGACCGAAGATTTCTTCCTGAAAGATTCTCATTCTGTTGTTTCCTTTGAAAATAGTCGGCTGAATATAAAACCCATCCTCCAGATCTTCTCCGAGATTGTTGACATCTCCTCCTACAAGAACTTCTGCTCCTTCGTCTTTTCCTAACTGGATGTAGGAAAGTATTTTATCTTTTTGAATCTGTGAAGCCTGAGCGCCCATCATAACTGTTTTATCAAGCGGATTCCCAACTTTGATCGCATTGACTCTTTCAATTACTCTATCGATGAAGGCATCTGCAATACCTTCCTGAACCAACAGTCTTGAAGGACATGTACAAATCTCACCCTGATTCAACGCAAATAAGACAGCTCCTTCAATAGCTTTATCGAGAAATTCATCATCTGCATCCATCACTGAGTTGAAGAAAACATTGGGCGATTTGCCACCAAGCTCCAGGGTTACGGGAATAATATTTTCTGTGGCATATTGCATGACCAGACGTCCTGTTGCTGTAGAGCCCGTAAATGCGGCTTTTGCCACTTTCGGGTTGGTTACCAGGGCTCTTCCCAGTTCTGCTCCGAAACCATTGACAATATTTATCACACCTGCCGGCAACAGATCACCAATCAACTCCATCAGCACCATGATGGAAACGGGAGTACTTTCTGCCGGTTTCAAGACAACACAGTTTCCTGCAGCCAAAGCCGGGGCTAATTTCCAGACAGCCATCAGTATGGGAAAATTCCATGGAATGATTTGTGCAATTACTCCAAGCGGTTCGTGTACGATAAGAGACACGGTATCCTTGTCCAGTTCGTTATGAGATCCTTCTTCTGCACGGATCACAGAGGCAAAATACCTGAAATGATCAATCGCCAAAGGCATATCTGCAGCTAAGGTTTCTCTTACTGCTTTTCCGTTATCAATCGTTTCTACGGTAGCGAGATATTCTAAGTTTTGCTCAATACGATCTGCAATTTTATTGAGGATAATGCTTCTTTCTGTAGAGGAAGTATTTTTCCAGGTCTGAAATGCTTTTTCTGCAGCGTCCACCGCCAGTTCCAGATCTTCTTTAGATGAGTGTGCTACCTGAGTAAAAGTTTTACCGTCAACGGGAGAAACTACATCAAAATACTGCCCTTTAACGGGTGGTGTAAATTTTCCGTCAATATAATTATCATATCTGCTTTTAAATTCAGGACGCTGTAAGAGCGTCGCGGATCTAGGTTCTGTAAGGGTGCTCATATTAAGATTTTTTGTTTGTTCTATCGTACCAAATTACGCTTCCGCACAAAAAACGTATAGCACAATCGTATAAAAAAAGTGTAAAATAGTACAGGGTTTTAATTTTAGTATTTTGTTAACAGCAACGTTGGGTCAAATTTTCTATATTTGAGTAAGTACCTTCTAAAAAATATTTAGAAATGAATAACAATAGTAAGATTTTATTAAATACTCCAGAATTACGTAAGGAGAACCAACTATTGAGTCTTGTTGAAAACCAGACAAAATTCAATCTAAACAATTGTGAATTCAGTATATATGAGACTCACCAAACTGCCTTTGGTGTGAAACTTCATTTTGAAAATATTGCTTTTACGGCTATGCTTCGCGGCAAGAAACATATGAAACTGGATAATAAAACTAATTATTTTGATTATTTTCCGGGAGAAAGCATTCTGGTCGCTCCGGGTGAAACGATGGTTATTGATTTCCCAGAATCTGATGAAACCCCTACACAATGTATTTCTCTAAGCCTGAATCCAGAGTTTATAGAGGATTCTCTTAATCATTTGAATTATCATCTTCCTAAAGTGGATGATGACTCCCAATGGAATATACAGCTGGATGAATATTTCCTTTTTAATAATAAGGCATTGGCATCCGCTACGAACAATATCATGAGAATTGCCATGGATGATAATTCCCAGAAGGATATCATGGCTGATTTTGCCCTAAAAGAGCTTTTAATTCGGCTTATGCAAACCCAGGCAAGAAGCATGGTAGAAAAGAATATTGTAAAAAATAAGTCAAGGATCGGTTTTGCCGTAGATTATATCAGAAGAAATCTGCACCAGAAACTCTCTATTGAAAGTATCGCCAAGCTGGCATATGTAAGCAAATCCAATTTCTTTAAAATGTTCAAGGATGAACTAGGAACTTCCCCGAATGATTTTATTCTTCAGCAAAGGATCAGTAGGGCAAAAGAACTATTGGCAGGTCAGAATTCCATTAAAGAAACGGCCTATCAGACAGGTTTTTCTGACACCAACTATTTTACGAGGGTATTTAAACAATGGGAGGGTGTTACTCCGAAAAGCTACCAGAACATGAAACTTATTCGTAAGTAACATAATTACCTAAAAATAACCCAAAATACATTATAAAAAAAGAGCCCCACAAAAAATGGGGCTCTTAATAATAATATTGACTACTGACTAATAGCCTTTATTTTGTTCAACGTTTGGATTTGCTGAAATTTCTTTGATAGGAATAGGTAATGTAAACTTATCATCACCGATTGGAAGGTTGTTTGTAGGAATGATATCATCTGTATCATTTCTGTCCATTCCAACATTTGCTGCTCCCGCAAGTCTTTTTAAATCAACATAACGGTGCCCTTCAAGAGCTAATTCAATTCTACGTTCTTTCAGAATATCTGCATAAGCAAATTGAGCATCTGTATAAGCAGGCGTTACAGCTTTTCCTTCAGAGTTTCTTGCTTCTCTTACTTTCTGAATAAGATCATGAGCTGCTGTAAGATTCCCCGCTGCTGTTTCAGCTTCAGCAAGGATGAAATACATTTCAGATAATCTGAAAACTTTCACATCATTTCTTGTAGGAGTACCTGTCTTACCTGGATATTTATCGATAACCAACTTATCGTCTCTTGTAGCACCTGCTGTAGCGCTTGCATAATTAGGATTTGGAACTGAAGTAATATCTACATACGATGTTTTTCTAACATCTCCAGGAATATTCTGGAACAAATTGTAAAGATTTCTTCCCCAGAACCACATTGGTGTACCATCGATATTAGATTGGTTGGTATTCCATCTTGCACCGATAGCTTGTCCAGCTCCTAATGGCAGCCTGTTTAATGAGAAAATAATCTCTCCTCTTGCAGTGTCATTCCATAAGTTGTTATATGAATCAGCTTTAGTAAGGGTCAATCCTGATTTTGAAATTACATCCTCTGCATATTGTTTTGCTAAAGCTGTATTTCCTCGATAGAGATTAAAACGTGCACTAACTGCGTTTACAAATCCTTTATCTGCAAAATATCTTGCCGATTGACTGCTAGAGTATTCTAAAATACCTCTCGCGAAATCTAAATCCGCATTAATAAAATCATATACATCCTTGTTTTTAGCTCTTGGAAGTTTTGCATCTGTAGATGGAACATCTTTCAGAAGTATAACTCCTACGCCATCAGAATTTTTCATATCTTTTGCAAAATATGCTTCTAACTGTACGTAACAGTATGCTCTGATTGCTCTTGCCTGTGCTAGGATTTCATTGTATGTTTTCTTCTCTTCGGCATTTGCAGGTGTAATTTTCTTTGCTCCTTCAAGTAATCTGTTAACTCTGTTGATAACTCTGTAGTTATTCATCCAGATTCCCTCACTTTGAACAGTACTTACCGTTCCACCACCCGTTACGATAACAGAAGCTGGATCAAGGAAATATCTGTGTAATGAATACTCCTGACCTCCGCTTCCTGATCCAGGTTTTACCTCGTCTGTAAATACAGCGGTAAAGTAGATTTCATCAATCGGATCCAACTGAGCGTATACAGACCCGTTTAGTACTTCACCTAAATTGGCCACACTTGTATATAACTCATGTTCCTGTAATTCTCCCGGCTGTCTGATATCCAATGCATCCTGGCAGCTGTTTAATGTAAATGCAGCAGAAGATAAAGTTGCTACAACTAATATGGTATTTATAATTCTTTTCATAATTTCTTTCAATTAAAAATCAACATTTAACCCTACTGATACAGTTTTTGGGTTTGGATATACATTCAATGAATAAGAAGTAATTGGTTCCGGATCAAATCCTTTCCATTTTGTCCAGGTATAAAGGTTTTCTGCCTGAATAAATACTTTTATTCCTCTTACTGGTAATTTACCTAATTGATTTTTATTAAAGCTATATCCTAAAGAAACATTTTTAAGTCTGATAAAGTCTGATCTTCTTAGGAATCTGTCTGAAGATCCTAAGCTTGAATTCGTTGCTTTTAATCCTGGTACATCAGTATCTTTATTTTGAGGTGTCCATGCATTCAACAGATCTGCTGAAAGGTTTCTGTTTGCTGCTGCACTTGGATCAAACACCCATGATTCTAAGTTATCATAAATCCAACCACCTTGTTGGAAAGAGAACAAAGTATCAAGGTACCAACCTTTATGCTGTAAATTGAATCCGAAACCTCCTGTAAACTTCGCATATCTTGACTTTCCTGTCAGTCTTCTGTCTGCAGATGTTGGCTTTTCAGTGATGTTACCATCTTTATCAAGGAATTGCAGATTTCCGTTTTCACGATTCACTCCGATATATGGATATAACTGATACTGACCAGCAGGTCCGCCAATTGCATTTACTACATCTCCTGCAAGGTTTTCGCTTCCCATAGAAACGATTTTGTTAGAGTTGTATGCAGCGTTTGCGAAAATAGATAATCTTGTATTTTCAGTTCTGATCGCATTGTATTTAATTAATCCTTCAATACCTTTGTTATCAAGTATTCCATCATTACCTCTGATTGTATAATAAGCAGTAACTGATGATTTTTGAAGATCGTTGAACATTCTGCTCGTTCTCTTCTGATAATAATCAACGCTACCTTCGATCAAACCTTTATAATTAAAGTCAATACCAATGTTTGTCTGTTTTACCTGCTCCCATCTTAAGTCAGAATTAGAAAGGTTCACAAAATTATATCCTAAGATATTCTGGTATCCTGAAAAACCGTTGTAAAGATCAAGGAAGTTGTTTGGTAATAATGCTAACGGGTTAGAATTATCTGTAGCAATTCCTAAGTTTTGGTTACCAGTTGTACCAATAGACGCTCTTAGTTTTAGCAATCTGAATCCGGAATTAGCCATGAACTCTTCTTTATCAATATTCCATCTTGCTGCTAAAGACCAGAAAGTCTCCCATCTGTTGGTAGGAAGGAAACGGTAAGATCCATCTCTTCTGATCACCCCACTTACTCCATATTTGTCTTTGAAGTCATAATCTACTGTTGCAAAGTAAGCTAATGTACCCGCAGTAACTTTTGTAGCACTTACAGAAGGTCTGTAAAAGTTGGGAGTATCCGGGTTAAAAGGAATATAGCCCGTTCCTGCACCAAATTCCCATTGTAGAGGATTCAGGCCATTTTGTCTCTGGAAAGTCGTATTAACATGAGCTTTTACATAATCCATATAAGCCCCTGCATTAATCGTATGATCTCCAAAAGACTTATTGAATGTAATATTCGTAATACTGTTGAATGTTAAATCTCTTGTAGTGGTAAAATCTTCGTTACCTCCATATTTAGATCCATCACCGTTTGCAACACTTATCGACAGATATCCTAGCGGAGATCTTGCAAAAAGTTTTTCGTATTGTTTATATTCAATCCCTGTTCTGTTACCAATGCTTAAGAAATCTGTAATTTTATAATTTACATTGGCATTCGCAGAGATGCTTAATTCTGTAAATCTGTTTCTGATTCCTCCATTGATATTATCCTGAAGGACCCATTGTCTGTTATTCGTTGCATCTGATTTAATAGCATTGAATAATTCCTGACCATTTGCATATGGAGAAGGTCCTATGTAAGGTCTTGAAAGAACACCTCCGAATAATGGATTTTGAAGTGTATTAGCTGCAATCCCTGTGTTCGTTTCATCATCAAGCTGGTTTCTTTTGGAGAATCCTAAACCAATGATAGAACCGAACGTTAGTTTTCCGTCTTTAGATTTACCGTTGAGATTATTTCTCATGGTAAACCTTTTGAAATCTGTAGATCTTACAGTACCTTCACTTTCAAGATAACCTAAAGAGAGAAAGTTGTTGATGTTTTCACCACCTCCAGTAATGGAAAGGTTGTGCTGCTGAGAAATACCAACACGGGTAAATTGTTTATTCCAGTCTGTATTAGTTCCCCAATTATCAATCTGATCTTGTGTAAGGGTTTTACCTTTACCAGTCTGCAAATTTTTCTGAATCTGTAGCAACTCTCTACCATTTGCCATGTTGTATTTTGTATCAGGCAGCTGGCTAAAAGAAGTTAACGCGTCATAAGACACTTTTAGTCCGGAATTAAATCTTCCTCCTTTAGTGGTAATAACAACAACTCCGTTAGCAGCTCTGTTACCGTAGATCGCAGTTGCTTGGGCATCTTTAAGGATACTGAATGTTTCAATATCATAAGAATTCAGGTTTCTAAACTGAGAACCCGAAGTGATTACCCCGTCTACAACATACAAAGGATCTGTAGAGCCGTTAAGCGAGCTAGTTCCTCTGATCAGGATGTTGAATTTACCGGAACCCGGAGATCCTGATGCTGAATTCACAACAATCCCGGGAGCAGTACCCTGAATTGAATTCAATACAGAAATGTTAGGTCTGTTTTCCAAGGTCTCAGCACCCACTGTTACCGAAGAAGTTGTAGTTTTAGCTTTTGTAGATGTTTTACTATATCCTAAAACAACTACTTCCTCAATCTTAGTCTCTTTGTCCTTACCGTTCTTAGATTCTTTTTCTTGAGCAAATACAGCCTGACCTGTAAAAAACAGGACCCCTGCTGTCAAAACACGCAATTTCACATTCATATTAACAAATTTTAATATATTCAAGGTGACAAATATGTTAATAAAAATTAACAACATCAATTTATAAAGTGTCTAAAACTGCCTGTCATAAGGGAAACATCCTCACTTAATTCACAAAATCAATACAAAATCAATTTAATTATATTTAAAATATTAACAAAAAATAAATCAATTTCAACATTAACGGAATTTTAAGAAAAAATGAAATTAAAATTAAAATCCTTTAATTAATTAAATACAGTAAAAAAAATAAACCTAAACAGGAATTAATAGCGAAAAACATTAAATTAAATCTTTCACTAATTTTGAAAAAACAGTGAAAAAACCGATGATATTTTAAAAATCCGATTAAAAAAACAGAAGAAAACAGCAAGCCGACTACCTTTGTAAGGCAGTCGGCTTTTAAGTTGGGATTAAAAATTTGTTAATTATTTAATATCTGTCTCATTACGTATTTTGCTGATAATAGAATATGTAAAAAAATTTAATCTACTGATCCCACCACACCTTAACTTTCAGAGATTCAAATGGCACAGGTATCCCTGGTCCATTAGCCAAAGATGTCCCATTTACATTTACTTCTATCTGAGGGTATGATAATCTCCGAGGAATTACTCCTGATGTTCTGTTAAATGAAGGGGCGACTAATACAGGAAAACCAGTTCTTCTCCAATCAGTCCATGACTCATATGCACCTTGAAACATAGTAATCCATTTCTGTTCCATAATTCTTTCTAAAGAATTATTATATGCAACATTTGCTCCAGCTAAATAAGTTGAAAGTTTTGCATCAAGTCCAAGTGATAGAAAGTCTTGTGTTATGGCAGCGCCATAAGCTGACTTAGCTTGCGACATATTACCAGATCTAAAATATATTTCAGATTTAATAAAATTTACTTCTGCTGCACTCATTAAAACTACAGGAGAATCAGTGGATGCGTAAGCAGATCCAACACGAGAAAATAAATTTTCACCTGAATCATCTGTGTCTCCTCCCGGAATATTACCTCTATATTGTCCCTGAAATCCGGATCCATTATTCATTACTTTTTTAAAATAAACATCAATTCTTGGATCATTCAATGATTTTAATTTATCAACGATTGTTGAAGCTATTGCATTATCTTTTCTACCAGAAAGCACATCAAATTGATAAATAGGATTAGCATTTGAAGCAGAACTACCAAATTTCACTTTTGCATTAGTTCCAAATACTTCTATTAGGGATGGATTAGTTTCCAAAAACGCGGTTGCTCCATTAGGATTTTTTTTACTCAAATGATTAAGTAACCTTAATTTCAGAGAGTTACCAAATTTAATCCAATTATCAGTATTTCCTGAGTAAATTATGTCGTCAGTTCCTGGTTTCATACCCTCTTTGGTATTTATATTTGTAATCCCATCTTCAATCATTTTTACAAGTGCCGGATAAATCATTTCTTGTTTATCATAGGCAGGTGTTATATTAGCTAAGCCCTTCAATGCCTCCGAAAAAGGAACATCTCCAAAAATATCTGTTGTTATACTAAATGTGTAGGCTTGTAAAATTTGAGAAATCCCTACATACATTTTATCTCCAGATTCATTTCCTTTATTCTGTATTTCTCTTAAATCCATGAGAATATCATACATATTTTCCCAAAGACCATCAGTAGAAGAGGAAGTTATATTATACCTACCATAATCCAATGGTTGCCCTCTATGTCCAGAATAATATTGTACGATACTCGCAGGCATTCTTGTTACCTCACCACCTACAGTGTACCCCAAATGGACCTCAGCCGCAGTTAAAATAGTATTAATAGGAACGTTCGTAGGCTTATTAGGATCATTATTAATATCCAGCTCCTGGCTACAAGACTGAGTGAATGTTAGCAAAGAAACGCCTATTACAAAAGCAACATATCTGAAAAAATTATTTGTCATTTTCATTTTTAGATTAATTAGAATTGAACTTTTAAACTAAAACCAAATCCACGAGTAGTTGGAAAAGCCATACGTGAGACACCTTGAGCATTACCTGTACCAAAAGAGCTTGATTCTGGATCTATATGAGGAACCTTAGTCCATAAAAATAAATTCCTTCCATACAATCCGATGTCTACATTTTTTATATAATCAATCCCAGGAAGTTTAAAACTATATCCAATAGTAACCTCTCTTAATTTTACCCAATTATTTTTGTATACATATTCTTCGTTAGGATAAGCATTATTATACCATGTTGAATTTCTTTTTAAACTTATATCATTATCTTCCCCAGTTATATTACTTACCCCTGGAAAAATATAATTTTCTTCACGATTTAATGTTTTCTTTAATACTCCATAGGAGTCTAAAAGCTGTTCAGTTCCATTATAAATATACCCTCCAAATCTCATATCTAATAATGCTGTAAGATAAACTCCTTTATACTTAAATGATGTATTCACTCCTCCTGTCCAATCCGGTTCAACATAACCCAAATTCTCGCCGCTTTTCCACATTGGATATCCATAACTATCTGTTAAGATTTGTCCTTGATCATTCCTTGCATATGCCGTCCCTATAATAGAACCATATCTTTCACCTTTAATACCATAAATTGCAGGGTTTCCACTAAAGCCTCCTAAATATATTTTATCAACTCCAGGATATATTTCTTCTACCAATGAACGAATTCTGCTGAAATTAAAGCTAACATCCCAAGAAAAATTAGTTGTTTTTATTGGGGTAGCTCTAAAGATAAATTCAATACCATTAGAAGATGTTTTTCCACTATTAATTATTGTTGCACTTGCTCCTGAAGCAGGAGAGATGTCCAATGGAATAATACCATTTGTATTTACATTTTTAAAATACGTAAATTCAAGTCCTATTTTATCCTTAAGAAATCGAAGATCTGTTCCCACTTCATATTCCGTTGTGAATTCGGGTTTTAGATTAGGATTGTTTAAAGTATTGGCAACGGTATATCCAGGCAGATCCATAAATGGGAATGTTACCCCCGCTGTAAATCCATCCGCAAAAATACCTTTACTGTAAGTATTATAAATAGAGTAAGGACTTGCATCCCTTGCTGTACGAGAGATTCCGAATCTGACTTTACCATAATTCATAATATTTTTATTAACTCCAAAGGCATCCGTGAATATAAATGATAAACTTCCTCCAGGATAAAAATAACTTCTATTATTTTCTGGAAGAGTTGAGCTCCATTCCTGCCGGCCTACGAGATTTAAATACAAATAATTTTTATAGCTAAGTGTTGCATCTGCAAAGAGACCAAATAAGGTTCTTCTACTATTATAATAATATCCAGGATCAAAAATTTTAATATTATTTGTATTAATAATCTCCGGAAGCACTAAAGCTGTACCCGTAATGGTACTATTCTTATATTTCCTTATATTATAGTCTTGCCCCAAATTAAAAGTTAGATTTAGATCCTTGGTAATATTTTTATTAATATTTGCCATGAATGTTGAAGTCAGTTCTTCTCTTGTAATATCATCATAAACCAACTTACCATTTGGATTACCACCTGTATTAATATCCCTGAATAACACTCTACTATCTGTGAAGTAATCATTTCCAACCCGATATGTTAATTTTAACCAATCAGAAACATCATATCCTAAATTTACTCCCATAATAAAGCGATTACTTGTCGTTTTTGCTGAGTTTTTATTAACTGACCACAATGGATTATCAAAAGACCCTCCTCTAAAATTAATCTGCCTCCCATTATCTGGTCGTTGATAACCATATCCGTTAAGATCCCAGCTTACCGGTACATGAAATATTGAAAAAATTGGATTATTTCCATCCTGTCCCGCAAAAGGAACATTTCCCCATGATCTAATATAGGAAGTATTTATCCCTGCACTTAAACGTTCTGTAAGTTTAAAATTACCATTAAACCTGAAATTAATCTTTTCATATCCTTGATTAGGAATAATGGAAGTCTGGCTGTTGTGCCCTACAGAAAAAAATATATTTGAATTATTGATTGTTTGCGCTAGAGAAATATTATTTTCTTTTGCAATTCCACTTCCAAAAAAAGCTTTTCTTGGGTCATGCACCTTCAGTGATACAGATTGAGGGGGTATCCCCAGTATCGCTCCAGCAGCAGGACTTGTCACTATTTGACCTCCTATTCGTGGGCCAAAAGAAAGAGATGTACCTTCTGCGTATGTTCCATTATTTCCTTGAGCATACTCTGTTTGATAATCAGGTAATTTCAATGCATTATCTACACCATATCTTGTTGTAAATGTAATAAGAGGTTTATTCCCTCGTGTTTTCCCGGATTTTGTTGTAATAACAATAACACCATTTGAACCACGATTTCCGTAGAGTACAGCTCCTGCTGCACCTTTTAATACAGTAATATTTTCAATATCCTCCGGATTAATGTCTGCAACACGATTAGGAGAAGCCATACCACTAACTGTATTAGAATTCCCGTCGTTTGCATTGCTTATCGGAATTCCATCAATAACATACAAAGGCTCATTTGAATTAGTTAGAGACTTATTACCACCCCTTATCACTAAGCGACTAGCTTGTCCAGGAGCCCCTCCAGAAGCAATAACTTGCAATCCTGTAACTTTACCACTTAAAGAATTTACAACATTCTGATTGGCGACCTGTGTCAGTTCTTCACTATTTACTTTTGAAGCAGAATACCCCAGTGATTTTTCTGCTCTTTTAATACCTAACGCAGTTACTACAACTTCTTCAATTTCTTTCACCGAGTTTGTTGTGTCTTTCTTTGCTTTCTGCGCGGAAACCCCCTGTCCCAGAAAAAACAGTGCTCCGACACTTAATACACATAATTTCACATTCATGTTTAACAGTTTTTAATATATATGGAGACAAATATGTTAATAAAAATTAACAGACTCAACCGTTAAAATACTGGTAAACAGATGTTTAATGTAAAATTATTTCGTTAAAAAAACAAAATTTAAAAATAATCAAATAGTGATATATTTAAAAAAGGTAAAAAAAACCACACATTTCGATATTAACGGAATTTTAAAAATTATTAAAAATTCCTTCAACATACACATATTTTAAATAATTAATAAAAAAAGTAAATTTAAAAAAGAATTTTGATAAAAAAAATACAAAAACAAGTACTATATATTTTCAGTAAAAACAGATAAAAAGTATACACAAACCTATAAAAAATGAAAAAATAAAGCATTCCATACGCTGGAATGCTTCATTTTATATTTATTCTTAGTTGTACTATAACATTATTTTATTTCTGATAGCTGTAATATCTTGCTCCTGTTAAAACAGGATTTTCCGTTTCTACAGAGACAAGCCCGAATCCCTTGTAATTTTTGTTAACAGACTCGTTCAACAACTTTCGGTGAAGTTTTTCATAGGTATCAAAATCAACTGCTGTTCTTTGTTTCAAACTTTCGAATAAGTTCCATTTTTCCGCTATCTTTCTCCAGTTCTCTGAAACCCTTCCTGCAAAAATCTTTGATTTTGAACCACTTCCATATCCCACAAAGCCAATTTCTTTTCCGGAAAGATCTTCGTTTTCGTTAAATGAGGTCTGTAAGGCTGATAAAAAGGCCATAAAAACAGAAGCTGTATACATATTTCCTATTTCCGAGGATGCTCTCTGCGTTTTCTCAATTTTATCATTGATTAACTGTAAATAGCCTTCAGACTTCGCGACTGCTTTTTGTTCTTCCGGAGTTCCGTAGGGAAGTTCGTTTTCAAGACTGTAAATTTCAGTAAAGACCCTTTTCCCATGGAAGGCATAGGGAAGGTGAAAAATAATATATTTCCAATTATCATAGGGTTTCTCCTGACCTGTAATTTCTTTATAGTGATGGTAAGCCTCACGTATCCTATCCTGATAGCATTGATTAGAATATTGTCCGTCAAAAACAGGTTCATCGGTAAAAATTTCGATTTTTTCAGGGTAGGTTTCCGGAGCTCCCTTCAGGTCCTCTTTTTTATACATTCTTCTTGGTTTGAAAAAGTCAAAGACACTTTCTGAAGCAACACCCCAGTTGTTTTCAATTTCAAGAAGATCCGGTTTTGATGAAACCAAAAGAGCTACCGCGCCGCCGCCTTGCGTATATTCACCGGAAGAAGCCAGTTCATATTTTGCGTAATCACTGGCAATGACAACTGCTTTTTTATCCGGATTTACTCTTACAAAGTCCAAAGCATTATGCACTGCATCTACTCCTCCTACACAGGCAAAAGTCATATCTAGTACGTCACAGTTTCTGAAGCATCTGGTTCCAAATTTTTCCTCCAATACTTTTTCTACCATCTGTACAGCATACGAAGCTGTAGGTTTTGCAGCATCCAAAGCACTTTCTGTTCCCAGATACACTCTTGCTATTTCTTTCGGATTGATATCATAATCTTGTATAAGCTTCAGTAATGCTTCTGCTGCAAAGGTTGCAGCATCCTCATGGACATCAGAAAGACCCATTTTATGAAGACCTAAGCCTTTTTCCAATTTTGCTGGTTCTATTCCTCTTTTTTCTGCTAAATCCTTAATCTCCAAATATAAACCAGGCACATAATAGCCCGCTGCCTCAATTCCAAAACTCATAATTGTCTAAATTTTGAACGAATTTATGAAAGATAACGCAAAAAACAGCAGGAAAAAGTACTGACTTTTATAACCTCGTTAAAAATCAATATATTTTAAAAGATAATCTGACAGTTTAGAATTCAGCAATAAAAAGAAAAGCCGATAAATCTACCGGCTTCTTTCTTTATTTATAGTTTTCTATAGCTTTATTGAGAACATCTATTTGCTTGTTGATGCTTGCTGCGTTCTGTGGATTCTGTTTCAGCAGCTCCATTTTTTTACTTAAACCATCCTTCAGCATCTGAACGATCATCATTTTTGCCTGTGGGTTATCTTTCATCTGGTTTTTCGCATATCCCACCATTTTGGTAATGTTTTGAACAGCTTTCAGGTTATCGGAACTCATGATCCAGTTATAACCTTCTTCTGCTGTTTTACCCAATTCAGGGTTCTGGAATTTTACAAAGGGATAAAATGCAGCCAGTGGAGCAATATATTCCATCTGAGAAGCTACTTTATTTTTCACAATAATAGGAAGGAAAAGCGCCAGCAGCTCATCTGAAGCTCCTTCCAGACTAATTTTGTCGGCCAAAGAATTAGCCCTTGAAGGATCAATTGTGAGAACTGCACTTAGGGAATTTCCCTTCACCGCCTCGGAAACAGCATTTATTCCTTTTTCAAAGATGGGAAGATATTTTTTATCTTTTGTTTTTGATAAAGCAGCAATAGCAGCTGCCTGAGCTAATGTTTTAGGATCATTTGAAGCTATTTTTTCAACTTCAGCTCCTAATGTCTTCATTTGTTCAGGATTAGTAAGATCAATTAATTGCAATGCTTTGATTCTTATCCTAAAAAAGGGATCTTTCAAAGCGGCGGCAAGTAATTTTGTAACGGCCGGGCTTTTCCCTGTCTGGTCTTTTATACCTTCCAAAGCGGTGTATCTGCTCTTGAATTCCTTAGAATTGGTAAACTGCAACAGGTTTTGTTCCGGTGTTTTGGAATCGGTAATATCTGCCAGCAAGACTCCGTCTGCATTGATATTAACCAAATCAGGAGTTTTAGAAACATCTAAATTGAATGTATTTTTTGCTTCAGCATTTACCCAAACATTATATCTTTTGGGTTTTCCGTTATCATACACATCAATAGCCAACGGAAATTCAAACAGCTGATCCTGGGTCTGGTTGATCGTTACAGCTACCTGTTTTTTTACCGGTTCAAAGGTAAATGAGTAATTGATTTTTGGATTACCGCTACCAAAATACCATTGATTAAAGAACCAGTTCAGGTCTTTTCCTGAAACTTTTTCAAAAGAAAGTCTTAGCTGATGGGCTTCTGCGTTCTGATATTCGTTGGTTTTCAGATAATCATTCATTCCGGCAAAGAAGGCATCATCGCCCAGGTAGTTTCTCAACATATTGAGGATTCCGCCTCCTTTCTGATAAGTTACCAGATCAAATACGTCTTCACGGGAATCATAATTGAATCTTACCAGATTTTTCTTAAAATCACTTGGATTATGGATGTACATATTCACATCGCTCATTAAATGGTAATCTGCCTGATCCTTTCCGTATTTATATTCGTTCCACAGATATTCGGAATAGTTGGCAAATGATTCATTAACGGTAAGGTTGCTCCAGCTCTCTGCGGTAACCAGATCGCCAAACCAGTGATGGAATAATTCATGGGCTATGGTATCTTCCCATTTATTTTCGTCGATCAGCTGTCCCGGTTTTTGAAGGATATCACTTCCATGAAGGGTTGCCGTAGTATTTTCCATCGCTCCGCTTACGTACTCTCTTCCGGAAATCTGAGCATATTTTGCCCACGGAAAGTCGTAATTCATTTTTTTAGAGAAAAAATCAATCATTTCAGGGGTATTACCATAGATCTGCTTTGCGTAAGGTTCGTATTCTTTTTCAATATAATAATCTACCGGAATATTTTTCCATTTATCCTTTACGATCGCATATTCTCCTACTCCCATAAAGAAAAGATAGGTAGAGTGTCTTTTATCCATTACCCAATGATCGGTTCTGAGGCCATTCGATTCTTTTTGGGAATCTTTTAAAATTCCGTTGGAAAGTGTTACATATTGATCGGGAACGGTCATATATATTTCCTGGGTAGTCTTCTGATTGGGTTTGTCAATCGTAGGAAACCAGGCAGAAGAAGATTCTGTTTCTCCCTGTGTCCAGATCTGTGTAGGCATTTCAGGATCTGTTCCCTGTGCATTGATAAAATAAAGGCCTTTGGCATCGTTGATTGCCATACTTCCTTTTTGTTTGACCTCGTTGGGACGGGAAGTATATTTGATGTAGACAGTATAATCCTGATTTTTCTGATAGGTTTTATCCAGATTAATTTTCAGGATGTCATCTTTATATTCGTATTTTAGAGGAGATTTTTTTCCATTGTTATCAAGGGCCACTTCGTGGATCAACATTGCCTTAGCATCAAGAATCAATTCATTTGCAGGATAGAAATAGGGTGAGGCAGTAAGCCATTCTTCTCCGTTCAGCTGTTCTTTCTGATAATCGAAATTTACTTTGAGTTTTGTATGTTTAAGCTCCGTTACTTTGGTGTGCGTAGCTCTGTATACTTTTTCTCTTCCTGAGGTATCGGTTTGTGCGGCTACATTTGCGGAAAATAAGATTCCAAGTATGGCAATGGATAAAATGGCCTTTCTCATCTCTCTTTATTATTTTTTAGAATTATTTTTTGTCAGTATGTCAAAAATATCATTGACTAAGGTTTCATAGTCTCCTGTTTTCAGCTGTTCTTTTGTTTTGGCAAAAGCTTTCTTCAGCTCACTTTCCGGATTTTCCTCGTCGATAACTTCCACTGAAGCCACTCCTTTTAATTGAAGGATTACATTTTTTAACAGTTCGGTATCTGTGTTTTCTTCAGTATTTATTTTTAAGTACTTCATGATCTGTTGAAATTAAAATCAAGTTCTTTCAAATTTAAAACTTATTTTAAAAACAATAGCCCTGTTTACCGCTTTTTTACAGGATATCTTCGTTTAAAATGAAGAAGACAAGGTGACCTATTCAAATTGATGATAAAAGGAAGATTATCAACTGTAATGACCTGATTTTAAAAACGCTAAATCAACTTAAAGATTTTGTGAAATTTTCCAGAAAGGTGGCTGCAGAAACTTTTCTTACCCTATTTTATTCTGACAACTTTTCCGTTTTTATAAAGAAACACCATTTCGCAATCTATTTTTCTTTCCCGATTATAAACATGAATTCTTCTGGAATCGATCCCCGCCCTTTCGCTTAACATAGGCCCCTCCCAATCATTATAAAAAACAGGTTCTCTCAGGGTAAAATGAGAATTATTTTTAAGTTCATTAAACATATTATAATCTAAACAGACGTTTCCGCTTTCAATATGATTTTCGTCCAATGATGTTTTTAATTTACTGAACAGTTCATCATTAAACCGACTTGCGTATATCCATGAGTTTTTCACGCTGATATTGGTCGCGATCAGGAGAAAAGCTATCACTGCAAAAGCAGCAGCAATGATCTTATTACCCAATTTTATTCTGACCGATGCATAGATGATTATTGAAATGACAAACAATGTATAAAAAAGCCTTATCGCTCCGAGATTTCGGTTATCAAATCCAAAAATCGTCGGGATATATGATGAAAAAAGGAAAATACTGAACCCACAGAGCAGAGCCAGGAAAGAGATTACAGCAATGTTTCTAAGCCGTGCTGACTGGCTTTTAAAATCATAA
Source organism: Chryseobacterium sp. UNC8MFCol (assembly GCF_000482305.1). Lineage (NCBI taxonomy): Bacteria > Pseudomonadati > Bacteroidota > Flavobacteriia > Flavobacteriales > Weeksellaceae > Chryseobacterium > Chryseobacterium sp. UNC8MFCol. The sequence goes on from NZ_KI535290.1 coordinate 428,247, forward strand.
ACAGAGAAAACTTTGTACACGGTTGCAGGAATACTGAGAGCCAATATCCATTCTAAAATACCAAGATTTTTCAAATTCAAAATACCTCTGTACAAACCTGCAAAAATATCTTTGAAGAATAGCTTCCCTGAGAAGACCGCAATCTGCACCACTCTTTTCATCTCAAAAATCTTACTGACCTCATCCCTTTGATAAGAGTTTACAAACAGAAGGGGCTGAATCACTTTTCTAAAAAGAACCACACTTCCCAAGGTGATTATTACAAACAAAATTCTTTTTTTATTTTCTTTAATCAAAAACAGATGCAGCAGTATAAGGGGAAAGAAGATTTCATAACTTAAGATGGAAGCAATAAAAAGCAGAGCGCTTACCAGGATTTTATCCCGCACATATAAGAAGTAGATACTCAATGAAAAAAATACAGTCGCAAGATTAGAATTGAGCATAATCGGAGAAAACTGAATACTCGTCCCGATGACAGAGCATGAATACAACAATGTAATAAGACCGGCAAGCTCCTCAGATAGGATTTTTTTGGCCACCATATACAGAACAGCTAAAGAAAGGGGAAAAAAGATTAATCCAAGTAAATAAACAGATTCATCGTATTTTGAAAGATAAATTAAAGTTCCTGTTACAAATCCCGATACCGGCCTTGCTGCCATGGTTGTAGAATCCAGAAACGAATAAATATAGGTGAAATAAGATCCTGAGATCAACTTAGATTCATAGACCTTACTTAAATCATCCGTTACAATAACTTTCTGTTTAAAAACAGAAAGACTGATGTAGAGGGTATACACAATTATCAGAATATTCAGGAATATACCATAATTGTTGCTTTGATTTTTCTTCATATTGTTTTTGACGCTGGACGAAAATTTATTTCACCAATGCCAAAAATAACAGAATTATAGCAATTAAAAAAAGAATACCGGAAATATTAAACCGCTACAGGAGCTTTGATCCCCGGATGCGGATCATAGTTTTCCAACGTAAAGTCTTCAAATTTGAAATTGAAAATATCCTTGATATCAGGATTCAGCTTCATTGTCGGAAGCGGTCTTGTTTCTCTGGAAAGCTGTCTGTTTACCTGTTCGAAATGATTATTATAAATATGAACATCCCCGAAACTGTGGACATAATCTCCTACTTCAAGATCACAAACCTGGGCCACCATCATTAATAATAAAGCATAACTTGCAATATTGAACGGTACACCAAGGAAAACATCGGCACTTCTCTGATAAAGCTGTAATGATAATTTTCCGTCTGCCACATAAAACTGAAATAGAGCGTGACAAGGTGCCAGCGCCATATTCGGAATTTCGGCAACATTCCATGCTGATACGATCAGCCTTCTCGAATCGGGATTTTTTTTGATCTGGTCGATCACTTCTGTAATCTGATCTACCACTTTTCCGTCTGCTCCATGCCAGCTTCTCCATTGGGCGCCATATACGGGACCTAAATCTCCGTTTTCATCTGCCCATTCATCCCAGATACTTACTCCATGATCGTTAAGGTATTTGATATTGGTATCTCCGTTCAAAAACCAAAGCAGCTCATAGATAATTGATTTCAAATGCACTTTTTTAGTAGTTACCAAAGGAAAACCTTCTGACAAATCATATCTCAGCTGATATCCGAACACACTCCTTGTACCGGTGCCTGTTCTATCGGTTTTATCTGTTCCGTTGTCTAAAATATGTTGTAAAAGATCCAGGTAATTTTGCATTTTGAAAGGAATTTTATGGTTCAAATTTAGTAAAAAAGCATTAAAAAAAGCACCCATATGATGAATGCTTTTTATGAGACGAATATCTCTTATCTATTAGACATTGTGTATCTGCATACTAGAGATCAACTTTATCGGATAATTTTTTATAATATAAAAACACTGATATCATCATTATTGCCGTTGATGGATTTTACCTGTCCATATTTTGATTTCTCAATGAATTTATCATTCCAGTAATCAAGGCGTACCGGACCAAATTTAATCAGTTTCTGATATTGGCTGTCGTCGATAATATCCTTCAACCCATAATCAACGGAAATATTCCCTATAGATTTAATTTTTCCGTATCTGCTGTTATCCATAATATCCTTAGGCCAGTAATCGATAGTATAACTTCCTATTTTCTTTACTTTCCCGAATTTTTCTTCATTGAAAACAGGGTTGTCCCAATATTCGAACCTGATATTACCGATACTTTTTATTTTACCGTATTTCTCACTTTGCTGATCCATGTCGTCCCAGTAATCTATTCTTATATTGCCGATACTTTTAATTTTTCCGGCTCTGTACTGATCAAAACTGCTGTTGTCATAATAATCAATTCTTCCGTTCTGCTTCGGGGAATGGAAATCTGTAATGGCTCCCTGGGAATCTATTGTAATAATAAAATCATCTACGGTAAGGCTGACAGAGGTAAGGTCATAACTTTTTGCCGAAACACCGGCACGAATTTGTGCATGGATCCAAAAACTGCCTAATAAAAAGGCAAAGAGAAGTACATTTTTATATTTCATAATGATAAAATTAACTACCAGATATTTTCAATGGTCTGATTGATAGTATTGATGGTAAATGTCTCTCCCATTTTCTTGCCAAACATCGCTTTTACCAGAGGTGATTCTGCAGATACCGTCATGACCTTCTGATTTTCAGATCTGATTTCTCCCATGGAAGCAGAAATGTAAAACAAACCTTTATCCGTTTTGACTATGGCACCATTCTGAACTTTCTCTGAAGGATCAGCAGTTATTTTCTGTAGGATCGCCTGTTGATTCAGTACTTCATTCAGCTGGCGTTGAAGATTGTTGATTTCCTGCTGAAGCATTTCACGACCGGTTTCATATTTATCTCCCATTGAGCTTTTTGTATCGTTATTGGAGGCCCTTGTTTCAGCAATAAGATTTTCAAAATACTGTATTTTGTCTGATATTTTTGTTTTTACGATGTTGATTATTTCTTGTTTGTTCATGGGTTGTTATCGGGCTTTTGGTTATGATACTTCGATCGTCCCTTCAAGGTCGCGGATCTTGCCACTCTTGGAGTACCGCTTTAATGATAGTAATTAAGATGTCATTGTTGAATACGAAACAGTAAAGGTTCCACTATTCACTTTTCAAAAACGACGTAGTCTGAAACTTTGAAACTGAAGGCTTTACCTTCGTCAAAATTTCTTCTCGTTTTATCGAAAACATTATTGAAAGCTCCGGATAAGTTCTGATCTTCTATCGTGAAATCTACAGGTTCTTTCGACATATTCAAGACAACCAACACTTCATTCTCTCCGTTTTTCCGTACATACGCAAGAATCTTATCATTGGCTGTTGTATTCAGGAAATAGGTAGTAACATTAGGATCTCCGCCTCTTAATGCAGGATTGGATGCTTTTAAGTTCAACAATGTTTTATAGAAATCAGCCATCAGATAGGTATTGGTCCATTTAATGGCATCTTTCTCAAAGAATTCCAGTCTTTTCATATTGGGAAGCTCCTGTCCTGAATACAATAGCGGAATACCATTCCATGTTGCTGAAAAAACCGCCATAGGCTTGGCAATTACTGCATATTTTTCATATTCTGAGCCGTTCCACGAGTTTTCATCATGATTAGAGGTAAACCATGCTCTCATCGAAGCATCTCCGATATTGGAATATTGAATGAGTAAATCTTTTAATTCCTGAAGAGGTTCATTGTTTTTGTAGTAATCTGCCGACTTGTGCATCCATTTCCATGAGTAGCTGGCATCAAAGACTTTTCCGTACTCTGGGCTTTCCAACTCATCAAATTCTCCCAGCCAGAAAAGGGGTTTTATTTTTTCTACTTCGGGACGCGCCTGCTCCCAGAAATCTACTTCTACCCACGAAGCCAGGTCGCATCTGAAACCGTCAATACTAGTTTCTCTCACCCAGAATTTCATAGCTTCAATCATAGCTTGCCTCATCTCCTGATTTTTGTAATCCAGTTCGATGATGTCATCCATGCCGGAAGCAATATGGAATTTTCCGTCCGGATCTTTTATATAAAATTCAGGATGTATTTTTGTCCATACATGATCCCAACCGGTATGATTGGCTACCCAGTCAATAATAACCTTAAATCCCAATCGATGTGCTTCATTCACCATATCTTTAAAATCATCCAGAGTCCCAAATTCAGGATTAACAGAGGTGTAATCAGCGGCAGCATACGGACTTCCCAGACTTCCTTTTTTATTGTGTTGAGCAATCGGTGTAATGGGCATCAACCAAAGTGTCTGCACGCCCATTGACTTCAATCGGGGCATTTCTTTTGCAAATGCTTTAAAAGTTCCTTCCTGGGTATATTGTCTGATATTTACTTCGTAGATATTTGTGGTATGTTTCCAATCTTTTGGCAATACTGTCATTTTTTTGGTTCTTTTTTGAGTGGTACAGGAAACAATTCCCAGACCAATGATAGCTAATAAAATTAATTTTTTCATTAATCTATTTTTAACAAAAGTAGGGATTGTTTTTCAGGTGAAAGGCTAAAAAAAGCCCCGGATTAAAATCCGGGGCCTATATTGTATTTCACTCTTACCTTTCGTCGTCGTTATCATCCTCATCATCGAAGACATCATCATTGTAGTCTTCTTCTTCCTCGTCATCGAAGCTGTCGTCCTCATCAGAGAAATTTCCGGTGGCACCGAAATCATCATCGAAGCCAAACTCATCATCCGTCAAAGGCATTGCTGATTTCTTTTTAGAACCACCTGCACTCCCGTTTTTGCTAGGCGCTTTTAGAGGAACATTTCCAAATCTGTATACTGTAATCGGGTAATTTACTGCTTTTGTTTCTTCAATGACTTCTATAAGTTCACAGAAGAACTCCCAAAGATCAAGAAGCCCGTACTGGAATTGTGCTTTGTCGCCTACATTTTCAAAAGCTTCATCAATGTATACGTCTGACATGATCTCGCCATCACCATCATCACTCATATCTTCCAATGGAACACTTTTTACTATCGTTCCGTCATTTTCTAACAGATTAAACGTAGAAAGCTCATCGCCCTGCAGACTGAATGCACTTTTAATTCCTAAATGTAAGTTCCATAACGTTTGTTTTCCCTTAACTTCAATGTCGCGGAAAATATCCTCTTTCGCATCTAATATTACGCGGATCTTGTAAACCATATCAGTTTCTTAAATTACTTTTTGCCTTTATAATTATGATAAATCTCTGGTGCAAATATATAATAAATGACATGTGACAAAAAAATATTTCTGGATTTTTTAAAATATTTTTTTTTCTTACATTTTGCCGGAATTATTTACTTTTTTCAAGCATAAAACTAAACTTGGTTCCTTCTAGATAAACGCTTTCTACGGTAATGTTTTCGTTATGAGCCTCAAGAATATGCTTTACGATAGCTAATCCCAACCCGGAACCGCCTTCTCTCCTGCTTCTGCTGGTTTCGACACGATAAAATCTTTCGAAAATCCTTGGAAGAATTTCAGATTTGATCCCCATTCCGTTGTCGATGACTTCAATCAGGACTTTATTTTTTAAAACACTGGTTTTTACAATCACCTTTGCTTCCTGCCTGTTGGCATAGTGAATGGCATTGGAAATAAGATTAATAAATACCTGTGAAATTTTCTGTTTGTCTGCTTCAACAAAAATCTGTGGATGCAGGGTTTGAATTTGCATCGTCGTGTTGTGTTTCTCTGCTTCCAGGTCAAGAAGGTCAAAGATTTCACTGATAAGAAGGTTTACATCAAATCTGGAAACGGTAAGGTTGATCTCTCCGGCCTCCAACCTGTTGATCATATCAAGATCCGTGACAATGGCGATAAGTCTTTCAACGGAAATATCGATTCTTTCAAGATATTTGTCTCTGATGGTAAGATTATCCACACCGCCTTCCCTCAGGGTTTCAACGTAACCCTGGATAGAAAACAGAGGTGTCTTAAGCTCGTGAGATACATTTCCGATGTATTCTTTACGGTAACTTTCCATTTCCTTCATCATATCGATTTCTGTCACCTTTTGTTGGTTAAAATCGGAAAATCTTTCTCCCAGTTCTTTAATGGTGATATTTTCGTCGTTATCATGCACAATTTCCTGAGGGAGAATCTGGGAAAGTCCTTTTACCTGTTTTCTACCGTAATAATTGAAAAGCAGCTCCAGTACTACACAATTAATAATAAAGATCAGGACAATACATATTACAAGGCCCGTTGTAAAGTACGGAGTGCTGTAATAGATATCCTTTAGTGAGTCAAAAATAACTACTAAGAAAAGCATTACCAATGTCAGCAGACATGAGGCAACAAGAGTAAGCCTGTAAAATTTCAATTTTACAACGTTTTAAGATTGAACGTAAAGTTAGGATTTTTAAATGATTAAACGATCAGTTTATATCCGATTCCTTTTAAAGTCTGAATGGTATTGATCCCTAATTTTTCTCTAAGTCTTCTGATATGGACATCAATGGTTCTCTCTCCTACAATCACATCATTGCCCCAGACTTTTTCCAGAATTTCTTCTCTTTTGAAAACTTTTTCTGTGTTGGAAGCCAAAAGGTAAAGCAGATCAAACTCCTTTTTAGGAAGAAGAAACTGCTGACCGGCTTTGGAAACTCTGAAGTTATCTTTATCAATAACAAGGTCACCGATTTCAATAAGTTTTGCATTATCGGAAACCTGAGAGGTCAACTGTAATAATGCGTTTACTTTGGAGATAAGGATTTTCGGTTTGATCAGTTTTACGATATAATCATTGGCACCAGCCTGGAAGCCTGCCAACTGGGAAAACTCTTCGCTTCTTGCGGAAAGGAAAACAATAAGTGTTTTTTGAAGTTCTTTCACTTTACGAAGTTCCTGACAGGTTTCAATACCATCTTTCTCAGGCATCATTACATCTAGTAGGATCAGATCCGGAATAATTTCCTTTGCTTTTTCTATACCTTCGTTACCATTGGTGGCGGTATAGATATCATAACCTTCTTTTTCCAAATTGTAAGACAGAATCTCTAAAATGTCCAGTTCGTCGTCTATTAAAAGAATTTTTTTGCTCATCTTCTAGTTTAAGAATTCCCACAAAAGTAGTTATTTTCGTCGGGCTTCTTCATTTATGTTATGTTAACTAATTATTAAAAAACCTTCCACCAGCTTTTAATTTAAAAATTAATAATAAAAGAAGGTAAAAAATACACATAAACCAAATATACGAAACAAAGTTTGAAATAAACAAAAAAAATAACATCATAAGAAACATATTTCCACAACAAAAAATTAGAGTTATCTATTAACTTAAACTTCACAATTAATTAAAATTCTCCTAAAGTTTTCTTAAAAACTTAGCCTTTATTTTGCCCTTGAAAAAGAAGTAAAGAGAAGTAAAATGAAAAAACAACTCCACAAGAGCATTATGCTACTTGCCTTGTTTTCTGCTGGCTATGCTTTTGCACAAAGTCAGATTCTGGAAGGTAGGGTATTGGATGAGAAAGACAACACTCCTATACAGGGAGTAAAGGTAAAAGTAAATGATCAGGAAGTAACAACTGACATTTCCGGCTACTACTCTATCAATCTCTCGCCCGGAACCAATTATATTATAACGGTATCCTCCAATGGATATAACAAGAAGGAAATCAGTGAGGTTATTGTAAAAAATGAAGGTAACACTCATCTTGATATTGTGATGGACAAACCGTCTTTGAAAGAAAAGGAAATCGATGGAGTTGTCATCAGATCCAATGCTAGAAAAGAAACCATTGCCTCTACCATCGGCTTACAAAAGAATGCAGGTGTGGTTTCACAGGTAATCGGAGTGGAAGCGATTAAGAGAAGTCCGGACAGAAACACAGGAGAGGTTCTGAAAAGAGTTTCAGGGGTGAGTTTGTTTGACGGAAAATACATCGTTGTAAGAGGTTTATCCGATCGTTATAACCAGGCCATGTTGAATGGTATTCAGTTATCGAGTACTGAACCGGACAGAAAGACTTTTTCATTTGACCTTTTCCCGGCCAACGTTATTGAAACCCTGGTAATCAACAAAACATTTATTCCTGAATATACAGGTGAATGGGGAGGCGGTTTGATCCAGGTAAATACTAAAGACATTCCTAATAAAGATTTCTTCAATGTACAGGTAGGTGTAGGAGGAAACACGATCACCATGGGACAGGAATTTTTGATGCAGAAAGGTGGGAAATGGGACTTTTTAGGTATTGACGACGGTTTCAGAAAACTTCCTACGAATATGCCGGCAAAGAACGGATTCAGTATTTTGAACGAAGCTCAAAAAACTGAGATCGGTAAAGGATTTACTAAAAACTTTGGATTCAACAGTGTAGGTTATCCGGAAAATGTAAGTTTACAATTAGACGGAGGTTTCAATACTAAAGTTTTCGGGAAGGATCTTGGAGTGATTGCCGTTTTAAACTATAGCAATAACAAAAGAAGAACCGAATCCACTAACCGCTTCTTTACGATCAATGATCAACTGGCTGATACCAACTTTGATTATTATACTGAAAAATACAGCAACGATGTTATCCTTGGGGGAATGTTGAACCTTTCTTTGAAGCTCAATAACAACAACAAAATCTCCTTAAAAAACATTATTACCAATAATACCGTGAACCATATGTCCTTCAGAACAGGAAAGGACTTTGAATTTGACCCGGTAAACGGAACCAATATTATCGCCAGAGAAATTGGATTTAAACAGACTACTTTTTACAACTCTACCATCAATGGTACTCATAAGATAGATGCTCTTGGCGGACTTACTTTTAACTGGTACGGAAGCTTTGGAATACTGGATCAGTATATCCCGTTATTGCAGCGTTTACAATACAACCAACACCCTGAAATGGCTGGTAGCCCTTACCTTGCTTTGATCTCTAACGGTCTTTCTCAAAAATCAGGTAGTGTTTTCTATTCTACGTTGAGTGATTACCTGTATAATGCCGGTGGAGACGTATCCAAGACTTTTACGTTATTCGGAGAAAAACAAACCATTAAAGGTGGATATTTGTTCCAGGTAAAAGACAGGATATATAATTCAAGACCATTTTCTGTGAGACTTGAAAGATATAACCAGGGATTACTTTCTCAATCATTCGAAAATATTTTCAATCCTGAAAATTTTGGTACAGACGGGAGGTTTACATTTGATGAAATCGCCGGAAACCAGTACAGATATATTGCCAATACGATTCTTAACGCAGGATATTTACAGTTCGACAATAACTTTACCCCTTGGTTGAGAGCGGTTTGGGGATTGAGAGTTGAAAATTTTGACCAGTTAGTGGGAAGTGCAAAAAAGAGTGATGACCGTTTTGTAAACACGCGTGTCACAGACTTCTTACCTGCCCTTAACCTTACCTTTAAGGTAAATCCAAAGATGAACATCCGTCTTGCAGGTTCTCAAACTGTGGTAAGACCGGAATTCAGAGAGGTTTCTCCTTTAGCATATTATGATTTTGATTTAGGTGCTACGGTAATTGGTAACAAATTTATTGAAAGAACAAAAATCACCAATGCAGATCTTCGTTGGGAATATTACCCGAGAACAGGAGAGATTTTCTCAGTGGCAGCATTTTATAAGAACTTCAAAAAACCAATCGAACTTTATTTCAACCAGTCTGGTGTAGGAACAAGTAATACCTTCAACTACCTTAACGTAGATAAGGCCGATGCCTATGGAATTGAAGCTGAATTCAGAAAAAAACTTGATTTCACAAGTGCTTTGAGAAATTTCACATTGGGTGGAAACTTCGCTTACATCAAAAACAAAGTAACGGATGAAGCTACTAAAATTGACAGACCAATGCAAGGACAGTCTCCTTACACCATCAACCTGAGCCTTCAGTATGACGCTGAAAAATCAGGATGGTCTTCTACAGTGCTTTTCAATATGATCGGAAGAAGAATCCTTTATGTAGGAAATGACCAGGTTCCACCAATCTGGGAAGCTCCAAGACCTCTTCTGGATTTCCAGGTAGCTAAAAAGATCTGGAACAAAAAAGGTGAAATCAAACTTAATGTTTCCGATATCCTGAACCGTCGTGCCAAATTCTATCATGACCTTAACGACAATGGTAAGTACGACAGCAAAGATGCTCTTGCTATAGAAAGAGTAACAGGAACCAATATCAGTTTAACACTGGGATACAATTTTTAATACAGTCAATATAATCTAATAAAAATAATTTAATTCTTTATAACATGAAAAAGTTCGTTTTATATTCTTTAATGCTTGGTGCTTTGGTATCCACTACCGCATGTAGAAACATAGAAGAAGATGGACCAACCATCATTCAGGGTGGAGGTAACGGAAACGGAGATTCTGAAAACCTTATTCTTTCAGGAAAAATCACATCCAATCTTACGCTTAAAGCTAATAAAATCTATAAGCTGAGAGGACTAGTATATGTAACAAACGGAGCAACTTTAACAATCGAGCCGGGTACTAAAATTGTAGGTGAAGCTGATAAAAATGGTGCTCTAATTATTACAAGAGGAAGTAAAATCATGGCAGAAGGTACTGCTGCCAACCCAATTATTTTCACATCAGACAAACCAAGTCCAAAAAGAGGTGACTGGGCAGGATTGGTGATCTTAGGAAATGCTCCTACCAATGCTTCTTTCAACAACCAGGCAGGCGTTGGAGAGATTGAAGGAGGAATCAACAACACTGAAGGTCTGGGTCTTTACGGAGGTAACAATGCCGCTGATAACAGTGGAGTTTTAAAATATGTGAGAGTAGAATATGCAGGCTATGCATTCTTACCAGATAAAGAGATTAACGGAATTACTTTCGGAGGTGTTGGTAACGGTACTGTTGTAGATTATGTAGAAGTTGCTTATGCTAATGACGATAGTTTTGAATGGTTCGGAGGAACGGTAAACTGTTCTCACCTAATTTCTTACAAAGGTCTTGATGATGATTTCGATACAGATAACGGTTTCTCCGGAAATATCCAGTTTGGTATTGCGGTAAGAGACCCTCAGGTAGCAGACGTTTCCGGTTCAAACGGATTTGAGTCCGACAATGATGCTAACGGATCTGCTTTAACGCCTCAGACATCGGCTACGTTCTCGAATATGACGATTATCGGGCCAATCAATTCTTCAAGTACCAGTACAAACGCAGGATCTATCAACTCTTTATTCCAACATGGATTACAGATCAGAAGAAACTCTTCAATTTCTGTATTCAATTCTGTATTTACAGGATTCCCGATCGGTTTATTTGTTGATGCCACTAAAGGAACACCTACAGATAAGAACCTTACCAGTGGAAGCCTTGCTTTTGAAAACAATATTTTAGCAGGAAACACAACTCCTTTAAAATACGGAGCTTCTACTTCTTCTTCTACAGGATACACTTTGGATAACCTTACGACGTTATTTAATTCTAAAGGAAATACCATCCTTGCGTATACAGCTGACGTAAAACTGGCGGGTGCATGGGCTCCTGCAGGAACAACTCCAAACTTCTCTCCTGCATCTGGTTCACCACTATTGACAGGAGGAACATTTACTCATGCTAAGTTGACTTCTTGGTTCAAACCGGTAACATACAGAGGGGCTGTAGCTGATGCTAGTGATACCTGGTATGCAGGTTGGACAAACTACAACCTATAAAATATAGTAGTTAGATTAATTTTATAAAGAGCTTTCGGAAGTATTTTTCGAAGGCTTTTTTTGTATAATTACGTTAAATAACAGATTTCAGGAATATTTTACATTAAGAGATGTTAATATTAGAAGACATCAATATCCAATGTTAACGATATAAGTTCTCGTTAATTTCTATTGCTTTATTAAATTTCGGCTAAAGCCAATGAAATCTGGATTATTATATTTGAGTGAGCTAAAGCCCGCTCCTCCTGATGTCAATATTGATAAAAAGGCCACCGGAAAATTCCGGTGACCCATTACAAAAAACAAGTGTATAAAAAAATATACTATATCATTATTTTCTCCAAAACAGATTCCCGTCATTCATCAGGGCTTCTATCGGCGACATTCTGGAAACAGCTTCTGCAGAACATGACGCATCAGCCAAAACAATAGCCGCCTCATCTCCGGCCTTCGGCCATTGCTGATTTCCTTTATCATCCAAAGGAAGAATGCTTTGAGTGGCAAACTGTAAAGCCCTTGACAATGCAAATTCTGTGGCATAACCATATAATTCTGCAATAAGATTTGCTTTCTGAAGCATGTTGCCAGATCCGAAAGTACTCCAATAGTCCTGTACATTATCATTTCCTACTAAAACATTTACCCCATATTTCTTCAATGTCGGAACAGGCATAATGGTTCCTCTGAAAGGTATCGATGATGCGATTCCCACTTTACCTTCTGCCAGTCTTTCAGCAATCTGCTCTGTTTCTTTTGGTGAAAGATGTCCCAGCGCAAAAGCATGGCTTACAAAAGTCTTACCTTGTAATTCAGGATTTTCGAGTGCTTTATCGATAAGATAATTGATGGTCTTTATCCCGGACTCTCCTGCTTCATGAAGATGGATATCAATTCCTTTATGATGATCTAACGCTAATTGTACAGTGAAATCCATTACCTTTTCAATACTTCCGTCGATACTGAACGGATCCAATCCCCCTATAAAATCAACACTTTTCATTTGTGCGGCTTCTTTCAGTAAAGGAACTGTATCCGTATAATAGATTCCATGTTGAGGAAAGGCGACCAATTCTGTTTTAAAAGAATCTTTCTTATTGTTCAGGGCCTGCTCCAGATGCTCCAGAGATTTCAATCCTGAAGTGGGGTCAATATTGAAATGGGTTCTGACAAAATGGGTTCCGTAATGCTGTAATAAACTGATCAGCTGCTCTGCTCTTTCCACTGAAGTCTTCAACAGTTCAGGGATGATTTCCTGTTCGTAGGCAATCATATCCTTCACCGTTTTTCTTTTTGGGGAAAGCGTTTGCCATGGAAGTCCGTACCATGTTTTATCCAAATGGATATGCATATCTCTGAAAGCTGGAAGCATCAGATATCCTTTCGCATCAATTGCGTTAGAAGAAGGTTCGTTAGATTTTACTGCTTGTATTTTCCCGTCTTCAATTTCGATACTGAAAAGATCTGTTTTTGTTCCGGTTACCTCTTCATTTTCGTATTCAAAACCTGTTTCCAGGCGGACATTTTTCAGGGAATATTTTCCTTTTGCAGTTAATTGATAGGGAAATTGCATGATGTAATATTTTAACAATACAAAATTACACCAGCTTGTATTCAAAACCGGTGTATCAATTATGTCTTGTTTTGTACAGATTATTCTTTAAACTGAGAAGGCGTCATCCCTGTTTGTGCTTTGAAGAATTTTGAAAAGCTGGCATGGTCGTAAAAGCCAAGATCATATACAATGTCTTTCACAGACATTTCCGAGACTTTCAAAAGCCGTTTTGCTTCCAGTAAAATACGGTCCTGAATCAATGACGAAGCGGAGGAATTCAGGTTCTTCTTGCAGACAATATTCAGATAATTGGCAGAAATGTTCAGCTTATCAGCATAGAAAGATACGGACCTTTCCGTTTTAAAATGCTCATCAATCAGCTGCAAAAATCTGGAGATGATAGGATTGGAATGATACATTTCAAAATCTTTAAAGGCACCTTCCATACACTGGCTTACCAATAGCCCAATAAGCTCACTCCTTTTCTGGATAAGCTCCCAAAAGACTTTTTCGCCTGTCAGTTCTTTTTGAATAGCTTTAAATTCATACCGGAAAGTTTCAAAAACGTCCTTTGAAAGGTTAATAACCGGATGATTCTGGTAATAAGAAGCGGAAAACCTCAATGAAGGCAGAAAGCTTTCAAACCAATCCCTGCTGATCATCAGCTGGTATCCTATCGTTTCCTTTTCAATAACCCATTGATGAACCTGATCCGGAAAAACAAGATGAATCTGATGGTTTTTTATCTGATATTCCGTAAAATCTATCGTGTGGGAACCTACTCCGTGCTCAAAAAGGTTGATGATAAAAAAATCGTGTTTATGGGGATCATCGATGGAACGTGCCCCGTAAAGTTCATTAAACAACAAATTACAGCCCATAAGCTGATTTTCGCTGAACTCCTGAATTCCTAAAATAGGAAAATGATCTGTATGATAACTCACACTACCTTAATTTCTCTTAAAATTAATAAAATTCCCCGGAGAAAAATTAAAATAACCACAAAAGAAACAAATCCCGAGTCTTTTGTGGTTAAATATCAACTAAATTATATGTCTGAAATTTCTACTGTTTGATCAAAATCCGGCGTTAAGATCTTAAGATTGCGGCAATCTCTTTAAAACCCAATGATTCTGCATGCTGCAAAGGCGTTTTTCCAGAATGGTCAGGAATATTGAGATCCGCACCGTTATCCTTTAAGATCTGTACAATTTCCTGATATTTTTGCGAGCCGTTTCCAAGAATTACGGCTTCCATTAAGGCGGTCCAGCCTAAACGGTTAACATGATTGACCGGGAAGCCTTTTGTTTTCACCAATACTTTCACCGTTTCCACATGTCCACGCTCACAGGCAGGAATCAAAGCGGTACCGTTATACCTGTTGAAAACATCAAAACGCGCTCCGTTTTCCAGAAATAATCTGACCAATTCTGTTTGTCCACTTGCTCCGGCATACAAAAACGGACTGTCCAGCTGCTTATCCTGAAGGTTAACATCTGCTTTATGGGAAATCAGAAGCTTTGCCATTTCCGGTTTATTTTCCAGGGTAGCTATCAAAAGTAAAGAACGTCCTTTTTTGTCCTGGGTATTCACATCAGTACCGTTCTCCAAAGCCGACTTTACGCCAGTAAGATCATTTTTCTTTACCAGATCTGTAATACGGGTCTGTTGCATAATATTTTCTTTTGAATGACTATCAGATTTCACTTCACAGGCATTCAGGCTTCCAAACGCCAAAAGAAATACCAGGATTTTCATAGCTTTTCATTTTTGAGGTTAATGATTAAAAAACAACATTTCCCTGATGTACCAGTGATTCCACATTTGAAATTCTTGATACAGCTTCTGCTGAGCAGCTTGCATTCAGCAATACAAAGTTGGCCGGGTCTCCGGCTTTAGGCCATTGCTGAGTTCCTTTATCATCCAATGGAAGTACGTTCCCTGTAGCGAGTTTTAAACTTCTAGATAAGGCAAACTCTGTAGAATATCCATATACCTGGGCCATTAAATTAGCCTTTTCCAGAACACTTCCGGTTCCGAATGTATTCCAATGGTCTACAATACTGTCATTCCCCGTCAGTACCGTTACATTATGTTTGTATAAAGTCGGAATCGGCATTACCAGTCTTCCGAAAGGAATGGTAGAAACAATTCCGATCTGAGCCTCAGCTAATTTTTCAGCAACTTCTTCCTGCCTGGATGCTTCCAGTTTTGCCAGAATAAAACAGTGGCTTAGGTATGTTTTGCCTTTTAAAGCAGGGTTTTCATTCACCTTTTTGATCAGGTATTCTACAGTTTTCAGTCCGGATTCTCCTGTTTCATGCAGGTGAATATCAATTCCTTTGTTGTTGTCTAAAGCCAGCTGAACAGTAAAGTCTACTACTTTTTCGATATTTCCGTCAACATTGAAAGGGTCTACTCCACCGATAAAATCAACATCCATCTTAGCAGCCTCTTTCAGATAAGGTGCTGAATCCGTATAAAACACTCCATGTTGCGGAAATGCGACCAATTCCGCTCCAAATCCTTGCTTTTTATTATCCAGGGCTTTCTGGAGGTTCTTTAATGACTGCAGTTTTGAAGTTGGCTCAATATTCACATGACTTCTTGCATATGAAGTTCCTTTTGACTGCAATAATTCTATCATTTTCTCTGCCTTAAAGGTTGAGTTTTTAAGCATTTCAGGAAGCATTTTCTGCTCCAGTTCTATCATCCCTTTGATTCCTCCTGTTCTTTTGCGGACTGCCTGCCACTTATCGCCATAAAAAGTTTTATCTAAATGGATATGCATATCTTTAAATGCCGGAAGCATTAAAAATCCCTTGGCGTCTACCCCTTTGGCGCTCGGTTGGTTCGGTGCAACCTTGGTGATCTTACCGTTTTCAACTTCTACACAAAATAAATCCGTTTTTGTTGAAACGACTTCTCCATCCTCATAGGTAAAACCTGTTTCCAGGCGAACATTTTTAAGGCTGATTTTTCCTTTTGCCGAAATATTCTTATCCTTAAAAAAAGGTGATGCTGTCATAATACCAGGTAATAAAGTGAATCCCGCTACGGCCCATGCGGAGCCTTTTAAAAAATCCTTACGAGATATATTATGGTCTGAGCTCTTCATATCCAATCTATTTATTACAAAATTAAAAAGAACGGATAGGAACACAGTGTACGGTTTATCACAAAATCTGTATCATTTATGCTTTCTCGACGGCTTTAAGAATAAACAGCACAAAAATTCATTGTTTATCATTTTTTTATTACAAGGATTTGATAAAACATTTTTTATATTTCAGATAGGTAGCTTTAATATTTTTTATACAAACAAAATAAAACTATATTTTTTTATTAAAATTTATCTTTGCAAGAAAAAATATATGAAAAAAATTATTGGTTTTATTTTGATGGGTGCAGCTTCTGTATTATTTGCACAAACCGGCATTAATACTGAAAATCCTAAAGCAACTCTTGATGTCAGTGCTAAAAAAGAAGTTTTAACGATTGCTGGTTTATTACCTCCGAGATTAACCCGGGCAGAACTTACGGAGAAAGGCAATACATTGTATGGAAAAGAGCAGGATGGAGCTATCATATACATTACTGACGCTTCCGGAGGAGATGCCTTGAGCCAAAGAGAACATATCCAAAGTAAAGGCCTTTATATATTTGATGCTGATGAAGCCAATAAGGAAGGACGCTGGATGTGTCTTCTGTGCTATGGTTTCGCGTAATTTAAGGCATTACCCTAAAAACAAGAGACCGGTTGAAAAGCCGGTCTCTTGTTTTTATTTATTTGAATATTCAAATTTCCTCACTGCTTCCAGTGTCATATCAATTTCCTTCTCTTTGATCGCATCACTGATGAAATATGTTTCATAACCACTTGGCGGAAGATATATTCCGTTCGTCAGCATCTGGTGGAAGAAATTATTGAATAATGAATGATTGGCTTCCTGTGCTTCATCAAAGTTAGATACTCTGTTGGTATGGAAGAATACAGACATCATAGAGCCTTTTCTGTTGATCTTATGGGCAATCCCTTTTTCATTTAAAATCTTCCCGATTTCAAAATCCAGCATTTCTGTTGTCTTGGCTAATCTGTTGAAAAATTCAGGATCATTTTTAATCAGCTGAAGGGTTTTCAATCCTGCTCTCATCGCTAAAGGATTTCCACTTAATGTTCCTGCCTGATATACTCCTCCTTTGGGAGCCAGATGGTCCATGATTTCATTTCTTCCGGCAAAAGCTCCTACCGGCAGTCCTCCACCGATAACTTTTCCGTACGTTACAAGATCAGCTTTTACGTTGAAAAGTTCCTGTGCACCTCCGAAAGCGAGTCTGAAGCCTGTCATTACCTCATCGAAAATCAATAAAGCACCATTTTCATCACAGATTCTTCTCAGGTTCTGAAGGAAATTATTTTCCGGTAAAACACATCCCATATTTCCTGCCACCGGCTCAATAATAACTGCGGCAATCTCTCCTGCATTATGACGGAACAAATCTTCTACCTGTTCAAAATCGTTGTAACGAGCCAGTAAAGTATCCTTAGCCGTACCTGCTGTCACTCCCGGAGAATTGGGATTACCAAAAGTTGCAGCTCCACTTCCCGCTTTAATCAGGAATGAATCTGAATGTCCGTGATAGCACCCTTCAAATTTCACAATTTTATCTCTTCCTGTATATCCTCTTGCCAGCCTGATCGCGCTCATACAGGCTTCTGTTCCTGAAGAAACCATTCTGATCTGATCGATATTCGGAACGTTTTCGATGATGAATTTTGCAATCTCGGTTTCAAGTTCTGTAGGAGCACCGAAAGAAAATCCTTTTTCGGCCTGTAGCTTCAAATCTTCCAACACTTCAGGATGGGTATGACCTAAAATCGCAGGTCCCCATGAATTGATGTAATCGATATAGGTGTTGTCATCTGCATCAGTAAGGTAAGCACCTTTTGCTGATTTCATGAAAACGGGAACTCCTCCCACAGATTTGAATGCTCTCACCGGTGAGTTAACGCCTCCCGGAATGTATTTGTAGGCTTCATCAAATAAAGCCGAACTTCTTTGATATTTCATATATACTTAGTTGCTGGTTGACAGTTCTTGATTGGCATGTAACTGTCAACAATAAACTCTCAACAAAAAATTAATTTCTTGGTTTTTTATCAATCAGATAAATCAGCTGCCCTGCAGATGGCTGTTGTCCTTCATCCATTCTGTTTTTAGCATATAATTTATGTAATTTGATTCCGAATTTCTGAGCGATATCATGCATATCCTCGCCTGATTCGGCTTTGTAGGTAGCGGTATTTCCTGATGAATTTTTAGACTCCAGGAAAACAATATCATTTTTCTTGAGCGCGTCATTTTCCAGTTCATTCCATTTTTTCAGTCTGCCTTCGCTGACTTTAAATTTGTTGGCAATAAACTGTATATTGGTATCTTCAGGAATTACGATATATTTTAGCCCGTCGTTCGGGTGACTTTTGATAAGAATTGAGTTGAGAATCTCCGCCTTGGTTTTGATTCTCTCTACTCTCTTTTGTTGCTGTGCGTAAGAAGTCTGTTTATAAGGTACTTCTACGGTAACCGGTTCTTTAGCTTTTTTAGCATATTTTGAAGGTTCAAGCTGTGCCATAAAAGATCTGTCGTCTTTCAGGTCCGGATACATTTTAAGAACAGCATACAATACTTCTGTAGAATTGGTATTGTCGTATTCGTATAATTTATACTTTTCAATCTTGGTGATAAGGATAGATGCATAACGGGGATTGGTTGCATAGCCTGCTTTTTTCAATCCATATGCCCAGGCTCTGTAATCCTTCATATCCAGCTTGAAAAGGTTTGCATAATACTTTCTTGTGGATAGAAATACAGAATGATCTTCGTACGACTGTCTTGGATCTTCATACACACGGAAGCATTCGTTCGGTGCATCATCTGTATGTTTCATTGTTTTACCGGTCCAGTCTTCTTTACATTTTATACCGAAGTGGTTTTTACCTTCCAACGCCAGACGGCTTTGTCCGCCGCCGGTTTCCAAAAGTCCCTGTGCTAATGTGATAGAAGCCGGAATTTTATATTTTTCCATTTCTTCTACGGCATATTTAGCAAACTTCTGAATGTACTGATCTTCGGTTGCCCAGTTTTGGGCAGAAAATTTTGATAAAACTAAAAGGCTTATGGATAGGAAAAGTCTTTTCATGTTTTTCAATTTTACTTATATAATTAAATTTCTATTCTGTTTTTCTAAAAGCAGATTAGCTCCCTCAATCCCCTGCAAGCCACCAGTATGAAAGCATAAAATCCTGCTGTTTTCAGGAAAATAACTGTCTTCAATCATCTCAAAAATCTTCTGCATCATTTTTCCTGTATACATCGGTTCTAAAGGAATATCATATTTCTCTTTGAAATCATTGATAAAACGGACATTTTCATCATTTATTTTACCATAACCTCCAAAACCTGAATCTATTAGATTAAAGTTCCGTTTCAAAGTTAATTCAAATATTTTATTTTCCAGTGAAGCATCATCAACGACCTTACAGCCTATAACTTTCTGATTGTCTTCACAAAATTTTGAAATTCCGGCAATAGTTCCTCCAGTTCCTACTGCGGTGCAAAGATAGTCAAAATCTTTTGTTTGCTCATTGAGCATCATTTTCACCCCTTGTACAGCTTCTTCATTGGTACCACCTTCAGGAACGATCAGTGCGTCAGGAAACTCCTGTTGAAGGAATTCTGTGAGTTTTTCTTTGTGGCGGTATTCTTCGCGGGTGACAAATTTCATATTCATCCCATTTCTTTTCGCAAAAAGCAAAGTAGGATTGTCACGCCATTTATGTTGCAGCTCTTCTCCCCTTATGATTCCTAATGTTGGAATCCCTGCTGAATTTCCAACCGCTGAAACCGCTGAAATATGATTGGAAAATGCTCCACCAAAAGTAATAATATAAGGATTCTGAGGTTTTTTTTCCAGATAATGATTCACATTATAAAACAATTTCCAGTACTTATTTCCTGAAATCTGTGGATGAATCAGGTCTTCCCTTTTGATAAAGAGTTTTATATTTTTTTCAACAGGTATTTCCTGGATCGGAATTGATTCTGTAGGGAGTTTTAATAGCATTTTTTGCTGCTCATGTTAATTATTGCAAAATTAGCAAAAGATTTATTGGTTGGAAATATTGGTGTAGCCAAGCCTATTTTCTGTTGACTTCAAATATTCATCCGCATTATTTCAGATATATTTACGGAAGCTCCAGAATTTTCTGCTTTTCAGATAATGCAAGTCGTGTTCTTTTGCATAGGCTTCTCTTTCAAAGGATATTCTTTTGTAGGCCAGATATCCGTCTTTGAGCTTAAAAAGCCAGTAATAATATTCAATGACATAGAAAATGTAGAAGAAAATAATGAGCATTTCCAATTGTTGCCGTAAATGGATTTTCTCGTGATTGATCAATACATTATTTTCCTTATCTTCGGGTTTCCTAATAAAGATAAAGGGAAAGAGAGCAATGCCGTTAATTTTTAATCTTTTTAATGGCTTTTGGCATACAATTATCATAGTAACAAATATAAAAAGTTTTTGACTAGGTTTTAACTTATGGCTCATTATGACATCAAAGAAGGTGAAGACTTTTACTATAATGAACAGGGATACAAGGTTTTTACAGAAAAATTCCATCTGAAAAGAGGATACTGCTGTAAAAGCGGTTGCAGGCACTGTCCTTACGGGTACGACAAAAAGACGGATACATTCATTAAAAATGATAAAAAAAATAAATAAAATGAAAAAATATATTTTTATTTTGTTGGCAGCAGCTACATTGGGATTAACTTCATGCAGCCCTTTTCAGGTACGTTCAGATTATGCTGAAACTGCCAATTTCAATTCTTATAAAACATATAAAATAAGAATCGATGATTTAAAATTGAATGATATTGATAAAGACAGAGTTTTGAATGAGCTATCAAGACAATTGCAAAGCAAAGGACTTCAGTCCGGAGAAAACCCTGATCTTATTGTCAACGTAAAAGCGAATCATAAGAAAATTACAGATATCAATACCACTTCTCCTTACGGAATGTGGGGATGGGGTGGCCCATTCGGATGGGGAGTCGGTATGAACAGAACATGGACCAGCAATTATAATGAAGGGGCTTTAATCGTTGATCTCATCGACTCAAAAACCAATAAACTGGTTTGGCAGGGTATCGGAAGCGGAATTTCTGTAGATTCACCAAAATCAAAACAGAGACAGATTCCTGAAATCATGGCTGAGATTATGAAAAATTATCCGCCACAAAGAAAATAGGATTTTAATCTATTATTATAGGAATGCCGGTGCAATATTGCACCGGCATTTTTTTATATCATGGCTGATAGGTAAAGGAATCATTTTCATTAATATTTTTACCTGTTGTTTATGTTATGTATTTTAAAATTAATGATAATGTCATTTTTTATTCATAAAAATGTAGTATTCTTGTTTTGAAATTATATTAATATGAAAAAAATTATCTTATTCTCTGTCTTTGCGGGACTTGCGCATGCTCAGGCGCCTGCAGGATACTACAATGCAGCTAACGGATTGAATGGTGCAGCATTAAAAACGGCTTTAAGTTCTATTATTTCGAATGGACATCAGGACAAAGGATATAACGGATTATGGACTGCTTATAAAACTACGGATATTGACAAGGACTATGAAAATGACGGAAGTATTCTGGATATCTATTCCGAAAAACCGACAGGTGCAGATCCGTACAACTACACGCCAGGATCAAATCAGTGCGGAACTTATTCTACGGAAGGCAATTGCTATAACCGGGAACACGTGATTCCTCAAAGTTTATTTAATCAGGCATCACCTATGGTTGCAGATATTCACTTTATCAGAGCAACTGACGGAAAAGTAAACGGAATGAGAAGCAATTATCCGTACGGAAAGGTAGGAAGTGCCTCATTTACTTCTAAAAACGGATCTAAGCTTGGAAGCTCTTCCTCTTCGGGATATTCGGGGACTGTATTTGAGCCGATTGATGAGTTTAAAGGAGATGTAGCCCGTATGATTTTTTATTTTGTAACCCGTTACGAGAGCAAACTATCTTCTTTTGCTTCGGGAAATATGTTGGGAAGCTCAGCATATCCGGGATTACAAACATGGGAGCTGAATACCCTTCTGGCATGGCATAATCAGGATCCTGTTTCTCAGGCGGAAATTAAAAGAAATAATGCTTCTTATACCTATCAGGGAAATAGAAATCCGTTTATTGACAATCCTTCTTATGTCAATCAGATTTGGGGTTCTCAGCAGCCAACAGGTGATACCCAATCGCCGACGGCAGCTACCGGCTTAATTGTAAACGGAAAAACATCCAACAGTATTTCCCTTACCTGGAATGCTTCGACAGATAATGTGGGGGTCACTTCATATGCCATTTATATGGACGGAAATTTGAAAACTACTTCAAATACCACCTCTGCCACAGTTTCAGGACTGAACCCTTCCACTACTTATAATTTTTATGTGGTTGCTAAAGATGCGGCCGGAAATTCTTCTGCAAACAGTTCAACAGTTTCCGGAACAACCAATGCAGGAGCAACTAATCCTTCTACAAGTTGTGCCAGTGAGAACTTTGAATCAGTACCGACAGGCAGCACTTCTTCCTACTCCACCAGAACATGGACAAATAACGGAATTTCGTGGACAGCTACTGATGCAAGAACAGATCAGACGATCAATGCCAAAGCAATAACTGTAAGAAACGGATCTTTAACTTCCGGAAGCTCAGCAAATGGTATTGGTTCTCTAACAGTAACCACACAGCTCAAGTTTTCAGGAACCAATGGAAGTTTTGACGTGAAAGTAAACGGAACTACAGTAGGAACCATTCCTTACGGTACTTCAGTAACGACTACAACCATCAACAATATCAATGTCTCCGGAAATGTAACGGTAAGTCTGGTTAATACTTCAACAAGCAACAGGGTGGCAATTGATGATCTTACATGGACCTGTTATTCAGGAGGAACTGCCAGGCTAGCTCAAGCTACTGTCCCGGAAACACAGGCTTCGGACTTTAAAATCTCTCCCAATCCTGTTACAAACCAGGAAATAACGGTAAAAGGAGATATTCAGAGGGTGAAAAAAGCGGAAATCTATAATTTGCAGGGAAAAGTAATGCAAACGATTGATCAGCCTTTTAAGAACGGAAATTCAATAAGAACCCAAAATCTTGGTCAGGGCGTTTATATCTTAAAACTGGATGGAGCTACCTTGCAGTTCTTAGTTAAATAATTCAAGACCATTCATCAGATAAAAAAAAGCTGGTCCCTGCTTCGGGGGCCAGCTTTTTTATGTAAAGATTCAGCATTTTCAATTTTCAATTTATTTCTTCTCTTTTTCTTTAATAATTTTAGACCAATCAGAAAACATTTTGGTAATGGTATTGGCATTGATCAAACTGAAAAAGAACATTCCGGTAAAAATAGTCAGCCAGCAATACATCAGCTTGATGATATTCTTATCAGTAACCAGGAAGAGAACAAATATGGTAACAACTCCCAGGATAAAGGTGAAAAGCAGGGTATACAATAGTACATGAACGATATACATATTGAATTTAAGTTTACGGAATACCCATCCTGCCACGGTAACCGGAATAAGCAAGACTAAAGGCAGAAAAAATGCTCCAAAGATGATCATCTCCGGAGAGTCCTGAAATTCGCCCGCAAGCCTGGTGAAGATATTAAAACCGGACACCGTCATAGTGTTTTTCTTCGGTTGCTATTTCCAGTAAAGTCCTGTCTTTATACCCCATCATCCCAGCTAACAATACATTGGGAAACTCATGGATGCCTATATTATAAAGATTGACACTGTCGTTGAAGAATTCTCTTCTGTCGGCAATTTTATTTTCAAGCTCAGAAACCCTTGTTTGGAGTTCCAGGAAATTATTATTGGATTTCAGCTCCGGATAGTTTTCTGAAACGGCAAAGAATGAAGTTAAAGCCTTTGAGGTTTCATTGGCTATTTCTGTTTTTTTATCAGCATCTGTAGTCGTGCTATAGGATGTTCTAAGCTCTGTAAGACGGGTAAGAACATTTTCTTCATAATTCATGAAATGTTTGGCAACATTCACCAGATTTGGGATTTCATCTGCTCTTTGTTTTACAATGACATCAATGTTGCCGTAGGCTTTCTCAACATTGAATTTCAGCATTACCAATTTATTGTACAGGCTGATCAAAAAGCTGATAATGGTGACTCCCAGCAGGATAAGTATGATGATTGCAACGGTTTGATTCATGATTGTATGAGTATATAGGTTATGATTAAAAGGATAACGGAACATATGAACAGAAACGATCTGAGCAGGGGCTGGTATTTGTTCCAGACATCAATGCCTGATGCTGAGGTTATTCCCAATATTTTATGATGGTCATCTCTTCTGATAAACGGCACTCCGTTTCTGCTATCCGCGTAGCCTACCAAAAGCATTTTCTGCCCGTCCTTTAAAAGGGTTTCCGTATATCTTTTGCTATTATTGCTGCTGATGTTGGTTTCGCTCAGAAGGACCAGCTCAATTCCTTCGGGTTCTACATCGATCATTCCTGTGCTGTCCTTTATCCTGAAAGGGTTGCATTTCGTTTCCCGGTGAATGGTCGTATACCTTTCGTCACCGTCTGAATCCTTGTCAATATCTTCAATCGTGTAATAATATCCGATACAGGTTTCATTGTTTACGGGTGAAGACAAAGGAGTATTCATCACCAGACTGCCCTCCACCTCTACCAATCCTTTGGCTAATGATTGAATTTTTGAAGTAGGAAGAGAGGACTGCAATTTCAAAAACCGTTTGGCAGATGTAGGTTTCAGGATAAGCAATGCAACGATGACAAAAAAGAATAAGGGAAGAAAAATAAATATCCGCTCTGCATAGCTGTCATAATGGGTATAAAAGTCTGAAAGATCATTATGAAACGGCATCTTTTCTTTAAAGATCAACCACAGGATAAAATAGAGAAAGCAGAATACTGCGATTCCGATAACAAGTAATGATATTTTTTTGTTGTTTCTCATGTGTTTATCCGGTAAGTCACCTTGTCTTTGTTTGCAACGCAACAGACTCTGCGCTTAAAAATACGTTTTATTTTAAAATTTATATAATTTCAAATTCTTGTTTTCCTTCCGGAATATAAAATGAAATATCCAGCATCAGCTCTTCTTTGGTTTTCGGATCTACCAGATATAGGGCTGAGTCTCCGTTTAATCTTTTTAAAACGGCTGCTTTATTTTCCGCGTAGAATATCATGACAGCATCCTGTGGTAAAGGTTGTACCTCCATTCCGGCATTGAATTCCTGCAGCAGTTCTTTAAATCTTCCTTCTGATTCACCGGCTGAAAGATACATGGACTTTGCCATATTTTCTTCTCTGGCAGAAATCATCTTCTTATACTCATCATATCTTCCGGTCTGAATCTGTCTGATCAATTTATTGTAGGCCGCTTCCAGCTTTTCTCTGACATCCTTAAGGTCTTTAAGGTTCCTGCCATGCTGCCATGCCTTTAACTGGTAAGGAACTTCCGCTTTAAAAGTGCTATTGTGTCTGAGAACCGGTAATTTCTGATCTTCAACCGGTTTTGACTGATAATCACCAAACTGACTGTCAAAGACAAAGTTGTTGGCTACATCAAACAGTTTTATATTCAATTTCAATTCGGCTTCTTTATCAAGCTCTGTTTTTCCTGCTATGGGAAGAATAGAGGCCGTCAGTGTCTGTTCTCCACTCTCAAGAATGGCATAATTGACAGGAATCATGGTGGAAACCTGGTGGGTGATATTCATATGAATCACAGGATAGTCATTCACTCGGATCTCCAGCATACATGCGGATGCACTGAAATCAATGACATAATAAGGCTGCTGCATAGTGGTTTTATAAGGTGTATCTTAAGTTAAGAGATTGTTTGGGGTTAGCTTAAAGAAATTTTATCCAGGTCCGGATATCCGGATCCATTAAGAAGATCTTTCCATTCTTTATTTTTGAAAACAAACAGGTTGCATCGGTATTCTTCAGGCTTGTTGTCAATCCGGGTTTCACAGTAGTAGTAAATAACGTCTTTATTTTTCCAGATGGCTACTTCCTGTCTGAACTTATTAGGTGTCGGGATGACTTCATTGTCTTTCACTTCTGAGTCAAAACTTTCATGTACAGTATTAAATTCTGGTTTCTGTAATGTCTGGTTTAAGTTTTCAAAAAGAGCCTTTTTTTCATTTTCTGTATAAATATCCAGTTGATACATACCCAGCTCATCATCTTTTTCATTGGCAAGCGGTCCTATTTCGTGGTCAACTTTTCCAAAATGCAAAAGAACTTTATTGGTATTTTTATTATTTTTCCCGTCTAAACTTATTCCGTTAAAGTGTAGGATTTTTTCTGTTGAAAACGCCAGTCTTTCATTCCCTATTAAGGTAACCTCATCCGTATAAACGGTATCTTTTGTCGTTATTCCTCCGGATTTCAGAATATCGTTGATATTTTGTCCTATGGAAATAGATGCCAGATTAAAAGGCCCGGTCTGGGTATTATTTTTAACCTCGGTCTGAGGTGCTCCGTTTTTTCCCTGCTGACCACATGATGAGAGTCCTAAGCACATGGCTGATATGAGCACATATTTCAAATTTTTCATAGTATTATTTTTCATGAGTGGTTATAAAACTTTGTAAAACAGTTTCTCTGTCTTCCATATTCCCGTAATGTATTCCCGATTTCACAAAATACAGGCTGGTCTCGAAACCTATTGCTTCTTTCTGATCCGTGGTAACTTTACTTTTCACCTGTTCCAATAAAATATCAAAACCGTCTTTGGTCTTTTTCCAGTAATATCCGGAATATGGCCACGCGTCTGTCGCTGTTGAAATCACTTCCGGCTCACCGTATTTTTTCTTCAAGGCTGCCATCAATGATTCACTTTCTTTAAAATTTTTAGTTACAATAAAGTAACCCTGAAGCAGATTATCTTTCTGATTGTTGACCAGAAATCCGATCTCGCTTTTGAGAAACTTTTTTCCTTTGGGATAATCCACTACAAATTGGATGCCTCCATACTGATATTGGTCTACTTTATAGGTATTATAATAAGGATATCCCGTCGTTTGTTCAAGATCAGTTTGTCTCGTAGCATTTTTAAGGACAGCCTCATGATTAGTTCCCGGCTTCAGATCTGACAACTCCGTTTTTGATTGGGAGCTACAGCAATTAAACAATAGCAAAGTACTTATCAGTAGTATATTTTTCATATTATCCTTGTTGAATGAATGGTATTTGTGCAGATATTCCTGTAAATTTTTCCAGTTTTTGAATCACATCAAACTCAGGAAGTATCTGGTAGGTTTTATCAAAATCAACGAGTTCCATTTTTCGGTCTGTTTCTAAAAAACCTTTTTTAATGTACAATCCGACGCTGGCTTTTACCACTACGGTTGCAACGAGTCCGTCAAATTTCACTTCCGGCCTGTAATATAAGGTTTTTTGTGTACTGCTTTTCTGATCATACGTTAAACTCTGTCCGAAAGTAGCAGATGCTTTGCCGGTAGCTTTCAGTTTTCCTTCCGCATAGGCTTCCGCAATAATAACTACGAATTTAGCTTTTACTTCGATACCTGCGTCCAGTTCAATTACAATTTTGGTCGTCAGCTTTCCGTTTCCTCCGCCTGCATCTGAATTGGTATTAAAGTTCAGTTTGGTTTCTCCTGAAATGGTTCCTTTTACTTTTAAATCCATATACATGTTTAAAGTAACGGGATGGTCGTCATCAGCCAGCCATGCTCTTACCTCGTTCAAGACCTGTTTGGCTGCTACATTAGCCGTTCCTCCACTTACCACTCCTACTCCGGCCTGTATCAGCATATCGAGAAGGTCTACCGTAATGTCAATACCGATCAATGGCTCTGCTTTAAAATACATTTCCATGGCCGTTCCGATTGTTGGCAACGGTTTTCGGTTTTTCTGGCCTCTTTCCAGCTGCCATTCTCCCCCGAAACAGAAATTAGGAGGTTTCATTTCTATGGCTAAGGGAAGTTTACTGGTAAAGCTGTTCTTTCTGATTTTTCCTTTGGTCTGATCTGTCACCCCTTTTGAAAACTCTTTTAAAGAACTGAAGACTTTATAGAACCACTTGATTTTATCTTCAAACTTGAAAGTGGCATCAAAATGACCGTTGTACTTATCATTGGCTACTTTGTCCCAATTGGCTTCCATAGTCACTCCAAAATCTACCGCCGTATTTTTACCTCTTTTTTCATTTCCGATTTTTCCAGCTTTGCTTTGCATTTCCTGATGTTTTTTCGGAGGGAGATTCTGCCATTTAACACTCAGGTCATTGCTCAAGTTTAAAAAGAAATGAAAATCCCATTTGATATCGGGAAACACATTCATTAAAACGGTCGTCTTTGATGTGTTGCTGTAAAACCTGCAACTATGGGCATGGAGATGAATTTTGTTTGGGGTGGTCCACTCCGGCCAGATATACTGCAGTGGAAGTGCATTGAATCTGGATAAATCGGAATACACCTGATAGTCGAAGGATGGAGAAGTAAATTTTCTTTCTTTATCACCTGCATCGATTACCTGACCTATATCCAGCAACCGAACTTCTTTGGCGTGGAGTGCTTTATTCCTGAAACAAGCTTTGGTATCAAGATCCGTCACTTCAATCGTAACATTTCTTTTGGTCGAAGAAGTGGGCCCAATGGTATGATAGATAATGGTATTGGCATCGTGGGGGAAATAATCAAAATAGATATCTACCCTACGGTTGTTTTTATATTCCTTTTCGTCTTTATGCTTGATATTATCACCTCCTTTTTTATCATCTGTAGGGTTTACTTCACCTTTTCCCAACGATTTGATTCGTTTGGCATCCAAACCTCCGTCTGTGAAGAACTTCTTGACAATGTCGGATCTTTTCTGGGATAGGGTTTTGTTGTATTCCATTTTACCGATCACACAGGCGTAACCGTCTACCGTAATCGTAGAATGCTGATGTTCCAGCAAAAAGCGAAGGATATTATTGAGTTTTGTTTCCCCGTCTCCTTCTATAATTGCAGAATTGAATTCGTAAAAAATGGTAGCATGGATGGTTTCTTTTGCTGCTGTATTTTTCACCCCTTTCCCGTTATCAAACACGGTAATGGGTGTTTTTACTTCTCCTTTCTTATCAAAACCAATGTCGGTGATATTGATCATTTCAAACTTACAGGGTTCGTAACGTTCAACATTTTTATCGGGCATGTAAACCTTGGTAGGCACTACATTCTGAGGTTGCTTGGGAGCCTGGGCCACCAGCTGATTTTTAATCCTTAAAAACCGGGCGTGAATGTCATCATTATTATCATCCACAATGTATTTTCCTTTGGAGTCTTTTACTTTTACATAGAGTTCTTCGACATCTTTGATATCTTTGATCATCCCTTTCCATTGGGAAGTATTCTGGATTTTAACATTAATTTCACCGTCATTGACTTCTACATCCGTTAACGTTCTCAACAGGAGATCGTCTTTTGCTCCTCCTCCATATCGTATTCTCCTGTAAATTTCTATGGTAAGATCCTTCCTTCCATTAAGGCCTTCTGTACCCAGATACAGATAGATGATATGCCCGTAACTGAAATAATATTCTTTTCGTACGTCTTTTCCGCCTTCGGTTGTACTCCATTTGGAATCTACAATTCTCGGCGGACAGAATCCGAAAATATATTTTCCTACTTTGTTGACGGTATCGGGTTTTCCTCCTAAGCTGGCTTCAACATAATAAGAAAGAATTCCGCATTCTTTTTTGGTAAATTTATATTCAAATACATAGCCTGCCGGTCTTCTCAGCTGCTCGATGATTGTTTTCCTTGAAGATTTCTGCCTGATCCATACCACTTCTTTTTTCTTGTCTGCATCGGGAGTTCCGGGATACCATTCTGAAACGCTGAAACGGATGGGTTTTCCGGGTTCTACTCCAATCATATCTCCGCTGCTGACTACCACTTTTGCATTGTCAGCTCTTGGAGCAATATCTATTTTTTTTATTCCTTTGTTTGCCATACAATCATTGTTTAAAAATCGTGTGATGGATCTTCATCATTTTTCTCATCTTTACGCATTTCCTCAGCATCCACCAAAGGATTGATCTGCTGCTGTACTTCAGGATCGGCATTTTTAAAGTTTTGCTGACTGGCTTCTGCTCTTTGTCCGTGGTCAATGATTTCGATGCAAGGGCTTCCGGCAACCGCACAAACTGCTTTGCTGTCTTCTACAATGATAAAGCCTCCGTTACTTAGCTGGACTTTATCATAAAAGTTCTGCCATTCGGTAACCATGATTTTACAAGGTGGCGGTGGGCCACCATGCTTTGTACAGTTACCAAATGTATTTTTTTCAAATGTAGCGCCTCCAATTTCTTTCGTGGTCACGATGAGTTTTTTGGAAGCATCTTTATCATTTGCATATTCTTTCTGGTGAGTAAGTACTTTGAGCTTATCGGGTGCCTGCCCAAACTGGCACTTGCACGTTGCTCCCTGTACTACAATATGTTTTTCTGCCATGGTTTATCTTCTCCTTTTTGACTGAAATGCAGGCTGCAAAAAGTAGAAGCCCATGCTGACAGTCTGTGTCTTAATTTAATTTTCATTTGTTTTGTTTTTTTATTCAGGAAGAGCGGCGATAGAAACCGAAATCTTCTTTTCTTGCCTCAAAAGAATACTGCTTTCGAGATACATTGATTCGGGAAATATTGTTTTCTCATCCAGGTAATATCTCACCCTGAATTCACCATTATCGTTCATTACCGGCTCATCGTCAATTATCATAGAGAAAGGAGCACCGTTCATAAAGTCAGATGCAGATCTCTCCTCATGTAATTTTCCGGTTCCGTCTATCCGGATGAGATTATGGTCATCTTTGAGAGGGTCAAGCTCCAGTTTTATTTTATATTTTGGTTCTATCGGATTATCTGTGATCGGGAAGCTTTGTATTTCTTCTATGCTAAAATCCTCTCCAAAGCTTTGATAAATCCCATAAAATAATGTTCTGATGAAATAATCATTTTTAAGATATAAATTAAGGGTTTCAGGAGCATCCAGTACTTTTTCAATCTGTCTGCAGTAGCGATCAACAGTCTCACCGTCAAATTCCTTGTACACTGCTTCTTTTACGGCCGGCCATCTTTCTTTAAAGACAGAAAGATTCTCAACTGTTTTAAATTTTCCGTGCTCATCGGTACTGATCTGCAGAGGATATAAAACTTTTGAGGTCTGATAAGCCAACATATCTGCTATTTCATTGACTTCTTCTTCGTTCAGATATATTTTGGAAATTCTGTTTATTTCAAAATAATGTTGTTGTCTTTCACTTCTGATCCATCGTACTGAAACTTCATATTTGAGCTCGTTGAGATGATCTCCGTTTTCAATAGTGACAACGGCACCGTATTTCCTGTATATTTTTGCAGGGTTAAATACCAGACTATTAGCCCTACCCAGCGGTACTTTTTTATCCTGATCAACTGCTGAAGATCTGGGAATAAAAATCTCCTTCTGCCCGGTCAGCTCAATCAGAACCATATCTCTTACACTGCAAAGGTTATTGTGAAATAACTTCAGCGCATCTTTATCTATTCCATAAAGGGCTGCAATGCTTTTTAGGGTATCGTTTTCCTGAACGGTATGTATATTAAATTTCTGCATAATTATCCTGCTTCACAACGTGTTGATTATATTTTAATGCACCACTCTTTTCCTGTCTGACCTCGGGTCCATTCCTATGGCATACCGGTCGGCAGACCAGTGGAGGTATTTATTCCTTAAATCTCTGAGGTCTTTCTGCTCTGCGAGCTCTCTTATATAATCAGGATGAGTTTTATTATGGTTATATTTTTTATCCAGATCAGCAACCCACTTAAAATCATAAGGTTTTCCGTTTTTAAAGACATATCCCCTAAGTTTTTTTTCAACACGAACCAGAAGGGTATCTTTAGAAAAATCATAGGTCTTTTTTATCTTCGTCATGGATATCTGCTCACATTTAGCGGTATTGGCTTTTTCTGTCATAAATGTGAGGGGAATATAGCTGTAGGTATGCAGTAAATCTCTGACTCCTTTTAATGCAAAATATGCATTGCCCCCAATGTAGGAGAGTTGATTTCTGTTATACCATCCTTCGGCAACCAATCTGTCTTCAAGAGGTTTAAGATCTCTTTTATCCGTCCAGTCGGTTTCTATTTCTCTTACCCATTCTGTTTCGGATAAGTAACTTCCTCCAATGTCTGAATGTACGCCCGGAAATGTTTTTTCTTCTCCATAGAAAACAGGAACCTGCTTTTTTCCTTTTGCATCTGTATCGTAGGCTACATTGGTAAGATCGAAGTTCTCCCTGTGCTCATCAGTGGCAATAAAGTGTACAATTTTTTTGGCCGAGGTTATATCGTCCAGGTGTAATTCTTCTACATCATTGCTGAAGTTGGGCTTTGCAGAAACACCGGGATGATACGATGAAACGGTGTCATAAATTCCCAAAAAGCGAACGACAATCCGCTCAACGGTAATACCTGCCTCCATTAACTTTAATCCAAGATGTCCTCTTGGCGGCAGTTGGGTAATAGGCACTTCTTTTCCGTCATCATCACTGTAAAAGGTAACGCTTACTTTTCTTTTGGTATAGGTTTTCTTGTTGGCGGCGTACTTTCTTTTATTAATTTCATATACAAAGTTACGGGCTGCCGCCGCTCCTCTGCTGAATCCAAAGACATCCAATGTTAAGACGGCAACTTTCTTTTTATTGCCGAGTTTTTCCTTTAATCTTTTGACTGTTTCTTCACAGCCTTTTCTCACTTTCCCACGGATTCCTGTGTCTCCGCTCCCAAAAGCAAAGCCGCTATTTTCATCATCTTTACGGTCATCGGTTCCTATTCCTTCGATATAAATGCCATAATCAGCATTGCAGGCTTCCGACATACGAGCAACATTGCTCCAGCCATTATCATAACTGGTGTCTTTTTTCTCGCTTATCAGCTTTTTGGACCAGGTTTTAATCCCGTATTTTTTATAAACTTCCGTATTATTTTCCCGCTCTTTGGTATTGGCTTTATTGTTGAGCGTTCCATCAAAGAAAACTCCCAGTACAGCATCTATAGAATCATCTTCTATGTTTTCGGGAGTATAATTTCCAAAAACTACATTTGACATAGGTTTCTATTTGTTTTGCTTTACGTATTTATCGGTCTGTGTCACCGGATATTTTTTACCGTTTTGCTCGATATAAATCTCTGCAGTATTTCCACTGCTTATATCAATAACTATATCTGCAGAAGCTTCTTTATCTAATCCTCCAAATATTTTATACATATCGGTTTTTTCAAAATCCAGAGGAAGAAAAGTTCCGTTGTATACTTTATTGGCCTCTTTTATATATTGTGAATTCCCTGTACATACAATCTGTGAGCTTTCCTGTTTTCCGTCTTTATTTTTCCATTCGAAATAGAAAAGATACGGCACAGCTCTTTTGGCATACGGTAAAGCAGTAGCCGGCTGATCCTGCAGCGTACTTTCACGTTCACCGTTGGCCATATAAAAATTCCTTTTTTCAAGAGTACTTCCTGCAGGCAAGATAAGCTTGGGTCTCCAGTTTAATTTTTCTCTGAAATTTTCATATAAATCAGGGTTCGGGTAGCCTTCGTCTTTTATCTTTTGAGTAACGATGGGTTTTACGATTCCAGGGTCGTTCAGGATATCTTCTCTGTAGTTGGGTTCAAATACATATTTAAATTTATCGTAAGCTTCTGCTTGTGTAATTTGTATTTCTTTGCCCTGAAAATGTCCTACCTCAACCTGATGTCCGTCTCCATATAACCAAAGTATCAATTTCCCTTTTGGTCCTAAGCCAATGACAAAGGTGTCATATGTTCCTTTTTTTAAGGAATCAAAATAGGTCTGGCTGAATCCTTCATTAAACAATCGGGTAATTTTTTGGGTGTCCAACTCCCAATGTCCTGCATAAAATTTATTTTCTGCCAGAGAATACCAGGTAAATTCCAAGGTATGGGGAACTTTGACGGGATGATCTGTGCCCCCCATATGTTTTCCGGGTTCTCCCCATCCTCCGCCTGTAATTCCCCAGATATCAGAAAACGGAAACTGATAATCATCAGCGATCAGCTCTCCGTAATAAGCCTGCATCGGGTATTCATTGGGTGCTGACAAGGTTCCTGTCCATATATATTTTTCTTCCATTTTTTTATTTTGACATGTGATTAATGAGAAACTGCATACAATGAAAAGAATGAAAGTTTTCAATTTATTTATTCCCATGAGACATTATTTTTTTATTGCTGGACAAAATAAGATTTTCCCGCTGTGCTTCCACATTTATCTTTTGGGCAATCTTTTCTACCTTTTTTCCTACATTTAAATGATAAGAGTCTTTCACGGTGACCCGGATATTGGTTGCGGTTTTTCTAATGGCCATTTTAGAACAATTTTGATTTTTCAGCACTGTTGAATTCTACGATTTTTCCACTCTGCATGGTCATATTTTCCAGCTCGCTGAACATGGATATTTCTCCTGCAATTTCATGAGAGGTTTCGGATTGTCTTTTGAATTCTTTTTCTACCATTTCGGTTCTGGTATCCGAAGATTCCCTGATATCACCGGAAGCGGTTTGTACAATATCCTGTCCTGCTACAGAAATAATATCATCATTAGCATTGCTCGTAATACTGTTTCCGGCTCCGATTGAAATTTCTTTTCCGGCTGTAATATTGATATTTTCTCCGGCATTCAATGTAAAATTCTTCGGGGCCTTCATATCAATATTTCCTTTACCATCCATGAAGTATACGTTTCCGCTTGGGTCAAGAATTTTCACACTTCCTTCTTCATCATTCATTAAAATCCTGATTCCGCTTCTGGTTTGTATCGATTTTAAATGGTTATTGATCCCACCTCCCAAAGCAACTCCTCCATGGAACATTCCTCCCATGACAAAAGGTCTGTCGGGATGGCTGTGCACGAAGTTTACCATGACCTGATCTCCTACTTCAGGAATAGCCACATATCCTCTGTTTTGGGTAATCTGGTCTGTACCCCCCGCATCGGGACTCATCATCCTGATAAAATGAGTGGTATCATTAGTTTGCCAGTCAAATCTTACCTGAATCCTTCCCTGCTTTTCAGGGTCTGTATTTGAAATTACGGTTGCCGTCTGCGGCTCGGCTTTAGGAACGGTATATTCTGGTCTGGGAAGGAAGCCTGTATCTGCAGCAATTCCGACAAAGCTTCCGTGATAATGGCCTATGGTATCAATTTCATGTTCCGACTCCGTAATCATGATTCTGGTAAAATAAGAAGTCTCATTGGAATCCGGTTTACGCATCTGCATATCTACGACACAACCCGGGTGCAGAAAAGGAACGGTTGTATTTCCTGAAACGGAAAAAACATTTACCGCTTCACTTCCTGAAGCACTTTTCTGTGAATATTCTACGTCAAGATGAGTAGAAGCTTTTATAGGAGCAACCTGTAATGCCGGTGTCTTATAAATAGAATCGTTATGGCTGTAAGCTGTCTTCGCAAGATCCCCCACATGTTTGATGGGTGTTGATCCGGAAGTTAGTTTTTCATTTTTAT
This sequence comes from Chryseobacterium sp. UNC8MFCol, assembly GCF_000482305.1. Lineage (NCBI taxonomy): Bacteria > Pseudomonadati > Bacteroidota > Flavobacteriia > Flavobacteriales > Weeksellaceae > Chryseobacterium > Chryseobacterium sp. UNC8MFCol. The sequence continues at coordinate 464,112 of NZ_KI535290.1, forward strand.
GACTGTTGTAACCGTAAAATTGTGGTCTGGTATGCACTGCTTTTAATTCAACCTTGATATCATTGGCACTGCTTCCGTAGGTTAAGATGATGGGTTTGTTCTGGGGAGGGAGTTTTCCGAAATGTACTACTTCGCCATCATAATAAAACTGTTCTCCGTATGCTTCCGCCATTCTTGCCAGATAATTATAATGCGTTTCATCATACTGGCTGCTGTAGATGATCTGTGAAAAATTATTAGCATCAACTCTTACGTCAAAACGGTTCTTATCTATTCCTTGTTTGATGACTTCTTCTGCAATAATTCCCATGTTGACGGGCTGATTTCCCCCAAAGCTCTGAATATGCGGAGCTCCGTCAAGAAGGATGGTCGGGCTGCTTCCGGTGAGTACGATATTTCCCAGGCTCATTTTTTCCTGACTGAATCCGACACCTGTAATGACTCCCACAAAAGTCCTTTCCGGGCTGTTGTCGACATCTTTATAAGAAATAATGGCTGTGAGACGTTTTCCAAGAAATTTATTAGCATCTTCCAATGAATGGGTTTGCCTTTCTCCCAAGGTATCATGTGCCAAGGTGAGCGTAAACTCATGATGGCGTTTTGTACTTTGCTTAAGTTTAAAGTGTTTGTAATATTTGATCATCTTTCCCTCTATTACAAGAGAGAGTTTTACCAATCGGTTGATTCCTGTATGATGATTTTCAGATATACCGTCTGCATTTTGCGTCGGACGAAAAGTCCCCGCTTGATTCCCAGGCATGATTGACATATTGTGTAGTGATTTGTTAGGTTTTTAATTTTTTGAAGAATTTTTAAACAAATAAAAATCCGGCAGATAATGATTTTCCAACAGGTAAAAAAAGACCGTCTTGTAAGGACAGTCTTTTAATATCTTGGAATGAAAGACCTAGCTCATTGGCCAAAGTCCTTCATAGAATGAGTTTCCGTAACTAATGCTTTCTGCACTTACTACAAAGCTGATCAGCATATTATTGCTGTCTAATGCATCAAAATCTACTTCATGCTGGATAACGTACCCGTTTTCCCATTTTAAAGTGATCAATGTACCTTCTTCGTGAGATTTGTTGAAATTGATTTCTCCTGTTGTAGGCTTGTATTTGCTGTTTAGTAAGCTTTCCAAAACATCAGATTTTTCTGTTGCCTCGATGGTTACTTTAATCAGTGCGTTTGACGGATCAGAGGCTACACGTCCTGAAACATCTGTAGCTCTTGATACACTGTAATTAAGCTTTAATAATTTTTGTCCCTCACCTCCATTGAATTTTAAGATTCCTCTTGAATTTCCTGCCATATTCTTACATTTTATTCTTTACTATATATTGTCCCTATAAGGTTTAATATAAACAAAGATAGACTTCATGTTCTAAACTGAAAAATTTTCGAGCAAGAGTTTCAGAAATTGTAGTAATTCTACGACTTTCAAACATCGGATATTATTGTAAAAATCATAACCGGCAGGTTTCTTTATCAGGTCTGTAAAAAAACATGTTTATAAACATATGATCCTATAATGATCGTAAGATTAATGATAAGCAGGGCCATCAGTACAGGTCCATATTTTCTTTTCCTGTCTATAAAACTTATCCCAAGAATAAATAAAAACAACAATATGGTATATACTGCCGGATACATCTGAAACGCTTCTGAAAATTTCCCTTCAAATACGAGAACAACAGCTCTCTGCGCACCGCATCCGGGACATTCTACTCCCAGAAATCTTTTACTGGGACAAGTCAGCATGAAGTCATCAATATTCATTTTTCGGAAATGTTGGGATGATTTGATATTACGTTGAAATCTTTGCTCTGGTGTATTGATGAGGGAAGAAGCAGTCTTCATTCATTTCAAATGATCCCTGAACGGCGATATAGGGATTTCTTAAAATCTCTCTGGCAATAAAAATAAGATCTGCATCTCCGTTTTGAAGAATTTTCTCCGCCTGATCAATCTCTGTGATAAGACCTACGGCACCTGTTTTCACAGAAGCTTCGTTTTTTACCTGAGACGAAAAAGGAACCTGATACCCGTCAAAAACTGAAATCTTCGCTCCATGGATATTTCCACCACTGGAAACATCTACCAGATCAACACCATGCTCTTTAAGCACTTTTGCCAGAGCCACGCTGCTTTCAATATCCCATCCGTTTTCGGCATATTCCGTTCCGGAAATACGTACAAAAAGTGCGGTATTTTCGCTTAATACTTCATTAACGGCATCTACGATTTCGATTAAAAACCTGATTCTGTTTTCAAAACTTCCTCCATATTCATCCGTTCTGATATTGGAAAGCGGTGACAGAAACTGGTGAATCAGATAACCATGTGCTCCATGAATTTCAATGACATCAAATCCTGCTTTAACTGCTCTTTTGGCCGCTTCTTTAAAATTCTGAACCTGTTCTTTTACCTCACCGGTAGTCAAAGCATGCGGAATTCTTTCCGAAGGATGATAAGGAATGGAACTCGGTGCAACGGTTTCCCAACCTTCTTCTACTGAAATCTGTTTATTATTCCAGGTAGATCCTTTTCTTCCTGCATGAGCTAACTGAATGCCTATTTTACTTTCAGAATTTTCATGCACGAAGTTGACAATTCGTTGTAGTTTTTCAGCCTGTTGATCATTCCAGATTCCCATGCAGTGATTGGTAATCCTCCCTTTGGGTTCTACGCCTGTTGCTTCTACCACGATCAGACCTGTTCCTCCCTGTGCCCTGCTTCCGTAGTGTACAAAATGAAAGTCATTGGCCATCCCGTTTTCACATGAATACATGCACATTGGAGACATTACCCATCGGTTTTTGAGCTCAATATTTCTGAATTTTATTGGTGTATATAGCATTTTTATTATTTTAAAAATTAGAATTTGCGGGAAGAAGAATAAATATTGCCCACCTCATTAAAAAGAAGTAATTTTACCCCCCTTTTTTAGTCGACAATATATGAAAAAAGACATACAGATCAGTTACGAATACTTTAAAAATAGCAGCGAACTGAGCGATATAGAGAAAAAATTATTTGAAAGAGCCAAAGAAGCTCGTGAGATGGCCTATGCTCCGTATTCTCAGTTTCTGGTGGGATGTTCTGTTTTGCTGGAAAACGGAGAAATCTATTCCGGGAATAATCAGGAAAATGCGGCGTATCCGTCCGGTCTTTGTGCTGAGAGAACTACCCTTTTCTGGGTGGCAGCGAATTTTCCTAATGTGAAAATAGAAAAGATTTTCGTCGTGGGTGGCCCGAAAGAATTCCATGAAAGCAACCCTCCGATTCCTCCATGTGGAGCTTGCCGTCAAAGCCTTATAGAATACGAAACCAAACAGAACGAAAATATAGACCTTTATTTCTCCAGCATGAATGAAGAAGTAGTGAAGGTTCATGCCGTGAAGGATTTGTTACCTTTTTACTTTGACTCTACCTTTTTGTAAAAAATAAGAAAGTAAATTTTATGAACAAATAACTAGTGGCTTTATATTAACCACAGAATTTTTGTTTTGATATGGGATCAGCTAAAGATCTTAAAAATCGTATTGATAATATTTAGTTTACAACCTGTAGTAATGAATGCTACAGGTTTTTTATTGGTGTTGAAAAAAATGCAAAGATTTAATAAATAACAAACCCTTTTACAACACAATAAAATCAAAGGTTTTCGTAAGAATTTTTATAGCCACTCATTCACGAATGATTTTATTCGTGCATGAGTGGTAAACCAATAAAAACTCCCGATACTTTCTATTTACGGAATCTCTCAAATCTGCGAGAAAATAAAAAAAACCGACTTTACTGACTAAAAAAAAGGATAACCAATGTGCACCACATAAAATAGGCTGTCTTATTTCTAAAACAACCTTATTACTTTTTTATATCATCAGTTAATCTTCTGTTTCCTCTTCGTCCTCATCATCTTCATATTGCTCCAGATAGTAACTGAAAGTGAAATCTTCTACTTCTTCCTCCGCATCTTCCAGCGTAGTCAACAAGTCTTCAAAAATTTCCAACTGATCTACTGTCATATTAACAAACTCAAGGTGAAGCGGCATCTCGAGATCTCCCGTAATGGTATCAAAAAGTGCATCAAGATTATCCCCAAAATGTTCAGGAAGTTTTATTTTTTCCTTTAGCTGGGCGTAAAAATCTTCGTAATCGCCTATGTCTGTAAAATCTATATATATTGTCTTCATATCTAATTAAATTTCCAATTTTTATCTATTAAAAAAGCTTTGCATGTATTGCAAAAATCGGTCTCCTCATTGGTAGGATTTTTACCTTCTGCATCTCTCATAAAGCACATCTTCCTGGGGCAATGTGGCAGCCCTTGTGTATGTCCAAGCTCATGGATGGCTATTTTATAAAATTGTTCATTCGCATTCTCTTTACTGAGTCTGAATTTGGATGCTACACAGGCTTTTCCAGGTCTATACCCTAATCCCATAATCCCAAAATCTTTTATTTTCCCTCTGGTTGCACTTATATCTTTTGAGGTTAAACCAATCGTAACAAATCCATCTTTTGTTCTTTTATTCAAAAATTTAATGATTGAATCAGCCCGGTATCTATTTCTCTCTTTATAATAAGTATTCTTAGGAAAATCTATAGCCTCAAGAACCTGTACATTTGGGTAAATTTTTTTAATACCTTCTGTAACCGTTAACAAACTTTGAGAACTGACATCCTTAAAAGGTTGAATAAGTATAGTTATGAACTGTTTTTGCTCAATCTTCACTGTTTTATGTTTCTCTTTACATGAAATCATCAGAAGAAAAACCATAAGAAGATAAAAACTATAATTTTTCAAAATTAACTATTTAAAATAACTTATCAGGAATATCGGCTTTGTGACGAACGCAATGACATTATTGTTTATCAAAACTCTTATAATGATTTTTGGTAAGATAAACGTCTCCGCTTCTGGTAAAAATAATTCTGCCTGCCTGCCTGTTGCCGCAATGGTAATTCACATCCGCTTCAAAGTACTTTTCTCCATCCGGTAACCTTCCTTCACGGTTACCAAATTTATCTCCTCCAATAGCTTTTCCCGGGAGTACATCGCAAAGATTTCCTTTTGAAGGATTCCAGCCTTGTTTCCTGGCTTCATTTTTTGTGATATAATAGTCCGGTAATCTATGATTTTGTTTAACATAACTGATAACGGTTCTTTCTTCCGTCAGTTTTTCAATGGGATCTTGACTTGCTGTATTTCCGGCATTCAATTGATTTTCTGCAGAAGTACTTCCGTAGCTTACATTTTCTGTTTTTGCTATGTTTGCATCTCCTTTGTCAATAAAATTCTTGTAAATATACATCACTGACATCCCGAAAAGAAGTCCTAAACAGATGAAGAATACGGCTCTTATTTTACCATTCATAGTATTTTTATTAATATAACAATTTAACCTAGTTTCTCCATTCTTCAGGAATATCACAAATCGGAATAGGTTCCATTTTGTGTTTTGCGGCTTTATGCATTCTGTCAAAGATCAGGAATACTTCTTTATCTCTGCCTTCATAGTCGTCAGCTGTTTTGGTTCCGTATTCTTTCTGAATCTTTTCAAGTTCAGGATACGTGGCTCCGATCTGCTGTTCATCAGTTCTGTCTACATCCCAAAGTCCGTCTGTAGGAATAGCTTCCTGAATACTTTTGATAAGGTTCAATCCTTTCGCCAGGGTATACACTTCAGTTTTATAAAGGTCTGCAATTGGAGAAACATCTACTCCGCCGTCTCCATATTTTGTATAGAAACCGATTCCGAAATCTTCTACTTTATTTCCTGTGCCACATACCAAAAGACCGTTCAGCTGGCCATAGTAGTACAGCGTAAGCATTCTTAAACGGGATCTTGTATTGGCAAAAGCCAGTTTTTCGTTGGGATACAGATCATCCTGCACATTAAATGTTTTATACAGTTCCTCGAAAGCAGGTGTCAGATCTACAGACATGATTTCAACATTGGGAAATTTTGATTTAAGATCATTCATATGGTCTTTCGCTCGGTCTACCTGATCGGCTTTCTGACGGATCGGCATTTCAATGAGTAGGGTTTTCAATCCTGTCATGGCCGCCAATGTGGAAACCACTCCTGAATCTACACCTCCTGAAACGCCTATTACATAACCGTTAACTCTGGCTTTTGTTGCATACTCTTTTAACCAGTCTACAATATGATCTATTACTTTTTGTGTCTGCATTATTTATATTTTTAATCTATACCAAATTCTTTAGGGTATTTCACCACCCCTTTTACATTTTTTAGTCCGTCTTTTACCAGCTCTATAGCCATTCCATTTTCTTCGGGAATTTCAAACGGAAAAGAAATCCCAAAATTACTTGTTTTTTCGTAACCAAACTTCGGATAATATTTTTCGTGCCCAAGAAGGATCACCGATTGATATCCTAATTCCCTGGCTATATGGTGTCCATGAAGGATAAGCTGGCTTCCGATTCCCTGATTTTGAAAGTCCGGCTTAACCGATACGGGAGCTAATGCCAGTGATTCAAAGGATTCTGAAGCATTTTCAATCCTGATTTTTGTAAACAGAATATGGCCCGCAATTTCTCCGTCATCATCCTCCATTACCAATGATAATTCGGGAATGAATGCATCGGAAACTCTTAATTTTTCTACCAAAAACTGTTCCTGATGGTCACTATGCTCCATATTTCTGAATGCTTCTTCTATAAGTTGAAACACGCTTTCGTGATCATTTTCTTCTTCCTGTCTGATCCTCATGGTCTATGCAATATATTTTTCACGTTTCAGTTCGTACCAGAGACAAGGTATTCCCGAATCTTCAAACTCTCCTGTATTTTCAAAGCCAAGCTTTCTCAATATATGGTTGGAACCTGTATTTCCGGCATCTGCATAAGCATAAATAGTATCGGCACCCAATTCGTTAAAACCGTACTCAAGAGCAGCCCGTGCAGTTTCCATAGCATATCCTTTACCCCAGAACTCAGGGATAAAACGATAGCCGAGATCCAGAGTGTTCACATACCCGTTGATGGGTTGTTTTAATAATTTCAGGCCGCTCCACCCTATCATCAGGCCACTTTCTTTTTCGATTACAGCTAGTCTTCCTACTCCGTTTTCGTCGTACTGCTTCTGAATCATTTTGATGGCTTCTTTTGATTCTTCAAGACTTGTCACGGGTTTACCAAGATATTTCATGACCTCAGGATCGGAATCCATCAGAAACATTCTTTCACAATCGGTCTCCTCAAGTTTTCTTAAAATCAATCTTTTTGTTTCTATTATCATCGTATTTTTTATTCCTTAGTTCCAAAAATTGTCACATCCGTTTTTGTGCCTTTTTTAATATCTGATTCTTTCATATTATTTCTTCCTACATTTATTGTTTGTAACGCTGTATTGGCTGAGATATCTATTATCTGAATTTTATTATGTTCAATATTAAGCTTTTTCAGGTTTTTGAGTGTGGTAATATCAATAGTTTCTAACTGATTTAAAGATAATGTTAATTGTTCAACTTTTGGTGTTCCTTTCATTGAAATAGCCTGCATAAGATTATTATCTAAATATAATGATCCCAGGTTTTTTAAATTTTCTGCGGTGAATGAAGTGAGTCTGCATCCTGTACATGAAAACAATTCCAGTTTATCGAGATTCGCAATCCTTATATCAGGAATAGTATTATCATCAAGTACGGCCATTTTAACGTTTTTAAAATGCCGTAAATCATCAGCGGAAGTAATACCTTTCTGTACCAGAAATAAATTGGTTATCATTCCGGTTTCTACAGGTTCCATGATTCCATTTTTATTAAGGTCAAAATTTGCCAACACTGCTTTCTCAAAATTCTTGTCCTTAAACTCAAGCTTTTGACTATAAAAAAAGGAAGATCCGGCAATAAGGGCAAGGGTTGTAAATATTTTAATTTTCATCATGATATGTCCATTTAATCCTTACTTTTGTAAACTTAAATTCCTTGTAAAAATAATGAAGATTTTTAGATATATTGCGCTTTCTTCTGTTTTAATTCTGGGCCTTGATTCCTGTAAAAAAGAGTCCGGAGATCAATGGAAAGTGGAAATAAAAGAACCTGTCGAAAAAATTAAGATCACGGATATTTCTAAAGAATTTTACAATCCGGGGATTCCGTTAGAACAATTTAAATCTCAGTTTCCATGGTTTCAGGGCACCGTTTCTGATGAAGATTTCGGAAAAAGAAGAACGGATGATGAAGAGATAAAAATCTATAAGGAAGCCATCGGAAAAATAGATCAGGCTAAATTACAAACAGAGCTTCAGGAGCTGTTTTCACATGTTAAATATTATTTTCCTCAGTTTAAGAGTCCGAAAGTTTATCTTTTTTCGTCTGCTTTACAGATGGTACAGGACCCGATCATTTATGACCGGAAAGGAAACTTCTTGTTTATAGACATTACAGGTTTCATGGGAGATGGCAATCCTCATTACAAAGGACTGGAACTTTACTTCCAGAAGTCTATGAATCCGCAGAATATTGTTCCGAAAGTTTCGCAGCTTTTTGCGGAAAACATCGTTACAGAATCTCCAGATCACCAGAAATTTATTGATCAGATCATTCTCAACGGTAAGGTGATGGTTTTACAGGATGCTTTCCTTCCTGACTTTCCGGATTATCTTAAAATAAATTATACCCAAAAGCAATATGATTGGGCTAAAGCCAATGAGGCCAACATCTGGAACTATTTCGTAGAAAGCAATTTGATTTTCGGAGATGACCCAAGATTGGGTGAGCGTTTTATTTCTCCGGGACCTTTTTCAAAGTTTTATACAGAAATTGATAATGAATCTTCCCCACAAATAGGGATTTTCACAGGATGGCAAATCTGCAAAGCCTACCTGAAAGAAAAACCTGAGACGAAATTAACTGATTTCCTGAAAATGGATGCGACCAGCATCTTTAACCAATCCGGATATAAACCTGTAACAAAGTAGAGAATATCACATACCTATAAAAGACCTTTTGTATTGCAAAGGGTCTTTTTTATTTTCAACACAAATCAACATGCACATGGAAAATTTAATTAGTATTCGGAATTTAAATTACGGATTTACGAGGGACAAGCTCATCCTGAAAAATATAGATCTTTCGGTTCCCAAAGGAAGTATTTTTGGTTTTCTGGGAGCTAACGGAGCGGGAAAATCCACAACTATGAAAATGCTGATCGGCAGTATTCCCGACGACCAAAATTCTATTCAGATTTTTGAAAAAGATTTATCAGATCTGTACCCGGAAGGCTTTCAGAAAATCGGTAGCCTGATTGATACAGCAGCATTCTACGACCATCTTTCCGGCTGGGATAACCTTGTCATTATTTCCAGACTTCGAAATTTACCCGAGTCTGAATGTGAAAGAGTTCTACATCTTGTGGGGCTTTGGGAAAGCAGAAAAATGAAAATGAAAAAGTATTCCCTGGGAATGAAGCAAAGGCTCTCTATTGCCATGACTCTCCTTGGGAAACCTGATCTGCTTATTCTTGATGAACCTGTAAACGGGCTGGATCCTAACGGAATGCTGGAGATGAGGGAATTACTCATCAAACTTAACAAAGAAGAAGGAGTTACTATTTTTATATCAAGCCATCTGCTTCAGGAAATTGAAAAAATGATCACTCATCTTGCTATTATTTCTCATGGTGAGATTCGCTTTACAGGAAGTATACAAGATCTTAACGAACTCTACAGATACAACCATATCCGAATTGGAATCATGAATGCAACTCGGTTTATTGATGAAGTTCCTGAGAATTATTCTCCTAAAATTATCAATGACCACACTATAGAAATCACTGCAGAGTCTAAAGAAAATATTGCAGCTCTTATCAAAAAGCTGGTTTTGGCTCAAGCCGAAATCTTTGAGGTAAAAAATAATGCGGGTCTTGAGGACTGGTTTATGGAAATAACAAAAAACTAAACTCAGATGAAAAAATTATTAACCGCCATCGGTACAGAATGGCTAAAAACAAAAGGGTTGGGATTGACCTATATTGCCATTGTCCTTGGAACTCTAATCCCTTTTCTGAACTTCGTTCCTGGGTTTTTCAAAAAAAGTCTCGTTATAGAAGGGACACTTAAGTATTCAATATTTGAAGATGCTATCGGTGGAGATGCCATCAAGTATTTTACATTTTTTATTGTACTGTTATTTGTCATTATTACAGCCAACAGAATAGCACAAACGGATCATAAAAATAACGGTTGGCAGCTGATGGAAACACAACCTGTGAGCAAATTTCAATTGTATCTGTCAAAATATATTATTCTCATATTCTTATGTTTTATATGTATTGTTTCTTATTTTGGATTCAATATTATTTTAGCCGTTGCAGATTATTATATACATCCTGATCCAGCCAAACTTATGATCTTTGATATCGTATGGATGATTAAGACCTTTATCAGAATTCTGATCACCATTTTAGGAATTGCTGCCCTTCAACTATGTGTTTCAATTGCTTTTCAAGGCTTTATCTGGTCATTTCTTATTGGCTCGCTGGGATTGGCTTCAAATATTACGTCCCTTGTACAGAAACAGGCCTACTTTTTTAATCCATATAGTTCTCTGTATACGTTTTGGAATGCCCCGGAAATAAAAAATCTCAACAGCTTTATTTCTCATTCTGAATACATGAGCCTTTTCTGGATGGTCATATTTCTTGTTCTTGGCTATTTCTGGTACAGTAAAAAAGGATTTAAAAATGCATTCCTTAAAAATAAAAAGCAGATTTTTATCTCCGCTGCTGCCTTAATTATTGGCTCCGGATTGCTTTATATTTTCCAAAAGCCCACATCATATCGCAGCGATGGTACCGGAGTTGTTATCAAAGGAAAGCTGGAAACTGATCTCAAAATAGATTCTGTACGAATTTATTCCAAAGATTTTCACAAAAAAATCGGTGCAGCCATTGTTAAAAATAACACATTCAGCTGGTTGACCACACAAGCACTCCCTCTTGATGAATATATCCTGGAAATCGGAAATAAAAAAATACATTTCATCATGGCCAGTGGTGATTGGTTTAATTTCGATATCAAGCTTAATACAACCCAGCTTGTATCTTATGTACAATCAAACAGGAAAGCTGATCAGGTGTATAAAAACAGTGAAAATTCTTTTGGGTATGAATTTCAATATGCACTGGAGAAACAAAATTACAGTAATGATCCCACAAAATTTTATGATGTGGCAGAATCCGACTGGAAAGAAAACAAAAGAATTCTCAATATATTTGCTGACCCGGAAAATAACGCCCTTTCAGAGGACTATAAACAATACAGAAGACAACTCATGGCCATAGAGTACCTGAATGAGATTAATAATTACAGAAAAATGACTTCTCTGACAGATACCAAGTTTGCACCACCCGCTCCTTTTTTAAAAGAGCTTAATGAAAATATTCAGAAGCCGGGTAAACTTGTAAGCAAGAATGATAAATATCTGCAATATAAACTGGATCTGCTTTTGTCTGATAAAGAACAGGTTTCCAATCCGGATAGTATTCTTTTTGTGAAAATTGATCATATGCCAAAAGGACTTTCAAAAGATCAGCTGCTATCAAAACATTTAACAAAATCCATAGAACTACAAACGGACAGCATTGCAAGAAACAAACTTTTTAATGCTGAAATCGGTAAAGTAAGTAATATTGATTACAAAAAAGCTCTCTACTCAAAACTTGACGAAATCAATAGGTCTCAAAAGGGGTCTGTATTTCCGGATATTGCTCTTCTTAATGATAAAGGGATTACCCAAAAACTTTCAAAATATAGAGGCAAATATGTGATAATAGACTTCTGGGCCACCTGGTGTGGCCCGTGTAAACAGATTCGCCCTGTATTTGAGTCGAGAAGTTACCAATACAGACATTATGATAATATTCAGTTTATTTCTATCAGTCTGGACGAAGAACAATCCAAATGGACAAATTATTTAAAAACAAAAACGTCTAACATACCACAGTTCTGGCTTATTAATGCAGAGCAGTTTATGAATAAATACAAAATACAGTCTATCCCAAGATTTATTATTGTTGATCCTGAAGGTAAAATTTTTAACTTTAATACACCATTTCCTGATGAAGATAATTTCGTAGAAATTTTAGATAAGCTCAAGAAGTATTAACTTTGCTGAAAATTTTAAATTGATATGAGAAAAACTCAGATTACGATAGATGTAGAGCTGGATGAAAACCACGTTCCTGAAAACATCACATGGAATGCTCAGGACGGTGGTATTGAAAAGGAAGAAACAAAAGCGACAATGATCTCTGTATGGGATGATAAAACAAAAGAAGCTTTACGAATCGATCTTTGGACAAAAGAAATGCCCGTGGATCAGATGAAGATGTTTATCCACCAGATCTTAATCTCTTTAGGAAACACTTACCAGAGAGCAACAGGTGAGGAAGATGTGGCACAGTGGATGGAAGAAATTGCAGAAGAGTTTGCGGTGAAATCAGCCATAAAATAAAAATATAAAAATGGATCAGTTTACTGATAAAACAATGCTGAAATATTGGTAAATTGGTACATTATTAGATTGGTAAATTATAAAATATTATGAATTTTAATACAAAAGTAATTCACGGAGGGCAACATCATGAGTCTGCAACAGGTTCTGTAAATGTTCCTGTATTTCTAACCTCTACATTTGCACAAAAAAGTCCCGGAGTACATTCCGGATATGAATATTCAAGAGCTGCCAACCCTACAAGACAGGCATTGGAAGACTCTTTGGCAAGTATTGAAAACGGAGCGAGAGGTTTGGCTTTCGGTTCAGGTCTTGCAGCAATTGACTGTGTTCTGAAATTGTTGAATCCAGGTGATGAGGTAATTGCTGTGGATGACCTTTATGGTGGTACCTACAGAATGTTTACCAGACTTTTCGAAAAATATCAGTTGAAATTTACATTCGTGAATTTTGATGATGTTTCTAAAATTGCTGACGTTATTACTGACAAAACGAAACTGATCTGGGTGGAAACTCCAACCAATCCGTTGATGAAATTGGTAGATATCAAGGCAGTAGTAGACATTGCTAAAGGAAAGGATATTTTAGTTGCGGTAGACAACACTTTTGCCACGCCTTATATCCAGAGACCTATTGATCTGGGAGCTGATATCGTAATGCACTCTGCAACAAAATACCTCGGAGGTCACTCTGACGTTATTGCAGGAGCTCTTATTGCTAAAGATGCCGAATTAGGTGAAAAACTTCACTTTATTCAATTTGCAAGTGGTGGTATTTTAGGACCACACGATTCTTACCTTGTATTGAGAGGAATCAAAACATTGGCGTTAAGAATGCAGAGACATTCTGACAACGGTCTTGCGGTTGCAAAATATCTTGAAACCCATCCGGCCGTTGATAAAGTCATTTATCCGGGATTGGAATCTCACCCTCAGTATGAGCTGGCTAAATCTCAGATGAAGGAATCAGGAGGAATGGTGTCATTCACTTTCAAATCCGGAAAAAAAGAAGATGCCATCAAGTTTCTGGAAAAAGTAAGAGTATTCACACTTGCTGAATCTCTGGGAGGTGTGGAATCATTGGCCAATCATCCTGCATTGATGACCCACGCTTCTATTCCGGCAGAAAAACGTGCTGAACTGGGAATTACAGATGACCTTGTTCGTTTAAGCGTTGGAATTGAAGATGCAGAAGATCTTATTGCAGATTTAGAAAAAGCTTTTTCTTAAACAAAATAAAATAATGAGAAGGGATTGAATAAAAATATTCCTTCTCATTTTATTTTACACCAAAACACTATCTTATTATGAGAGATATACGAAAAGCAATCATTTCCGATTTGCCAAAACTTGCAGAACTCTTCGATCAGTATAGAATATTTTATCATAAAGACTCTGATATCCCTGCCGCTACTCATTTTCTTCAGGAAAGACTGGAAAACAAAGATTCTGAAATTTTCGTTGCCGAAGAAGATGGTATGTTAACTGGATTTGTACAGCTCTACCCTATTTTTTCTTCCACCAGAATGCAGCGATACTGGTTGCTTAATGATTTATATGTCAACGAAAAGCACCGCGGAAAAGGGTTTTCCAAAGCACTCATTGAAGAATCAAAAGAACTGTGCCGATCTTCCAAAGCCTGCGGAATTTTATTGGAAACAGGAAAAGGCAATGATATCGGAAATCAATTGTATCCGGCTTGCGGATTTGAACTTTATGATTCTGTGAATTTTTATGAATGGAGCAATTCGTAGAAGCACATCAAAAATTACTAACTTATAACTCAAAACAATATGTCAGATTTTCAAAAATACGTTCAAAGATATTTAGATCAGATTCCGTCAGGAGATTGGTTGAAAGAATTAAAAATTTCCGGAGAAAAAACAATCGGAATCTATTCTAATCTCACAGAGGAACAATCCCGTTTCGCCTACGCTGAAGGAAAATGGACCCTGAAAGAACTTTTGCTTCATTTATCAGACTGTGAAAGAGTCTTTCAATACAGAATGCTCGCTTTTGCAAGAGGTGATAAAAATAATCTTCCTGGATTTGATGAAAATGAATATGCTGAAAAGTCATTCGCTCACGAAAGAACTTTAGAATCTTTAATTGAAGAATATACGCTGGTAAGAAAATCTACTCAGATTTTAGCTGAAACCCTAACTCCTTCCGCTTTACAAACGACAGGTATCGCCAACGGAAATGAAGTTTCCGTAGAAACAATCGGAAAATTGATCGTGGGCCACAATTATCATCACCTGAATATTATTGAGGAAAGATATTTATCTAAATTGGGATGGATGTAAATATAAATTTATTAATGGGGCAAAGCCCATTTCTATTGACAATTTCCATATTTATCTTAATATAAAACAGACAAATCAAAATCAACAGGAACGGGCTTTTGCCCGTTTTCCAATAAATACATCTTCCATTGGCTTTAGCCAAAACTTAAAAAATAATTCAACATCCCGTTTCATTTACAGGTTAATTTTTTGTCTAAAAAACCTAGATTTTCTACCTTTATCGACTGATTTGAATTCAATACAATTATGGAACATATTATAGATGTTTTAAAATCCGGCGGAACTATTCTTTACCCTACCGATACGATTTGGGGAATCGGATGTGATGCCACCAATATAGAAGCTGTCAATAAAATTTTTGACATTAAAAAAAGGGAAAAGAATAAGTCTATGATTATTCTGGTAGAGTCTGAAAAAAGGCTTCAGGATTTGGTAGATGTTCCTGAAATGGCCTGGGAAATCATTGACCTGAGCGAAAAGCCGGTAACTATCGTATATGAAAACCCACGAGGTCTTCCTAAGGAATTGCTTGCTGAGGATGGCAGTATAGGAATCAGATTGGTAAAAAATGATTTTTGTAAAAAATTAATTACAAAACTGAATAAACCTTTGGTATCTACCTCAGCCAATTTCAGCGGTGATAAAAGTCCTTTGAAATTTTCGGATATTTCTCCGGAAATGATCAAGCTTGTCGATTATGCAGTGGAAGAAGACAGAGATAAAGTTTCAAAATATTCAGGATCTTCGGTGATTAAAATATGGGCTGATAACAGAATAAAAGTCCTCAGGGAGTAATAAATTTTGTCTTACCTGATTTATTTTTGGAGTCTTGCCTGTACATATCGGCAGGATTTCTTTTTTTAGTTTTATCTTTGCAAAACTTCACCTCATAAAATACATGCTATGAATCATCAAAAATTTGCTCAGATGTGGGTAGATACCTGGAATTCTCATGATTTGGACGATATTCTTTCTCATTATTCCGAAGAAATCGAAATCACAACCCCGATGATAGCAATGGCTACCGGTGGTAAAGAAAGTTCATTACACGGAAAAGAGGCTGTTCGTGAGTATTGGAGGAAGGCATTGGAAAAATTTCCTGATCTTCACTTTGAATTGATTCACTCAACTGCCGGAGTTGATTCAGTAGCATTATTTTATAAGTCTATTATGGATAAACATGCTGTTGAGGTCATGTTTTTTGATGAAGAGGGAAAAATTAGTAAAATGTATGCCCATTATGATTAGTGAGCAACATTGGTAGAAACTGACACTATTATAAACGATGAAAATTAATCTTGCTCAAAATAAAAATTTAAAACTTTTTAAAATCATTTCTGAAGCTGCAGAAAGAAATAATCAGTCTGTATATATTGTAGGCGGTTATGTGAGGGATCTTCTGATGAAGAGAAAGGCTTCTACTGATATAGATTTTGTGACGGAACAAAGTGGTATTGAGCTCGCTCAAAATGTAGCTAAGGATATTGATCCTAAACTGAAGGTATCTGTGTTCAAGACCTATGGAACGGCAATGATCAAATATAAAGATCTTGAGCTGGAATTCGTAGGGGCAAGGAAAGAAAGTTACACTGAAAACAGCAGAAAACCGGAAGTGGAAGGTGGAACGCTGGAAGACGACCAGAAAAGAAGAGACTTCACCATTAATGCAATGGCCATTTCTTTAAATAAGGATAATTTCGGTGAACTGATCGATCCGTTCAATGGTATTGAAGATCTCGAAAAAGAAATCTTAAGAACACCTTTAGAACCGGCCCAAACCTATTCTGACGATCCCTTGAGAATGATGAGAGCAGTACGTTTTGCATCTACACTGAACTTCACAATTGAAGAAAAGTCTTTAGAGGCAATCAAACAGGAAGCAGAAAGAATCAAGATTGTTTCTATGGAAAGAATCATGGTAGAATTCAATAAAATCATGCTTTCGGAAAAACCTTCTGTAGGATTAAAACTCATGGAACAAACAGGTCTTTTAAAGCTGATTATTCCTGAACTGATAGAGCTGAAAGGTGTGGAAGAAGTGGAAGGACAAACTCACAAAGATAACTTTTACCATACCCTGGAAGTTGTAGATAATATATCTGAAAATACAGATAATCTGTGGCTTCGCTGGTCTGCGTTACTGCATGACATCGGAAAAGCTCCTACCAAAAAGTTTGTTGAAGGGACAGGCTGGACATTCCACGGACATGAATTTTTAGGTTCAAAAATGACAAAAACACTTTTTCAGAGATTAAAATTACCGTTGGGAAGTGATATGAAATATGTGCAGAAAATGGTAAAGCTTTCATCCAGACCTATTGCTTTGATTACTGATGATGCTTCAGACTCTGCATTGAGAAGACTTTTGTTTGATGCCGGAGAAAATCTTGAAGACCTGTTTACACTCTGCAAGGCAGATATTACTACAAAAAATTCAAAAAAACAGGAGAAATTCAAAAGAAACTTTGAATATGTAGCAGTCAAGATTAAAGAAGTGGAAGAAAAGGATCAGGTGAGAAACTTCCAGCCCCCTATTACCGGTGAAGAAATTATGGAAATGTTTAAATTACAACCGGGTCGTGAGATTGGTATTCTTAAGGAAAAAGTAAAAGAAGCTATTCTGGAAGGCGAAATTCCTAATGAAAAAGAGGAGGCAACAAAATTTGTAATTGCTGAAGCTGAGAAACTGGGATTAACATTATAAGAAAATTGATATCAAAAAAGGCTGCGGCGGGACAAAGTCCCGCCGCAGCCTTTTTTGATCTGTATAAAACAAAGCCGGCCGGTTTCTTCGAAACCGGCCGGAAAAAAACACAAATGATGAAAAAATAAAAATTTATATAATATACGCCGAAGCGCAATTTTTAGTTTTTATAGAAACCGTTGGTACCAATTCCGGCTATAAAGTTTTTCAATAAATTACCCCCAGCGGTATCATATACATACACTTTACTGTCGCTTGTAAAGCTGGCATCTGAAGCATAAAGTTTACCATCAATTACATCAAATCCGTACACATTTCCAAATAATGATAAAAGAGGTACTGTCGGAACAACAGTTGAACCAATGTTCATTTTAAATACCTCTTTACTACTGGTAAAAAGATAAAATTTATCATCATCAGCTCTAAGCTTTTGCCCCTGAGGAATTCCTGTAATAGTTGTTGTTGTATAGGTTCCTGCTGACGAGTTGATCTTATAAATATAAGAATTTGTATTATCAGAAGCTAACACATATGCCGCACCTTTATAAGAAATAAGATCTCTGATAATCCCTACATTAGGAAGGACAATAGGCTGTTCTGCAGTATTGGTAGATGGTTTTACTACCGTTATGGTATATCCGGTTGCGAATGAAGTAGCAGGTGTTGTACTAAAATCATATCCTACACCGTCCGTTTGTACTATAATATTTCCTTCAGCTTCTACAATTTTTTCTGCATAGCGAGGAAAATTAATGCTGGATACATAAGCATTATCCGAAACATTATATACATTCACTTTTCTTACGTTAGGAACTGTAGTAAAATTATTGTTCGTAACATAATATTTACCTCCTGAAAAAGCAATATACCTTGCATTATCAAGATTAGCAGTAACTGTTGTTATTTTTTTAAAATTAGTTCGATTAACAATATCAATCTTATTAGGAATATTAGAAACCAAATAAGCACGATCTCCATTTAAACCTATACTTTGGAGCACTTTTCCGAGCTCTTCCTTATTGGTATTGGTATAGATATTATTATATCCGAAAGCTAATGTATTGCTTAAAAAAGAAACATCTGCTGTAGGCGTTGTGAAGCCTCCTTCATTAGCAATAAGAATGCCTTTTTCATAACTTGTAGGAAGATTGGTATCCGTTCCTAAATCAATATCGTTACTACAAGAAACACTAAAAAGTAGTGCTGATAATAACGCAAGAGGTAAAATTTTTCTGATATTCATATGCAATTAATTTATTTTAAAAGTTAATGTTTAAATTTATACTATAATTTCTTCCAGGCAATGGATAATACCGCATAGTATAATATGTTTTATTAAAAATATTATTTATTTTTAAACCTAAGTTATAATTTTTAAAAAATGTTGCTCTAAGTCCCGCATTCATTATAAAATACGATTCTAAAGCCTGATCTTTAATTTCATTGGAATCTGTATAAGTAAGTCCGTTAAACATTCCCTGTACATACACTTTTATAAAATCATACTGATAATCGATACCACCTACAAATTTATGTAGAGGTACGTACATCAGTTGTTTCTGAATTTCAAGATCAGTAGATTTTGTATAGGAATATCCCAGATTCGTTTTCAAAACGTGTTTTCCAAACTTTTTCTCATATTCAAACTGAGCTTCGACTCCATATGATTCTACTTTATTGGTATTTGAAGCTGCGTAGTACCCTGCAGAAGTAGGAAGCCATCTGATCATATCCCTGATATCCATATAATAAGGGGTAACAGATAGCGTAATCCCTTTGACCTTAAATTGATTTCTTAATTCCAGCTGGTAAGAAGTTTCAGGTTGTAAATCTTTATTCCCTCCCGGCTGCCAATATAAATCATTAAATGTTGGAGCTTTGAAATTCCTCGAAACACTTAATCCTACATGGTACCATGGTGTGGCATTCCATTTTCCTGAGAAAGAAAACAGAAGCGGTGAACTAATTTCCTCGACAAAATCTTTTCTTATTCCAGCTTCAAAGTGTACATCTTTCGCCGCAAAATAACGTATTAACCCAACTATATACCCTGCATTTCTACTTACATTCCCCAGCATTGAAGTTCCTTCTCCGCTTCCTTTATTCAACTGGTATTCTCCGATAATATTAAAGTTCCATTTTGAACTAAGAAAATAATTGAAATCGTTTTTCAGGATATAGTTTTTTCCTGCCCCTCCACTTGTTTCCGGGCCTTCAATATTAGCATAATATTGAAAATTTTCTTCCGTATATGCAGCCCTGAATGAATTGGTAAATCGTGTCGTGTTCCAATCCCAGGAAACTAAACTTCTCACATTTTGGGTTCCGTACTTGGTACCTTTTTCAGTATCAAAGAAAACCGGATAATGCTGCATGCCGTTAAAAAACTCCGTAATCCAGGATATCTGGTGATGAGGAGCTAATTTATAAGCAGCTGATATATTAAAATTGGTATTATAGTATTTTCCGTTGTTATTGGTATATTTCCTTCCGTCTTTTACATCTACCTGATAATCATTCTCACTTACAGAATGACTTCCGGAAGCCTGAAAGCTTAGTTTTTCATTGCTGTAAGAACCTTTAACCAGATTATTAAATGTATTAAAAGAAGCTCCTTCAGAAAATAAAGAACCGTGAAATCCTTTATTAAAATCTAGATTATTATTAAGGTGAATACTTCCGCCAATAGCACCGGAGCCATATATGACACTTCCTCCGCCAGCCTTTATTCCTATCTGATCATATCCCAATAAAGCGATATTATTAATGTCGCCCTGCCCTAAAAAAGCAGAATTAATATTAATCCCATTCCACACAAAAGCGGTCTGCTGCGCAGTCGTTCCTCTGAAAGAAGGTGAAGAAACAGCCCCACGGCCATTTTCTTTGATATAAACAGGAGACTGGAATCTCAACAGCTCTGAGAGATTGGTTGAATTTTTTTCAGCGTCTTCGGTATTGATAATCTTTACAGGATGAAAAAGCCTGACTTTATTGATCTGACTGTCGAAGACATAAATTGTATCAATAGCTTTCTCTTGTGCAAAAAGAAAACAACCATAAGACGAAAAAAGCAGTACTAAAGATCTTTTTATACTCATACTCTTTTACTTTTCCTCCGAAAGCAATATGTTTGGATTATAAAACTGGCAGGTCTCCTGACTTTCGCTTTCTGTACCTTCCCGTTTTTACACAGTGGCTATTTACAGAAATTTTTATTGCGATTTACAGTTGCGGGGACAGTCCGGGAGTTACACCCGATTCCCTTTTCATTCCAATATGCTGGAAACCAAATTTTTTGCAAAGATAGCTTTTTAAATGTATTGGGCCAAAGGAAGAATTCCTGAATAATTACCCCTGAAAAAAGGCTGCCTTCACATAATGAAGGCAGCCTTTATAAAATAAACATCTTATTAATTTATTTACCGATAACCTCTGTAATCGGGTTTCCGACATTCCCACTTGGAAACTGGATCTTTAACAGAGAAGAAACAGTAGGGGCAATATCTGTCATATGATAAGCCTTGTTACTTTCTCCGTGTTGTACTCCCCATCCCATAAAGATCAAAGGAATATGAGAGTCGTAAGAGTTCCATACACTGTGTGTCGTTCCTGTTTTTGAATATGGAGGCAGCATAGAGTCGTGTGAAATCAATTGAATATCACCACTCCTTTGTCTGTTGATTCCATTGATAATCCTTTGTTTGATTGGCTCCGGAATACTTGATTCCTGCACTTTATCTACAGAAACAGCGTATAAAACGGTAGGATCTTTTTCCAATTCTTTTACGGCAAAGTTTCTTACGTCATCCAATTCAAGTTTATTGTCTGCCAATACTTTTCTGTCAAAATAGATCTGATAGTTATCGATAGCATTGATCAGTTTATCAGCTCCGAATTTATCTTTTAACTTTTGGTTAATATTTTTTTCAGCTCCTTCTCCAAAGAAACCGGTCGGGATTTTATGCTCTTTAAGGAAACCTACAGAATGTGCTCCTCCGTGGTCGGCAGAAAGGAAAACAGTATACTCCCCTTTTCCAACTTTTGAATCCAGATATTTGAAGAATTCTGCCAGATCCTGATCAAGTCTGATATAAACGTCCTCTACTTCAATAGAATTCGGACCGAATTTATGTCCGGCATAATCTGTAGAAGCTAAGTTAATTGCTAAAAAGTCAGTAATGTTGTCACCTCCCAATTTTTCACCTTCTACTGACGCTTCAGCCAATTTCAGGGTCAATGTATTTCCAAATGGTGTATAACGGATGTTGTCTTTTTTGGTCTGATAATCCTGCGGCAAATTGCTGTAAGGGAAAGTTGGTGTTTTGGCACTTCCTAACAATCCTTCCCAAGGAGAATTATCGGGAGCACTTTCTGTATATTGATTAATTGGAAGCAAGGTATTCCATCCGTTTGCCACTAATTTTTCAGGTAAATTCTGTGAGTTGAATGATTTTACCCATTGAGGCAGATCATTCATATACCACGTACTGGTAATAAAGTTTCCGGTACTGTCATCAAACCAGAAGGCGCCGTTGGGCGTGTGTCCTGCTGGAAGGATAGAAGCACGGTCTTTTAAAGAAACTCCGATTACTTTTCCCTGGAAATTGGTTGCCAGCCTCAATTCATCAGTTACAGTGGTAGACCAAAGATTTTTTGGAGAGTGGCTTCCTGTTTTGGTATTGGTTGTTCCTACAGGCTGAACGGCTTCATCTGCTGTACAATATACTCCTTTACCTGTTTCTTTATCTGTCCAGTCATTTCCTGCAATTCCATGGATCGCAGGTACTGATCCCGTATAAATACATGTATGTCCCAAAGCTGTAATCGTAGGAACATAAGGAATGTGCACGTTATTCAGAGAATATCCGGTATTCAGTAGTCTTTTAAAACCGTCATTTCCATATTTACCATAAAAACGGTATAAATAGTCCCAACGCATCTGATCTACTACCAGACCTACGACCAGTTTTGGCCTTTCCAATTGAGTGTTTTTGTTCTTCTGTGCATTGATTGTAACTACGGACAAGAAAGTAGCTGCCGCAATTGAAATGTTCCTAAGCATCCAAGTAAAATTTTTATTGGTCACAAATTTAAGGGTTTTGAAAGTTTTGGAGTATGAAATTTTATTTAATTTTGATATTTTACAATATATCAAGCGATTTTACTATGATTTTAGGAGTATACTGGTATTTTAAATTTCCTGAAAATTTATACCATTTCAAATTTTTCAAATTTTTTGAAGGAATTGGAGGACATGCTGATAATGCAGCAGAACTGATCACCAGAATTAAGGTCAATAATCCCAAGGACTTTATCCTAAAACTGGAAATCCTTAAAACAGAATACAAACAAGCATTTCTACATTTGAGTAGTGACGATAATCAGCTGGTTATTACATTAGGAGGTTATCATCTGTTTGATTACTGCTTTCAGTTTGCTCTGGAAATCGAAGAATTGCTTATTCTCGAGCATGCAATATCAATAGATTTCAGTACTCCTTTTACAGCAAAGGCCAGTAAAACCTATCATGCCGAAACTACATTCACAAATATTAAATACAATTTTATCCAGATTGTAGGCTCAGACTTAAAAAAAGACAATGCAGAAGTACTTTCCGTCAGGATTGACTGTAATCTTCCTTTATCATCAAAGAGAGATATGCTTCATGCTCTGACGTCTATTTGTAAAGAAGAAAATATCAGTGTTTTTTATTACAATACGTATGAATTTAAAGATCAGTGTAATCTGATGTTATTTTTCACCAATGGCAGACAGTATAAAGA
The DNA here is from genome assembly GCF_000482305.1 of Chryseobacterium sp. UNC8MFCol. Classification (NCBI taxonomy): domain Bacteria; kingdom Pseudomonadati; phylum Bacteroidota; class Flavobacteriia; order Flavobacteriales; family Weeksellaceae; genus Chryseobacterium; species Chryseobacterium sp. UNC8MFCol. The sequence continues at coordinate 487,396 of NZ_KI535290.1, forward strand.
TCGTATTCAGCACGTTGATGTCAATTCACTGGGAAGCAAAGTAAGAAATCTTTCCCAGAAATTTCAGCTTCAGTTTGGCCATTTTGGCGGGATGCCCTATTATCCCCGTAACGGACCTCATGTTGAACTGATGCAGGATGAAAATTATATTTTAAATTAACAATAATTAATATTCAAAACCCATGGCTAAGATTCAATTCAAATATGTAATCCTGTATGTAGAAGATGTAGAACAATCTATGAATTTCTATAAAAATACTTTTGAAGCCGAAATAAAATTCATCACCCCTGAAAAAGACTATGGAGAGCTGTCAACCGGAGAGACGAGTCTTTCTTTCGCTTCCGTTGATCTGGCTTCATCCAATGTGAAACAAGGTTTTTTATCCTCTAAAGCAGAAACAAAACCCTTTGGAATAGAATTAGGGTTCACAACTGATCATGTAGAAGAATTGGTGGAAAAAGCAATTAAAAACGGAGCTGTTTTATATGAAAATATCGCTGTAAAACCATGGGGTCAAAAAACAGCTTATATTAAAGATCCCAACAATTATCTTATAGAAATCTGTACTTCTATATAATACATTCAATACTTTATGGAAATAAAAAGACTTCTGAAACTGATCTCCGACCCAAGTATAAACTGGGGCCACAACGGCTATACTACTGAAAAGATCTACACCGTTTCTTCTATCGAATTCTCCGGCTCTTTTGAATTTGTAGTTAAAGAAAAACCTTTGTCTTATTCCAAATTATGGGAAACCAGCGACGAAGATTTCAAGGATCTGAATAAGATTATTGAAAAAGGACAGTCTTTTGCGGCCTACATTGATGATGAAATTATTGGCTGGATAATCTGTGAACAAAGAGCCTGGAACAACAGCTTTTATATCGAGAATATTCTGGTTGATCAAAAATACAGAAGACACGGAGCCGGCATCATGTTGATAAAAAGCGCAATCAGGGAAGCCAGACGCCTTAACTCCCGGGTCATTGAGCTTGAAACCCAGAATACCAACTATCCCGCCATACAATTTTACAGAAGAATGGGTTTTAATATTACCGGGCTCAATACCAGATTATACGAAAACTCAGATGAGATCGCATTGTTTATGAGCCTGGATGTGGAGTAAAGTTTTAATATGATCATAATATCAACTGTTTTTTAAATTAAAACACCAAAAAGTGTCTTTAGTAATCATTCATTATTTAATTATGGAAAATCTCCTTACGTACCTCCGCTCTCTTACAAAATTTTCCGACGAAAGCTGGTATTTACTCCAGCCTGTTCTTTCTAAAAGAACATACAAAAAAAATGAAATGATGCTTAAGGAGGGTGAGATTTGTTCTTCCTTATTTTACATCGATCGCGGGTTTTGCAAGAGTTATTATGAAGTAAACGGCGTTTCTAAAAATACCGGTTTTTTCTTTGAGAATGAAATAGCAACCAATATCAACAGCTTTGGAAGCGGACAAAGGTCTGAGTTTAATATGATAGCTTGTGAGCCTTTACAAGCCATTGTTTTTGATAAAGAAAAGCTGTTTGAAGCAGCAGGTCAATCTCCTGAAATAGAAGCGTCAGGGCGTCATTGCATCCGCACATTCGCTTCGAAACAGGAAGAATTTTCCAATCTTTTTAAACTATACACCGCACAGGAAAGGTTGGAATATCTGGAAAAAAATTATCCGGAGATGATACAGCGCGTATCACTTTCTCAACTTGCCTCTTTCCTGGGAGTGGCAAGAGAAACACTAAGCAGGATAAGGAAACGACGGATTTCTAACTAAGTGAGCCTAACTACACATTAAAATTACAAAAATGAAAACATTAATATGGAAAGGGATCGCCTATGAATCTCTGGAATATTTTACTCTCAGAAAGCGTGAGGATTATACGGTAGAATCTACAATTATAGGTTGCTATCAGGATTATCTATATACGGTAAACTATAAACTCGCTATTGATAAAGACTGGAAAATCTTAGAATTCATGATTGAATCTGAAATCAACACCATAAAAAATAAGATAACCGGCAGAAAGCTCCATGATGAATGGGAAATCAATACCGTAATTGATCCAGATTTTAAAGATTTCACATTTATTGATATTTCATTAACCCCTTTTACAAATACATTACCGGTAAATAACCTCCAGTTACAGGAAAATACTTCCCGGGTAATCGACGTAATTTATATTGATATTTTAAACAATAACATCAGACCTGTACAGCAACAATACACCCGGAAAAATGGCAACAACTATCTTTATGAAAATCTCGAAAACGATTTTAAAGCCAATGTTCTGTTTGACGAAGAAGGATTGGTAACTGAATATCACCAACTGTTTAAAAAAATTGCCGTGTTATAGCGGAAAACAACAACACATCAATCTACTGCCGGATGTGTATCCGTTTTTACTATAGGTGTTAATTAAATATGACTGTTGATAAAATCAGGGCATCTGCTTTTGCCTTTAAACCCCAAAATAGACAAGAGCTCTCTGATAAATTAAAAGAACTAAAAGAAAATAGTATCTTTTTTACGATGCACTGCTTTTTCACAGTATAATTAACACCTGTCACTTTCAGAAGCTCGAAAACAAATATTTGATTTTGAAGCCTGGACCGAAGAAGAAAAACAGAGATCAGATACTATCAGAATCTTATGTTGAGCGAACTTATGGATTGCGCAGATGAAAACTGCTTCCGTGAAAAAGATCGGATAAAACGTAATAAACAATCACTTACAACTGTTATATAGGATATGAAAGCCTATATATTCATTTTTTTATTCGGTTCTCTGATGGTCATTTCAGCGCAGAGTAAAGAAGACGGAGCTTTTTTTGAAACTTCCGACCATGTCAAAATAAAATATAAGATCTCCGGAAAAGGAGAGGCGTGCATCTATGTTCCCGGTGGTCCCGGGCAAGGCTATCCATCTTTTGAACTGATGGGAGGCAGCAGCCTGGAAAAAGAACTGAAAATGGTTTATATGGATCAACGCGGATCCGGAAAATCCGGAACCTCAGTAAACTATCATCTTGAAAAAATGGTTCAGGACATTGAAGAACTCAGGCAACATCTTCAATTAAATAAAGTTTTTCTATTAGCCCATTCTTTCGGAGGAATCATCGCCGTCAATTATGCAAAAAAGTATCCCCAGTATATCAAAGGGCTTATCCTTGCTAATGTCACACTGCATTTCCTTAATCACGAATCTGTAAAAGAACAGATTGAATATGGAAACAGTCTTCTGCAACAAAAAAGCAGGGTTATCCCACAAGACAGCCTTTCCACCGAGCTTTCCAAAATAAGTGCCGCATTAAGAAAGAAAAGAATCGGTTACAAATTTCTTACCGATGATATTGAAACGATCAAGCAATCGGATAAAATTGACTCCCTGCATCCCCGGATTATCGACTTTGGGATGGCGGTGATCTCCCAACCTAAAGATTTCCCTGAATATTATGCTGATTATACACCTATGACCAAGGACATCAGGGTTCCGGTCCTGATAATTACAGGAAAAAAAGATAAAGCTGTCGGTACCCAGCATTATAAGACATTTCGGTTTCCTCATCAGAAAGTGATCGCTATAGATGGCGGACATCTTTTGTACTATGAAAAGAATAAGAAATTTGTGAACGCCATTATGAGTTTTGTACGCGGAATACAATAGAAAATAACTACTTATAATAGTTTCGGCGCGGCCAAAGGCCGCGCCGAAACTAAAAAAACCGCGCCCTACGGGCACGGTTTTCATTTATATAAAAATCCAATACATTAGAATTTCAGATCTCCATTCACTTCTCTTACTGCATTGGCAGCTTCAGAGAATTTCAATTGCTCTTCAGCCGTTAAAGTAACGTTCACGATTTTCTCTACTCCGTTTGCTCCGATGATCGCTGGAACTCCTAAGCAGATATCGTTTTGACCGTATTCTCCTTCAAGCATTAAAGAACAAGGAATCATCTTTTTCTGGTCGCATGCAATTGCCTGAACCATTACAGAAACAGCGGCACCCGGTGCATACCATGCAGAAGTTCCTAATAATTTTGTAAGTGTTGCTCCACCTACTTTTGTTTCTTCGATTACATATTTTTGTTGCGCATCGTCTAAGAATTCAGTTACAGGAACTCCGTTTCTTGTCGCTTTGCTTAATAATGGAAGCATACCTGTATCACTGTGTGCTGCGATTACCATTCCGTCAACATCAGAAATCGGAGATTCCAATGCTTCAGCCAATCTGTATTTAAACCTTGCAGAGTCTAACGCACCACCCATGCCGATGATTTTGTGCTTAGGAAGACCTGAAGTTTTATGAACAAGATAAGCCATTGTATCCATTGGATTAGAAACCACGATGATGATTACTTCGGGAGAATGTTTTACTAAGTTTTCAGTAACTTCTTTCACGATACCTGCATTGATACCGATCAGCTCTTCTCTTGTCATTCCTGGTTTTCTTGGAATACCTGAAGTGATTACTGCCACATGAGAACCTGCAGTTTTGCTGTAATCTCCTGTTGTTCCGGTAATTTTTGTATCGAATCCGTTAAGAGACGCAGTTTGCATCAAATCCATTGCTTTACCTTCAGCAAAACCTTCTTTGATATCTACCAAAACTACTTCTGAACAGAAGTTCTTCATTGCGATGTATTCTGCACAGCTTGCTCCTACAGCGCCTGCTCCTACTACAGTTACTTTCATATTGTTACTTTTTAAATTATTATTTGTTAGTTAAGTTTTATTTTGAAACTCCCCAAATTTAACAATTCCTGAAAAAATGCGCAATTTTTCAGAAATTTAATTAGAATTAAAATAAATTAGTTAACGTTTAGCAAAAACGTATAAAGTTTTTTCGCACCTGAAAGCACTTGAGGATAGTTTTCTTCTGCCACTTCAGTATCCAGTACTTCCTTAAAATTCTTCCACATCGGACCTGTATTCTCCTGGTAGCAACCGAAAAAATTAAAACTTACCTCATCAAAACCTTCCGTTTTTGACAGCTGCTTGGCAATGACGTTTCCACCGAGTGTAGAACCTTCGATGACATACATTGCTCCTAAAGCTTCATGCTCATTTTCAAACTCAAGAGGATGAGATGCTGTTTGGTTTTTCAGGGAAAGGCTTTCAAGATCCTTTTCAATGAGAGAAAGTTTCTTTCTGTTATCCAGCTGAAGTTTTTCAGCATATTTGTCCGAAAGGCTGGTAAATATTTTATCTTCACTGTGAAGAAGCATCAGATAATTGGTATGGATAATTTTTTTGTAGTCTTCCAGTGTGAAGGTTTTATTAAAAATCTTTTCAGAATTAAAAAGCTTTTCTGCTGCATCGTGATAGTCTGCTGTATTTTGTTTAAGATATTCTGATACCATAATAACGTTTTAAAAGTTTCTCAAATGTAAGGCTTTTTAAACGTTAAAATGAAAGAAGTTCCCTCAATATTACTCTCATAATCTACATTTCCACCTAATCTTTTCATGATCCGGTGAACGATAGACAACCCTACTCCATTACCCTTAAATTTCTTGGCATTATCCATCCTGTTGAAGATTTTAAACATCTTATGCTTTTCCTCTGCAGGAATACCGATTCCGTTGTCCGAAATTCTGTAGATAATGGTTTGACCATCCTCCGTTCCTTCAATATGAACTTTAGGCATTTCCTTGTGGGAAGAATATTTTACGGCATTATTGATGATATTTAAAAATACCTGGTGAAGCATGGTTTTATCAGCCATCACATCCGGGCATTCTTTAATGATGATCTCAGTCTTCGAACTTCCGTACGTCATTTTTGCGTTTTCGGAAATCTTTTGAATGGTATGGGCTGTTTTAAGATTTTCAAGTTCTATTTCACTATGTTTCGCACGGCTTAGCTGCAATACATCCTGCATCATTTCAGCCATATTGTCGATTTCCTCGATAATAGTATTGATTTTGGTTTTGCTTTTTTCAGAACCGTCGGTCAGATTTTTCAACAGCATCTGAGCATTTAGCTTCATGACTGTTAAAGGTGTACCTAAATCATGAGATATGGTATACGAAAAACTGTCGAGTTCCTCGTTTACTTTTTTAAGTTCATCATTAAGCCTTTTGATCGCATTATAGTTTTTATGGGAAGTCTCAAGAATCAAATCCCTGATAGCCTGTACAGCACTTATATTTCTGGAATTCCATCGCTTGGAATGCCCTTTGATATTCTCAGTGAAAATTCTGAAGGAGCTTCTTGGCGAAACCATTTGTCTGTTCTCTCCGTTTTGAGAGAATACCTCTATATTTTTTTCAGGATTACCAGCCCAGTTAATATGCTCATCAAATTCTTTTCTGAACCAGATCAGCATTTCATGTTTTTCCCGTTCAATAAAGTAGATAATAATTCCCGCCGCATTGTCAGATAATCCTAATTCTTCACCGTGATCTTTAAGAAAACTTCGGCTGATATATATGCGTTCTCTCGTATTCTCCAATGCCCATTGTACGATTTTTGCAATAGTTTCCGGTCGCGGTGTCGTACCTTCCATCACGATGCTTTCATCTGAAACGATCGCTAGACCATCAGATTCAGGCAATTGTTTAATCTGAGCTTTATTTTCAAACAGAGAATCCAATAAATTATTATGCTTTAAAAATTCCGTTTTCATCTGAGATAATTTCTCATTCAGCTCAAGACGGTAATGCAGTTCGCTTTTAGATTTAAAGGAAGAGTAGGCATTCGCAGCCAGCGTGGTAAATATCCCTGCCTGTACCCTATCTTCAAGATCAATATGTTTAGGTCGGATATTCTGGCAGGTAACCAATCCCCAGAGATGATCATCAATGATAATGGAAACACTGAAGCTCGAAGACACACCCGAATTTTTAAGATATTGCATATGTACGGGTGACATACTTCTTGCCCCCGAAAAAGTAAGGTCGATGGGATCTTTTGTTTTACTTAACAACGGAACGGGCTCCGCATCTACATTACTGAATATTCTTTTTCTCTTTTTAAGGTAAAGCTCTCTCGCCTGTTTGGGAATATCCGATTCAGGATAATGAAGGCCTAAAAAGCTCTCCATATTCTCATTTGTTCTCTCTGCGATCACTTTTCCGGAACCGTCCATCATAAATTTATACACCATCATCCGGTCATAGTTCACCACTCTTGATAATGTTTCCAGTAAATGGTTCCACAGGTCCTGTTCGTTATCTATGATATAAAAGTTATCGTACTTATTGGAAATCCTCTTATCAGGATTCATCAGGACTTTCTCGAATTCAAGGAAAATATAGGGACCGTTTTTAAAAACAGAAAAATGATACTCTTCTTCATCAATAAAAATTTTGTCAAAATAGGTCTCATTTTCTCTTCTGGTAAACCTTTCCAATGAAGTGTAAATATCCGAATCGATAATGCTCTGAAAGCTTTCCGGAAAGTCTGTAAGCTCCCTGTCGAAAAGTTTTTCCATACTATCGATTTTAAAAATATCCGAAATATTCCTGCTGAAAAAAGTAATGGAACGGGATTCCGCATCAATGCCAATCAAATAACCAAAACTTTGTATATACCCGGGAATATGGATGGGCTCTTCATGGCATTCTACAAAATTCATATTTCTCTTCAGTCTATCTATCAAATATAGTGTTTTTTTAGACAGCTTTTTACTTTGTGGTATTTTAAATTCTGCAGGCCCATGCCACTGCTTATTCCCCCGATAGGTCTCATCAAAATTATGTTAAAACATTCTCTGTTTTTCACTCATTTTACTGCGACATTTTTAAAATATACGAAAAAAAATCGGATAATAAAAATCTTTCTATATTAACCATGATTCATAACATGAAATACATAATATACGGTAATTTAATTATGATATTAAAGTGAATTTTGCTAAATTTATATCACCAAATAATGAATATGATTACAATTCCAATGAATTATTCACAATAAAATTCAATATAAATTTAAAATTCAAATAATACTATTATGAAAAAGTTCCCATTAATTTTATTTTCTTTGATTCTCTCTGTAGGATTATGGAATCCGTCAGAAGCCTGTACCCGCGTCGTTTACAAAGGTCCACAAAACACCGTTATCACAGCCCGTTCTATGGACTGGCGTGACGAAATCCCTGCCAACCTGTGGGTTTTTCCAAAAGGAATAGACCGTACAGGAGAAACAGGTCCGAAATCTGTAAAATGGACCTCCAAGTACGGAAGCCTTATCAGTTCGTCATGGGATATCGCTTCAGCAGACGGAATGAATGAAAAAGGACTGGTTGCTAATTTACTCTGGCTCGGTGAATCTCAATATCCGAAATATGACCCCAAAGGAAGTAAAAAAGGACTGGCCATCTCACTATGGGCTCAATATTATCTCGATAATTTTGCTACCGTAAAAGAGGCAGTTGAATTTTCCAGAAAAGAACCATTTGTAATAGTAAGTGATTATATTCCCGGAACCGAAAGATTTACAACCATTCACCTATCCATTTCTGATGCTACCGGAGATAACGCCGTATTTGAGTATATCAATGGAAAACTGGTTATTCACCATGATCCCTCATATACGGTAATGACCAACTCCCCTATTTTCGAAGAGCAACTAGCTCTGAACAATTATTGGAAAGGAATTCCGGGAACGGTTATGCTTCCAGGGACTAACCGCGCAGCAGACCGTTTTGTAAGAGCATCCTACTATATCAATGCCATCCCGCAAACCGCAGATACTCGTACTGCCGTAGCCAGTGTATTCAGTGTGATCAGAAACTGTTCCGTACCTTATGGTATTACTTCGGCAACAGAACCTAACATCTCTTCTACAAGATGGCGCTCTGTTTCGGATCAGAAAAATCTGGTGTATTATTTTGAAACCGTCTTTACCCCGAATACATTCTGGGTAGATCTTAAAGATTTTGATTTAAGCGCTAAAGGAAAGGTGATGAAACTGGATTTGAGTAACAACCGCACTTATAACGGGAAATCTAATCAGGATTTTAAGGAATCCGTCCCATTCAAATTCTTAGGCTTAAACTAAGATATCAACCGCAAAAGTTTTAAAAAACCCGAAGCACTTAATTTATTTTTTAAGCGATAGGGAAACTGTGAATCAATGCTGATGACCTTGTGGGTATTTCCATTTTATGAACTGACGCTACACAACAAGTAAGGCTTTTACAGTAAAATAAAATTCAAACTATACAAATAAACAAAAAGATATGGCCTTTTTTTCATTCAAAAAGAGAAGCCTGCTCCTATGCATTTTTTTCTGCTGGTTGTCAGCACATGCACAGAATCAGGATTCTCTTCAAACCCAGCCTCCCAAACAGGAAGAAGACAACATTAAATATCCGCAACTGCAGATCAAAGGGCTTTTTCAGGCACGTTATCTCGTAGGAATGAGCAAGGATGTTGACGTGAACGGACTTCACCACACGGATGGTTCCGGGACGGATAATAATTTCATGCTTAAATACATGAGGGTTCAGGTGCGTGCACAGATCAGCAAACGTACCGAAGTGGTAGTACTGGCAAACCTTGCTGATTTTAAAAATGATCCTAAAAGCAGGGTTCTTGAAAATGCTTATTTAAAATATACCTTCAGTCCCAAGTTGGCATTGACTGTTGGACAATTCAGACCCTGGTTCGGAATTGAAGAAACTTATCCTATTGACATTATTAAATCTTTAGACTGGTCTAATCAATATACAGAATTCGGAAAACTGGGCTGGACAAGCTTCCAGATCGGGATGTCTGCCACAGGGCAGCTTCAGCTCGGAGAAATTCCATTTCAATATGCTGTCTCTGTGGTGAACGGAAACGGGAAAAACCAGATCAATGATAATGACAACGGAAAACAATATTCTACCAGATTGGTTTTCGGATTGTCTAAAAAATACAATTTCAATGTCGGCCTGAATGGTGGTATCGGGGAAGTATTTAGCAAAAAAGTATATGCCCTGGGTGTTGACCTGAGCTCACTGATTCACTTTGATCCCAAATGGAGCCTTGATATGCAGCTGGAAGCCAAACAGGCGACCAATCACGTCCTGTACAATTCCATTGATCCGGAAATACGGCCTTCCAATCCTGACCAGTATCTGATTCGCGGGGTATACTTTCTTCCGAATCTCAGATATGAAATCAATCATAAAAATTTGAGTGCCTTCGAGCTTTCCTGCCGGTACGAATATCTTGACACCAATTTCAGAATGGCGTCCAACCCCAGACAAACCATTACCCCGATGTTCGGATTGGAATTCCTGAAAAATTACGGAGCGAGAATTCAGCTGGGAGTACAATTTGACCGATACAAGCATCAGGTAGACAATACATCACAATATAATAACAATCTATTCATTGTGCAGGTGCAAAGTAGATTTTAACAGAATAAATAGAAAGTATCATGAAAGAAATTAATATTAAAAATGTAGCGATCACATTCGTCGTTGCATTGATTATATGGTTCATTCCTGCTCCGGAAGGTGTTGCCGGGAATGCCTGGCATTTGTTTGCCATCTTTGCCGCGACCATTTTAGGAATTATTTTAAAAGCCGCCCCTATGGGCACCATGTGTATGATGGCCATAGGATTCACAGCATTAACGCAGGTGGTTGCTCCCGGAGATGCAGGAAAATCAATCACAAAAGCGCTTTCCGGATTTGGAGATAAAGTCATCTGGCTCATCGGGATCTCATTCTTTATTGCCAGAGGATTTATCAAAACAGGTCTGGGAAACCGTATTGCCTTTTTATTTATCAGAGTTTTTGGTAAAAGTTCATTGGGACTGGCATACGGATTAGGACTGGCAGATGTATGTCTTGCACCGGCTATTCCAAGTAATACGGCCAGAGGCGGAGGTATCATCTATCCTATTATGAAATCTATGGCCATCAGCTTCGACTCTGTTCCGGAAAAACCGGAAACCCACAGAAAATTAGGTTCTTTTTTAACGCTGAACAGTTATTACATGAACCTCATCGCTTCTTCCATGTTCCTGACAGGGACTGCGAGTAACCCGATGTGCCAGAAGTTTGCGGCCAACCTTGGCATTGATATTACCTGGATGTCATGGGCTGCTGCCGGTTTTATCCCCGGAGCGGTTGCTTTCTTTATCGTTCCTTTGGTTTTATACAAATTGTATCCGCCTGAATTGAAAAAAACAGGGGACGCTCCCAAAATGGCCGCCCAGAAATTAAAAGAAATGGGTCCTATTTCAAGAAATGAATGGTTGATGCTATTGGCATTTTTTATCCTTCTGGCTCTTTGGATATTTGGAGGCGCTCTTTCTATTGATGCTACAACGACAGCTTTCATCGGATTAACCTTATTGTTATTAACATCAGTATTAACATGGGAAGATGTAAAGGGTGAAAAAGGAGCATGGGATACCATCGTTTGGTTTGCTGTTCTTGTGATGATGGCAAGCTCTTTAAATGAACTGGGCTTTATCGGCTGGTTCAGTAACCTTATCAAGGTCCAGATCGGTGGCCTGAGCTGGCAGGTAGCTTTCCCGGTGATTATTGTTGTCTATTTTTTCAGTCACTATATTTTTGCAAGTGCTACAGCTCACGTAGCGGCTATGTATGCAGCCTTGTTAGGCGTGGGAGTTTCTTTAGGAATTCCTCCTATGTTACTGGCAATGATGCTGGGTTTCATGGGTTCAATTTATGGGGTTCTCACCCATTACGGACACGGCCCGGCACCGGTATTCTTCGGAAGCGGATATGTTGATCTCAAAGCCTGGTGGCTCAGAGGTCTTGAAATCGGGATTGTATTATTAATTATCTACATGGTTGTAGGAGGATTGTGGATGAAAGTTTTAGGATATTATTAATTATTAAATCAACTCTATGTTATCAACATTGTCAAGAAAAATGCTGATGTGTCTCACGGGACTCTTTCTGGGATTCTTCCTGCTGATTCACTTTCTGGGAAATCTCCAGTTATTTTTACCGCAAGAACAGGCACATCTTCAGTTCAACGCCTATTCTCACTTTTTATCAGGAAATATTATCATTAAGATCGTGTCCTATGTTTTGTATGCCAGTATTATTCTGCATGCGGTAGATGGATTAATGATTACTTTAAAAAACAGAAAATCAGGAGGAAGCTATCAGAATGACAGACGCGGAAGAGCCAGCCAATGGGCTTCCCGTAATATGGGAATTCTGGGAACATTAATTTTAATCTTCCTCGTGATCCACTTCCAGAATTTCTGGTATATCTATAAGTTCGGAAACCCGCCATTGGATGAAAACGGAAATAAAGACTTATACATTCTTGTCGTAACGGTGTTCAGAGAATGGTGGTATGTGATCATTTACGTTATCTCCATGATTGCGTTATGCTATCACATGATTCACGGAATTCACAGTGCGGTAAGAACATTGGGATTATACCATCCAAAGTTTGTCAAATGGGTTAAAATAACAGGAATTGCCTACTCCGTCATCATCAGTGTAGGTTTTGCCCTGATGCCCGTTTATGTATTCTTTACTTATCATTAAACAGACCTCATCATGATTTTAGATTCAAAAATACCACAAGGCCCATTGGAGCAAAAATGGGACAACTATAAAAAGAAAGCCAAGCTCGTTAATCCTGCGAATCGTAAAAAACTGGATGTTATTGTTGTAGGAACGGGGCTGGCAGGAAGCTCAATTGCCGCTTCATTGGGCGAGATGGGATATAATATCAAATCCTTCTGTTTTCAGGACAGTCCCAGAAGAGCGCATTCTGTAGCCGCTCAGGGTGGAGTAAATGCAGCTAAAAATTACAAAAACGATGGGGACAGTGTTTACAGAATGTTTGTAGATACGCTAAAAGGCGGAGATTTCAGAGCACGCGAAGCCAATGTATATCGCATGGCTGAGTGTTCTTTAAACCTTATCGATCAATCTGTTGCTCAGGGAGTTCCTTTCGGACGTGAGTACGGAGGTTACCTCAACAACCGTTCATTCGGGGGTGTACAGGTGAGCCGGACATTTTACGCAAGAGGGCAAACCGGGCAGCAATTGCTTTTGGGAGCCTATCAGGCGCTAATGAGACAGGTCGGAAAAGGTTCTGTACAGCTTTTTTCAAGACATGAAATGCTGGATCTGGTTGTTATTGAAGGGAAAGCCAGAGGAATTATTGTAAGAAATCTAGATACCGGGGAAATTGAAAGACATGCGGCCCACGCCGTCATCCTGGCAACAGGAGGATATGGAAAAATCTATTACCTTTCTACTTTAGCTATGGGATGTAACGGATCTGCAATTTGGAGAGCTCATAAAAAAGGAGCTTTGATGGCCTCACCAAGCTGGATTCAGGTACACCCTACTTCGCTTCCTCAGTCCGGAGATTATCAATCGAAATTGACATTGATGTCCGAATCATTGCGTAATGACGGAAGAATCTGGGTTCCTCTGAAAAAAGAAGAAAACAGACTACCCAATGATATTCCTGAAAATGAAAGGGATTATTACCTGGAAAGAAGGTATCCGGCTTTTGGAAATCTGGCACCAAGAGATATTTCTTCCCGCGCTGCCAAAGAAAGGATTGATGCAGGTTTCGGAATCGGACCCTTAAAAAATGCGGTATATCTTGACTTTTCAAAAGCAATCAAAGAGCAGGGAAAAGAAAAGATCAAAGAGAAATACGGAAATTTATTCGATATGTATCTTAAAATTACGGGATATGATGCGTATAAAGAACCTATGATGATCTCGCCTTCCGCTCACTTTTCAATGGGTGGGCTTTGGGTAGATTATGAACTGATGACGACTATTCCAGGGTTATTTGCATTGGGAGAAGCCAATTTTGCAGATCACGGGGCCAATAGACTGGGTGCCAACTCTCTTCTGCAAGCCTCTGTAGACGGATATTTTATTGCTCCCTATACGATTGCGAATTATCTGGCGGATGAAATCCACACAGGTAAAATTTCACCGGACGCCCCGGAATTTGAACACGCTGAAAATGCCGTTAAAAAACAGATTCAGGAATTAATCAATATCAAAGGAACAAAAACCGTTGATCATTTCCACAAAACATTGGGAAAGCTTCTTTATGATTACTGCGGACTGGCAAGAAACGAAAAAGGATTACAATTTGCCATTCAGGAAATCAGAAAATTAAAACAGGAATTTTACAACGATGTAAGGGTTTCCGGACAAGGAGACAACATGAATTCCGAACTTGAAAAAGCAGGCCGCGTTGCCGACTATTTTGAAATCGGAGAGCTGATGTGCTACGATGCTTTAACCCGTAATGAGTCCTGTGGTGCTCACTTCCGGGAAGAATTTCAAACACCGGACGGTGAAGCCCTTAGAAATGATGCGGAATATCAATTTATTTCTGCATGGGGGTGGACAGGTGAAAACAGCGAGCCGGAACTGAACCGGGAACCTCTGATTTTCGAAGAAATACAGCCAACGGTAAGAAGTTACAAATAACAAAAAACAGAAATTATGGATTTACACCTTAAGATATGGAGACAGAAAGACAGAAAAAGTGAAGGAAAACTGGTCGATTATGACCTGAAAGGATTGAATTCCCACATGTCTTTCCTCGAAATGCTGGATACTTTAAATGAAAAACTGATTACTGAAGGCGATGAACCGGTAGAATTTGACCACGATTGCCGTGAAGGAATTTGTGGACAATGCGGAATGATGATTAATGGTATCGCTCATGGTCCGTTAAAACATACCACAACCTGTCAGCTTCACCTAAGATCGTTTAAAGATGGGGAAACCATTTTAATAGAACCTTTCCGTGCAGAAGCTTTTCCGGTTAAAAAAGATTTAAAGGTAGACCGTTCTGCTTTTGACAGAATCATTTCTTCAGGAGGTTTCGTCTCTATCAACACCGGGCAGGCGCCGGATGCCACGGCCATTCCGGTTACCCACCAAACGGCAGAGGAAGCTTTTGATTCTGCGGCATGTATCGGATGTGGCGCCTGCGTTGCGACCTGTAAAAACGGAAGTGCGGCTTTATTTACCTCAGCAAAGATTACGCATATGGCACTTCTTCCTCAGGGTAAAGAAGAAAGAAGCAAACGCGTTGTAGATATGGTTACCCGGATGGATACAGAATTATTCGGGCACTGTTCAAATACGGAAGCCTGTGAAGTGGAATGTCCGCAAGGAATTTCGGTACTCAATATTGCCAGAATGAATTTTGAATATAACAGAGCATTATTCTTTAAAAAGAAATAGTTTAATGTAAAGACTGTTAAACATAAAAACAAACCACATAGACACATAGTTTTTTAATTCCTGTTATAAAGGGAGGTCTATGTACCTATGTGGTTTTATACAATTTAAATAAGCTCAGTACATACAATGATGAATTTCGTTTAATTTTTTAAGCCGTCCTCTTATTTGTTTTATCAGGTACTGATATTTGGATCTCTAAAAAATCTTCGGGATCATAATTTTTTTAGGATCATTCTCATCATACAGAATCTCTATATTGCCATGTTTAGGAACTGACGAAAGATTCAAAAGGGTGACAATCTTTTTATATACGGCA
The DNA here is from genome assembly GCF_000482305.1 of Chryseobacterium sp. UNC8MFCol. Classification (NCBI taxonomy): domain Bacteria; kingdom Pseudomonadati; phylum Bacteroidota; class Flavobacteriia; order Flavobacteriales; family Weeksellaceae; genus Chryseobacterium; species Chryseobacterium sp. UNC8MFCol. The sequence continues at coordinate 502,895 of NZ_KI535290.1, forward strand.
ATATGTTCGGTTCCTCTGAAATCTTTGAAACCTACCTGGATCATAATTTCAGGCTGGTCATTAACGGTTAAGCCTGTCTGGCTTACACTGATGATATCCGCTTTTGCATTTCTTCCCGAAAACAGGATTTTTTCATCCTTTTTATTTTTAAAAAACTTCCCGACAATCAACTGAAAAACCAAAACATAAATAAGGGTCATCACTCCACTGAAAATAATGGGATGCATAAAGGTGAGGAACTGCCAGCCGAAATCAAAAGAGTCCCTCATGTAGAAATAATAGTATAATCCCACAATATAAGCAATCAACAATCCCACGAATATTCCTCGCAAAATGATTCCTGATGCATTGATAGCCACTTTCTGGTCGCTTAAGATAAAGTATGGCTCTTGTGAAATATTTGGATTCAGCAGGACTTTTACTTTCTTTCCGACATCAAATCTTTTTTCCTGTGGCTTGGAGTCGTGGAACGTCATTTCATGCTCAATGACTGTATTTCTGAGGTTAGGAAAAGATAGTACAATCTGAATGGCATTCATATTGGATTCGGGGAAATATTTTATGAGCTGGTAACGTGTAACAGCAGCTTCTCTTGGAATTCCGTTTCTGAGAATGGAATAAATGGTGCTTCTCTGTTGAAATGTTTTAACAAAAAGGTTGTTCACAAAGAAAACAATAATGTACCCCCAGATTAACAAAGAAAAACCGAGGTATCCATAGCTGATCGCTAATGAATTTCTCGGTTCTGTTGTAAGTTCCTCCGTCATCATATAAATGAATATCGGAAAAGGAACGCAGAAAAAGAAGAGGAAAGCTCCCCAGAAAATGATCATGAACTTCATAGCTGTTGTTTTGTAATCAGCAATAAAGTTATGATATTATTACTTAATCTGAGTTGCGCTACGAAAAATCTACAGTCCTGAAGCCAGAAGGTACTCCCAGCTTCTTTCTTCCAGCTTCCAGCCGTTATTTCTCATCTTCAATAACGCTTTTCTACTTATACTTCTTTGTCAAAATAAAGTCTGTAGTATTTTCCTTTATCATCTTCGCCGGTTTCGATTTTCTGTCTGTCTCCGTGAATATAGATGTGGAAATTTTTATCAAGTTTAATGATACTTTTAAAATGCCTCTGTGTCTTTTTCACCGCTGCCTCACTGATTGGAAATTCTTCCGCAATATTAACCTGCATATCCTGCTCGTAATCAGTTTTAAAGTTGACAAAGCTCTCAATAACATGCTCATCACCCAACACTTCATTAGCGAAATCATCCAATTTAAACTCTTCTTTTTCCTTGAAGAAATTGATGGATTTATTAAGGAAATCTGCCTGATCAGCTTTAGAGACTTCAAATTCCTGTGGTAACTGTTTCGTGATATAATCTTTATACACCATTAACGCTTCCTGGGTATGGAAATATTCGTCGTCACGTTGTTTCACTTTCAGGAAGTCTTCGAACCAGTAGTACATATCTCCGTTTTTGTTGTTGTCAACCACAGAAAGTACGTAGCCCGTATCTTTATCATTATTATATATTAAGGCTGCTTTATCAATTTTAGATAAACCGATTCCCTGGTCTTTTTCAATATCAAATGTTTCTTCCCCCGGATTAATTTTCAGGAAAGATTCTCTTTTCTCGGTTTTAAAGATCCCGATTTTATCCACTCTGTCCGGGCGGTCACTATCATCTTCAAAAAGAACAATGAAAAGCTCACCACTCTGAACTCTAGGGTTCTCTGCTGCTTCGAAAAGGTGCTTTGCAATATTTTCAGATTCCCATATAAATTTGGATTTATCATCAAAAATTTCAGAAACCGCACTGTAAACCGGATTGTTTACCAGATACGTATCACTGTAAAAATGAAAAGTTTCTTCCGATTTGAAAGATCCTAAAAAGTAATCTTCAAGCAATTCTGCCATTCCTTCCTCAAGCTTCAATTCCTCCTGGGAAAGCGTTAGGGAATCTCCGTTGATCTTATTTCCGACTCTGTGTACTATTATTTTTGAAAACATCTTTCTGAATATTTGGACTGCAAAGATATTCATTCTAATCTTTATGCGAAACTTAAAAACAAGGTTGATCTACGGAGTTTTGAACAGAAAAAGAACAGAAAATCTGTTCCGAAAACACTTTAGTTCACTTGATAACTTCAAAGCTTTGCTTTAAAAAAGACCAACCAGGATAACATTCAGGGATATTCAAAATGTAAGTGTTACCATTCTTACTAAGTTTTATAGCGGATCCTGATATTTTTTTCCAATTTGATAAAAACCTTCTCATTTTGAAATGCTTTTTTATTCTAAAACATGAACACAAAAACACGCAAAACATTAGAAATCAAATAATTGCATTAAAATCATTTTCAACGGAATAGTCTTGGCATCATAGTTTGAAAACATAGAAAAAATGGACTTAAAAACATTAAACAGAATAGACAAGTTAAGAAGATTAAAAAGCAGAGGTCCTAAAACACCTTCGTGGTTGAAGCCTTATCACATGCTATTTTTTGCTTTTTTGATCGTTTTCATCTTCGGAGCATTTATGAAAATACTTGAACAGAATCACTTTTAATATATCATCTTATGAATTATTTACAAGCCGTACAGGAAATCACTGATGTGGTTCCTGACTTTGAAAATGAAGTAAAAGAAATTAAAATTCAAAACTCCTACAGCATTATCCGGACATTTACAGAGCGCATAAAAAATATGATCCGCCAAAATGACAGAAATCTGCTGTTCAGAAGTTTACAGAAAATGGACAAAATCTATACTGACGGAGATACGGTATTAAAAAATGCTATTGAGACTACATTTATTTATTCTCTGGACAATTGTACCGCTTTTTGCAGCGAAGAATACAGAAAAGTGATCTTTAGTCATATTTCTGTCAATCTTCAGAAGGTATATTCCAGACAAATTTACAATCACGGTATATAGCGCTTTATTACATTTTTCGTCCCTTTCATTACAAAGTGTTTAAATTAAACAAAAATTAAAATAACTCACAATCAATAGATTATGAAAAATAAAATCAGAAGAATTTCAGACTGGAAAACCTGGAAAACCACGACAAACAGACATAATTCCGAAATACTGTTCACTCATATCGCAGTGATTGCAGCCGTATTTATTTTTGCAGCCTGCCTTTAAATTTTGGTATACATTTCGCTGCAATAATAAGTGTTTGAAAAATTCTTAATTATGATGAAAGTACAAATGCAAACAATTAATCAAAAAACAGCTGTTGAATACTTAAAATTTTTCTATCCGCCACTTCGCAAAGAAATCATACAGTTATCCGCTCAGGATAATTTTGCCGGGATCATGCAGGCAACGGTTAATTATCTAAAGAATCTCCTTCAGGAATCTAAGATCAGCATTATTGCGCATCACATCAAACTGATGGACTGCATCTACAGGAATGGGAATTCGTATGTAAGAAGCATGATCGAAAATCTCTTTGTAAGATCATTCGAAAGCTTTAAAAAACATGCAAAAATCCAGCATTGGAAAATCCTTTATCAATACATGCCTGTAAGCTTCCAGATTATTTATAATGAGCAGCAGAAGCAGGACAGGATATATTTTAAAAAATAATATGATATAGAATCAAAAAGACGAAATGGGCATTTCGTCTTTTTGATTTTACTGTGATTAGGTATATCTTTACAAAAAATTAATATCGATGAAACACCTTCTCTATTCCATGGCCTGTATGGCTTTCTTTTCATGTGGAAATAATGACAATACGATTGATGATCCTAAACCTATAGACAAGGATGTTTATCATTTCCAATTTAAGTATTACCGGGTAAAAGATACTGTTTTGTATCAAGGATCAACAGGTAAAAAATCGACACCTGAGGAATCTTACCTCAATACGTATTGGGAATTTTATAAAGAACCGGCCTGGAAGCAGATAGAGCTGAATATGAAAAGCCACTCCATCACCCTGATCTCAGGAACTTCTGAAAATACCACTTATCCTTTTACGTTATCCAATGACTCTGTTCTGATTCATAACAACAATGCCAAGCCAGATTATATAGGTGACTTTGATAAAAACAATGCATCCTTTACTTTAAAAAGAACTTTCAGATATATTAAAAAAGTGCCAAGAAATGATTCTGAGGGACTGTTGATCCATAAAAATTCTCTTTTTGGAACCACCGAATTCCAGAATATATTTGGAACTGTCTTTACCAACCCTGCTGATATGACAAAATCAGAAGATCAGATTTTATGGACTAATATTGAGTATACATTTTCATTGCAGTAGGTCTTCCATTCTTGACATTTCGGATGGCAACCCCATAAAAACTCCCTGGAAAAATTTCCGGGGAGTTTTTTATTTCCAAACATGATTAATATCATCATAAAGGGAATTACATTCATTAAAACCAGTGAGTTACATTTTAAAAAATCAATATTAATAAGGCTTAACAAAGAATTAATACAATATTATTTCCCTTATTCGTGTAAAAAATATATTTTTGGGGCTCAAACTTTAACCATGAAGAAACTAATTTTACCAATGACATTATTGGCTCTTGCCGGTATTACGTCAATTTCGTGTCAGAACGACATTAATGAAGAAGCTCAGCCAACTGCTGAAACTTCAAAATCCTTTAAAGGAATCAACCCAGTAGTAAGTCTTCCTTCAAAATACCTGAATTATGACGAGGTTTCCGTAGGAGGTAAAAAAATTGCCAATACTCAAAAAACAACTACTGTGACCTTAAACAGCGACCAGATGGTTGTAACGTCACCTAACAAAACATTTATTGGTGGTGTTTATAACTCTACTACGCTGGATAACCTTACCTATACACCCATCTCATATCCGACGAAACCTATTACCGTATCGTATTCGTTTCCTTCAGATTTTATTGTTGATACTATTGAAAAACCTTCGCTTTCAAGCATGAGATCATCCATGTTTAAAGCGATGAAGAGTGCAAATTTCAGTGGCCAGCAGTCATTGGCATTTGATTACAACATCAAGCAGTTCTCCTATTACAGCGAACTTAAAATCGCATTTGGAGCGAATGTAAATATTGGAAGTATTTTCAGTATTGATATCAGCGGCAGTAATAATAAGGTAAAAAAGAATACCGGAATTTTTGCAAAATTCACTCAGAAGAATTTTACCATCGATATGGATATTCCTGACAATGGTAATATCTTCAAAAATGAATCCGATCTGAATCTGGCAGCTTCTAAAAACCCGGTATACATCAACTCAATCACCTATGGAAGATTAGGAATTATTTCTCTTGAATCGGACTACTCTTACAATGAAACTGCTTTTGCTCTTAAAGCAGCATTAAATGCAAAGATGGTTAACGGATCGATCAGCATTGATGTACAGAGTAAAAAAATCCTTGAGGAATCTGACCTTAAAGTATATATTCTGGGAGGTGTAGGATCTGATGCCGTAGAGGTAGTACAGGGATACCAGGGATTCATCAACTTTATTGTTAACGGAGGTGAGTTTACCGCCAATGCTCCGGGAGTTCCAATTAACTTCACAGCAGCACACGCAGGGGACAATTCTGTATACTATACAACATTCACTGTAGAAAAATAATAATGAAAAAATTAATGTATATGATGGCAGCCATTTCAATGGTTGCCTTATCAAGTTGTGCTAATGAACTGGATAAACAAGGGAATGAAAAACCTTTGAACCGTACCCCTGAGCAGGTAATCAATATTACTTCGTTCGGAACTTATCCATCGGTATTACAATCGGGCAAGAACAGAAGCATGCTGGGCAAAGGAGATCCTGAAACATTTACGGAGACCCGCGAGTTTGAATCTTCAGAATCTATCGTATTGCCCCATTTGCAGATGTATATTTTCCCAGGGTCCCTGCTGAAAGGAAATTCTATACAGGACATGAATTTTAAACCGATTACAGCTTCTGTAAAACCAATTACCGTTTCCATGTCAATTCCGGCATTGAATAAAAAAACCGCATTTACCATAGATAAACCTTCTTTGTCAAATACCAGACAGGTGGTCCAGGATTATATCCAGTCTGCGGACTTTACCCAAAACGGAACATTAAGCTACAGTGTTGAGCAATTTACTTCTTATGATGAGCTTAAAGTGGCTTTCGGGTCTAATGTTAATACAAGATCTTTGTTTGGAAAAAATTCTTCTTCTACCAATATTGAAGAAGGGATGATCACTAAGAGAACGGGGTTCTATGTAAAGTTTTACCAGACGTCATTCACGCTGGATATGGATATTCCATCCGGATCACTGGTTAATGATACCAACCTTGATACCGGAGGTGTAGAACCTGTGTATGTAAGTTCTATATCGTACGGAAGAATGGGAGTTTTGGCCATTGAAACGAATGAACTGGCAGAAACAGCCAGAACGACAATCAATGAAACGTTCAGTAAGTTATTTGTAAAGGGAGAAAGCTATCTTACTCAGGAGGAAAAAAACTTTTTGAACGGGGCTGATTTCAATCTTTATATGATCGGAGGCAGCGGCGTTACGGCAGCGCAGTCTTTCAAAGGATATGAAGCTTTCGTTAATCATGTTTCCAAAGGCACATTTTCAAAAAGCCAGCCGGGAGTTCCTATTTTCTGTACCTATTCTTATTTAAATGATAATTCTCCGGTAAAGACTTCATTTAAATTTGATATTAAAAATCCACCGGTTTATGTAAAACTGGTTAAAGAAAATATCGTAACCAGCGGACGAATTAAAAATGCGGACATCAAGCTCTACTTTTATTCCAGTAAAAGCCAGACCAATACCATTGCCCACCCCAGCATCCGCTTTGTCATTAATAAAACAACAACGAATGGAGTGAGCGGCAACGGAGATCATTTTACTTACACGACTACCACAGAGCCTATTGTATTGCAAAATGCAGGTTTGAATACCAATATGACCATTCCCAATCAACGTTTATCAAGCCAGCAAGGAGTCTGTAAGCCAAGAGGGCAACATCCTTGTGAATTTATAATCACCAAAACGGAAGATGTAGCATACACCATCGCTCCAAGCGATAAGTACAATTATATTGTGATCAATTAAAAGATCATCGTAATTTTTATAGTTAACCAAAATTCCCCGGACTTCGTCCGGGGAATTTATTTTATTAATTTTTCTTCATAAAAACATTCTGAATCTTCTGGCTTTCTTCTTTTGTCAGCGGAGAAGCTTTTCCCAGCTTGGCAATGAAATCAGATACTTCATCCTGAGTAGCGGGAGATCCCAGGTTTTCACCTTTAGCATTGAAAGAATCAGCCAACACCTCTCCTTTGGAATTTAAGACCAGCCAGAAAGGGAGACCTGCATTTTCACCTTTGAACTTATTCATCAGTTCCTGCCCGCCTGGATTTTCAAGGGCTTTCTTTTCACCTCTTTCCTGAACATCGATGTATGCGGTAACAAATCTTTTATCAAAAATAGGCTGTGTTTCCGGCAGGTTCATATTTTTTTCCATCATTTTACACCATTTGCACCATGAGGCATGGAATACCAGCAAAACATTTTTCTTAGCTGCTTTAGCCTCTGTCAGTGCATTATTGATTACAACATCTGCTTTTTCCTGAGCCATTCCCCATTGAAAAAACAATAAAGCTGCAACCAACACGATCTTAGAATATTTCATTTACATTTTGTTTTTTAATTCTCTACGAATGTAAACATTTTCTTTAATTTAGTATATGATAAAAAAATAATCCATCAATCTAATTATTAAAGTTGATACAAACATAAAAAATGGTTGAAATAAAAAAATATTATAATCAGGAAGGCCATTCTGAACCGAGAAGGGTTATTAAGTATACTCTATTCTGGTGCTCAGGAGGAACGGCAGAAATTCTTGTTGATGAACATATTTTTGCGTTGAAAACTCATCAGACAGTAACGATTACCTCGGGACAATATCATCAGCTGATAACTGTAAACGGAGAGGTCATCGCTCTTGAATTTACGCTTGATTTTTTCAGTAAAAGCGACAGCGATATTGAGCTTATCTTTCACAACGGACTTTTCTGTCATTTTGGAATGAACGAAATAATCACGATCCGGAATGCTTACTTTTTCTCTGAAACCCTTGACAGGATTGAAAAAGAAATCGAGGAAAAACCTTATCAATATCTGATTTCCACTCATTCTATGATTGAATTACTATTGGTAGAAATCAACCGCAGCAAAATTGCCAACGGCGATGAAATCTGGAAACCGGATGCCTTGTTTTTAAAATTTCTGGAGAAGGTACGCCAACATTTTTCAGATAATTATCCGGTAGCTCAGTTTTCAGACTTATTAAATACAACTGAGGCGAAATTGAATGAAGTATCAAAGCTTCACACCCAAAAAACAGCCCAAAACGTCATTTACAGTCTCATCATTTCTGAAGCTAAACGGCTATTGCTCTATGAAAAACTGACCATCAAAGAAATAGCGTATCAACTGGGCTTTAATGATCCCTTTTATTTTTCCAACTTTTTTAAAAAGCATACCTCATTATCCCCCAAAGACTATCAAAAAAACTTAAAAAGATCTTAAGTTCAGACATCCATATCCTTTCCATCTTCAACTTTCAATTCTCAATTTTCCACTCTAATAAATTTTACATGCTTTTCCCGAAATTGTCTATTCTTTAGGCCCTGTTTTTCACTGAACTTTGTCCCTATAATTGAAAACAAAAATTACAGGTATGAAAACCAGACAAGACATCGCCGTTTTCTTATTAAGAATCGCATTAGCAACGGGGTTTTTATCGGCAGTAGCCAGCAGGCTGAATCTTTGGGGAACCCGATCATCCGGATGGAAAAGTTTTGTACAATACACGGCTGAAACCAATTCTTTCCTTCCCTCTTCATTTGCTCCTTTTTTGGCGATCCTGTCAACCATTGCGGAGTTATCTTTCGGACTTCTTCTTCTTGCAGGATATCAGGTAAAAAAAACAGCTCTTTTTGCCGCTGTCCTTAGTCTGTTATTTGCCATGGCGATGAGTATTTCTTTCGGCTGTAAAGAACCGCTGGATTATTCAGTTTTTGTTTTCAGTGCCGGAGCATTTTTATTGAGTACTTTTTCTCAATATCAATGGAGTATTGACCAGATATTACCTCAAAAACAATAACTAAAAATCATTTATCATGAATACCAACATCAACGATTACATCGTAAAAACAACACAAAACGAATGGCAACCTTTAATTGAAAAAGGAATTCATTATGAAGGTATTTTCGTACAATCATTAAAATTTGATCCTGAGAAAAACCGTTCTACCAACATTCTTCTGAAATTTGAACCGGGAGCAAGCTATCCTTATCACAATCATCCGGCAGGAGAAGAACTCTTTATCTTGGAGGGTGAAGCTTTCATTGCAGGTGCCCATCTTGAAAAAGGAGATTTTTTATACACCCCGCCGGGTTTTAAGCATTCAGTAAAATCAGAGAACGGATGTATTATATACTTCATGATTCCTGAAGAAGTTGAAATTCTCTGACAACAGTACTTTATCTGAAAAAAGTAAAAGCCACCGTAAATCATTCTTACAGTGGCTTTCTTATATGCCCAGAATATACATTTAAAATCATACACTTTCTTCCATGGAAGTTCTCCGTAACAGAACAAGTGTTTTTCTCTTTCTTATCAGGTCAATACTGATCTGAACTGAAAAAGTAAGAACGATATACAATACAATAAGTACCATCACATAACCTATTTCGTGCTGTCTGTACCCGAATATTCCTTTTCCCCAGGATATCAGAATCCATTGGATTATATACATGGAAGTCAGATTTTTGCTGCAATATTGTAACAACTGCATGAATCTGTTTTTTTTGACATTTAAGGTGATTCTGAAGATAATCCATAGAAAAATTAACGTCCATCCGGCAAAATAAATAACACCTCCCGGCCCCATATGATAAAAACCATTGTAATTGTATTTGCCATATTTAAAAACCAATGGAGCCCCAACAGCTATGAATAAAAGTCCAGCATACAACATATTTTTAAATAATTTTTTGCTGTCGTACTTCAGTTCCTGAAACCATTTTCCAAAGAACATTCCAATAATAATAAAGGACATCCACGGGAAAACAGGAAAATAAACATAAGCAGGATAATCGGTACTAAAAAGAAGATCAAGAATATAATTGATCACCGGTACATCTGCATTAATGCCGCTCACCTCTCTTGAAACGAGTGCTACCAGCAAACCAATCACCAGAATGACATACTTATTTTTAACATACTCTCTAATAAAACCAACAAAAAGCAAAGACATTCCCGCCAGCTGTAAAATATCACCCAGTTGCACCAGATACACATATTGTTGTTCTATCGGGGCATTCCATCCGTATTTCTGAATAAAATTATCAGGAGCAAAGCCAAAGATGAAAGGGATCATAAACTTCATAAAGTTCATAAAAAGTCCGGCTAGTACAAGTAAAACTCCCCGTTTTAAAGCACTGCCGAGGCTTTGGTGGCTTGAAGTCATAAAGGTAATTCCCATACAAATCAGAAAGATAGAAGTTCCTCGTCCAAGGAAAACAATAAAACTTCCTATAGTGGTTTCCGATTGTGATTTTACATTGGCATAAATAAGCAAGGTATGTATAATAATCATTCCCAATACGCTCATCCCCTTTATTAGGTCCAACGCAAGTATTCTTTTATTGTATTGTTCCATAGTGTTTAGTTTTTTAAAAACAGATTGATAAATAATATGTACAGAGGTATTTTTCTTAACATTTTTTCATGTATTATTTTGAAATTTTATTTATTCTAAATAAAAACAAATATACAGATAAAATACACATCATTGATTTTTCGATTATATTTTCATAAAAAATTAATAAAGCTCTCACAGAAAGAAGCACCAGTCACTTGTTCTTTCCTTTTGAATCATCTATCTTTGAACTTACCTAAATCACTTAGTTGAATGAATGCAGACTTACAAGCTTTCAGAAAAAATATTCCATGGATAATCAGCGACTCTGATCATTTGGAGTTTTCAGAAATGGAAAAAGGAATTACATTATCTGAAAAATTTACAGAGACATTTCCTGTTCTTACCAATCTCATCAATAATGCAAGAGTACTGGACCTAAAGATTAACGGCCAATCTTATTATCTCCTGTCATGGACTAATAAGGATAATGAGAGCTGTGGTTGGTTAAATAAAATTGAACAAGATTCTTCTCCCATACCGTTTATCGAAGAACATCAGTTATTGTTAAATGAAATAGGCGGTATTCAGGAATCTTATCAGCAGCCGGACCGGGCTTTTACCAATAATCAGAATTTCCTGTTTCTCGGATCTGCCTGTTCAACAGGAATTGAAGGTTGGGAGAATTATTACGAAGAAACCTGCGGTCAGGATCAGAAATCACCTATTGACTACAATAACCTCATCAGTTTTGCGGAAGAAGTTAATGGCAATTTAACATTATATGATCCAAAAACAAAGAAAATTTTACTTTTTGCTCCTGGTCATGCTTTTGAAAATGTTGAGCCTTTGAAAAATCAACCTGAGTATACATTTTATACCATTAATTCCGTCCCTACTTTTGTAGATTACGTAGAAACTTTAGCAACTGAATGGAAAGAAGAAATCAGAACAAGTATATAAAAAATCTCCTGCTTGATACAGGAGATTTTCAAATCAATTATTTAGTCGTTTTAGGTAATTCCGGCGGGCGCATTTTATATTTGTAGCTGTTCAGAGTTTTCAGAAATGCTACAATATCAAAGACCTCATCGTCTGTTAAATTAAGTTTTTCAATCATTCCGGATTTATGTGGAAACTTCGGATCATTTACCTGGTCTCCTTTCGGAGTTTCCCTTCCCATTCCAGCGTTGTACATCATAACAATATTGGCCAGCTCAGGGAAAAGTCCATTATGCATATAAGGCTTATTCTCTGAAACTTCTCTTAGTGTAGGTGTTTTAAACTTTCCTACATCTTCATTTTTTTGGGTTACAATATATCTTCCCAGGTCTTCATATTTCTTTCCATAGTAGGTAAGTCCTAAGTTATGAAATTTCTGATCAGAAAAATAGGATGTATTGTGGCAGTTAATACAGTTTGCTTTGGTTCGGAATAAGTGAAGTCCGTTAAGTTCAGAATCATTTAAAGCATCTTTTTTTCCGGATACAAATTTGTCAAATTTTGAAAGTGGGCTTATCAAAGAACGTTCAAATGTGGCAATAGCTTTGGTGATCTTCTCTTCTGTAACTTCTCCATTTCCGAAGGCTTTTTCAAAAAATGGCTTATAACCCTTAATTTTCCTGATATTTTTTGTAGCAAGAGACATATGAAGATTCATTTCCACAGGATTTTCAATGGGTGCTTTTACCTGTTCTTCCAATGTTCCAGCGCGGCCATCCCAGAAAAAAGTTTTAGCATATCCAATATTCACCAAAGTAGGTGCATTTCTAACTCCCGTCTGACGATCATGACCGAAAGAAACCCTGCTTCCATCTGACCAACCGATTTCAGGATTATGGCAGTTGGCACAGGAAATCTGCCCACTCTTTGAAAGTCTCGGATCGAAGAAAAGCATTTTTCCAAGCTCCATCTTATCTTCTGAATACGGATTATCTTCAGGGAACTTCATTTTGGGTAATGGCCCGATATCCTGAAAACCATCTTTGGCTTCCGGAAACAAATGAGGTGCTGGCCATTTTGACTGGTCACCACTGCTATATAATGTACGCAGTTCTTCAAGGCTATATCCGGTAGGCTTCACCGAAGTATAACTTAATAAACATACTGCTCCTATAATCGCTAAGAAAGCGAGATACCTGTCTTTCATTTCTTTTTAGTAATAAACGTTCAGTCCTACAGAGGCCATCTGATTGGCACCTCCATTGTAATCTACTGCATTTTTATAAGTACTGTTCATTATCCAGATTTGTGTGAAATTTCCAAATAATTCATACCTGATTTTACCCTGGTCAAAGATATATCCGGCATTAAAAGCAAGTCCTAACTTAGATGTTGCATCATATGCAAAATCGGGTTGAGCAATCTTTGTTACAAAGATATTCTCTTTTGAACTTTGATAAGGCTGATAATTGAATTCTTTTTCTAACGGAAGATAAAGGGTTTGTGTAATTCCCACAGACAATTTATGAGATGGCATCAGGACAAATTCCTTTTCAGCTCCCAGTCTATAATTAACATAAGAAAGTCTTCTATCCATAACCACAGAAATATCTTTCACATGATTTTTTCCATACGCTGCATCTAATCGAATTTTAAAAGCCTCATTTTTATGATTAAACCATATCACGCTATTCTGCCAGTTCAGATTTTGTTGCTCCAGTCGATAGCTTCTGTATTCTAAAGGATAATTATAATTGGTATCCAACTGATCCATGTAGGTTACCGAAGAGGCCCATTTTTTACCATTATAGTTTCCTAAAAAGTTAAGATAGAAACTATGCAAATCTGTTTTTAACCCTGAATATTTTGTATAATCTTTATGATAAGTATAACTGGCATCCTGATATTCATAGCCCCGATAAAAACGCTCGACTACATTTTTATAATCATATCCGACTGAGAGATGAGTATTATTACTATTAAAAGCATATTCACCACCCCAGATATATCCTGCTGTTTTATATTCAGAGTATTTATATTGTGTATTACCGATATACTGATTTCCGTACCCTTCATTATATCGTATATAAATACTGTCATTGGCAGGTACATGCAAATTAGCATTCACAAACATAATATTAATGTTTTTATAATGGTTGAGATAACTCATTTTACCAAAAATAGTATGTTGATGCCATTTTAGTCCCACTTTTCCGAAAGCTTTATAGGTATAGTCATCTACCTGAGGTCTCGGGTCAGCATTTTGCCGATAGGATTTGGCATACCGTCCTTCTGCTCCTACCTGGAGGATAACAGGTTTTACAGGATTATAAGCAAACTGTCCGTTGATAAAATAACTTTGTTTCTGCCATCTGGCCGAACGAGGTGCCCAGTAGTAAGAAGGGTTATATATAAATGAGGCATCGGTAGTCCTTTCATCACTGAGGATATAAGGAACATTATCTTCAGCTGTTTTATCAGCCATTAATCTTCCAGAAAGTGCAATTTTAGAATTCAGTTTATAAACTCCTTCAGATCTAAAATTAAAGCTTGTTATTTTATCGGGAGATTGAACTCTTTTAAAGTTTTGTTTTAGTGTGGAAAATTGAAAACTAGTTTGTGAAAAATCCAGTGGTTTAAAAAAAGAAAGATAAGGATTGTCTATCCTGATATTCTTCTCTACCGTACTGATATTGATACTGTCCAAATGTGATGTCTGTGCATAAAGGAACTGACTGCCAAACAAAGCCAATCCCACCATCAGGTATTGAAAAACTTGTATCGTTGCTTCTTTCTTATTGCGCATATCCTCTAGGGTTTGCTTTAATCGTTACAAAATCATTGGCTGAGTTATTAGTATCCTGCAAAATAACACGTCCATCAATAATTTCTTTTGTTTTTCTGATCACAGAAAGTCCGGAATAATTGCCCGCTGCCAACCCTAATTTATTGACTACAAATGTTCTGGATGCATCGATATCAAAAGGGAAGTCTTTAGGGGCTTTCTGTTCATCATCTGTGATATCCACTCCATCAATAATGTATTTTTTAGGAATTTGTAAAGTCAAAGAACCTGCGGTGGGAGATTTAGGATTAGCTATTTTCCTCCAGCTGGCAACTTCAGCATCAGAAGCTCTTACAATCCCGATTCCCAACATGGAATTAAGATTAAGCAACAAATCATTAGAAGCGCTTCCCCAATATGTAATCGCCATATCCGGAACCAAAATATTCTGAATATCCCATGCATAAGGCTTTTTACCTATACTTATGTTGTAATCTCCCAGATAAGTTTCAAAATCAGCCTGACTGAGATCAACTGTTTCGTCAGGGTTTTGTATGGCAACGGATTTCCCGTTAATATCATCATATGGGGCTTTATGGTTCACTGCTGTTTGTGCAATGACAATGCTTTTCCCTGGTAAAATCGGATATTGAGATCCTGCACCGGGTATTTTAATAAATGTATTGGCATATACATAATCCGTATTGGCTGAAGAGCCACCTCCTGCAGTCAAGCTCCAGTCAAACTGACCATTAGGCAAAGTATAATTCGTTACATTATTATTAATATTTCCTTCCAGTAACACTACATATAAGCCATCCGCATATATAATCTGGTCAGAGTTGTTATGAATTTCAATAAACTGATCCCTGAAACTGGCTCCGGTTTTGGCATTTGACCCTGCATAATAGTATTGTTTGATAACCAGATCCCCAAGGTTTCCACTGGAAATTCTTACTAAAGCAGCGGAAATATTGGCATTAACCGTTACTTTCTCCTGAAACCCTCCGAAGTGTACAATTTCATAGCTTGTCTGTTCTCCAACCTCTGTTTCATATTCGCTTTTCTTCAATTGCAGTTCAGCCCTGACACTATAGTTTCCCGGTAATACTGCATCCAGTTTCAGATCTCCGTTGGCATCTGTCTTTCCTATAATTTTATCGCCGGTAGCAGCATTTTCCATCGTTACGGTTGCATTGGCAACACCTTTATTGGCAACAGCAGGATATTTTGATGCATCATATTTAATATTTACGGTAAATGGTACTGGTTTAATTTCATTCTTTCCTCCGAAATCATCATCTCTGCTGCAACTTATAAGCGCAAAAAACGGAATTATTAACAAAAATATTAATCGTTTCATTATATTCATTTTTATATTATTAAAATCGATATGAAATATTTCCCCCAAAAGAAGTGGAGGTAAAATTACTGTAGACGTATCCTTTTTCGTCATATGCTTTCAAGTTGAAAACATTACTCACATACACGGAAAGCCTGAAGCCACTTAAAAAATCCTTAGTTACTCTCAAGTGAACATTGTGTAGCGTTTTATTATATAAACCTGATAATTTTTCGGCAGTAGGCTTTCTGAAGATATTCTGATATTTGATATTATCTCTTTCCCCCTCTGCAATCATCGTGATCTTTCCGTCATGATCCATGTATCCGACCGGGTAAATATCGTTAGCATTTGTAAAACTACGGTCTGAAAGGAAATGATCGGTTCTAAGGCCTATGATCAATCCTGAAGCGGCCAAGTGGTAATCAAAACTAAAACTTGCTCTCGCCATGGATGACTTATTTCTGGTGTCATTATATATTCCATACTGAAAAACAGGGTCATTTACTTTAGGATCCTGAAATGTATAAATATCAGAATCCTTTTTACCTGAAGTTTCTACATAACTTGCATTAAAACCTATGACCAGATTGAGTGCTTCTATCTTTTTGAAACTGGCCATAAGCTCAAGCCCTTTATCTACGGATGTAAAGCCATTGACAATTCTGTTCTGGAGATAATTATATTTTTCGGTTCCAACGATCTCGAAAGTAG
The DNA here is from genome assembly GCF_000482305.1 of Chryseobacterium sp. UNC8MFCol. Taxonomy (NCBI): domain Bacteria; kingdom Pseudomonadati; phylum Bacteroidota; class Flavobacteriia; order Flavobacteriales; family Weeksellaceae; genus Chryseobacterium; species Chryseobacterium sp. UNC8MFCol. Next base: position 519,340 of record NZ_KI535290.1, read on the forward strand.
GCACTTCCGTTCCAGTTATATTGATATTTACTTTAGCCTTATCCATCATCTTAGGAACACTCATCGTTGTAAAACCATCAAATAATCTGTTGTAGTATCCGGTAAGATTAAATGTGGCAAATGGAAACTTGTAATCAATCCCTATTTCTGTTTTCCAGCTTCTTGATGGCTTTAAGTCCGAGTTATCTCCCGGTGTAACAACCGTCTGCATAATAGCTGCTGAATAATATCCGGGCAAACGATAATCTCCCAGCAAAAGGTCATAATATCTTGGAGCAGTGTAAAGCTGATTGAGGGAAGGTGCTTTTGAGGTTAAACCTACTCCTCCTCTTATGGAAAGATTTCCCATCTGATAAGAAGTATTCACCCTGGGCGAAAAAGTTGAAAAAGAATTCTGAAGATCATAACGAAGTCCCAGATTAGCTCTGAAAATATGCCGGCTGGCAAATGCCTTGGTAACATTATCCTGAATATAAACTGCATACTGCTTGCTTGCAAATACATTATCCCGATAATTATAATCCCTCATCCCATTTGAACTTTGCCCGGCTGCCAGAATGGTATTAAATTGTCCTGCTGTTCCATACCTTCCTTTTCCTAAATTATTTCCATATCTGAAATTAACACCTACACTGTAGGAATGCAACCACTTGGATAGGGTTAAACGGGTTCCATCCACACTAAAATTCGTATAGATATTAAGTGGTTTTCCGTCTGCATATGCCTGATTTTCATAATTTGGTGGTGTATAAGGAGCATAATACACCTGATTACCTGTAGCATTTCCATAAGGACGAGCTCCCTGATTCATCCAGTACCTTCTTTCGGTAAATTGTGTTGCATAACTGATTCCCACATCCCCGCTGATCATTCTGAAAAAAGGCTTGCTGCCATTACGCGCAAAGGAATAACTCATATTATTCCCCAGTGAAAAGCTTTTGTTATCTACATTGATAATAACTCCTTTAATATCATCCGGATCCTGTTTACCTTTACTTGTATTGGTAGAAAATGCTGCTGATAGTTTATTTTTAAAACCGCTTTTCCCGTTGGAAGACCAGAGAAGATTTAAAGTAGTTCTGTCATATCCCACCAGGCTTGTTCTTGGATCTGAAAGCGAGTTCATATAATCTGCAGAGACATTAAGGGCATTGTTTTTATTAATTCCAAAACCTTTTGTTACGCCGATCTGGTAAGTTCCTTCTCTTAGTGAGGCATTCAGTCGGAGTGGAGAAGACTTTGCAGTAGTAATCACTTTGATAAGTCCTGAGGTTAAATCGCCATATTTGGCATCAGGAACACCTTGTATCACCTCAATGCTTTCAATATTATCTGTAGGAATTTCTCTGAGATCCACACCGTAGTTGGGCTGTCCGGGCATTAAGTTACCTCCGTTCGTTGAAGTATTAAAACTTAATCCAAACGCGGAGCTGTTCGCAGAGTCATAGCTTTGCATATTTTCGTTGTTGGATAGAGCAATATCGTTAACCATCAACTGTACTCCAAATGCTCTGTTTCCAAAATCGTCACCTCCGGGTATACTTCCTGAACTGGTTACAGAAGAACCGCTGGCTGTTCTGAATACAATATTTTTAAACTGGGTATTATCAAATTGTTGTACATATTGACCCGGAAGTTGCTGAAGCACATCACCAATAGAAAACGACTGAAGATTCTGGAGGGCTTCCTGCTGAATAACAATTTCAGAAAATTGCTTTTTTCTTGCCGTAAGCTGTACGCTTTCAATTCTGATTTCTGATTTTTCCCGGGAAGAACTTTTGGGAGAAAGTATTTTAAGTCGCAATTCATCACCGTCCTTCAGTGTAATGGTTTCTTCCTGATTATGATCATTACGAAAGGTCAATTGACATTTTCCTCTCAGAACCATAGAATGATCATTTTTAGAAAATTCTTGGCACTCCTTCACTCCACCATTAATAAGTTCTACTTTTTGAAGCTTGCCATTGTGGAAGAGCTCAACGGTCTGAGCAGACAACAATCCTCCTGTTGCAAAAAATACAACACCAGCTAATAACGATACTTTCACCCTTAGAATATTTAGAATGGCAAAATTAATTATAATTATTCTAAATAAAAAAAAAGAAATATAGAATTATTTTAGTTATTATTTCTTAAAACAAATAAAAGTAACTATACAATTCCCTCTATGAAGAATAAAATAATAAAATATTCAAAGGAGGAAACCGGATGATAGGGATGAAAATTATTCTGAGCGGAAACTTCTATAATACAAAACCCCGCAGCAAACTTTGTTTGCTGCGGGGTTTATCTTTATACTTAAAGTGTTCCTTACACTTATTTATTATTTTACTTCTTCGAAGTCTGCATCCTGTACATCATCAGCACCCCCTGCATTACCTCCAGGATTTTGTCCTGCTCCTGCATCAGCACCCGGCTGTTGACCCGCTGCATATAATTCTTCAGAAGCTGCCATCCATGCTGCGTCTAACGCTTCAGTTTTAGCTTTTACGTCATCAACATTTTTAGCTTCGAAAGCAGTTTTCAATTCTCCGTGAGCCGCTTCGATTGCTGCTTTTTTATCAGCAGAAAGTTTTTCACCGAATTCTTTCAATTGCTTTTCAGTCTGGAAGATCAATCCGTCTGCTTTATTGAAGATTTCAACTTCTTCTTTTTTCTTGGCATCCGCTGCAGAGTTTTCCTGAGCTTCTTTTTTCATTCTTTCGATTTCTTCGTCAGAAAGACCTGAAGAAGCCTGGATTTTGATAGACTGCTCTTTACCAGTTCCTTTATCTTTAGCAGATACACTTAGGATACCGTTAGCATCAATATCGAAAGTTACTTCAATCTGAGGAACTCCTCTTGGTGCCGGTGGAATATCTGTAAGGTCAAATCTACCGATTTCTTTATTATCGTTGAACATAGATCTTTCTCCCTGTCCTACTCTGATGCTTACAGCTGGCTGGTTGTCAGAAGCTGTAGAGAATACTTCAGATTTTTTAGTTGGGATGGTAGTATTCGCTTCAATTAATTTTGTGAATACAGAACCCATAGTTTCAATACCTAAAGAAAGTGGAGTAACGTCAAGAAGTAATACATCTTTCACATCACCTGTTAATACACCTCCCTGGATAGCTGCACCAATAGCTACAACCTCATCCGGGTTAACTCCTTTAGATGGTTTTTTACCGAAGAATTTTTCTACTTCTTCCTGGATGATCGGGATTCTTGTAGAACCACCTACCAAGATTACTTCGTCAATATCAGAAGTTGATAAACCTGCATCTTTTAATGCTTTAGCAACCGGCTCCATAGATCTTCTTACAAGATCAGCAGATAATTGCTCGAATTTAGCTTTAGTTAAAGTCTTCACTAAGTGCTTAGGACCTGTAGCTGTAGCTGTAATATAGGGTAAGTTGATTTCAGTCTGTGGAGAAGAAGATAATTCGATTTTAGCTTTTTCAGCAGCTTCTTTCAATCTTTGAAGAGCAATAGCATCAGTTTTTAAATCTACTCCTTCTTCAGCTTTGAATTCGTCAGCCATCCAGTTGATGATCACATCATCAAAGTCATCACCTCCCAAGTGAGTATCACCGTTTGTAGACAATACTTCGAATACACCGTCTCCCAAGTCAAGGATAGAGATATCGAAAGTACCACCTCCAAGGTCATATACTGCGATTTTCTGATCTTTATGATTTTTATCAAGACCGTAAGCTAATGCTGCAGCTGTAGGCTCGTTGATAATTCTTTCTACTTTAAGACCAGCAATTTCACCAGCTTCTTTTGTAGCTTGTCTTTGTGCGTCGTTGAAATAAGCAGGAACAGTGATTACCGCTCTTGTTACTTCTTGTCCAAGATAATCTTCAGCAGTTTTCTTCATTTTCTGAAGAGTCATTGCAGAAATTTCCTGTGGAGTATATTCTCTATCGTCAATTTTTACTTTTACAGTATCGTTTGGCCCGGAAACCACTTTATAAGGTACTCTTGCGATTTCTGAAGCATCATCTTTAAAGTGTGTTCCAATAAATCTTTTGATAGAGTAAACAGTCTTTGTTGGATTCGTTACAGCCTGTCTTTTTGCAGGATCACCTACTTTTCTTTCACCATCTTCTGTGAAAGCTACAATCGAAGGTGTTGTTCTTTTACCTTCTGCATTCGGGATAACAACAGGGTCTTTACCCTCCATCACAGCAACACAAGAGTTGGTTGTTCCTAAGTCAATTCCAATTATTTTACTCATAATATTTTATATTTTTTTCTAATTTTTAATTTAATTTACACTCTCAATTTCTCAATATCTGTACCATTCAAAGTTTTGTGACAAAATGACACAATAAAAATAAAAACTCCGCTTATACCGGGGTTTTGAAATCAGATTCAGGCAAAAACATCATTTTTTTGAACAGGGATATGCCAATCTTCACTCTGAGTTATTTACTTTCTTTTAAAACCTGAATGAGAAAATATCCAACATCAGGATCTACCGGATATATCCTTCCCGTATTGATACCAATACCCATTCCATTCGTGCCAAAACCAACTCCGTCTATACCCAAGCCTGAAAAACTATAAAATTTACTAAACTGTTCCGGCTTCCATTTCACCCACACAGCCATTCCCGTGATCCCTCCTTTTACAATCTTCACTTCTTCACTTTCTTTTAAAGTGATTTTCATAAATGTGTTGTCTCTCACTTCTTTTTTTTCTCCGTTTACTTTAAATTTTGAAGTTTTATCAGTATTCAAAACCGGTTCTCCAATAATATAAACATTGTTTTTTTCAACCCAAAGACTCTGTTGTTTGATATCTGAATCCTCAAGATAATAAGTATCCAAAACCAGTTCAGCGTCATTTTGGTTATCCGCTTCCTTAAAACTTACGACATGATAGGCATTAGCTCCTGATCGTTTCGCCTCATCAGCGATCGCTGTAAACAAATGTCCAAGATACGTGTTGGGGTAATGAGCTTTGTACTGTGCTACAAATGAAGACTTATAGTTGGCTTCGTTCTTTAAAGGAATCATAAATTCCCGGGGAGTCAGATTCTCCAATTTCCCTTTTTCTATTATATCTACATATTGGCTGTAGTTCCAGGTAAACAACTGCAAAAGAAGCACGGTAATAATTTTTTTCATGATTAATTTTTTTTTGGGTTTTCTGAAAATTCTGTTCCACGCCTGGTAAATAAAACATCAGAATTTCTCACCCTGGCCGTCCGTTTTTTCCAAATAAATATATTAAAAAAACATTGATATTCAGACACTTTAAAAAGACACCATTATCATAAAAAGGAATAATTCACAATCCTCTCTAAAATTAATCAAAGTTTAACCTTAGAAATAGGGGTAAAAACTTTGCGAATTCTTATTTTTGATAAAATATATACATTTAAGAATGTCTTTACACTTTAATCCAAGAGATATTACATGGCTTGCCTTTAATGAGAGAGTTTTACAGGAAGCTATGGATGAAAAAGTTCCTTTGCATTTAAGAATACGTTTTCTCGGAATCTTCTCCAACAACCTCGATGAATTCTTCAGAGTACGTGTTGCCGGATTAAAGCGTGCCATGGATTTTAAGGAAAAAGTGATTGCTGAGTCTTTTTATCAGCCTCCATCCAAAATCCTTCAACGAATCAATGAAGTGGTCATGAGGCAACAGCTTAATTTCGACAAAACCTGGAAAAAGATCCAGGCCGAAATGGCTGAACATAAAGTTTACATTAAAAACGCCAAAAATCTGACCGCAAAACAGAAAGAGTTTGTCAGAACTTACTTTGATGAAGTCGTGGAATCTAATGTAATCCCTATTCTCCTTCATGAAAATACTCCCATGCCTTACCTGAGGGACAAAAGTCTCTATCTGGGGGTAGCCATGAGAAAAAAAGACTGGCAATATTCCAGTAATTATGCTATTATTGAAATTCCTTCTCGTTTTGTCGGAAGATTCGTATTGTTGCCAACAGAAGATCCTGAAGAGAAAAATGTCATGCTTCTTGAAGATGTAATTACCTTTAACCTGCCTCACATTTTTTCCTATTTCGGGTATGATGAGTTTGCAGCCAATGCTTTTAAAGTAACAAAAGATGCGGAACTGGATCTGGATAATGATATCCGCACCAACTTCGCAGAAAAAATAGAAAAAGGACTCAAAAACAGAAGAAAAGGGAAACCTACGCGTTTCGTTTTTGACAAAGATATGGATAAAGCCCTGCTGGAGCTTCTCATCCGAAAATTGAACCTGACCAAAAAAGACAGTATTATTCCGGGAGGAAAAATCCATAATTTCAAACATTTCATGGATTTTCCTGATGTTTTTGAAGCCTATGCAAGACCCGTGGAAAGAACCTCCTTTACTCATCAGGCTTTTGAGCACGGTGAAAGAGTAACGGATGTGATTCTTAAAGAAGATGTACTGCTAACGTTCCCTTATCACAAATATAACCCGGTCATTGACCTTCTTCGTGAGGCCGCAATGGATCCCGATGTAAAGTCAATACAAATCACCGCATATCGTCTTGCAAGCAGCTCAAAGATCATCAATGCCCTGATCTATGCAGCCCGAAACGGCAAAGAAGTTACGGTAATGCTGGAACTTCAGGCAAGATTTGATGAGGAATCCAACCTGGAATGGAAAGACATGCTGGAACCGGAAGGAATCACCGTACTTGTAGGGCTCCCGAATAAAAAGGTACATGCCAAATTATGCGTTATCAAAAAGAGGGCTCACAACAAAACCATTCAGTACGGGTTTGTAAGTACCGGAAATTTTAATGAAAAAACAGCAAGAATCTACGGTGATCATTTGCTCCTGACATCAGACCGTGGCATTATGGCAGACATTAATAAAGTATTCAATGTATTAAAAAAACCGAAAGATGACTTCATTTCAGTTTTGAAAACATGTAAAAATTTATTAGTTTGCCCTCAGTTTATGCGCGAAAAGATTGTTCACCATATCGACAAGGAAATTGAGGAGGCCAAAGCCGGAAGAAAAGCTGAAATCATTGTAAAAGTAAACTCTCTAAGCGACCGTCTACTGATTGAAAAATTATATGATGCCGCCACCGTGGGCGTCACCATCAAACTTATTGTCAGGGGAATTTATTGCGCAGTAAATCAGAAAGAATTTAAAGAAAAAATAAAAGCGATAAGTATTGTAGACGAATATCTGGAACATGCCAGGGTGATGTATTTCTATAACAAAGGTTCGGAGGATCTGTATATTTCTTCGGCAGACTGGATGACCAGAAACCTTGATTACAGGATTGAAGCAGCTGCTAAAATCACTGATAAAAACCTGAAAAAGGAATTAAAAGACATTCTTGACATTCAGCTCAGAGATAATGTAAAAGCCAGAATTTTAGATAAAAAACTGAGCAATGAATATATCAGAAACGATAAAAAAGAATGCCGATCACAAATTGAAACCTATATATATTTAAAAGCTAAAACCAACAAAAAATGAAGATAGCAGCGATAGACATAGGAAGTAATGCAGCCCGACTTCTTATCAATGAAGTAAAAATAAATAACAGAAAACCTGAATTCATCAAGCTCAACCTTCTGAGAATCCCTCTCAGGTTGGGAATGGATGTTTTCACCATGGGTAAAATCGGTCACGAAAGGGAGAAAATGGTCATCGATTCTATGAAAATCTTTAGTGACCTGATGAAAATCTATAAAGTAGACCATTACAGGGCCTGCGCTACAAGTGCCATGCGTGACGCAGCCAATGGAAATGAAATCATCAGGCAGGTAAAAGATACATCGGGAATCAACATAGAGATCATCTCCGGTGACGAAGAAGCAAGTTTGGTTTTTGAAAACCATATAGCAGAAGGTCTCGACAAAGAATTCGCCTATTTATATATTGATGTGGGAGGAGGTTCTACAGAGCTTACGTTCTATGAAAATAATAAAATGGTATACGAGAGATCTTTCAACATCGGAACCATCCGTCTTCTGAATAATCTGGTTACTTTAGATAACTGGAAAGAAATGAAAGATGAGATCAAAAATAATATTGTCAGCAAAAAACCGATCGTGGCCATTGGTTCAGGAGGAAATATCAACAAAGTATTCTCCATGAGCAAAACCAAAGACGGAAAACCGATGTCACTTTCTCATCTTAAAAAAGTATACAAGGTTTTTAATGAGCTTTCTGTGGAAGAAAGGATGACCAAATACTCTCTCAGAGAAGACAGGGCTGATGTCTTGGTACCTGCGTTGAGTATTTTCAATAACGTCATGTCCTGGGCGGATATCAACAGAATCTTTGTTCCGAAAATATCTGTAGCAGACGGTTTGATTCAGAATATCTACAGCCAGCTGCAACATAAAAAATAAGTTTTCAAGAGATCAGTCATATGGAAGCCGGCATCATTGTCCGGCTTTTATTTTTCAGGAGCTGTTTCCCGCTTTCCGCTATATCTTTTTCGCCTCCCCTTTCCTCTCAGAAAAAGGATGCCGCTGCAATCGGGGCTATTTAAACAAAGGTCGCTGATTGAGTGGATAAACCCAGAAGGTTTCTGAAATCTGACAGGTTTGTTTTGATAACCATCTTATAATGTTAAAATACCTGCCGGCAGTTAAAGAAACCTCGTTATTTGTTGACGATAAATTTTGGCTAAAGCCATTGGATGCTTTCATTTTTATTGAAAGGGCTAAAGCCCGATGCTCCTATCTGTGATCTAAAAAAAGCCTTCCTTCATTCTTAAGCAAAAAAATTCATAACTTTAAAGTAAAGTACTTCTGTCAATCGTTATCTAACTAATAACATCAAAACAATGAACTCAATTAAAATAATTCTGACCGGGGCTACCGGAATGGTAGGAGAAGGAGTTTTAATGGAATGCCTGGAAAACCCCAATGTTTCTGAAATCCTTAGCATCAGCAGAAAACCATCCGGAAAAACTCACCCAAAGCTGAAAGAATATATTATATCCGACTTCTTGTCAATGGATTTCAATGATGAAGCCATAAAAGGATATGATGCCTGTTTCTTCTGCGCCGGAGTCAGCAGTGTTGGAATGAATGAAGAAGCGTATACCAGAATCACTTACGATACCACCATACATTTTGCCGGAGCCGTTTTGAATCAAAATCCTGAAATGGTTTTCAATTATGTCTCCGGAGCTCATACCGATCGCACAGAAAGTGGAAAGGTCATGTGGGCAAGAGTGAAAGGCAGAACAGAAAATGCTTTAAAGAAAATGAATTTCAAAGCAGTTTACAATTTCCGTCCCGGTTTTATGAAACCGGTTGAGGGTCAATTGAATGTAAAATGGTTTTTTAAACCTTTTATTTGGTTTTTTCCTGTTTTTTTACCGTCAAAATCACTAACTTTACACGAAGTGGGTAGAGCAATGATCAATGCCGTGCAAAAAGGATACCCTACCTCCACTTTAGAAATTAGAGATATTAAAAATTTAGCGATATGAGAGACATGTTAAAAAGAATAGTTCTGGTTATTTTTGTACTCTTACTTCTGACGGCCATTTCAGGATTTTTTTACATGCAGAAACATCCGCTGGAAGGAACCAAGTCAGGGAAGATTTTAAATTTTCTGGGTCAGCCTGCAAAATAACCCTATTCTGAAAAACACTGTGATCTATTATTTCGTTATCGATTTTTTATTTAAAAAAAACTATTTTTTAAACATTTCTTAAAATTCCATTAAAATAGTTGCGAAACATAAAGTTCATTTTTGTATTCATCTAATTGAAGTAAAAAATGATCAACAACTACCTTTTAAAAGGGTCTGTCATTGCCGCATTCTTTTTTCAGAGCGGGCTTTTCGGACAGACACTTATTCATTACTGGAATTTTAATGACAATACTTCCGCAGCTTCTATAACTGCGCCGTCCTCTACGTTGGCAAATGGTTCTATGGTAGCCATTGCAGGAGGTACCAGTGACATAGATTTTGCAGGCGGTACCGGACAGAATTTCAATATCAGTAATTCGAATGCGAGAAACGGAGACCCTTCCGGAACCCATTTAAGATTCAACAATCCTATTGGTGGAGCTTTGCAATTTAATCTGCCAACAACGGGCTACCAAAATGTTGCGGTAAAATTTACTACAAGAAGGTCCGGACAGGGAGCAGGAACCCAGTCCTGGTCTTATTCCGTCGATGGAAATACTTTTATTCCTTATCAAACCGTAAATCCTCAGGATGCAAATCCCCAGTTGATTTCGTTTGACTTCTCTGCCCTTTCAGGAGTGTCCAATAACCCGAATTTCAAATTAAAAGTGGAATTCTCGGCTACAGGAGGAGGAACAGGCGGTAATAACCGCTTTGATAACTTTACGGTAGATGCTACTTCAACGGGAGCAACAGACACAACTCCCCCTACAGTCACTTATCTTCCCATCAACAACACAAATACTGCCTCAACAACCATTAATCCTACCATTTCTTTCAACGAAAATGTCAGACTGACGGATAATTCCTCGATTAACGATTCTAATGCACAAAATCTTGCAGAGCTCCGTCTCGGAAGTTCTACAGGTACCCAAGTTCCCTTTACCACTACTTTCAGCAACAACACCATCACTATTGTTCCGACTTCCGGGTTGGTGCCCGGGCAAACCTATTATCTTGCCCTTAAGCCCAATATGGTTGAAGATTTTAGTGATAACGGTATAACAGCCGTTACTTCCAGCATTTTCACCACTGCCGGAACAACGGTTTCTCTGGATAAAAACTTCATTAAAGTCAATGAAAATTCAGGAAATCTGGCATTCAAGATTAATGTAAGTAATCCTTCTTCTGCGACCGTCAATCTCGTTGTAAAACCTGCTCCATACAGCACGGCTGATCAAAATGATTTTACATTAACCAATCAGACCATCACGATCACTCCTTCCACTTCCAGTTATACAGTCAATATTCCGATTATTGATGATACCCTTGAAGAGCAGCAAGCCGAATATTTTGTGGTAAGCCTTGAAAACCCTGTCGGAGCAAGCATTTCAGGAGATAATTCATCAACAGTTTATATTATAGACAATGATAAAGCCGCTCCGGTTCCTTCTCATCAGATCCAATTGAATTATATCGGAAGCTTTGATCCTTCCGGCACGAATAACAGTTCGACGGAAATTGTTGTACATGATCCTTCCACTCAAAGGTTATTTACGATAAGTTCCATTACCGACGTTTTTGATATCATTGATTTCAGTAATCCAACATCTCCATCGGTAGTTAAAACTGTAAACATGGCTCCGTACGGTGGAATCACCAGCATTGCCATAAAAAACGGAATTATTGCCACCGCTTCGCCCAATACCGACCCGCAGCAAAATGGTTCTGTAGTATTTTTTGATACTAATGGAAATTTCCTTAAACAGGTTACCGTAGGTGCTTTACCGGACATGATTACCTTCTCACCGGACGGTACGAAAGTAATTACAGCAAATGAAGGAGAGCCAAATGATGCTTATACTGTAGACCCTGAAGGAACTATAAGTATCATCGATATCTCAGGAGGTATTGGCAATCTTACCCAAAGCCATGTAACGACACTCAATTTCAATAATTTTGATTCACAGGTTGCTGCTCTTACTGCTACAGGGTTAAGGAAAGTGAGATCCAACAATAGCCTTTCCCAGGATTTAGAACCTGAGTACGTTACCGTAAGTGCAGACAGTCAGAAAGCCTGGGTTACCCTTCAGGAAAACAATGCCATTGCTGAAGTTGATCTTACTTCCAAAACGGTTACAGGTATCTGGGGATTAGGTAAAAAAGACATGAGTCTGCCTGGTAATGGCTTTGATGCATCAGATAACAACGGTGAAGTTTTAATTGCCAACTGGCCTGTAAAAGCCTACTACATCCCCGATGCCGTTCAAAATTATAAAGTCGGAAATACGAATTACATCATCACCGCCAACGAAGGAGATGAAAAAGACCTTCCCGGATATAGCGAGAGGACAACAGTGGGAGCTGGCTCCTATATTTTAGATCCTGCTATTTTCCCGCAGTCTGCCTTATTAAAAGCATCTTATAACCTTGGAAGATTCAGAGTATCATCTGCTACGGGAAATACGGACGGAGATGCAGAGTTTGAAGAAATTGCAGCACTGGGAGCACGCTCATTCTCCATCTTCAATGCCGATACCAAACAACGGGTTTACGATAGCGGAGATCAGTTTGAAAGATATATCGCAGCCAATTACCCGCTAATTTTCAATGCAGATAATGAATCCAATACCATTAAAAGCAGAAGCCGTGCGAAAGGTCCTGAACCGGAAGGTGTGGCATTGGGAACCATAGGCGGACAAACCTACGCTTTTATTACCCTGGAAAGAACGGGCGGCGTAATGGTTTACAACATCACTGATCCTAATAATGTAATTTTTACAGATTATAAACATTCCCGGACCACTTCGGCGTATGGTGGCGATAATGGTCCAGAAGGGCTTATCTATATTGCTCCGGAAAACACAACTACAGGAAAAGGATATGTTATTATCGCCAACGAAATCAGCGGTACGCTATCGATGTATGAAGTAGCCCCGTCACCTACACTAGGAACCGGTGAAACAAAAGACAGTCGTCCGACCTTCAATATATTCCCTAATCCTGTAAACAAAGGAAACATTCTGTATTTTAACAGAAAACAGGATTACGAATTGTTTGATATGTCCGGAAAACTGATCGGAAAAGAAAAAAATGCACTCACCATCAGTACAGCAAATCTTTCTACGGGAGTTTATCTTGTAAAAACTTCAGAAGGGCATCTCAAGAGGATTATAATAAAGTAAAACAAATAGTCTTTCTTTTTATTCAAAGCTTCGGAAATTCCGGAGCTTTTTTGGTAACAATACCGTATAATTTTAAGATCATTTAACTTTTAAACCCGGAATGGAAGGCCATTTTCTTCTTATATTTACCTGCAACAAAAACCAAAATCAATATGAAAAGTATTAAAACAGCAGGAATCTTAGTCATTCTGTTCCTTGGGACCGGGACCGCTTTTTCTCAATCCAGAAAAACAGAATCTATCCATGGTGTAGAAAAAACAGATAATGACAAAAAAATACAGGTGGAAAGAGTTGGTCACAAACTTAATTACACGCTTAATGGCGGAGTTGTAGAAGTCGAAGGTGGCGACAATATTGTTATGATCAAAGGAAGTGCGAAAAAAATATCCGTTTCGGGGACTGGTAATAAAGTATACATCGATAAAGTAGATAAAATCGTTATGGAAGGTGGTAATAATACCGTCTTCTATAAAACATCCGGAACCAAAAGCGGAAAGCCTGATACGTCACTGACCGGAGTAGGCAATAAAGTAGCAAAACAATAAAGTAAAGCTTGTTGACCTATTGAAATTCAAATTCAACAATACAAAAAATATTTATTTATAAAGATTAGCTTCAGAAAATTCTGAAGCTTTTTTTATTATTTAATTCAAATTAAATCACTTTTTTTTGATTTTCATAAATTAAGAATACCACTAAATAAATGAGATATAAAAATAAAATAAGTCAAACAAAAACCACATTAAAAACAAAATATCTACGCATATATTACAATAATTTAACTATAAAAAAGCAATAATTACATGTAATTATTCTTATTTTTAATAAAACAAAAAAAAATGCAAGAAAAAAATTTCATTCTCCTTTGCATGTTCTTTTTAATTTTCGGCCATGCACAACAAGGAGGAGTAGGGATTGGAAATACCGCTCCCAATTCGTCTGCGATCCTCGATGTCACTTCAACAAATAAAGGTTTCCAGCTTCCGGTTGTTTCTCTCACCTCAACGGCTGATATTTCTACGGTTCAGGCTCCTAAACGGGGTTTTGTCATCTATAATACAGCCGTTGCGGGTACAGGAATGTCGAGTGTCAATAAAGGATTGTATGTTTTCAACGGAACTGCCTGGGAAAAGATGTTTACGAAAGCTAATATTATAACGGAGGTTGAAAAAATTCCTTTCATTACCCCTGTTTTTGCGGCCAGTAATATTGCTACATCTTCAAGTATAGCTGGAGGTACAACGACCGGTCTTACTTTCAATACCCTTTTCAAAAACCTGCCGGCAGGTGTACAGGGTCCTGCAGGAGCCTATACCGGTTATCAGATCAAAGAAAACGGAATGTATGTGATCACTTATAATGTAGATACCAGAAACACGACAGGAGATATTAACGGCAGCTCTGCCCTGTTTGTTCAAAAGAACGGAGCTACCGTATGTACGTATGCTATGGAAAGAGATTACCAGTTTGCAGGCTTATCCAGTACCTGTACTTTAGAGCTCGTCATTGGAGATACGATTTCCTTCAGTGTTCAGTCTAACGGTACGAATTATCAGATAGGCAACACCAATGTATCTATTTCTAAAATATTAAACAACTAAATATGGTACTTATGAAAACACGTCTTTTCTGCCTGTCTTTTCTGCTGTTTGTTTCACAACTGTATTTTGGCCAGTTTGTCATAGGATCTACCAATGTTTCACCGGGAGCTATTGTAAAATTAGATGCTAATAATAAGGCTCTGAGAATTCCTAACCTGGCTATAACGGCCCGAAACAGTACAATGACACCCATTACTGCTCCTGCTCTAGGGGTGATGCTTTATAATACATCCATGGATATTAATAATGATTTAACTCCTTCCCTCGCTTATTGGGGAAGTGATAATCAATATCATTCACAGGCAACATCCACTGCTACTGAAAGTATTATTTCCTCAGCTAATATCCCATTGTTGATTTTCTCCGCAAATATAGGTCAAAAGCCTTATACTGTATTAGGTACTGCCAGTGGAGGAAGTGCCACTCCACTTACTTTAACTTCCCAGGAAATTCTTGTGGACAAATATTCAGGATGGAACCTGGGAACCAGTCAATATACAGTTCCTTCTACGGGAGTTTATCTGGTAGAATTTGTATCGGTTATGTCTAATACTGCAAATTCAGGAGGAACCAGTACTAACAGGCTGTTGGATAACGGATCATTTATTGGCTTTGTTTCGGGCAGATTTGTACTCAACAGAATGTACACTACTTTAATTAATACCCGAAATCTCACTGTAAACCATCTTCTTAGCTTTCAATATTCTTATACAGCAGGTAATTACAGAATGGAATCAGGGACAATAAACATTTATAAATATTAAAATATGGGCTCAAAATATAAATTTATATATATACTCTTGCTTATCAGTACCGGTTTAGCAAAAGCGCAAGTAGGAATAGGTACTTCAACGCCTGATCCGGGAACAATCTTAGACTTGGTAAGCCCTAATAAAGGATTACTGATTCCGAGGGTACAGTTATCCGGTAGTAACGATACCTCGACCGTTCCGGTTATTTCATCTGCAACATCAACGGATCAGGGACTGCTGGTTTATAATCTTCAGAATTCCGGTACTGCACCCAATAATGTCCTTAAAGATACTTTTTATATTTGGACAGGGACTCAATGGGAGCCAATCGCAGAGGTAACAGATACCCGTACGGAAATCAATAACCGAAATATTACTGAGCTGGTATTTACCGGAAGCCCCAGCGCCTCGACAACAGCCTACACTGCCACTGCTTACTCTCCGTGGACTACTTTAGACTTTGCTACAGAACGTGTTGATATCGGTAATGTACATACTGCAGGCACATTTACAATACCTACTACAGGATTATATTCGTTTTCAGGAATTGTTCAACTGGGAATATCCACAGCTTCGGGTACAGCAAAGACCTTTGCAGCGCAGATCATTAATACAAGTACTTCCACCGTATTGGCGACATCCTACTTTGGAACCGGTGGCGGAGGGAACGGAGGGAGTATGCCGCTGTATTGGATGGGAAATCTTACAGCCGGAACGCAAATCCAGATTCAATACAGAATGCGGGACACCACCAGTAGTAACTTAAGTGTCAATGTTATCTCCAATATTTCATTAAGAAATCATTTTAATTAAAATAAAACGACAAGCTTTTAAAAGGAGCTTAATTATATTTTTCATCAAAAAAAGACAGGCCTTGCAAAAAGCCTGTCTTTTAAAAATATATCAGATATAATTTTATTCTACGTTAACTACCTTTTCGATTTCCGGAGCATGTTGTTTAATGGTATTTTCTACACCTAGTTTTAGGGTTGAAAAATTCAAAGAACATCCGGAGCAGTTACCCAAAAGTTTTACAAAAACCTGATTATCTTTCACGTCAATAAGCTCTATATCACCTCCGTCTTTATTCAAAAACGGTCTGATGCTTTCCAGAGCTTCCATTACTCTTGTTACAGTATCTTCGTGTGTTATGTTTGTTTCCATATTTTTTCAGTTCAATTCGGTTTTTTCAAATGTAATTTGAAATGTTATTATTTTGCTTTTGGAGAACATCCGGCCATTGTTGAGATCTTCACAGCTTCAGTAGGAGGAAGGTTTTTATTTCTTTCCACCAAGCTTTCCACCATCTTTCTTGCAGTTTCTGTATAGATTTCCGCAATTTTAGAATCTTCCTGCAGTGCAGCCGGTCTTCCTACATCTCCTGCTTCTCTGATACTTTGGATCAATGGTATCTCTCCCAATACAGGAATACCTAAATCTTCTGCCAGATATTGTGCTCCCTGGTTTCCAAAGATATAATATTTATTGTCAGGCAATTCTTCCGGTGTAAAATACGCCATATTTTCGATTAATCCAAGAACCGGAATATTAATGCTTTCCATCTGGAACATCGCAATACCTTTTCTTACGTCTGCCAAAGCAACATGCTGAGGTGTACTCACAATCACAGCACCGGTTACAGGAACTTCCTGGATAATAGACAAATGAATATCACCGGTTCCCGGAGGAAGGTCAATCAACAAAAAGTCTAATTCTCCCCATGCAGCATCTCTGATCATCTGATTTAATGCTTTCGAAGCCATTGGGCCTCTCCACACTACCGCTTGGTTAGAGCCTGAGAAATATCCGATAGACAGCATTTTTACCCCATAATTCTCGATAGGTTTCATCAGGTTCTTACCGTTTACTTCTACCGAAATTGGTTTTTGCCCTTCTGTATCGAACATGGTAGGAACTGAAGGACCATAAATATCAGCGTCCAATAATCCTACTTTAAAGCCCATTTTAGCCAGAGTCACTGCCATATTTGCAGAAACTGTAGACTTCCCTACTCCTCCCTTACCGGAAGCAATAGCGATAATATTTTGAATTCCGGGAATTTGCTTTCCTTTGATCTGACTTTGCTGAATTTCACTAGGTTCCGGAGAAACGATTTTAAGTTTTAAATGAATATCTTCTCCAAACTCACTGGCAAAAGCCTGCTTCATAGCGGCTTCCAGCTTTTTCTTTTCGTGCATGGCAGGCGAATGGGCAGTCATGTCAATATATACATCATTACCCATAATCTGAAGATTATTCACCAAGTCGTCTACTTCTATTTCTTTAAGGAAATCTTGAACCTTTTCTTTCGTCAACATACTAAATATAAATTGTTCACAAATTTACGCTTTTTTTTGATAATTTAGAATCAATAAAATCTATAACATCAGGTGATAAATAAGATCAGTAAAAATTTTATCCTGCTATTTTTTACCTTAGTCAAACTAACCCTACCTTAAAACAAAACCAATGAAAGTCAATACATACCCCTCAAAACAGGCAGTTCCAAAAGGAATTTTCAATGTTGGCACCACCAGCTTCAAGTGGTATAACCTGGCAGAAGATCCTGATCAGGTTTCAAAACAAGATATTAATCATGCTAAAATATGCATTGAGAATGCTCAGGAAAAATTCCAGGACATTGAGGATCTAGGTTTTGTCATTATGCACCGGTGCGGAGAAAAGTACCTTCTCTTAGTCTGCACATGGCGAAGCGAAAATGAATTATGGGAAAGTGTTTATTACGACGGTTCCGGCCGGTTTGAAGTCTGGGACAGAAATAAAAATCATCATCCTACCTATTGCGTCTGGGAGATGGGAATTGTCTATCATGAATCTCAGGCATGGAAAAAATATCTCGGAACGGCCAGAGAAAAGGAAAATCAGAAGAATTACCTGAACGACTTTTTTGAGGGCGAGGTATAAAGAGTGGAAAAAGCCGGAAGCAGGAGGCAGGAAATATTTTCCGCCTCCATTCTCCCTTTTCTAGTTTGCTCTGTTCTTCTCATCGAATTTCACATTACGGTCTGCTCCTTTTACTTTTTTATTTCCGAAAGTATAAGTAGCCGATACCGTCAGCCTTCTTGCATCATAATAATTGTTGAAAGAGTGCGTTCCGCTGGTATAAAAGATCTGTCCCAAACTTTTGGCTTGTTTGAATATATCAGAAACCGTTGCATTGATCTGTAAATTTTTCTCCATCAAACTTATCTTTATTCCGGTAGTAAAGTTGCCCAGATATTCCCAGCGTATATTCCCGGAATTGGAAGGCAGGCGCATCCAATAGTTGGCGATCAGCTGAATGGTTTTACTTTTATTTAAGGATATATTGTTCTGAAAATTAAATTCATATCCACTTCCCTTCCTTGAGGCAGCATCCGTAGCAAAAACGTTGGTTTCCATATAGGATAAATCTGCCGCATAATTCAGTTCCCACAATCTGAAAAAAGTGTCAGAATAATTGATGGTCAGGCCGAGGCTGTTTTGGTTATAATAATTTTCGAAAGTACTGATTTTGTTTTCATCTTTCAGATTCGTAAGCTGTCCAAACGCATCCAAAGACCTTTGAAAATAAAATGAGGTTGATAATTTTCCCTTATAAACATGAGAAAACTCAAAATTATGATTAATGGAAGGCTGTAGAAACGGATTTCCCGTAAAATAAGAGTTGATATTGGTGTACCAGCGATAGGGATTGATGGCCCGGAACCCCGGTCTGTTGATACGTTTTGAGTAGCTCAGGTTAAAAGTATGATTCTCATTACTTTTATACGAAATATAGGCGGTAGGGAAAAATTTACCGTAGGAATTTTCTGTTTGCTGCCCCGATATCAGCGAATATCCGGTTATTGTAGAATATTCATACCGGAGCCCAGCCTTTGCTGACCATTTTTCGTTGAACGACTTTTCAAAACTGATATAGGCTGCATAATTTTTCTCCTGGTATTTAAACTCGTTGCTTTTTACCGGATCAGTTACATACTTTCCATCGATAAAATTTTGATAGGATATTTGTGAATTGTTATCAAAATTGGTGAATTTCACCCCGGCTTCCGTTTTAGCAAGCTGAAAAGGCAAGGTAAGATCTGCCTGGCCTGAGTATATTTTATAGTCAACCGTTGAAGGTGATTTTACAATAGATCCCTGTCCGGAATTTTCTCTCGTCACAAAATCAATGGTTGTTTCAGGATTATTTGAGAAATAATTTCCTGTGATGCTTAGTTTATGCTCTTGTTTTCCAAATTTTATATCATAATAGGCGCTTATCGTTTGCTGGGTAGTTTTTGCCCTGTGTTCTGCAGACGTTAACAAGGTATTGGTGTAGTTTTCATTCCTGAAATAGTCTGACGTATTGATAATATCCATATTAGAATGTCCGAATCCGTAGTCATAGATAAATCCTGCATTAGATTTAGAATTCAGCTGATAATCAAGACTAAAATTGGCACCTGCACCGTCCCCGAAATCTCTTCTGCTATCTGAACTTCTGAGGCCTTCGGCTCCTTCTATTCTGTAATTTTCATAAGAATATTTTTCACTTTTATTCTGTCTCAGTTTTAGTGAAGAACGCATTTTTTCATTCTGATAATTGATTGTGGCACTGTTTGAGGTTCCCGTGTAGGTTTGTTGCTGAAGTGTGGTTGTAATACTACCGCTCCATCCAAGGTTTTGATTTTTCTTCAGCACAATATTGATCAGGCCGCTGTTTCCCTGTACCTCATATTTTGCAGGAGGAGTAGTAATTACTTCTATCTTTTCAATATTTTCGGATCGGAGACTTTTAAGATAAGTGACAAGCTCGGCCCCGGATAAATTCAGTATTCTCTCGTTGATCATGATGGCCACTCCGCTTTTCCCGGCAATTGAAACGCCTGAATTATCATCTACTTTCACCAAAGGTGTCGTAGCCATTGCATCTGCCCCGTCCATCCCCTGGGAAGCCACTGAATTGGCTACATTAAAAACCAATCGGTCTGCCTTTCTTTCAATTAATTTTTTTCTGGCTGTAAGCGTCACCCCTTCGATTTGCTTTTCTACCTTTTTTTCAAGGAAAAAATCCTGTTTTACATCCCCCTGTACCGAAATATCCCTTCTGGATACTTCTTCACCATCCCTGATAAGTTTGAGAATATAATTTCCGTTTTCTGAAAGCTTAAGGGAATAGCTGCCTTTTTCATCAGAAATAGCCGTCTGATTTTTCTGATCTTTTGTCACTACCACCTCAACATAGGGAGCTATATTTCCGTCATGTAAAATTTTTCCCGTAATACTCTGTGAAAATGCGAGCACCGGCAACACCATTAGCGCAATACCTATTGTTTTCTTCATTGATTCTACTAGTTTGTAATATGACAATCCATTTGCCTGCTTTATTACGTCAATCTTGTTGTTTTTCGATATATTCGCTTTTACAAAATTGAAATATGAAAAAAAAGCTGGTTATATTTTCTTTGTTTATGACTCAGGTGATATGCGCTCAAAATTATTCACAATATGTCAATCCATTGATCGGAACCGGAGGCCATGGACACACTTTTCCCGGAGCTACAGTCCCTTTCGGGATGGTGCAATTATCTCCCGATACCAGAATAGACGGGAGCTGGGACGGATGCAGCGGTTATCATTATTCGGATTCTGTTATCTATGGTTTTTCTCATACTCACCTCAACGGAACGGGAGTTTCAGATTACGGAGATATTATGCTGATGCCTACTATGGGAAATCCCGGTCTCCATCCTAAAGATTATTCTTCCAAATTTTCACACAAAAACGAAAAAGCAACGGCGGGTTTTTATGCTGTCAGATTAGATAAAAACAATATTGATGTTCGTCTTACCACAACCAAAAGAGTGGGATATCACGAATATACTTTCAATAATCCGGGAAATGCTAATATTATTTTAGATCTTAACCATCGGGACAAACTTCTGGAGGGTGAGGTAAAAATTATTGACGACAAAACGGTTGAAGTATTCAGAAGAAGTGAAGCCTGGGCCACCAATCAATATATCTATGCCAGAATTGAGTTTTCAAAACCTATGAAAATTTCGAAAGCTGAAGCCAACGGAAAGCAAGAAAGTAAATATTTCGCAGGCACAAAACTCGCTTTGGTATTCTCAAGCGATGTTAAAAAAGGAGAAAAGATCAGTGTAAAAGTAGCGCTTTCTCCTACAGGATATGAAGGAGCCGGAAAAAATATGCTGGCAGAAGGAAAATCATCAGATTTCGAAGCGATAAAAAAGCAGGCTGAAGCAGATTGGGATCAGGAAATTTCAAAAATAGAGGCTAAGTCTAATGATAAAAATAAATTAGCCGTTTTTTACACTGCAATGTACCATGTTTTCACGCAACCCAATATCAATATGGATGTCGACGGAAGATACAGAGGAAGAGATAATAAACTTTATACAGCCAAAGATTTTGATTATTATACCGTATTTTCTCTTTGGGATACTTTCAGAGGTGCACATCCACTGATGACATTAATCGACAGAAAAAGAACCGCAGATTTCATCAATACCTTTATCAAACAATACGAACAGGGAGGAAAACTTCCGGTATGGGAACTGGCATCGAATGAAACAGAATGTATGATCGGGTACCATTCCGTTTCAGTGATTGCTGATGCTATGGCTAAAGGGATCAAGGGTTTTGATTACGAAAAAGCATTTCAGGCTTCCAAAAGCTCTGCCATGCAGGATATTTTCGGTCTAAATGCCTACAAACAGAACAACTACATCAGCATGGATGATGAGTCTGAAAGTGTCTCCAAAACCGTAGAATATGCCTATGATGACTGGTGTATTGCCCAGATGGCAAAGATTTTGGGCAAAAAAGAAGATTACCTGTATTTTATGAAACGTTCCCAAAACTGGAAAAATCTTTATAATCCTAAAAACGGGTTTATGCAGCCAAGAAAGAATGGCAACTGGTATGAGCCTTTTGATCCGAGAGAGGTGAATAACAATTATACGGAAGGAAATTCATGGCACTATTCTTATTCTGTACAGCAGGATATTCCGGGACTCATTACAGCCCACGGCGGAAAAGAAAAATTCGAACAGTTTATTGATGCTATTTTTACTGCACCGGACAAAACCACAGGGAGAGAACAGGCCGATATTACGGGATTAATAGGACAGTATGCGCAGGGAAATGAACCGAGCCATCATATTGCTTACCTGTATAATTTTGTAGATAAGCCGGAAAAAACAGATGCCAAAATAAAATATATTCTGGACAACTTTTACAAGAATACTCCTGACGGACTCATCGGAAATGAGGATTGCGGCCAGATGAGTGCATGGTATATTCTGAGTGCTATGGGGATTTATTCTGTCACTCCCGGACTGCCTGAATGGGAAACCACTACGCCTTATTTTGATGAAATTAAAATACATCTTGAAGACGGTTCTACCAGAACCATTACGAAAAATACCGGCAGGGCAGAACTAAAAAGATTGGGATTTGAAAATATGGTACCTGTGAAGGATTTAAAATATACCCAGCTTATACCTTCTCCGGTGATTTCCGCAGACAGAATCTTTGATTTCTCCACCAAAGTAGAAATTGCGCCATTGGACGCAGGAGACAAAGTCTATTATATGACAATCGATGACAGCGATGCGAATAAAAGAAAGACATTCATTCCTTACAAGGGCCCCTTTTCTATTACCAAAAGTACCCAGGTCCACGCCTATGCTGAAAGAAAAGGAGAAAAAAGCTCAGTAACGGTAGCCCACTTTAACAGAAGACCCAATTACTGGGAAATCAATACCCTATCAAAAGCTACTCCCCAATATACTGCTAATGGCAAGCTGGCTCTTATTGACGGAATCAGAGGAGATATTAACTGGAGAAAAGGAGAATGGCAGGGATATCAGGGGCAAAACTTTGAAGCGGTCATAGATTTTAAATCTCCCCAGCAGATTACCAATATATCGTCTACCTATCTTCAGGACAGCAAAGCATGGATCCTGATGCCCAAAAAAGTAGAATATTACGCTTCGATGAATGGCAAAGATTTTATTCTGCTCAAAACCATCGATAATACAATTGGTCCGAAAGATGAAAAAGTACAGATTAAAGATTTCTCCGGAGATATTCTTCCTACAGAAGCACGATACATCAAAGTAAAAGCTTACTATTCCGGTAAACTTCCGGAATGGCATCAGGGAGCCGGAGGTGAGGCCTATATTTTTATTGATGAAATTTCTGCCCATTAAGGAAAATCGAACAGTGAAACCTGAAGTTATTACTTGAAAAATTACTTTTTAAAGTCAACTTATAAAAATTTTCAGGTTTGGATACATTGATCAGATATACTGATATTGATCCATAGACTTTCAGTACTTCCTTATTCAGCATTCAGCTTCTTATAAAAAATCGCCCTTCGAAAATTCGAAGGGCGATTTTTTATCCATTCATTTTTTCAGACCACTTCAGGGCTTCAGGTTGTACTGCAAACTGATTTTGCTTGGTTGTCCAGGGGCCGAAACCCTGCAATTCCATCTTTTTATCCACAGAAATGGTGAGGTCCTGATGATAGGCTACATACCAATTGGAAGTTTCCGGTTTATCAAAGTAGATGCTTTTTACAACGAAATATTTTTCACCAAAGATTTCCCGGATAACCTTTTTAAGATTTTCAGTAAAAATCAGGTCTTTAATGTCCGGGATTTCTTTTAAAAACTGTCTTATCGCAAAGAGGTCTTCAGATTTTCTGAAATTCTCTCTTGACGTATCTATGCTGCTGAGAACATTAATTATTTCTTCAACTTCATCATCTGAAAACACTGTATTAATAACAGAAAAGCCATATTTGTCAATATGGCTTTTGTATAGTTCTAAGTTTTTTACACTCATTGTTGTTTTAAACTTTATCTAACGGTTCAGTTAATTGTCCTTCCCATTTTGATACGGCAGATGTCGCCAGTGTATTGCCTAACACATTGGTCATACTTCTTCCCATATCACAGAAGTGATCAATTGGTAAAATTAAGGCAATTCCCTCCGGTGGAATTCCGAACATAGAACAGGTCGCTACAATAATCACTAAGGAAGCTCTTGGCACCCCTGCAATTCCTTTTGAAGTAAGCATTAACACCAGAAGCATCGTGATCTGCTGTCCCAGAGTCATTTCAATTCCATAGATCTGTGCGATGAAAATAGATGCGAATGTCATATACATCATACTTCCGTCAAGGTTAAAAGAATATCCTAACGGCAGGATAAAAGATACAACTCTGCTGTTACATCCGAATTTTTCAAGTTCTTCTACCAGTTTAGGGAATACTGCTTCAGAGCTTGTTGTGGAAAAGGCAATCAGTAAAGGTTCTTTAATTCTCTTCATTAAGTCGAAAAGACGGTTCCCCAGGATCAGGTATCCCACAATCAAAAGAACGATCCAAAGAACCCCGAGGGCAAAGAAGAAATCTCTAAGATAAATGGCATACACTTTAAATATTTCAAAACCATTGGTTGCCACTACAGCTGCAATAGCTCCCAATACTCCAAACGGAGCAAACCACATGATATATCCTACCATTTTAAGGATAGCATGGGCAATAATATCAAAAAGCTTCACAACAGGCTGCGCATACGCTTCTCCAAGATTAGCCAAAGCAATCCCGAACATAATAGCAAATACGACAATCTGCAAAACTTCGTTGGTAGCAAAAGCTTCAAATAAACTTTTAGGAATCATATGTTTCACGAAATCTTCCATAGAAAAGCTTTTACTGCTTTTAAGAAGGTCTTCCGCTGAAGAAACATCCTGAATAGGGAGTTTTGTTACATGTCCCGGCTCCAGCCAATTCACCAGCATCAATCCGATAAAAAGTGAAACCAAAGAAGCCGAAATAAACCAAAGCATTGCTTTCGTTCCTACTCTTCCGATCATTTTGATATCACTCATTTTAGCAATTCCCACTACCAGAGTTGTAAAAACCAAAGGTGCTATTATCATCTGTACCAGCCTGATGAAGACTGTTCCCAACAATTTGATATTCTTGGAAAAAGGTTCTGCACTTTCCGGATATTTTACGTGTACTATGCCTCCGATTCCTACTCCCAGAACAAGGGCAATGACAATCGCTATAAAAAGTTTATTCTGTCCTTTCATATATATAGTTCAATTTGCGCAAATATAATGGTTTTTCAATTGACACAAGATTTTATTCAAATTAGGATGTATAAGGTATTCCGTTTTGAAACATAAAAATTAATTAGCTGGTTTAGAAAATATTGTAAAAAAATTAAGAAACATTTATTGAATTTTTATTCCTTTGGTATAAATTTTATTGTTACATTTGATTGTATAACAACATTAATAAATATACAATATGAAAAAAACTATCGCAATGGCTGCATTAGCTGTAGCTGTATCTTTCGGAGCGGTTTCTTGTAAAAAGAAAATTTCTGATGCCGACCTTCAGACTCAGGCTACTACTGTAGTAACTTCTAATCCCGGTGCTTCTGTTGAAGTAAAAGAAGGTGTAGCTCACTTAAGCGGAACTTTTGCTGACCAACAGTCTAAGGATGCCACGATTGCTAAACTAAAGGCAATCAACGGAGTAAAAGACGTAATGGATATGTCTACTATAGCTGCAGCACCTGCACCAGTTGAAACTACTTCTGCTGTAGATCCTGCTGTTCAGAAAAAAGTTCAGGATGCAGTGAAAGATTTCCCTACTGTAAAAGTAGAAGTTGTAAACGGACAACTGACTCTTACAGGAAATGTTTCTGCTCAACAGGCAAGAAAAATCAAAGAATCTGTAGATGCTTTGAAAATCGGAAAGTATAACAATAACCTAATTGTAAAATAATTTAAGATGAGCGAATTACAAGATAAATATTCAAGCGTAGTTTCTGCAGCACAATCTGCAGGGATTTCAAATCTTCAGGTTCAGGAGCAGGACGGAATTCTTTATGTTTCCGGAAATGCATCCAATACTTCTGCTAAAGACGCTGTTTGGAATGCTTTAGGAGCTATTGATTCTACCTATTCTGCTTCAGATATCAATATCGATGTACAGGTTGCTGGTCTTGCGTCAGGAGCATCTTTAACGGTAGCGACTGACGAATCTAACCTTAACATCAGACAGGAGCCTTCTACGGAAGCTGCTGTTGTAGGTAAAGCTGCCAAAGGTTCAGCCGTAACTTTAATCGAACAAACTTCTGATGACTGGTGGAAAGTAAAAACTGCTGACGGTCAGGAAGGATATGCTTATTCAAGATATTTGAGAGCATAATTTTGCAGAAAATCTAATTTTCAAGAAATATTTAAAAAGAAACATCCCTATGTTGGGATGTTTTTTTATTTTTAGCCGTTGGAAAAATGACGCAATGAAGAAAATCTTATTATTTTTGATCTTGGTATCCACACCATTTATTTTGCATGCTCAAAAACTACATATTGACGGCAAAGTATCGGATTTTGATAAAAAGCCTGTGGAAAATGCCACGGTATATTTGTTGAAAGAAAAAGACTCTTCCATTGTTAATTATACGTCCACCAACAAAGAGGGGAGATTTTCTCTTAAAACGGACAGGATCAGCGAACCTTCTTTTCTGAAAATTGATGCTGAAAAATTATCTTCCTATTCAAAAAAGCTGGACAACGTCACAGAATCACTATCGTTGGAAGATATTCAGCTTGATAAGAAAACTATCATCAACAAGATTGATGAGGTAAAAATCACAGTATCTCCCGTTAAAATAAAAAAAGATACTATAGAATTTAACGCATCATCTATCAAAGTGCGTCCCGACAGCAAAATTGAAGAACTTCTGAAACAGATCCCCGGTGTGGAAATCAGCAATGAAGGTAAAATAACAGCCAACGGAAAAGAAGTTGACCAGATTATGATTAACGGAAAACCCTTCTTCGATAAAGACGGCAAATTAGCCCTTCAGAACCTTCCGGCAGATATCATCAAAAACATTCAGTTTACCACCACCAAAACCAAAGAGGAAGAATTGAGCGGAAAAACACCCAAATCCAAGAATACGACCATCAATTTTAATATTGATGAAAAGAAAAATAAAGGATTGCTCACCAGAATCACCGTCGGATATGGTTCGGATAAACGCTATGAAACAAGTGGGTTGATCAGTTATTTTAAAGGAGATACTAAAATCAGTCTGCTGGCCTCTTCAAACAATATCAATTCTCAAGGATTTTCGCGGGATGAAGTTTTTGACAGTATGGGAAGCGGAAGGAATTCCTGGATGGGTTCCGGAGGTTCCGGAAGCAGCCAGAATGGAGGAAATAAGGGAATTCAAAAATCTTCCACCATAGGCCTGAATTATAGTGATAAATTGGGAAAAGATGCAGACCTGGACTCGTTCAGTCTAATGTATAATGATTCTGATACAGAAACTAAATCCAAAGTTTCAAGATCTACTCTTCTTCCACAGTATACCCTTCAGACCCAATCCGAAAATGAAGGCAATAATGAATCCAGACAATATAGTTTTACTTCTTCGGCAAAAATAAAACTGGACTCTCTGACGAATATTTATATTTCTCCCGGGTTTACAAAAAACAGAAGCCTTGCGGTTACCCGTTCAAAATCATCAACTTTAAGGGGCGATGCTTTAGTGAATGAAAGTAATTCGTATTCGAGCAATGAATCGGAAAACAATGCTTTTACACCGAGTATTTATTTCTCCAAAAAATTCAAGAAGGAAAGAAGGGTAATTTCTTCTTCCATCAACACTACCATTTCAGAATCCAAAACGAATAATCTGATTCAATCTACGAATTTATTTTATCAGGATTCCGGAAATACTTCTGACAACAGAGACCAATTAACAAACAATAAAAATCAGAATAATAATTTTGCTTTTACTGCAGGTTATACCGAACCTGTTTCTGATTCGGCCACAGTAAGTTTTGAGGTAAAGTATGAAAACAGGGGGACTAATGAACTGCGAAATGTAAATGATTTTGATAATGCCACCGGCCAATACTCGAAATATAATATGCTTTTGTCTAAAAGTATGAAGCAAAGAATTAATCAGATTTCACCTGAAATGACTTTTCAGCTCAGCAAAAGAAAACTGAATCTATGGGCATCGGTGAACCTTGATGTTTCGGATATGAATGTAAATTCCGTTTTCAATGGCCAGCAGTACAGTCTTCAGAAAAATTTTGCTCTTCCCGGATATAATCTTAATTTTTACTATCAGTTTTCTGAAGGCAAAAGCTTTAGCATCTATAACTACTCCAATTTCACTATCCCCAGCGCAGAACAACAGACTCCTTACCGGGATGAATCAAACCCCTTAAGCACCTACACCGGAAATCCTGATTTGAAAAATACATGGACCAATAATTTATCATTTTATTTCAGCAATTATAACAGGATAAAGAATATAAGCTATTACATCAATGTAGGTTTTACTTACAGAAATAACGATATTATCAATTATTCCAAATATGATGACGCCGGGAAACAGATTGTCACTTATGATAATGTGAGCGGAAACAAAAATATCAATGCGGGCGGAGGCTTAACGAAAACCTTTAAATGGAAAGATTATAAATTTTCCATTAGTCCAAGATTTACAATGATTTATAATTATAACAATGGCTTTATTAACGGACAGGCCTATACCAGCCATTCTTACAACCTCAATCCGGGATTGAATCTTGTGTATGAAATCAAAGACAAGATGACTATAAAGCCATCATATCGTCTTGGATACAGCTTTTCCAACTACCTCAATTACAATGTTGACAGGGTCAACACAGCCAATCAATCTTTGAAACTGGAATTGACTAATTATCTGTTCAAGGGAAGATTTGTTTTCGGAAATGATTTTGAATACAATACCAACTCCAATATTGCCCCAGGTTTCAAAAAGGATTTTTATTTCTGGAATACGAGCTTAGGATATTCGTTCTTTAACAAACAATTCACTGCAAAAGTTAAAATTTATGACATCCTGAATCAGAATCAAAGCGTGAGAAGAACCATTACAGATTCTTATTTCGAAGACAGGGAAGATCTTATCTTGAAACGATACATCATGTTCTCGATCAGTATGAAGCTGAATAAATTTGCAGGTAAAAAAATGTAAACACCATACTTTTATATATTTTCTGATTATGGCCGGGATTTTTCCGGCTATTTTTCTATCTGCCATGCGGGCCGTAAGCGAAGCCATCTCATTCATTAAGTATATAAATTTCCTTTGCATGAGCCTGTTCCTATCATTTTGATACAATGATTCTCCATTTCAATCATAGATTTTATGAAAAATATTGATCAGATTTACCCATGAATGCATAATCATATTCCATTTTTAAAGGAAGATTCACAGAATAAGCGATAATAAGAGCATTTTTATTTCTAAATTAGCCGTAAATTTTTTTTATGAAAATCCATATTTCAATTTTATTTATTTTATTTTTCCTTTTGGGGAAAGCACAAAATACCGAGCAGAAAGACAGCTTTGTAAAAGATAATTTCACCAAAAAAGAATTTTATATTCCAATGCGTGACGGGGTTAAACTTTTCACTTCGGTTTATATTCCAAAAGATATTTCCAGCAAAAACAAATATCCTTTCCTGATGCAGAGAACCTGCTACAGCGTTGCTCCTTATGGGGAAAATGAATACAAGTCCAAAATTGGTCCTAATACCTATCTGATGAAAGATAAATATATTTTTGTCTATCAGGATGTACGGGGAAGATACATGAGCGAAGGAACTTTTACCAATATGACTCCGCAGGTAGAACGCAAAACAAAGAAAGATGTTGATGAAAGCACAGATACCTATGACACCATTGAATGGCTTTTAAAAAATGTAAAAGATAATAATGGCAAAGTAGGTCAGTTCGGAACTTCATATCCTGGATTTTATACCGCTGTAGGAACTCTTGCACAGCATCCTGCTTTAGTGGCATCCTCTCCACAGGCTCCGATTTCTGATTTCTGGAATGACGACTTCCTCCACAACGGAAGATTTATGCTGGGGTATTTCAGAACTTTTCCTGTATTTGGCGTTCAAAAAACAAAACCGGAAAACAAAGGCTGGTATATGGATTCTTTTATCAAACAAACTTCTGAGGACGGATTAAAATTCTACAGGGATCTTGGAACCCTGAAAGAAGCCTATGAAAAATATTACAAAGATAATTTCTTCATGACAGAAATTATGAACCATACCAATTATGACGAATTCTGGCAAAAAAGAGGACTACTTCCTCATTTGAAAAATATCAATCATGCCGTCATGACTGTGGGAGGATGGTTTGATGCTGAAGACCTTTCGGGGCCTTTAAATATTTATAAAACCATTGAAAAGACCAGTCCTAAAGCTAAGAATACGATTGTAATGGGACCTTTCTCTCATGGCGGATGGTCACAGGAGCAAGGAAAACATTTCCACAGCGAAACTTATTTTGGAGACAGCATTGCTACCTATTATCAAAAAAATGTGGAAACAAAGTTCTTCAGTCATTACCTGAAAGGAAATACCAAAGAAGATGCAGGGCTTCCTGAAGCTCTGATGTATGATACCGGAGCTAAGGTATGGAAAGAATTTGCTTCATATCCTCCAAAAAACGCACAGAAAGTCAATTTTTATTTATCTGATAAAACATTACAAAAGTCTTCAGGTCAGGGGTATTCAGAATACTACAGTGATCCTGACAACCCGGTCGTGAGTTCTGATCATTTAAAAGATTTCAATGGATTTACTCCTAAAAATTATATGTCCGAAGATCAGAGATTCGCAGTGGGAAGGCCAGATGTTTTAACTTTCACTACAGATATTCTGACAGATGATATCACTTTTGCCGGAGAAATCATGGCCAAATTAAATATCGCCTCTTCTTCTACGGATGCTGATTTTGCTGTAAAATTAATTGATGTTTACCCTGAAGATTTCAAACCTGCAGAAAAGAAAGATGGCGTTATTTACGGAAATTACCACCAGATGGTAAGAAGTGAGATCATGCCTGCCAGATTCAGAAATACAAAAGAAAAAGGGGAAGCATTGGTTCCCAATCAAAAGACAGCTGTAAATTTCAGGCTTCAGGATGTGGTTCATACTTTTAAAAAAGGACATAAAATCCAGATTCAGATCAGCAGCACGTGGTTCCCGTTGTTTGCGATCAATCCGCAAAAATTTTTAGACAATCCGAATTTTGCAACAAAAGAAGATTATACTAAAGCTTTTATAAAAGTATATGGTGACAGTTCGATTGAAGCTGATATTTTAAAATAAATAAAAAGCTGTCCGTTTGGGCAGCTTTTTTTATTTTTCGCAGGTTGAGCTGATGGTGTAGAAATTTGCGGAAATTTTTTATTCTTCAATGGTTCTGAAAGTGAGGTTTATTCTCGGTGTGGTCACTTTCGTAGTGGGTGGAAGCCTATGAAGCCAGTTGTCCTGGGTTGCTCCTTTCATAATTAATAGACTTCCGTTTTCCAGAAATATTTCAACCTTTTCTTTAGATGTTTTGTGTTTGAATAAAAATTTTCTTTCAGCACCAAAAGTCAGAGAAGCAATTGCGCCATGCTTTTTAAGATCCGTTTCTCCGTCGCTGTGGTAAGCCATCCCCTCACTGCCATCATGATAAAGATTCAACAGGCACGAGTTATAGGTTTCTCCTGATACTTCTTCACATTTCCGTTTTAATTCCAGCAATTCCGGGGTCCAGAATCTGGCATATTTCGTTCTTTTGGAATAGGTATATTCAAAAGCTTTTTCCCCAAACCAGGCTACTTTACGCTTCGTTAAGATCAGTTTTCCATAGATCATCGCTTCATCATGTTCCCAGGGAATCTGATTCAGTAAATACTCATAGTAGAAGGCAGATTCCTCTTTGGAAAAAATTTTACCATAATAGTGAACAGTTCCATCATGGGGAAGAATATTGAAAGGATAATCTGAAATATTTTCAAATAGACTCATCATAATTTTTAATTTGTAAAATGTTATGACTTTATGATCAAACACAAACTACACCCATATCTTCGGGAATAATCCGATCGGTTTTGCATCATCAATCGTTCAATCAGAACAATTGATCCGGTGGTTTTAGCAAAAAACATTATCAAATGTGATTCTGACAAGGATATTTATAAGTAAACTTGTGAACTTTCCCAACCTACAATCAATTGCTTCCTATCACTTCCCCATCGGTAGCCTCCAAGATGTCCTGTAGACTGAATAACACGATGACACGGAATAAGAAATGCTACCGGATTACTGCCGATGGCCGTTCCCACCGCTCTGGAGGCTTTCGGATTTCCAATTTTTTCGGCTAAACTTCCATAGGTAGACAGTTTTCCCATTGGAATCGTCAACAGGCTTTCCCAAACTTTAAGCTGAAAATCGGTGCCTTTTAAGTGAAGTTTGATTGTATTGAGTTTTGTCCAATCTTTGTTGAATATAGACAATGCATTTTTCTGAAGCACATCCTGTTTTTCAAAAAAAGAAGCATTAGGGAACTTATGTTTAAGATTCCCCAATGCTGTTTCTTTATCGGTTTCAAAAGCCATATGACAGATTCCTTTATCCGTGGAAGCCACCAATAAAGCTCCAAAAGGGCTTTCGGAAAAGCTATAATTGATAGCAAGGCTTTTGCCCCCGTTTTTATACTCTGCAGGAGACATTCCTTCTATCTTTACAAACATATCATGAAGCCTGCTTGTACTGGATAAACCTGTCTCGTAAGCGGTGTCAAACAAGCTCGCTCTTTCTTCCTTAAGTAAATTTTTAGCATGTTCAAGACTGATGAACTGTAAAAATTTCTTCGGACTTGTTCCTGCCCAGTCCGTGAATATTTTCTGAAAATGGGCGGGACTCAAGTGAATATTCTCTGCCACTTCCTCCAAACTTGGCTGAAGCCTGAAATTGCTCTGGATATACTCTATCGCTTTGGCAATTCTGTTGTAATCTATTTGATTTTGTGTGGACATTTTTATTCTGTTTTACCTCACAAATTTCCAAAGAATATACGGCAGAAAAAATCCGATTCTTGCGGAATATTAGTTGTTGTTATAAATATCGTTATAAGCAAGCATTTTATAATATAGCTTAGCCGCAAGGAAAGCTGTTGGCTTAGCCATAGGAGAATCCATTAATTCTACAATATCAAATGCCACTACATTACATTTTTCGAATACTTTTCTTAATAACTCCAATGTTGGATACCATTGTAATCCACCCGGTTCAGGAGTTCCTGTAGATGGAGCAATAGAAGGATCGAAAGCATCTAAATCAATCGTGATGTACACATTTCCTGATACTTTTTCCAATACGTCATTGATCCAGTTTTCATTATTCGCAATTTCGTGAGCAAAGAATACTCTTCCTTCCGGTAAGTACTGAGCTTCTTCAGCATCCATAGAACGGATTCCCACCTGTACTAGGTTATGTTTCTGATTAGCTTCAAATACAGCACAAGCATGGTTAGAAGTAGATCCGTGGAAATCAGGACGCAAGTCTGTGTGGGCATCTAACTGAAGAACGGTAAGGTTTTCATATTTCTCACCTACCGCACGGATAGAACCGATAGAAACAGAGTGCTCTCCTCCAAATAAAGTAAATACCTTCCCTTCATTGTTCAAAAGCTCTTTTGTTTTCTGATAAACAGCTTCTGTCATTGCTTCAGGTGTAGAATTTTCAGAAACCTCTCCAGCCAAATATACCCCCTGAAGATAAGGCTCAGTTTGTGTTTCAATGTCGTAAAGCTCCATATTTTCAGAAGCGTCTAAGAATAATTCAGGACCTTTATCAGCTCCTTTTCCCCATGTTGAAGTTCCGTCGTAAGGAACTGTTACCAACATTATTTTCGAATTCTCCAACGTTGCGTTTTCTTCAGGAATTCCAGCGTATGTTCTCATCTTTTATTTTAAAATTTTAATGTTCTAAGATTGAAATATTGATTGCAAAGATACGAAGAAGTTGAGAGTTGAAAATGGAAAATTGAAAATTGCGAATGGAAAGAAGACCGAAAACAACTTCAGGATCCCAACATATCTTCCGGTTAGCCTGTTACGCAATTTTTTCTTACTACTATTTTCAAATTCGACTTTCCTCTTTCAACTCAAACTCCTATTTTTGTGAAAAAGTAAAAATAATGTCTTTAAAAGCTGTTCTTTTCGATATGGATGGGGTAATTGTAGACACAGAACCATTGCATAGGAAAGCCTACTTCAAAACGTTTGATGAACTGGAAATTGCAGTTTCCGAAGATTTATACACTTCTTTCACGGGAGCTTCTACCAAAAGAGTCTCTGAAACGTTAATCAATGAATTTAATTTAAATCAGACCTACGAAACCATTGCTGGCATCAAAAGAGCTCATTTCAAAGATTATTTTGATAATGACGATGAGTTTGATTTAATTCCCGGTGTAAGACAATTGATCCATCATTACTACGAAAACGGAATAAAACTGATCCTTGCCTCTTCGGCAACAATGACGACCATCAATATGGTATTTGAAAAGTTTGAATTGGAAAAGTATTTCAGCGGAAAGATCAGTGGTGCTGATCTAAAGGAATCGAAACCTCATCCTGAAGTTTTCTTACTCGCTGCTGAAATGGCCGGTGAACCTGTTGAAAACTGCATGGTGATTGAAGACTCCACGAACGGAATTTTGGCTGCTCACAGGGCTAAAATTTTCTGTGCGGCTTACAGAAGTCCACATTCTAAAAATCAGGATTACACTTTGGCAGATACAGTCGTTTCTGACTATGAAGATCTCGAACTGGATAAAATTTCAAAATATTTTTAAATAAAAAAAGCTCTCAGAATAAAATCTGAGAGCTTTTGCTTTGTATGTACTTTGCCATCTGAACGAGGTAAGATCCCTGACTTACTTAATTCTTAATGAAAAACTTAACGGTTACATTTTAAAACATTAGATCCATTAAGATTGCTTCGTCACATTCGTTCCTCGCAACGGCAGATTAAGGTCTTATTTATATCCAAGAAGTTTCAGGATATCTTCCGGTTCCTGTTTTTCGCGGAAAATTTCGTATTGTAACTCTCCGTTTTCATCTTTCTGAATCAGGACGTGTCTTGGCTGAGGCATCAGACAATGGTGTACTCCACCATAACCACCGATTGTTTCCTGGTAAGCACCTGTATGGAAGAATCCGATGTACAAAGGTTTTGTATCACTGAAAACCGGTAAATAGATGGCATTAGTATGCTGCTCAGAGTTATAATAATCATCCGAATCACACGTCAATCCTCCTAAAAATACTCTTTCATACGTATCTTCCCAACGGTTAAGAGGAAGCATGATGAAGTGTCTTGAGATCGCCCAAGTATCCGGAAGTGTGGTCATGAAAGAAGAATCGATCATATTCCACTTCTCTCTGTCGTTCTGACGTTTCTGAGAAATGATTTTATAAAGATTGGCTCCACTTTCACCTACGGTAAAGCTTCCGAATTCAGTATAAATATTAGGTTCTTCTACACCTTCTTCTTCACAGAATTTTTTAATCTGAGAAACGATTTCTTCCACCATATACTGGTAATCATAATCAAAATTCAAAGATGTTTTGATTGGAAAACCTCCCCCGATGTTCAATGAATCTACTTCAGGAGCAATTTTTTTCAAACGTGCGTATACTCGAAGACACTTATATAATTCGTTCCAGTAATAGGAAGTATCCTTGATCCCGGTATTGATGAAGAAGTGAAGCATTTTCAGTCTTGCATTCGGGTGCTCGGCAATTTTCTGGCTATAATACGGAATGATATCTTTATATCCGATTCCTAATCTGGAAGTATAGAATTCGAATTTCGGCTCTTCTTCTGAAGCAATTCTGATTCCGATATTAAATGTAGAATCAATGCTTTCTGTAAGTTTATCAAGCTCACGGTAATTATCCAGAATCGGGGTAATATTCTCGAAACCACTGTTGATCATATCTGAAATTTTTGCCAGATAATCATCGGTTTTGAAACCATTACAGATGACTTCGATATTTTTATCTACTTTTTCTTTTTCATAAAGAGACTTTACAATATCCATATCATATGCAGAAGAAGTTTCTATTGAAATATCATTTTTCAACGCTTCTTCCAATACAAAATTGAAATGACTGGATTTAGTGCAGTAGCAGTAGGTATAACTCTTTCTATATTCGGTTTTTTCAAAAGCTTCTTTAAACCAGCTTTTTGCTTTCTGAATATTTTGAGAAATTCTCGGCAGATAGCTAATCTTTAGCGGAGTGCCAAATTGTTCAACTACGTCCATCAGTGGAACGTCGTGAAACAACAAATTGTTCTCAGAAACATTAAATTCCTCTGTAGGGAAATATAATGTCTGATCAATAAGTTCCGAGTACTTTATTTTCATTTCTAAACAAGTGAATTAAGAAATGCAAAATTGCTAAAAAAGTTTGATTTTTGGGTGTTAAAATTATTATAATTTTCTATAATACCCTGATATTGTATCCCTGTGTTTTTTAACCCTGATAATCAGTAGGTAAACTTTTCAATATATTCTTTTCTTTTGCTTTCGGAAATTCCCAAAGCCTGTTGTATATAAGCATCTGCTGAACCATACTTTTTACTGATCTCTCCAAAAGTGGCGTCAAGATACCTTTTTTCTACCCAACTCAACTTTTCCAAAACCTGTATATCCATTTTAGGGTATAGAAAATGCAGGGTATTGGCTAACCGAAGCCTCTTCAGAACAAGATCTTCCCTATAGTTATTGGACAAAAGGTATTCGTTATAAATTGTTTCTTTATCAAACTTCAGAATGGTCAGAATCAGTGCCGTAATAATTCCGGTCCTGTCTTTACCGGCAGTACAATGATACAAAACCGGGGTTTCAGAATCTAATGTTTCTGTGATAATTTTCTTTACAACTTCGGGATTTCCGGTCACATATTCCTGATAAAAGCTGATCATTCTTTTGTCTGCATCAGTGCCTTTTACTTTACCTTTCAGCACAAGTTTTTTAGCCTGATCGAGCTGATCTCCCTCATCTTCAAAAGCAGAATAATTTTTATAGGTGATTTCTTTCGGGAGATGATCCGGCTTTTGGGCTATTTCTTTAGAATTTCTAAGATCGATCACCTCTTTGATTTTTAAGTCTTCCAATTGGTCAAAAGAACCTTTCCTAAGTTTATAAAGATGTCCGCTTCTATAGAAAAATCCCGGTTTTAAAGTTCTGCCTTCTTTATTTTTAATATTTCCGACCGTCCGGAAGTTGTACACTTTTTCAACTTTTATAATTTTTTCAGTATCATTTTTACCATACTCAGGGGTTTCAAACTGTTGTGTTTTACAGGAGAAAATACAACTTAATGAAATCGTTATCACTGATATTTTAATGAATGTATTCATCGGCTTTTTTAAAGTACTAAAGATTTGTGACCAAATCTTTTATGTTTCGGCTAAAGCCGATGGATTGATTTAATTTTTTTAATAAAACGGATCAGGTATACAAGTTGGGACTAAGCAAAAAATCTTATCATATAAATATAAAAAACATCGTGTCCTTTAGCTTTATTCTGAAGTTTTACAAAACGCAAGGCAGGATACTATTGCTTATTGATGAGGGAGCTAAGAAAGAATCAATGAAGTTGATTCCAACCTCTCCAGCTTTTATGACTGGTCCCATAAAATGCTGCTCAGATCAAATCACAGATAATTTTTTCCAAGAAAAACCAGCAGGTCACCGATTCCGTATTCAATAGATACCTCGTCCTCAACAGCAAAATTTCTTGTTCCGATTTGTGATGTGATCCTTAAACTGCCGTTCATTAAAGGCCAGTTTAGCCCTTTTGTCGTAATATTTTCGGCAAAAGGAAATGGATACAATGAAATCATTTTATCTTTTACTCCTTTTATCACAAAGCTTTTTGGAATAAAATAATATTCAGAAAACTCATCATAGAATTTCAGATTCATTTTATCTTTAAAAGCATAGGCAACTGTGAGGTTACCCAGAAAATGATCTTGTTCTCCTCCGCTTCCTCCGAGTACGTCTACTTCTTTATATCCCCTTTCAACAATAATATCCAATGCCTTATGAAAGTCTGTTTTATTCTGATCGGGTGTATGAATAAATCTTTCTTCATAAATATTTTCATCGGATCCGGAATGCGAGTCAAAGTCGCCTGAAATAAAATCCAGCTTACCGAGAGGAAATCCCATTCTCTTCAAATAATGAAAAGCGCCGTCTGTGCAGGCAACCAGTGCATAATCTTCTGGATCGGGAAGTGATTCCGGAGCATCTCCGTTGATAAAAAGCAATACTTTATCTCTCATTCGGGTTCCAGTATTCTTCCGGTTCATTGTTTAATTTTGAAACATACCTCGCCAATACAAAAAGATAATCTGAAAGTCGGTTTAAATATTTGATTAATTCAGGACGTACTTCTTCTGATTCATTCAAAAAGACTAATGAACGCTCAGCTCTCCTGCAAATAGTTCTTGCCGCATGCAAAAAAGTTGCAGACTTTCCACCTCCCGGAAGAATAAAATACTGCAAAGGCTCCAGTTTATCTTCAAAAGAATCCATCCACTGTTCCAGTTCTTCAATCTCCGTTTCAGAAATAATGATGGGAAGACGCGATTTTCCGTTAGCCAGCATTAGCTTATCTGCCGGTGTAGCAGCTTCTGAACCTACTGTAAACAGGTCAAACTGAATTTTCTTTAATTGTTTTAAAAGCTCTTCGTCTTCAATATGGCTTTTTGCAATTCCGATGAATGAGTTTAATTCATCTATATTTCCGTAGCTGTCTACTCTTGCACTTGCTTTGGAAACTCTCGTTCCGCCATATAGAGCAGTCTGGCCTTTATCTCCTGTTTTCGTATAAATTTTCATAGTACTAAAATACTTTTTTTTGTACAATGTAAAAAGTAAAATGTAGTAATAGCTTCCTGTTCTACCTGAAAAAAATAAAACTGACATTAGAAATTAATGTCAGTTTGTATATGTGGTTCTTATATCGAAGTTGTTTAAACTTTTATATTGATTATTTTAGCCACAAAAGATTAAACGCTTAAGTTTTTTTAGAGTCAAGCTTTATGCATAAGGAGTACACCTAAGTTGTAAGAAATTCTTTGCTTTTCATCTTGGGTCAACTTTTCTTCGGAATCATGTTAAAATTACTTAGGTGTGGTTATGTAAAATTTAACCAATTTTATCTTTGGATTATTTTCCCTTTGTTAAGCATGATAAAGCAATGTCAGTTTCTTTATCTCAGGTTAAAAAATATAATTGACATTGAGCTGAAAAGTTGTTCCGTTAAACCCAAACTGATTTACTTCCCACGGATATCTGAACCTTCCTCCAAGATCTGTTACTATATCTCCTTTGGTATCTATTACATCGGGATAAATATTGAATAAATTATTTACGACTCCGGAAATTTTAAGGTCTTTCGTGATTTTATAGGTTAAAACGACGTCTGTAACTACCTTACCGGAAAATGTCTGATCTTTGGCAGGATCAGCTGCGTGCTGCCAGGTTACAGAACCAAAATAAGTATTATTTAAGTTAAAATTAAACTTTGTAATGTCATACGAAAGGCTAAGAATAGTTTTTGTTTTCGGCCTTGCTGAGGTAATTCTGGATTGTTCTTTTCTATCAAAAAAGTTTTCCGAATAACCATTTTTAGCCAAAATAGGCGGAACGGCAATATTATCAACGATTTTAGTTTCGTTATAATTGAAAGCTGCAATTACTCCCAATTTTCCTTTTCCAATGGCAGAAGTATAATAATTAGCTACGAAATCTATCCCTTCAGTAACCGTATTTACGGCATTGGTGAAAAACTTCAGGGAGGTTATTTTATTGTTATCTAATATTACTTCCACAGGGTTTGTTGTGTCCGGGTTACCAGGAGTACCGGTTTTGTAACCAATGTCTCCTGAGAAAAGTACGCGGTCTTTAATTTTTATCCTGTAATAATCTGCTGTAATAGTCAGATTATTAAAAGGTTTCACAGCCAATCCACCGGTAATATTAAAGGCTTTTTCAGCGTTTAATTTTGGTACACCAAGATCAGATCTTACAATTTGAGAATCATTATTAAAGGTTCCCTGATTAGCTACAGTGTTGCCTGTAATTTTGGTCTGAACATTGGAATAATAAATCTGGTGTAGTGAGGGTGCCCGAAATCCTGTAGAAACAGACCCGCGGAAGACTAATTTATCATCCAGGAACTTGTATCTTGCATTTCCTTTCCAGGAAACATTATTTCCAAAATCACTAAAGTTTTCATATCTCACGGTTCCTCCAAGCAACAGGTTTTTTGTAACATCCCATTCAGCATTTATATAAGCTCCAACATTCTGGCGATTTTTATTAATTTCATTTTGAGGCTGCAGTCCCGGAAATGATTCTGCACCACTTCCTATATAAGATGACTCTGCCCCTGCTTTCGCCTGATAATTTTCATTGCGCACTTCAGCTCCAGCTCCCAACACAAGCGCACCAAAATCGCGGCTGATATCTATATTCCCTATAATATTACTGAACTGATGGCCCCCTGCTTTAAAACTGGTTGGTGAATTTGCGCCCAAAGAAACATTAATGGTATTTCCTACAACATAATCTACTGCATTAGAGCCAAAGGTTGCACTCCCGTCAAAATTCCACTTTCCAAACATGCCTTTCCACCCTGAGGTTAAATTATAATCGTAAACATCTGTTTTAAATTCCGGCTGAAATCCATTGTACGGCTGTCCTTTTGGGGTTAATAAACCAAAATCTGAAGGCACCCAATAAGGTGTTCTATACAAACCGTAACTGGTCCCGTTTCTGTAAGTTGTACCCCCAAAAGCATAAAATTTTCCCGTTTCACTTGTGGGCAATTCAAAATTGACGAACATATTGGCAACTTTTGTGTCGGGT
The DNA here is from genome assembly GCF_000482305.1 of Chryseobacterium sp. UNC8MFCol. NCBI lineage: Bacteria > Pseudomonadati > Bacteroidota > Flavobacteriia > Flavobacteriales > Weeksellaceae > Chryseobacterium > Chryseobacterium sp. UNC8MFCol. The sequence continues at coordinate 560,308 of NZ_KI535290.1, forward strand.
TGCCCGATGATCATTCCTAAACCGGGATTAGCCTGCGTCCAGGCATTATCAACACCAAAAAGTTCATCTTTTGTAGCAGAACCTGCGCGGTTGGTTTTATTTTGGGATGAAAATCCCAGGGTAAGATTCAGGCTTCCATTTTTTGCAATCCTGATTCCTGTATTAAAATCTGCTCCGATATTAAAGCCGTCTCCTTTTGAAGTAATCCCTGAAAAAACATTGACGGTGCTTTTTCCAACGCTGTTTTTAAGAATAATATTGATTACACCTGCAATAGCATCGGAGCCGTATTGTGCAGATGCTCCGTCCCTCAATACTTCTACATTTTGTAAGGCGGCCGACGGGATACTTTTCAGATCTGTACCTACTTCACCTTTTCCCGGTGTATCATTGACATAAATGAGAGCGCTTTGATTTTTTCTTTTATTATTAACCAACACTAATGTCCGCGATGGTCCCAATCCTCTTAAATCTGCCGGATCAAAATGAGCCGTTGCATCAGAAACAGTTTGCTGGGATGAATTGAAAGATGGAACAGCATAAGTTAAAGCTTTATCAAAAGTAATTTGCCCTGTGGATTTTAATTGTGCAGCAGAAATATTATCAATGGGAATTGCTGAGGTAATGATGGTTCTGGGTTTAGTTCTACCTGTTGTAACCACAACTTCATCTATTTTATTTTGTTTTATGGTATCCTGAGCATATCCCATGGCACCGGCTCCGCTTAATACTAATGCACACATTTTCTTATTAAATAATTCTTTTTTCATATCAATTAGTAATTATTTAATAAATCTAATAAAAATACCAATATTAAATACAAAAATAAATCATATGTTATGAATAATATCCATCAAATCACAAAAATAGTATTGATTTATAAACTGACAACAGATTTTCAGACATCAAATAGCCTGTTAGTAATCTGAAAAGAAATGTAGTAATAATGATAGTTTACAAAAAATGGCCGGTAAAAACCGGCCATATCCAAATTATTTATTTACCTCTACATACTGTAATACGGTCTTATTTTGGGGGTTGTAGATTAAAGTACTACTGTTGGGAAATCTTTTAAGCTTGTAATACTGAATATTTTTATCAGTCTTAATTTCCTCTATAAAACTTGTATCAATAACATTCTCCGGAATAAACTTTGATACAAAATCAATTTTGTCGATGATGCTTTGACCATCAATTTTTCGGGCTGTTTTGTCAGACTTGGTTTCGTCGGACGTTGGCTGACCTTCCAAAAAGGGAAGCAATACAGCGATATCGGCTTTATATTTAAAAATATACCCTTCCGAGCCGGAAGGAAATTTAAACTTCTTTCCTTTTTCTTCTGAAACAACCGGTGCCCCGGCACTAGGGAATACATCATTAAATTTAACATCCTGAGAATTTACCAGAGAGTTGATAGATTCGCTGACTGTTCTTTTTACCGTCTCCTCTACTGCCTGTTGTGCCTTTTGCTGGACCGTTTCTGTTGTTTTTTGAACAGTCTGGTCAATTTTTTCTTCGATTTTATTACATGATATTAATAAAAGCCCTGTTATTACAGGTAAAATATACTTCTTCATAATTCTATTCTAATCGGATCAATTTCTTTTTATTAATTCACTTTTCTTTTAACGGAAAAGTAGGTACAGATATTTTAGCAAAAAATAAAATATTTTTCATTGGTGAAAATTCTGCTGACAAACTGTTGTCATCATCCGGTCTTACCTTTGTATCAACAACAAACAAAAACCATACAATTATGACAACTACAGCTACAGCCACGAAACAATTCATGACATCTGATCAATTATTAGAAGATTGGCAGGGGCACAGAAACCTTACAAGAAGAGTTATTGAAGCTTTTCCTGAGAAAGATTTATTTGAATTTTCAATAGGCGGAATGAGACCTTTTGCAAAGATGGCAACAGAATTAATCAGCATTGGAGGACCTGCTTTAAAGGGAATCATTGAAAATAACATGAAAGCCTACAGTGAAGAAGGCTTCCATCCGACTACCAAAGAGGAAATCTTAAAAAAATGGGATGAAGAAACAGAAGTCATCAATCATTATTTCCGTCAGATTTCGGAAGCGCGTTTCCAGGAAACATTCAACCTGTTTGGAGAATATGAATTCCCGGTGTACCAGAACATCCTTTATTTTATCGATAATGAGATCCACCACCGTGCCCAAGGCTATGTGTACCTTAGATCTTTAGGTATCGAGCCTCCTTTCTTCTGGGAAAGATTTTAAAATAACAGAAACCATTTCAACTATTGTCAACAAAAGTCACTTTAACCTCAGCAAAACTGCTGGGGTTTTATTGATGTCTTTCTGCCATTTGTGTCAGTAGTTCCCTGAGTCTCGTACGAAGGCTTTCAGGTTCCAGAACCGTTGCATAGTCTGCAAAAGTGATAACCCATCTCGGAAATCCGTCATTGATCCATTCTGTTTCAAAGGTCAATTCTACTCCTTCAGGGGTTTCAGCTTCTTCAATGAGACCATAATATTTCTTGGAATTTACCAGGTGAGACATGATTTTTTTATCTACTAAAAGCCTGGCTTTCTCTTTTTGGTTGTGAGATTTTTTCCGATAGTCATTCACCTGTCCATATTCCTGTAAAAACGGATTCATCGTTTTGGAAATTTTTAAAATCCTGTCGATTCTGAACTGCCTGAAATCACTCCTCAATGTGCAATAGGCCATGATATACCAGAAATTAAATTCAAAGAATACTCCCACAGTTTCAATAGTTCTGGTCGTCACTCTGGAGTCTACTGTCTGATACTCTATCGTCAGTTGGGTTTTATCGGCAATGCTGTCTAAAATAATTGGAATGACATTTTTCAGCGAATCTTCGGGCTGGGTATGAAAATTAAAGACATCAATCTGTTTTTCAATATTCTGAATTAAATTTTTATCAGAATGCCGCAATACTGACCGTACTTTTTCCATCGCAGTCTGATAATGATCTCCTAAACTCTGGTGTGAAAACTTTTGCATCAGTTTTTCTGCAGTAATGAAGCTCAATACTTCTTCCTTGGTAAACATTATCGGCGGAAGTTTGTAACCATCCATTAGAGAGTAACCGTTCCCGGCCTCTCCCACGATCGGAATCCCGGCATTTTCCAGTGTTTTTACATCCCTGTAAATTGTTCTGATACTGACATCAAACTTTTCAGCTAAATCCTGTGCTCTGACAACGGACTTAGACTGGAGCTGGGTAAGGATCGCGGTTACCCGGTCGAGTTTCTTTAAATAGTGATCATTCATAATTGCTACTACAAAACTAAAAAATCTTTTGTCAGATCTGATTTATCAATGCAATAGTTTTTTCTAATTTTCTTTAAACGTATTGACCAATTTATCAAGATTCAAACTTCTTGCAGATGCATCAAAAATTTCACGGTAAACCCCGTCTCTGTTATAAAGTTCGTCATGCGTTCCATTTTCCACGACTCTTCCCTTTTTCATTACATAGATCGTATCTGAATCTAAAATCTGGGATAATGAGTGGGAAATAATGACCACTGTTCTTCCTTCTTTTATCGCATCCAGAGAATTTTTGATCTGCTCTGTAGCGATAGCATCAAGACTGGCGGTAGGTTCATCTAAAAAGATAATCGGAGGATTTTTCAAAAACAATCGGGCAATGGCAATTCTCTGCTGCTGGCCTCCTGAAAGCTGGGTAGCATCGTGCTGGTACTGATCCGGCAAATCCATAATTTGCTCATGCAGATACGCTTTCATCGCTGCTTCCTGAATTTCCTCAAAAGTGGCATTCATATTTCCATATCTGATATTATCTTCAATACTTCCCTGGAAGATGTGGTTTCTCTGAAGAACTAACCCAAGATCGCTCCTGAGAAAAGTATTTTCAAAATCATTTAAATTAACTCCGTCCAAGACGATTTCTCCCGAATCCGGAAGATAAAATTTACACAAAAGATTAATGACCGTTGATTTGCCCGCACCGCTGAGCCCAACCAGGGCAGTAGTTTTTCCGTTTTCGATCTTCATCGATACATTATGTAATGCCTGAGTACCATTAGGATAAGTAAAATCAACATTTTTTAATTCGAAAGTCCCTTTAATATCTTTTTCAATGAAATTTCCGTTGGGTTCTGTTTCATTGTCTGCATTTAAAATATCAAAATATCCTTCAGCATAAATCATTGCATCATTCATATCATCGTAAATCCTGTGCAATTGACGGATGGGAGCTGAAACATTGTTAAAAAGCATGATATGAAGCATGATGGCCCCAATTGTCATTTGCTGGTCCAGGACGAGATAAACTGTCAGAAGAATAATTAAAACGACTCCAAACTGCTCGATAAAAGTCTTTAAACCATCATAAATAAAGTTGGTTCTTCTGGTAAACATCTGGCTTTCCATCAGCTGCATCTGAAGATCATACTGTTTTTTGCCCTCAAATTTTTCACGCACAAAGCTTTTGATAACCATAATAGAATTGATTAAATTCAACAGCCCGGAAGTCTTCTTTTCTCTTTGGTTTCTCAACTGCCTGCGTACTCCGCTTAATTTTTTTGCCTGAAGAGCACTGATATAAAAATAAATAGGAACAATAACCGTGGAAACCAACCCGACATAAACATTCTGCATGTACATAATGATCAACGCAATAATTGCATTGGAGAATAACGGAAGAATATCAATGAAAAAATTCTGAACCAGCTTGGTTAAACTTTCTATTCCCCGGTCTATTCTGATCTGTAGTTTGCCGGATTCATGATTTTCGTCGTTAAAATAGGCTACTTTATAGGTTAAAATCTTATCTATTGCAGATTGCGCCAGCACAGAACTTATATTGATCCTTATTTTTTCTCCATAAAACTTCTGTCCGAAATTGATGAAGATATTCAACAGTTCTTTTCCCAATAAAATAACAGAAATTACAATTAAAATATGGATTCCTTCGGACATCGGGTGAGGAAGATGAGTCAGGTTAGTGACCTCATCAACGGTATACTTCAACACAATAGGGTTGACCTGCGCAGCCAATGCTCCCAAAAACGTAAGGAACAGGGTCCCGTAAATCATCGGTCGGTAAGGTCTGATAAATGGAACCAGCTGTTTATAAATGCCGAATAAGGTAACGGTTCTGTTAAAAGGTTTAGCCATAGAAATCATATTTAAATGAAAACGTACCGCTTTCAAAAGAAAAAGGTACGTTTTTATTATTATTTTAAGCTCGTTAATTTATTATTTTAGCTTTTATTTTTTCAAAGTTCAAGAATAAAATAACCTTCGATCCAATTGTAATATTCTGAATAAAGTCTTGGATTTTATCCTTCATACATATAAGTCGTAAGATAATGTAATTCTTTTTTACTGGCTTCCTTTGATTCAGCTTCTGCCTGCTCTTTCGAATATTGCGAATTGATTTCTTTTTTCTGGAAAACAAATGAATTATTGGCATTCTTATCGACCACATCATTAAAAATATGTTCAATTTCTGAATTTGCCAGTGATGCAAAACTGATATCTTCAAATCCGTACATCAGCCTAAGGTCGTCAAACTGTTTGAAGTTTTCATTTACAAATCCCTGGAACTGGGCTTTAGAATCAAAATTACCTGCCCAGATATTGTAGGCATATTTTTTCTTTTTGGGTTTATCTAAAATACTCTGGTACACGAAATTCTCTCCAAGATAAGCTTCTCTTACCTGCGGATCGTTGGCAAGCTCTTCGGGAAGTCCTTCTTTAAGGATCTTTCCTTCAAACATGATATATGTTTTGTTGGTAATTGCCAGGGTCTGCTGTACATTGTGATCGGTGATAAGGATTCCGATATTTTTGTCGACAAGACTTCTCACGATTTTCTGGATATCTTCAACAGCAATAGGGTCTACTCCGGCAAAAGGCTCATCCAAAAGAATAAAGTTCGGGCTTGTCGCAAGGCAGCGTGCTATTTCTGTTCTACGTCTTTCTCCTCCGGAAAGAAGATCTCCCCTGTTTTTGCGGACATGCTGTAAGGAGAACTCCTCAATCAGCTCATCACATTTGATTTGTTGTTCACGCTTTGAAAGATTGGTCAATTGCAACACTCCCATGATATTCTCTTCCACAGATAATTTTCTGAAAACAGAAGCTTCCTGAGCGAGATACCCGATGCCTTTCTGGGCTCTGCGATACATCGCATCTGTAGTGATCTCCTGCTTATCCAGAAAAATTTTTCCTGAGGTGGGCTTAACCAACCCTACGATCATATAAAACGATGTGGTTTTACCTGCTCCATTGGGACCCAGCAAACCAACAATTTCTCCCTGTTGAACCTGTACAGAAACGCCTTTTACAACTTTTTTAGGACCGTATTCTTTGATTAAGTTTTCTCCGCGTAAAATCATAGGGCAAATATATCAAAAATATAAATTCACTTTATATCAATATAAGTTTTGTTTATCTGAAATTCAATTCCTGTCTGCTTCATATGGTGTAACATTTGATGATTTTCAATTACTTATACTATTACGAAATCCTTTAAAACATTAAGAAATGGAAAATTACGGCTATACTAAAACAGAAAATACCGCCAGTCAGCAAAACGATATTCCTTACCGCTCAGAAAAGAAACTTCCTGCGGCCCTGTTGGGAATTCTTGTAGGCTGGCTGGCTTTAAATAAATTTTATCTAGGATATACCAAAGAAGGTATTATCCAATTGGTCCTGAACATTGTGACTTGTGGCATTGCTTCTGTCATTCTTTTTATTGAAGGGATTTTATACCTGTTTATGACTGACAAACAGTTTGATGACACCTATGTATACGGAAGAAAAGGCTGGCTATAGATAGGTGTGCAAAAGAATGTGATATATTTTATTTAATTTAGATCAACTCACTCAATAAAATATTCACTCATGAAAAAATTAACAAAAAAAGAATTAAAAGGAATCAAAGGAGGTTATTATTATACCTATCCTGATAAAAACGGAAACTGCTTTCCGGGGTGGTATCTGTGTCCGACAAAAATTTGTCTTTTAGATCACCCTGAAAATCCCATACGCCCGGAAGATCCTTTCTGTCAGGGTTGATAATGAAAGATTATCCCAGATTATTATTATAAAAGGCTGTCTCCTGAGACAGCCTTTATTTTTATAGGGAATTATGCCTTATTTATTCAACAATATGGCGGCTTCTTTAGCAAAATATGTAAAGATCATATCTGCTCCTGCTCTTTTGAAACACGTAAGACTTTCAATAATGGTTTTATCATTATCCAGCCAGCCGTTTTGAGCTGCAGCTTTTACCATTGCATATTCTCCACTTACATTATAAACTGCAATAGGAAGATCGATCGCTTCACGCACTTTAGAAACAATATCAAGGTAAGGAAGCCCCGGTTTGATCATGATCACATCGGCACCTTCGTCGATATCTTTATAGACTTCGTTTAAAGCTTCACGGGTATTGTGGAAGTCCATCTGATATGTTTTTTTATCCTTCGGAATTTCCATGTCGTCTTTTGGAGCGCTGTCCAGAGCACTTCTGAAAGGTCCGTAGAATGAACTTGCATATTTAGCTGCATAGCTTACGATTCCTACATCTGTAAATCCGCTTTCTTCCAATGCTTCTCTGATCACAAGCACTCTCCCATCCATCATATCACTAGGTGCTACCAGATCAGCTCCTGCTTCCGCATGGGATACTGACATTCTGGCCAATGCGTCATTGGTAGCGTCATTTAAGATTTTTCCGTTTTCAATGATTCCGTCGTGTCCGTAGATAGAATAGGGATCTAAGGCTACATCCGGCATAACAACCATTCCCGGAACGGCATCTTTAATGGCTTTGATGGTATTTTGCATCAGTCCGTCTTTGTTCCAGGCTTCTTTTCCTGTATTGTCTTTCAGGTGATCAGACACTTTCATGTACAAATTGACCGCTTTTACGCCTAAAGAAAATAATTCCTTACATTCCTTCACTGTTAAATCTATGCTTCGCCTGAAAATTCCCGGCATCGATGGGATTGCCTCCTGCATGTTTTCGCCCTCCATTACAAAGATTGGCATTACAAAATCATCAGTTGTAAGAAGAGTTTCTCTTACCAAACCTCTGATAGATTCATTAACTCTAAGTCTTCTATTTCTTGAATGTATCATTTTGGAATACTTTTTGAATAAGTTTCTACAAATTTACTACAAGTTCTGTAAAAAAGTATTGTACGAGATTGTAGATTTTTTTATATTTGTTATAAACATTCGAGAAATTATAAATTTGATGAAAAAACTTTTACTTTTAATTTTATTTTTAGGCACTTTTGTTGGGTTTTCCAACAATATGCAAGCTCAGCTAAAAGAGCCGGGATCCATCACTCAGAAAGCTGATGATGGTGTATTGCTTGCCTATCCAAATCCTGCAAAGGATTTCCTTATCATTAAGGCAAAGGATTCTTCTTTAAGAATCAAAAGCGTGACTTTTTATTCAATTTTGGGTATGCAGGTCGCCAATTATACAGTCAATATGAATTCCGGAGAGATTAATATTGAAAAATTAAAACCCGGAAAATATCTGATTCGCTATATTTTAAGTGACAATACGCAAAAAGTTACTCAAATCGTGAAACAATAAATTAAAATCCTGATAATCATCAGGATTTTTTCTTTTACATGAATTCCTTCTAATAATTCCGTAACTTTCAGGACTTTTTTATACTAATTGTAAAAGAACATTTAATGTTAAAAGCTGAACATATTAAAAAGACCTATAATGCCGGTAAAAAGGTCGCCCTGGATGATTTCAGCATCCACGTTCCCAAAGGCAGCATTTATGGCCTTTTAGGACCCAACGGAGCCGGAAAGACATCCTTTATCCGTATTATCAACCAAATTACTCAGGCAGACTCAGGAGAAATCTTCATTAATGGGGAAAAACTGAATCCCACACATATTAAGGATATCGGATATATGCCGGAAGAGAGAGGCCTGTATAAAAATATGACTGTAGGTGATCAGATCCTTTACTTTGCAGAACTTAAAGGAATGCATAAAACTGATGCGCTGAATGAAGCCAAAAAATGGTTTGATAAACTTAATATCGACCAGTGGTGGAAGAAAAAGCTATCCGAACTTTCTAAAGGGATGGCACAGAAGATTCAGTTTGTAGTCACAGTACTTCACCGGCCACATCTTCTGATCCTCGATGAGCCGTTCTCAGGTTTTGATCCTGTAAATGCCAACCTGATTAAAGATCAGATTATTGATCTTAAGAACAACGGCACCACCATTATCCTTTCAACCCACAGAATGGAAAGTGTGGAGGAAATGTGTGATTATGTTGCGCTCATCAACAATTCTAAAAAAATTATAGACGGAAGAGTCTTTGATGTAAGAGAAAAATTCAAGAAAAATATATTTGGGATTACCCTTTCAGAAATCAATAATGAGCAATTTGAAAATTTCAGGGAAAGGTATGAGATATTCAATTTCTCAAATGAAAATAACCTTGTTTCCTTTGACCTGAAAAATGAGACTGACCAGAATCACATTCTTCTGGATCTTGTGCGTGTAGGTAAGGTGAGATCATTCGACGAAAGGATTCCCAGTATGAATGAAGTGTTTATTAATGCCGTAAGTAATCATTCTTAATTTTTATGAATAATATTTTTTTAATTACAAAGAGAGAATTTCTTACACAGGTTAAGAAAAAATCTTTCATCATATTGACATTGCTTGCACCTGTTCTGATCATAGCTTTCGGAGCGGTGATCGGACTGATGTTTAAAGCCAACGAGTCTCACAGTATTATAGAAGTTGTAGACAAAAGCGGACTTTTTACCAACCAGTTTAAGTCTAACGATAAGGTTGATTATGCATTTGTATCAGCTGCAGATGAAAAATCAAAGATTAATACTCTAAAAAGCAATGAATCTATTGCAGGTATTCTTATTCTGCCGGAATTAAAAAACAATAATTTTGATGAATTGGAAACAGGAGCAAGATTGGTAGTCAACAGTAAAATAGGACTTGATACAAAGCAGAAAATCGTTTCCGATATCAGTAATGTTATTAAAAAAGAAAAAATAAAGCACCTGGGTATCCAGGAAGCACAACTGATTGACCTTGATAAAGGGTTTAGCCTTAAGACTATTAATGTTTCTGATAATAATAAGGAGGATTCTGATCTTGCTTTTGGGGTAAAAACCGGGCTTAGTATGATTTTGATGTATGTGACCTTTATGTTTATCATCATTTACGGGGTCCGAGTTATGCGAAGCGTATTAGAGGAAAAAAACAACCGCGTGGTGGAGATCATTATTTCTTCTGTTAAGCCTTTTGAACTGATGATGGGGAAAATCCTGGGGGTAACACTGGTTGCCCTTACTCAGTTTGTCATTTGGATTACGATGTCTGTAATCGGAGCTATAGTTTTGAATACAGGTTTTTCTCCAGTACCGAAAAATATTCCGGGTGGAAATGAGCAGATGGCAAGTAAACTTGATGTTTCACAATTGGCTACTCAAATCTCTCACAGCTTACTGGAAATGAATTTCCCGTTAATTATTTTTGTATTCATCATTTTTTTCCTTTTGGGATATATTTTCTACAGCTCGATCTATGCTGCAATAGGCTCCGCAGTAGACAATGAGACAGAAACCCAGCAATTCACTTTATTTGCCGTTTTACCGCTGATGCTGGGGATGTATGGAAGTTTCTCATTAATGAACAATCCTGACGGTCCGTTGGGCTTCTGGCTATCGATTATCCCGTTTACTTCACCGGTTGCCATGATTGCAAGAATTCCTTTCGGAGTGCCGGCATGGCAGATTGCCTTATCAATAGTGCTGTTACTGGGAACAACGATCTTCATGATTTTCCTGGCAGGAAAAATCTATCGTGTGGGTATTCTGATGTATGGGAATAAAGCTACTTTAAAAGAAATCTGGAAGTGGATTAAAGGCTAGTGAAATACCAGAAAAATAAATTGGTTACAGACTAAAATATAAAAATCCCGGAAATTACTTTCCGGGATTTTTTATATTCTTAATAAATGATTTATTTGAATATGTAGCTTAAAGAAAGGGCTAATACCTGCTCTGATTTTTTCTTATCAGTACCTCCTCTTTCTTTTGCAAGACCAGGATAGGTATCAGAAAGACCTAAATCATATTTAAGAGCGACTTCAAGCTGCCTTTTATAACTGTATCCGACACCCAGTGCAAGTCCCCAGTTAAAGTTTTTTGCTTTACCGTTTACTCCTGATGGTTGTGTAGGATCAGTAACATCCGGATCATAATAAGGTCTTCCTACAGGAGCATCTTTTACGTTCTGGTTTACCAGAAAGTTAAATCTCGGACCAATTAATCCAAAGAATTCTGATGCTGCTTCTGAAAAGTATCCTTTAAAATAAAGAGGGACGCTTAGGTAGTTATTTGCATATACTGCATCATAACCATCTTTTCCTTTAGCATCTTTATCTTTACCCGTTTCTCCGGCACCGTAGTATAAAACTTCGGGTTGTATAAAGAACTGATTGCTTTTTCCTACGGGAATTAAAGCCAAAGCTCCACCTTGAAAAGCGTATCTTGGGCCTGAAGGATTATGGGCATTGGCTACTCTGGAGTAGTTCAAGCCTGCCGTAACCCCGAATCTTGTGCTTTTCCATTGAACTTGCGCAAATGACAAAGCAGAAAGAGTTAAGGCTGAGGCTAATAAAAGTTTTTTCATATGTTTTGTTTTATATTATCCTAGAACTTTCGCTACAGTAGCACCGATATCAGCAGGAGAATCAACAACGTTGATGCCGTTTTCTCTCATGATTTCCATTTTTGCCTGAGCTGTATCTTCTGCACCACCTACGATAGCACCAGCGTGTCCCATTGTTCTTCCTTTCGGAGCTGTTTGTCCAGCGATGAAACCAACAACCGGCTTAGTAGATCCGCTTGCTTTGTACCATCTTGCTGCTTCAGCTTCCAGACCTCCACCGATCTCACCGATCATTACAACCGCTTCAGTTTCCGGATCATTGATGAATAATTCTAGAGCTTCTCTTGTGGTTGTACCAATGATTGGGTCACCACCGATACCGATTGCTGTAGAAATACCGTAACCTGCTCTTACTACCTGATCAGCTGCTTCGTAAGTAAGGGTTCCTGATTTTGAAACGATTCCAACTTTTCCTTTTTTGAAAACGAATCCAGGCATAATACCAATTTTAGCTTCTTCAGAAGTAATGATTCCAGGGCAGTTTGGTCCGATTAATCTGCAGTCTCTGTCAGCAATATAAGATTTTACTTTAACCATATCAAATACAGGAATACCTTCAGTAATACATACAATTACTTTGATACCTGCTTCAGCAGCTTCCATAATAGCGTCTGCTGCGAATGCCGGTGGTACAAAGATGATACTTACGTTTGCTCCTGCTTTTTCAACGGCATCAGCTACTGTATTAAATACCGGTTTTCCTAAGTGCTCGCTTCCCCCTTTTCCAGGAGTAACACCACCTACTACGTTTGTTCCGTATTCAATCATCTGACCTGCATGGAAAGTACCTTCGTTTCCAGTAAATCCTTGTACAATTACTTTAGAATCTTTGTTTACTAAAATTGACATTTTATTGTTGTTTTAATTTATTTATTTTCAGTTTATACGTCAGACAAAAATAATGATTATTTGTCGTTAAAAAAATTTTTGAATCTGATTTTATTCATCATATTTTTTCAACAGATTGATCAAATCTTCATCCTTCAGTCTGTTATAATTTATATTTTCAATAAGCGGCTCCAGCTCCGGTTTATCCGCCATTAATTCTTTTAATTTCTTTCTGTTATTGACAAAAAGATTTAAAGGTTGTCTTATATCTCCTTTGAATAAAACGTCTGAAGTGAGGGTTGAACCATCATAACCGTGACGTCTATATGCCCTCACCCATTTTATTTTTTGACCGTCGTATAGAAGTTCAACCAAAGTTTTTGAGGATTCTGCCGGAAAATAAATGAAAGTTCTCGGTTTATTTTTAAGATCCGTAAATTCTATTTTTTGAATTTCAGGAGCGGGATATTTAATTGTTTTCCCATTTTCCAAGATTTTAATTTTCCTGTCTGCTACGGCTATCTCATCAATCAGATCACTCTCAAAAAGATTGGTTCTGAAAGGAATTTCAGCTTCTACAATTCTATTATCATTAAATAAAATTTTAGATTTGATATCTGATCTCTGTGCAAAACTTACGGCATAAATAAAAAGAAATAGTACTGTTAACTTCTTCATTACAAATTTCTCAGTTTTACTTCTTTTTTCAGATAAGTTTTGAAATCTTCAGCAAACATCCCGATGTAGGTGCCTTTTTCCAGGTCTCTGTTGACTCCTGTTTTTCCTAAAAGTACGGATCCTGCTTCTACTTTCTTACCGGAAGCAATACCGACCTGCCCCCATAATGTGACTTCGTCACCAATGATACAACATCCCGCAATTCCTACCTGTGAGGCAATAAGACATTTTTTTCCGATCACGGTATCGTGTCCGATCTGAATCTGGTTGTCCAGTACAGAACCTTCTCCGATTACTGTAGAATCAGTAACTCCTCTATCAATTGTACAGTTGTTTCCAATTTCAACATTATTCTCAATGACAACATTTCCTACGGAGATCAGACGGTCAAAGTTGCCATCCAGTTTTCTATAGTAAAAAGCATCGCCACCAAGCACAGTTCCGGACTGAATGATCACATTGTCTCCTATTTCAGTTCTGTCACCGATGACAACATTAGGAAAGATCAGGCAGTTTTTTCCGATCTTCACATTATTTCCGATCACTGCAGAAGGGTGTATTTTTGTTCCGTCCCCGATTTCTGCATCATGAAGTTCTTCTGTGAAATTATATATTCTTGTAAAATGAGTATTGATCTTATTAAAATCTCTGAATGGGTCATCAGAGACAAGAAGAGCTTTTCCTTCAGGACATTCAACTTCTTTATCAATTAAAATAATGGTAGCTGCGGAATTTAATGCTTTGTCGTAATATTTAGGATGGTTGACAAAAACAATCTCTCCCGGTTTCACCATATGAATTTCGTTGGAGCCCAATACTTCAAAGTCTTCCGGACCAACAAATTTTGAGCCTATTAAATCAGCAATCGTTTTAAGCTTTTGCGGAGAATGGAATCTCATAACAATAGATTTTCTTATAAAACAAAATTCGGAATGCCAATGCAAACCGAATTTATGTAAATTGTATTTATTCTTTTACTCTTTCTAAGTAGCTACCGTCTTCGGTGCTTACTTTAATTCTGTCACCAGGTTCAATAAATAAAGGAACCATCACTCTTGCTCCTGTTTCAACGATCGCGTTTTTAAGAGCATTGGTTGCTGTATTTCCTTTCACTCCCGGATCAGCCTCGATTACATCAAGGTAAACTGATTGTGGAAGTTCAGCAGAAAGAGGAGTTTCATCAACTTCTTTCAGAATGATTGTTACTTCTTCCCCAGCTTTCATAAACTGAGAGTTCTCAATCATTTCTTTATTTAAATATAATTGAGAGAAGTCATCATTATTCATGAAGTGGAATCCGTTCTCGTCATCATAAAGATACTGGAACTTTCTTGTGATTACTTTTACTTCTTCAATTTTGTGTCCTGCAGAGAAAGTATTATCAATTACTTTACCGTTTGTTACAGATTTTAATTTAGTTCTTACGAAAGCTGGTCCTTTTCCAGGTTTTACGTGAAGGAACTCGATTACTTTAAAAATATCATTGCTGTACTCGATGCAAAGCCCTTTTCTGATATCGTTACTTGTTGCCATTAGTATATATTATCTTTTTTCTTAATTTTTTATTGGGCCATCAGCGGATTACGTATTGCCATTCAGCCTGTGAGCAATTTTGTTGTTACTGGTTGCTTTCTTTGCTTGTTCCGTATCCTTTTACAATACCTCTTGGAGAGTTTTGGATAAATTGTAGAATTTCATCTCTCTCAGCTGTTGGCAGCATTTCTTTTTCAATATGCGCCATTGCCTGAGAAACATTCATTTTCATTTGGAAAATCGTTCTGTAGATTTTTTGAATTTCAAATATCTTTTCATTGGTAAACCCTCTTCTTCTTAAACCAACAGAATTGATTCCTGCATAAGACATTGGTTCTCTCGCTACTTTCACATAAGGCGGAATATCTTTTCTTACCAGAGTACCTCCGGAAATCATTACATGTTTCCCTATTTTACCAAATTGGTGAACAGCTGATAAACCTCCCATTACAGTATAGTCTCCAATCTCAACATGTCCTGCAATACCGCAGCCATTTACAATGATAACATGATCTCCAATCACGCAGTCATGTGCAATGTGTGAGGTTGCCATAATAAGACAGTTTGCTCCTATTTTGGTATGTCCTAAGGCTTTTGTACCTCTGTTTACCGTAACACATTCTCTGATGGTAGTATCATCACCGATAATTACCTGAGTATCTTCACCATCAAACTTCAGATCCTGAGGAATTGCAGAGATTACAGTACCGGGAAAAATCCTGCAGTTTTTTCCTATTCTTGCTCCATCCATGATGGTAACATTCGGACCGATCCAGGTTCCTTCTCCAATTTCTACGTCCCCAGCAATTGTAGTAAAAGGTTCTACAATTACATTTTTGCTGATTTTCGCGCGTTTATCTACGGCTGCTAATTGATGGATCATTTAATCAACTTTATTTTTTGCAACTTGAGCCATAAGCTCTGCTTCTACTGCCACTGTATCTCCTACATATCCATATCCTTGCATGTGAACGATACCTCTTCTGATAGGTTCTATCAATTCAATTTTGAAAATAAGAGTATCTCCGGGAATTACTTTTCTCTTGAATTTCACTTTATCAATTTTAATGAAATACGTAGAATAGTTTTCAGGATCCGGAACGCTTGCTAACACAAGAATACCTCCTGTCTGAGCTAACGCTTCTACCTGAAGAACTCCCGGCATCACAGGTTCTTTTGGAAAATGTCCAACGAAGAAAGGCTCATTCATGGTTACATTTTTCAATCCTACCACATGGGAGTCTGAAAGCTCAAGAACTTTATCGATCAATAAGAACGGTGGTCTGTGAGGCATAAGCTTCATAATTCCGTTGATATCGAATACCGGCTCTTTTGTAAGATCAAAATCCGGAACGTTTTTCTTTTTCTGCAATTTCCACTGACGGTTTAATTTTTTAGCAAACTGAGTATTCACATAGTGCCCCGGTTTGTTGGCAATAACTTTTCCTTTTATTTTCACTCCTGCTAAAGCCAGATCACCGATTACATCTAATAATTTGTGTCTTGCAGCTTCGTTCGGATAGTTTAGGTTCAGGTTGTCAAGAATTCCGTTGGGTCTGATAGAAACATTATCTTTACCAAAGGCTTTTTTCAGTTTTTCTGTAGTTTCAGGGGTAAGATCTTTATCTACATATACAATAGCATTAGAAATATCACCTCCTTTGATTAATCCGTGATCCAAGAGCATTTCCAATTCGTGCAGGAAGCTAAATGTTCTTGCCGAGGAAATTTCGTCTTTAAATTCGGAAATATTTTTAAGAGTGGCATTTTGGGTTCCTAACACTTTAGTCCCAAAATCAACCATTGTTGTTACTTCGTAAGTATCTGACGGGATAATGGTAATCTCCGAACCGGTAGCCGGATCACTGTAAGTAAGAACTTCTTTTACCACCAGATATTCTCTGGCTACATTTTGATCTACCACACCAACGCTTTCGATAGCTTCTACAAAGAATTTTGAAGATCCATCCAGAATCGGAGGTTCAGAAGCATCCATTTCTAAAACCGCGTTATCAATATCACAACCTACCAAAGCTGCTAAAAGATGTTCGCACGTGGTAATTTTCACCCCTAGTTTTTCTAATGTCGTTCCTCTTTCTGTCGCTACAACATAATTTACATCTGCCTCAACCTGAGGATGCCCCTCAAGGTCTGTTCTTACAAATACAAAACCTGTATTTTCTTTTGCAGGTTTAATGGTAAGTTTTACTTCTCTACCAGTATGAAGACCAATTCCAGAAAGAGTAACCTCTTCCTGAAGTGTTTTTTGCATATCACTCATTAGTATTATCTTTTGAGGTATTCTCAAGATTATTTATTCTGCTTACAATTTCAGTAAAGTTTCTGAAATGAACATAGTTTCTCAAATAGTCATTATAGCTGATCGCCGGTGAACCATACAGTGTTTCTTTATCATTTACACTGGAATTCACGCCACTCTGAGCCTGAATTTTCACCTGATTACCTATTTTGATATGTCCTACGATGCCTACCTGACCTCCAATCTGGTTCCAGTCTCCGATAACGGTTGAACCTGCAATGCCGGCTTGTGCCGCAATGACGTTATTCTGTCCTATTTTTACATTATGGGCAATCTGGATAAGATTATCGATTTTGGTTCCTTTTCCGATAATGGTAGAACCAATGGTTGCTCTGTCTATACTACAGTTGGAGCCGATTTCAACATCATCTTCAATAATGACATTCCCCAGTTGTGGTATTTTCTTAAATCCTTCTGCCGTTGGCTGAAAACCAAAACCATCACCACCTATGACGGTATTGGAGTGAATAACACAATTATCTCCTATGATGCAATAGTCGTAGATCCTGGCTCCGCTGTCTATTTTACAGTTTTTGCCGATTTTCACTCCTTTTCCTATATAAACGTGAGGATAGATCTGTGATCCGTCACCGATTTTAGCTTTTTCCGAAACGTAGGTAAACGCTCCGATGTAGGCTTTTTCACCAATCACGGCTGTATCATGAATAGAAGAACCGTTCTCGATGCCTTCTTTTCGTCCTTTCATTTCCTGATATAAATTCATCAGAATCTGAAAAGAAAGATACGCATCCTTTACAACGATTACGGTAGGGGTATAATTATTTTTAGCTAAAAGCTTTTCCGAGACAATAATTACGGAACATTTTGAGGTATCAAGATAATGTGAGAATCGATCTTGTGCTATAAAAGAAAGATGCCCTGATTCGCCATTTTCAATTGGTGAAACCCCAGTAATAAGTGCATTCTCGTCACCTATTATTTTTCCGTCGATAAAACTTGCAATTTGCGAAGCTGTAAATTCCATATTCTGCAAAGATAAGAAATTCTATAATTTGCAAACATTTTTTGATTTGAGATCGTGAATTTTAATATTCTTTAAGAATCTATGCGCGAAATATCTCTCGGAAACATAAGGATGTAGCGTGTGGTCTTATTGACCATTAAGCCTGATAAAAGCTGGTCTTCCGACTCATGCAGCTTCATTTTCTTACCGTTTTTCTGTAATAAATAGATGGGCTGTTTTTCTGTATCGTATGGTAAAAGTTTTCTTTTTATCTCATAAACAAGTTCAGCTGCGTTATCGATTCCGAAAAATTCATTTGTTTTCTTTATTTTTTCTTCAATGTTTTCTGCAGTAAACGGATGTGAAGAAATAATTGTTTTCGGCAAATTTCTCTGAATCACACATTTACACCAATAAGACAAAACAAAGTCTTCAGAATTCTGCCATTCTTTCATAGCCTGAATAACATCGTTATCATCAAGCTGCGTAAATCTTTGTACATCTTCGTCCGTAGCTGCACCCTTGTTTCGGTATAAAAAATATTTGAGATGATCTGTCGCAGGAAGCTCAACTCCCTGAGAGATCAGATACTTAGCCCGCTCAAGAATCTTAACCAAAAGAAATTCAGCCAAAGCAGAGGTCTTATGATAATAGACCTGCCAGTACATGAACATTCTGGCTGTCAGGAAATTTTCAATGGAATAAATTCCCTTGGCGTCAATCACCAGTTCTCCTTCTTCACACACATTCATCATAGAAACGATGCGCTGGGTATTAATATTCCCTTCGGAAACACCGGTAAAGAAACTGTCTCTTTTAAGATAATCAAGCCGATCCACATCCAACTGGGAAGAAATCAGCTGGTTGAAAAATTTCCTGTGGTATTTTCCCTGGAACATTTCAATAGCCATTGACAGCTGACCATCAAATTCATCATTAAGCTTATTCATCAATAGCAATGAAAGGTTTTCGTGATGCCAGTCGTCCATCAGCATACTTTCAAGTGCATGGGAAAAGGGACCATGACCAATATCATGCATTAAAATAGCCAGCATTGCCCCTTTTTCCTCTTCTTCGGATATTGTAACGCCCTTTTGCTTTAATGTTTCCAATGCTGTAAACATCAGGTGCATTGCTCCCAGGGCATGATGAAATCTTGTATGGGTAGCTCCGGGAAAAATCAGGTTCAGCAGCCCCGTCTGCCCGATTCTTCGCAGCCTCTGAAAATAAGGATGTTCAATGATATCAAATAAAATTTCGTGAGGTATTTTGATAAATCCGTGAACGGGATCGTTGATGATTTTTAGCTTGTTCTGCATTGAAAGGTCAATATTAGTAAACAAAGTTAGGAATTTTAAATTTGAAGGATGATTAAATTGATATTAAAAGGAGCGCAGTCAAAGAAAGAGCGCTGAAACATACTTCCTTCAACTTACAATGATCAATAATGGATCTTAACGACAGCTGATTTCGAGACATTAGCAATTATACTTTGCTCTCCCTTCGAGTACCCTGCTTCCAATCTCTTTTGGTTGTTTCAATTATTCATCAAAAAACCCTTGTGGTTATTGCATTAATCACCTATCTTTGAGAAAACTCAATTCTTTTGATGAGAAAATATTCTCTTTTCATTTTTTTATTTTTTTGTCTTCATTTTTCCGCACAAGCAGTATCAGAAACCCAGAAACTGGAATCTCTATGCAGAATTTGGGGATTTCTGAAATATTATCATCCCAAAGTAGCTCAAGGGCGTTTTAACTGGGATCAGCAACTCTTCCAGAAAATAGATGAGCTTAAAAGCATTGATGATAAAAAAGAGCTGAATACTTTATATGCCGAGTGGATCGACAGTCTTGGAAAGATAGAAACCTGCTCAGAATGTTCAAAAAAAAATGATAAAGTATATTTTCTCAAAAATTTCGATCTGAGCTGGATTGAAAATAACGACCTGTTCAGTAAAAATGTAACCAAAAAACTTCATTACATAGAA
Source organism: Chryseobacterium sp. UNC8MFCol (assembly GCF_000482305.1). Lineage (NCBI taxonomy): Bacteria > Pseudomonadati > Bacteroidota > Flavobacteriia > Flavobacteriales > Weeksellaceae > Chryseobacterium > Chryseobacterium sp. UNC8MFCol. Next base: position 580,344 of record NZ_KI535290.1, read on the forward strand.
AACAACAGAAATCTCGGAGATTCTCATTATTTAGGGAAAGGCGGCCGAAAGGTATATTTCAGAAATGAAAATTCTTACGGTTCAAGATTCACATCTCAATCGATCAGCTTGCTGGAGCTGTTCCGGTATTGGAATTATGTAGAATATTTTTTCCCTTACAAATATGAAACCGACCAAAACTGGAATAGTGTTTTGACAGAGATGATTCCAAAGTTTCTTAATATTGACAGTGATGAAACTTATCATTTGACATTGGCGGAACTGGTCACAAAAACTGACGACTCCCATGCCTATCTTTTTTCAAAAGAGATCAGTCTTAACCAATATGGTAACAGAAGGGTTCCTGTAGAATATTCGTATGCGGAAGGAAAATTGGTAGTTACAAAAATTAATTCCACTGCGTTTGAAGAGAAAACACCTTTACTTGTGGGAGATGTCATTTACGATGTTAATGGTAAAACAATTCCTCAATTGGTTAATAGTTTTGGGAAATATGTTCCGGCTTCGAATTCCTGGGGAAAAATAGAGAAAGTAAAAAGCCATTTCCTTTCAACCAACAGAGACTCCATTTCTATGAAAATTGAAAGGGGCGGTCACAATTTATCCATTACCTCCCGAACATATTTTGCAAAAGATATTATCCGTACCCAAAATAAAAGTCCCGAAAACTGGAAACTTTTAGAAAAGCAGATCGGCTATGTGAATATGGGAATTCTCAAAAAGGAGGACCTGGATATGATGTACAAAAACCTGCAATCGACCAGGGCTATTATCTTTGACCTCAGAAATTATCCCAACCAAACGATTGAACCTTTAAGCCAACTTATACTCCCGGAAATAGCGACTTACTATCTGTTCACATTTCCGGAAACCGATTACCCAGGAAAATTTTATAGCAGGAAAAATATTATTGGCCGAAGAAATAAGGAATACTACAAGGGTGATGTTGTCGTATTAGTCAACGAAAGTACACAAAGCCAGGCTGAGACCACAGCAATGATGCTAAGGCAACATCCGAAAGCTAAATTGATCGGGAGCAATACCTCGGGAGCAAATGGAGATGTCATCACTTTCAAAATTGCCGGCCTCGATACACGCTTTACGGGGCTTGGCGCGTACTATCCTGATGGCAGAGAAACACAAAGAATCGGAATCATTCCTGATATCATTGTGAAGCCTACTATACAAGGGATCCGGGAAGGAAAAGATGAAGTATTGGAAAGAGCTTTGCTTTATATAAAAACGAATAATTGACCGTAGCCAAAAATGAAATACCTAATCGCATTTTCATTTAACTATTATTTAACTTTTAAACATCCTAATTTGTGAGATTTTAAAAGGAATTGGTCAACATTTTGATAGAATAATCATGTAAAAAATAAATTATGTCAGAAAAGATATTATGGATCGATGATGAAATAGATTTACTTAAACCTCATATCGTATTTTTGGAAAAAAAGGGCTACAATGTAACTCCTGTTAATAATGTAAATGAGGCTTTGGAACTTATGGATTCAGAGAAATTTGCCTTAACATTAATTGATGAAAATATGCCTGGGATCTCCGGGCTTGAAGCTATTCCTATGATCAAGGAAAAAGACAATTCCTTAAAAATAGTTATGGTGACCAAAAGTGAAGAAGAACATATCATGGAAGAAGCCATAGGTTCCCAAATCGCTGATTACATCCTGAAACCGGTAAATCCTAACCAGATTTTACTTTCATTAAAGAAAAATCTTCAGCAGGATAATCTGGTAGAACAAAAAACTATCTTACAGTACCAGCAGGAGTTCAGAAACCTTTCTATGGAACTTTCTTATCTGAGAACATACCAGGAATGGGCTGAGTATTATAAAAAGATCCTAAGCTGGGAGATTAAGTTTGATAAAGTAGCAGATAATGAGTTTGCCGACCTTTTACAATCGCAAAAGGAAGAAGCTAATATTCAGTTTGCCAAGTTTATTGAAAAAAACTACGCTGACTGGCTTACCGACTCAGATAAACCTCTTATGAGCCACACGCTTTTCAAGGAAAAAGTAAAACCGGAAGTTGAAAAAGAGAAGGTGCTTTTGCTGATGGTTGACAACCTCCGTTATGATCAATGGAAGGTAATCGAGCCGTTATTTACAAAATATTACAATAAAATATCTGAAGATTATTACTACAGTATTCTTCCTACTGCGACACAGTATGCAAGAAATTCTTTCTTTGCCGGTTTAATGCCCTCGGAAATCGAAAAACGTTTCCCTGATAAATGGTTCAATGATAATGAGGAGGGAAATAAAAATGAATATGAGCGTGATTTCCTGGAGGACCAAATGAAAAGAATCGGCCTTGGATCAAAATCCATGAAATATTTAAAGGTTTTGAATGCTGATTTTGAAAGAAAAATCTATGACGATTTCAACCAGCATAAAAACAATGACCTTCTGGTTATCGTCTACAACTTTATCGACATTTTATCCCACGCCAAAACAGATAATCATATCGTAGATCAGCTCATCCGTGATGATAAAACTTTCCGTTCTCTGACTTTTAACTGGTTTGAAAATTCTTCATTATTGAAAATCATCAAAACGGCAGCAGAAAACGGTTACAAGCTGGTTATTACTACCGATCACGGAACGGTATATGTGAAAAAGCCAAGCAAAGTGGTGGGTGACAGAGAGACCTCTACCAATATCAGATATAAAACCGGTAAAAGTCTGACCTATGACGACAGCGATGTATGGGCAATCACCAACCCTGAAAAACTTTTCCTTCCCAAAGGAAATTTAAGCTCGAAATATATTTTTGCCAAAAACAATATATTCCTGGCTTATCCTAAAAATTATAATCATTTTGTAAATTACTATAAAGAGACCTATCAACATGGTGGAATCTCACTGGAAGAATGTATCATTCCTATCAGTGTTTTAGAACCCAAGTAGTTTTTTCATAGTTTATTTAATTTTGGGTATAAAGCGGAAAAAATCGAATGATTTTTTCCGCCTTTTTTATAACGGCCTCTATAATACGGTTTGCCAGATCCGCTACTCTTTTAGTATTTCTTAAACCTAGTTCTCTATCGTCCTTTCTTTTACCGGAAAATCAATCCGGCAATTTTCCCCCTCCACCATTAACTGAAAAAGAACTACCTAATGGAACGGCAATCCCATAAGCAGTACTGCTTATGGTAAAGGTAAGTTTACCATTGCCAACAGCCATTTAAGAATAGTTATTTTGACATCAACCGTATTGAAACCATACATTTTAATTCATTGATCAGAAGGACAATCGTAATAATAATTTCCACGGGCATTGATATCAATGGTCTGCCCCACCCTTTATATGTGGGGTGGGAGCAGCTTTCACAAAAACCATCTCTTCATCCTGATTCTGACCATACACTCCATTTTGGTAGGCATCATAGATTTACCATTATTTTAAGGCACTCATTTTGCATACTAGAAGACAACTTTAATAAATATAATTTTATGAAAAAACACATTTTTATTGCGACAGCATTTGCTGCCTTATTTTTAACCTCATGTAATAAAGAAAAGCAAGCAACAGATTCTGCTTCTACTCCTGTAGACAGTGTTGCTGCTAAGCCGTCAGATTCAGCAGCTGTTTCAGGAGCTCAGGATGAAATTGTAAAAAGTACTTCGAAAGACAGCAGTGGAAAAACATTGGATATGACTTTCAATAATACCAAAAATACAGCTACAGTAGTTTTCAATAATGAAACAATTGAACTGCAGGGACAAAAACCTGCATCAGGAATATGGTATAAAAATAATCATTATGAACTGAGAGGTAAGGGTGAAGAAATAGAACTTACAAAAGACGGTAAAACAGTTTTTAAAAAATAAAATCACTTACTTAAACTATAAAAAGTCGGCTTTGAAATTCAAAACCGGCTTTTTTATTTCCGCCTCTTTTTTATAGTTCATATTTTTGTAAAAAATAAATCATGTTTATTATCTCGCTTACCTATAAGAGTTCTATTGAAAATATAGAAAAACTTATTCCCGAACATAATATTTTCCTCCACAAACATTATGACTCTGGACAGTTCATTGCCTCAGGAAGAAAAGAACCAAGAACAGGAGGGATCATTATTGCTAAAGCAGCCTCTAAAAAGGAGATTGAACAGATCATCACTGAAGATCCTTTTTATATTCACGAGGTTGCAGATTATGCGATCACCGAATTTATTCCATCCAAATACGACGAAAATTTTAAAACATTTATAAAAGAATAATGAGATTAATTACATACAATGTTAATGGAATCAGGGCCGCATTTACAAAAGATTTTTTAGGCTGGTTAAAAACTGCTGATCCGGATATTATCTGCATCCAGGAAAGTAAAGCGGGAAATGACCAGATTGATATTGAAAGTCTTGAAAAATTAGGATACCACAGTTACTGGCATTCTGCCGTAAGAAAAGGCTACAGTGGAGTCGGTATAGCGTCAAAAATAAAGCCCAGGCATGTAGAGTATGGTTGCGGTATTGAAAGCTACGATAATGAAGGAAGAATCATTCGTGCTGATTTTGACGGATATTCTGTAATTTCTGTATATGTACCTTCTGCGTCCAATATAGAGCGGCTGGATTTTAAAATGCAATTCTGCCATGATTTCTTAGCGTATATTAAAAATTTAAAAAAGGAGATCCCTAACCTAATTATTTCGGGTGATTTTAATATATGTCACGAAGCAATCGATATTCACGATCCTGTTCGCTTAAAAAATGTTTCCGGGTTTCTTCCTATGGAAAGAGAGTGGATGACTAATTTCATCGATGAGTGCGAACTGATTGATGGTTTCAGGTTCTTTAATAATGAACCGGAAAATTATACCTGGTGGAGCTACCGTCAGAACTCAAGGGCTAAAAATAAGGGTTGGAGATTAGATTATACTTTTGCTTCTTATAATTTAAAGGAAAAGCTCAGCAGAGCGGTTATTTTGAAAGAAGCTGTTCATTCCGACCATTGTCCTTCTTTACTGGAATTGGATGTGTAAAATATCGTAATATACCATAACACAAAAGCCAGCTGGAATCAGCTGGCTTTTTTAATTTAAATCATAAAATTAATCGACAATTTCATATTCGACCGGAATTGTACCATGACTGATATCTCCGATCTCGTCGAACGCTGCTTTAGACATATCTAAAGATCTTGATGAATGGAAAGGCCCTCTGTCATTAATTCTTACTATTACCTCTTTTCCATTTTTAAGGTTGGTTACCTTAACGTTTGTTCCAAACGGAAGCGTTCTGTTTGCTGCAGTAAACTTTGAGTTATCAAAGATTTCTCCGCTAGCGGTTTTTCTACCGTTAAATTTATCGTGGTAGTACGATGCATAACTTGTTTTTTTCGCATCTAAGGCATTATTCGTGAAAGAATAAATACCCAGGGTTGAAATCATCATTATGATTACGAGAATGAATCTTTTCATCATGTTGAACTTTTATTGGTTTTGACGGAGCAAATGTATCAGGAATCTCCTTAACTCCCTATTCGATTTATTAAAAACAGTTAACAAAACCATAAATAAATGTTAACAACCCTTGTAACCCCCTATGGATAGGGATTTTAGACCACACTGTTAAAAAGTGTTAAAAAAATAGCTAAAAAGTTAACAGAATTAACTACTTTGCGCATAATTTAAAAAAATAAAATTTATAAAATATTAATAATCAATAGTTTACGTAAACTGAAATTTTTCTAAAAAAGTTATGTTTTATTTTACTGCAAAAACCGGTCCTTTTTACCGCTGTTATTTTGCACTACAGACTATGAATGTAAACCACAATATAAACTTCATAATCTCCCTGAACATTGAAAGACTGTTTTATCCCGTTCAATATAGTAGATCACATACTATATTAATAAATACAATACCGCCAGATTTTATTACCCAGTAATAAAAACAAAAAACCAATGAGAGGGAACTCATTGGTTTTTATATGTAATTAATTAAATTTATTATTTAAGGTACTCTAATACATAATCATATGTACCAGACGGATACACTACCGACATACTTGGAGAACCAGTAACTGCGTTACCTGCAGTAGTCGCAATAGTATAAGAGTATAAACTTCTGTCATAAACCGTGTTGGTACCCGCTTTATAAATAGTGATGGCATACATAGCACTCATTCCTGCAGGTGCCGGAATATTTACAGCAGTAGAAGTACCACTAGCTGTGAAAGTTCCTTTGATTGCATATACCTGAGCATTATTTACCTGAGTATTTGTAATGGTTTCAGTAGGAAGGATATTCACTTTTCCAGCATTCGCATTACCACCAAGCGGTCTCCATACCCCTGGCTGTACTGAACTTGTAGTAGAACCTGTTGGGTTATAATAATAGTAGAATCCCGGAGTTACAGCAGTAGCAGTTGAAGATCTTTGTCCTGTGGTTAAAGTAGTACCTGTTGCATTGTTATAAACAACCATACCATCAAACCAAGTAGGGAAAGTACTTCCATCAGCAAGAGAAGTATCAAATTGGAAATTGACCAAGTCTACACTTGGCACAACAATTCCTTTTCCTACGTTTGCACCAGCACCAGCTTCTGTACTAAAAGCAGAACTAAGGTCGATTGCAACGTTAGAGTTATTAATAGCAGCATTTTGTGCTCCGTTATTAAGGCTTACCTGCGCATTTACTAGAGAACCAAAAGCAACAATAGCTAAAAAATTAAATATATTTTTCATCTTATTCTTAAGTTTTAAAAGGGTTATTTCTGAGGTGAAGACCAAGTAGTTCCTGTCCAAACGAATTCAATACCTCTGTTTTGGTTAACAATTAAGTTTCCTAATATGGTAGGAGGTGTATCTCCTGCTCCGTTAGTAAACGTTAATGCTGTTGCTGTTGTATTGTTATTAATTACTTTAATAATACGCCCGATATCTGCAGGAGTATTTGTAAGGGAAGGAAGTGTAATAGCAACACCCGTAGTAGCTCTGGTAACGATAACGTTATCTGTAGACTGAAGAGTATACGTAGGGTTGGTTACAATAGTAGCATTTCCTCTGATACCTTCGTATCTGGAAACACCTCCGCCTCCACCTACAGCTACCCAAACGGTATTGGGAGCATCATAGTAATAAAACCCAGTTGCGGTAACATTTGCTGTTTTTCCAGCTGCAGTACCGTCTAGCGTCGTCACGAATGTAAGCGCACCATTTTGTGCAGTTACATAAGCGCCATCTTTAGCTGCTAATTGAGCTCTTGTTAAACGAGGGACTAGCAAGGCATCAGGTCTTGTATTATCTGTAGTATTCGCTACTACATCTAAAGTTGCGGCTGGTGTGGTCGTGTTAATCCCCACACGCCCCTGCTGAGCCTGGGAAAGTGCCGAAAGGCAAACCAGCATAGTTGCTGTTAATAAAAATTTTTTCATAAGTTTTTAAAGATTTTAATTACATTATTTTTCATCAATATTTTCACAAGGAAAAAACAAATCAATGAGTGATTAACATCATAAAGCTAATATAAATAAAAATATATTTGGATCAAATATAAGCTTCATTTTGGTAAATAACTTATTGAAAGCACATGATTTAAAAACATTGCTTATGGCGCAAATTTAAGACATAATTTTCTAATTTGAATACTTTATGAAAGAAAATTAAATTTTCTTAACATTAGCAAGCATCAATTCATTGAAAACCAACAACATAAAAAAATACACCAGAAAATATTTAAGTTAATTTTGTTTAATAATTCTACTAATTTTATTCTTACAGCGATTTGCGTATGATTTGATTCATAGCACATTAGCTTTATATCAATTCGCCGTATAAGTCAAATTCTTCAGCTGATGTAATTTTAACTTCCGCAAACTCTCCTATAGAAATATAAGTATCTTCAGCTGAAACCAATACTGTATTATCTACATCCGGTGAATCGTACTCAGTTCGACCGATAAAATAATTTCCTTCTTTACGATCAAAAATACATCTGAATATTTTACCAATTTTCTCCTGATTTTTTTCCCAGGAAATCTGAGATTGTACTTCCATGATCTCTTCTACTCTTGCTTCTTTTACTTCCTGAGGGATATCGTCTTCCAACACATAGGCTGTCGTATTTTCTTCATGTGAGTAGGTAAAACATCCCAGTCTGTCAAATTTTTGTTCTCTCACCCAGTCTTTCAGTTCCTGGAATCTTTCCTCTGTTTCTCCAGGATAGCCTACAATTAAAGTTGTTCTGATAGCCATATCAGGAACTTTTTCTCTGAATTTTCCCAGAAGGGCATCTGTCTTCTCGTGGGTGGTTCCTCTCTTCATTGATTTCAACAAATCGGAATTGATATGCTGAAGAGGGATGTCAATATAATTACAAACTTTAGGTTCTTCACGGATAATGTCCAGAACATCTTCAGGGAAACCGCTTGGGAAAGCATAGTGAAGACGGATCCATTCTACTCCTTCTACTTTTACCAGTTCTTTTAATAAATCGCCTAATGCACGTTTTTTATAGATATCTAAACCATAGTAGGTAAGATCCTGAGCAATAAGAATCAATTCTTTTGTCCCTTTTTTAGCCAATTTTTGTGCTTCGGAGACCAGTTTTTCAATAGGTGTGGAAACGTGTCCTCCCCTCATCAGAGGGATTGCACAGAAAGAGCATGGTCTGTCACAACCTTCAGAGATTTTAAGGTAAGCGTAATGTTTCGGAGTGGTTGTCAGTCTCTCTCCTACGAGCTCGTGTTTATAGTCTGCCCCCAGGTGTTTTAAAAGAACAGGAAGATCTCTTGTACCAAAATATTGGTCTACATCCGGGATTTCTTTGATCAGATCCGGCTTATATCTTTCAGACAGACATCCTGTAACAAATACTTTTTCAACCTCACCTCTATTTTTTGCTTCTACATAATCAAGAATGGTGTTGATCGATTCTTCTTTAGCATTATCAATAAATCCACAGGTATTAATTACAACGATATCACCACGGTCTTCGTGAACCACTTCTTTGCCGTTGGCTTTCAGCTGGCTCATTAATACTTCTGAATCATAAACATTCTTGGAACATCCAAGAGTGACCACATTGATTTTCTTCTTCCCTACCGATTTTGTACGCATCTTTTTGATTTTGAGTCTGCAAAGATACAAAATATTGAAGAGTTAATAATTAAAAAATAAAAACCACCTTACAAAAGTGGTTTTCAGATATATATTTAAAAGTTTTTTTCTTTGAAGCCCGGGGCGTTCTTATCTTTTTCTGATAGTATGGCATCTTTTTCATCAACTTTCCAGTCGATTGCAAGGTCCGGATCATTAAACTTTACACTACCTTCAGATTCTTTGTTATAAAAATTATCACATTTATAAGAAAATACAGCGTCGGTACTTAAAACAGAAAAGCCATGCCCAAATCCTCTCGGGATGTAAAGCTGCATTTTATTTTCTGCTGTAAGTTCTATACCGAACCACTTTCCGAATGTTGGCGAATCCTCACGAAGATCTACAGCCACATCCCAAACACTTCCTTCAAGGCATGATACCAGTTTTGCCTGAGCATGTTCTCCCTTTTGAAGATGCAACCCTCTTAGTACGCCGTACGATGATTTGGAAATATTATCCTGTACAAAATGGCCGTTCATTCCGGTCAGCTCTTCAAATTTTTTCTCATTGAATTTTTCAAAGAAATAGCCTCTTTCATCTTCAAAGATGGTAGGTTCTATAATGTAGCAATCTTTTAAGGGGGTTTCTTTTATTTTCATGTTAAAGTTTTGTTCTGTTTTATAATCCGTACTGCTTTTTCAGACTTACTTTTAATCCTACATACAGAATTCCTAACGGAATAAAAATAATCAGGACGATAGCCCACACCGGAAGATCGGAATATATCAGAAAGATATTCACAATTACCTGTATGATAGCATAAACACTACTAATCACCAAATGTGAGACTTTTTTTTCATTCGCGAAAAGCTGATATAAATGTCTTCTGTGTGCCTCAAAAATATTTTCTTTTAAGGATAGTCTTTCCATAATGGTCAGGACGACCTCCATTCCGTAGACAGAAAGTAATAATATATATTTATACTCACCGGTTTTCATGATGAGAAGGGTAATTAATCCTATGATCCAAAATCCGATTCCCATACTTCCTACGTCACCGGCAAAACATTTTGCTTTTTTTCTAAAATTAAAAAACAGAAAAACAAGTGATGCCAATATCGGATAATAAATAAAGTTTTGATCTGTGAATTCTACGATATCTTTATTGATATAAGCCAACGAGCCTAAAGTAATAAGACTGTATACTCCTGTCATCCCATTAATTCCATCCATAAAATTATAGGCATTCAGCGTTCCGATGATGATGACAAAAAGCATTGGCCATGCCCAGAAAGGCATAAGCTCAAAAGCTCCCGTAAAATATAAAAGAAGAATTACGGCTAATAAGTGCACGGAAAGTCTGATTTTGTTTGACAATGTTTTAACATCATCAATAAAACTAATCCCACAAATGGCTAACAATCCTAATCCAAAAGACCAGTAATTCTGAATGGCCTCATTATAATTGAATATACAAAAAATGATAAAAGCGATAGGAAAAATAATACCTCCCCCTCTCAGGGTGATCTGAGTATGGGCACTTCTGTGATTGGGTTTGTCGATAATATTGTATTTGTCAGCAATTCTGAAATATACCAACATTGAAATAAAAAGTATAACCGTTACTATTGAAAATTCCATAAATTATAGTTGAAATTTTTCCATTACATTGGAAGGATTAAAATTTAATTCTTTTCGTACCTTTTCATTGGAGAAGGTCAATGAATCTGTTATTTTTCTTAATCTTAAAGAATTAATCGGAGCCTTGTTTCCAAGTAAATCACCCAATTTTGCTAATGATTTTGCCACAAAATAAGGAATACTTAATGGTGATTTCTTATTTAGTTTTTCTGAAATCTTATCCGAAATTTCTTTAAAACTTGGATTATAATTATCACATACATTGTAAACTCCCCCGTCTTTACCAATTATATGAACCACAAGCTCTGCAAAATCATCTACCCAAAATATACTTTTTCTAGCTGTTCCTCCAGCTATATTAACATATTTCCCATTATTCACAGCATTGATCATTTCTCCCAGATTTCCCGGAGGATTTGGTCCCGCAATTAATGAAGGTCTCAAAATAAAAAGCTTCACATTCTTTTCTTTGCACCACGAGATCAGAAAATCTTCAGCCATGATTTTGCTTTTAGCATAAGGACTATATCCTTCCAAAGGCGTATGCTCTTTTATATTTTCTCCAAAATCTTTCCCATAAACAGCCACTGTACTAATAAAAATAAAATATTCAGGAAGATTTTTCTCCAATGCGTTGCAAAGGTTTTTTGTTCCATCAAAATTTACCTTATAAAAGAGATTTTCTTCGTCCTGATTTTGAGGAATCGAATGCGCCTTACCTGCAGCATGAAAAACAATATCAAACTTTTCTTCAAATGGAGCTATGGCATTGGTTATATTAAATACATAATCCGCATGAGAAGTTCCAAAAGTTTTCACCTCAAAATTTTCTTTCCGAAGCAACGGAATTACATTTTTTCCTAAAAACCCATTGGCACCTGTAAATAGCACTTTCATTTAAATAATATTATAAAATTTGTTCAATATAATTTTTTCTGAAAATTTTGTTTCGGCAATCTGTCTTGCTTTTTCTTTCTTCAATTTTAAGTCAGTGATTGAATTTTCATCGAAAGAATTAAAAAAATCCAAAAGTTTTTCCTTCTCAAAATGTTGAAATGAATATCCTATATTTTCTTCTCTTACAAGCAGATCAATTTCACTGTTTTTTTCACCAATGTATAAAATAGGTTTTCCTGCAGCTAAGATATTGTATGTTTTTGAAGGTACACCTAATCCAAACATTTTAGGTGCTAAACTTACAAACGACACATCAGCTTTATTTAATACAGACAGCTGGTCTTCTCTTGAATAACCACCGTCAAAATAAACATTTTTCATTTGATTATCCTGTACATATTCAATCATACTTTGTTTAACAGCTCCTTCTCCTACAAAATAAAAGACCAATCTTTCATTATTCACTTTTTTAATAACCTGTAATAATTCCAGTAATCCCTGAACTCTTCCTATATTTCCGGCGTACTGAAAAATAATCTTATTTTTTATAGGTGAGTCATCATGAAAAACTTCTTGTTTTGACATTGGGTAAATATTTTCAATATCTCCCCAGTTTTCAATAATCTCAATTTTCGATGTGCTATTATATTTTCTGATTTTTCCTTTAATAACCTTCTGCATATCTCTGCCCAATGTGATCAACACGTCAGCATTTGAATATGCTTTGTCAAAAATACTTCTGAGAAGTTTATATGGTAATGCTTTTTCTGATTTAATAATTCCCGCAGGAATAGTATTTTCCGGAAAGACATCATGTACCAAAATAACCAGTTCAATTTTTTTAATTTTTTTAAGTATTGAAATAAGTAAAATTAACGGAGCAGGATTTGTCACAATAAAAACCTTCTCTCCTTTCTTCACATTCTTCCAAAGATAAAAAAAGATAGAAAGACTTAGAAAAATAAATCTCAGGGACCTGCTTAATAGGCTATTTTTATTCCCTGCAAAACCTTTTATTCTATGAACAAAGACATTGGAGTTCAAAACAAAGCTCTCACTTCTATTTTGTTTATCATATACCGGATCACCACAAATGACTTTTACATTATATTTTCCTGAAAGTCTGTTTGCTATTTTGGTCAAAATAAAAGAGGTTGAAGTTTCTTCGGGATAAAAAAGCTCGGTTGCGATCCAGAGATTTTTCATTATTTTTTGCTCCAAACTACTCGGTTTATATAATCGGTATAACTTAAAATAATTCTTACCATCTTCTCAGAAACATTAGGCATTGAGTAATCTGCTACGGGTCTGTAGTTTCTTTCTTTTCCTACTTTCTGTTGTTGTAACTGAGCCAGTCCCTGTAAAATTCTTTCGGGGGATAATCCGACCATCATTACTGATGCTTCTTCCATTGCTTCCGGTCTTTCATGAGCTTCCCTGATATTCAAGGCTCTGAAATTAAGAATAGATGATTCCTCTGAAATAGTTCCTGAATCTGAAAGCACAGCACATGAACGCATCTGTAATGCATTATAATCATGGAATCCCAGAGGTTTTAAAAATTGAATTTCAGGACGCATTTCAATCTGCATCTTATCAATCATATTTTTGGTACGTGGGTGTGTGGAAACAATGATTGGATACTGATATTTCTCAGCAATTGCATTTAAAGATTCCATCAGTCCTTTAAAATTCTTTTCGGAATTGATATTCTCTTCACGATGCGAAGAAATCACAAAGTATTTTCTTTCCTCAAGATTCAGACGCGAAAGTACATCCGAGCTTTCAATCTGTGGCAAATAGTGATTCAGGACCTCAAACATCGGTGAACCTGTTTTGATGATTCTATCTGCAGGAAGTCCTTCTCTTAAAAGGTATTCGCGTGCAATATCAGAATATGTAAGGTTAATATCTGAGGTATGGTCTACAATTTTACGGTTTGTTTCTTCAGGCACCCTTTGATCAAAACATCTGTTTCCGGCCTCCATATGGAAAATAGGAATCTGACGTTTCTTAGCAGGAATTGCACAAAGGCAAGAATTGGTATCTCCCAATACTAAAAATGCATCCGGTTTCAGACTTTCCAAAAGAGGATCTATTTTAATAAGAATATTTCCTACTGTTTCTGTAGCGGTCTTACCTGCCGCTTCTAAAAAATAATCTGGTTTTCTTAATCCTAAATCTTCAAAGAAGATCTGATTAAGCTCGTAATCGTAATTCTGCCCAGTGTGGACAATAATATGTTCTATAGCTTCAGAAGCGTCTAAAGCCGTTAATACTCTTGATAATCTAATGATTTCCGGTCGCGTACCTACGACTGTCATTACTTTTAATTTCTTCATCATTACAAAATAAAATTATAGATATTATTACTGCTGAAAAGCACCAAAATTCAATATTGGCAAAGATACAGTAAGAAGTTTGAACAAGTATAAGATACTGAACGAAAAATAAAAAGTAGGGTAAATAATTAACATTTGCCTTAATATACTTCACCCTAAATTTTGTCAAATCCTTAAAATATAAACAAAAGAGAATAACTCCAACAATGCCCATACTCATTAATAATTCGACAAATACATTATGGGGATACATTGCATCTTCAAATAAAATACGGCCTCCAAGAAGAATATTATTTTTAAAAACATCGAATCCTTTACTCAGATAATAAGATCTTCCGTAAGCATTTCCTTCAAAAATAGCATCATACATTCTTTTGATAAAACCAAAATCGGATATTGAAGTCTGCATTAAAAAATAAATGCCTATAATAAATAATAGTACGGTAGACAACAATGCGATCCAATATCTTAATTTGTTTGCATACACTACAAATAAAAATAAAATAACAAATGCTGCCAGCATAGGACTTCTTGCCGAAGAGGTAATGACGGTAAAGATGCCCAATAGCATTCCCAAAGTTGGTTTCAGTGGCTTCTGTGGTATTTGAAAATAAGTAAATACGGAAATGATCATCAACGATAATCCGTAGTGTCCCATACTTATGTAATGACTGGTGAATATACCGCTTGACTGGTGATAAATATTCCATACGAATATAGTATACAGACAACTTATAGCAAGAATAACCAATAAAAAATTAAATATCAGCCGGTTCAGTTTTACAGCAATCTCTTTTGAAAAATTGATACTTAAAACGGCTATGTATGGAAGCATATTTGAAAACACAATGCGAATATAAATCTCATATTTGGTTTTTAACACTTCGGGTAGGTAAGTATCATTGTTAAAGCTGTAAATGGCCTTAATTAAGTAAAATATCCAAAAAAGTATAACAAAAAATACTGTAGTCTTTCTTTTTTTTAAATTATCAAAATTCTTGTAAATAATATAAATGCTTACCAATGCCATGAGCATTCGGAAAGGAACTGCAAAATACTTATTTGAAGTTCCCAGGGGCATCGCTAAAGAGTAAACAAAAATATATCCGAAAGTTAAAAAAAATAGGAAAAGAAATTCTATGTTATACTTTTTTAGTATTTCCATATTTATACATTTAGGAAATAGGTATCTGCGTCTTCAGGATTAAATGGCTCATTGATCCAAAAGATTGTGAATAACTCTTCTTCTCCTATATTTTTAATATTGTGGGTATACCAGATTGGCATATCAACGTAAGCGGGCTCACTCCCATCCAGATAAAAATCAAGTACTTCGTCTGTATCGATTTTTCTAAGCTGTATTAAAGCTTTTCCTTTTATTACTGCGAATCTTTCTATTTTTCTGGTATGAAAATGATTTCCTCTTGTAATTTCCGGAACGGTTGTTGAAAAAGAGCACTGACCTCCAATACCTAAACGGATAACTTCAACAAAAGCTCCTCTAGGATCAATATGCTGAGTAAATTTTACAGGATAATGTTCTTTGATATCAAAATAACATCTGAATGTATTGAAGAGATTTAAATCAAATGAAGAGGTCAGTTCAGGAATTTCTCCGTTATCAAAGTACAGTTTTTTATAATTGCTAAGTTTTTCGAGAACTTCCGAAACTTTATTTACAGAAGTATGCGGAACTTCATATAACTCTTTTGTTTCTGATCTTTCAAACTGAGTTATAATTTCCTGTACGAGCTCTCCTACGTAGATGAGTTTCACTTCACTATCATTATCAATATGTGGCACTTCGCCATGTGTCAATTTATGGCAAAAGGTTGCTATAAAGGAATTATAATTGGGCTTACCAAAAGGCCCAAATACATTTGGAATAATCATCCCGGTGAATGTACCTCCGGATCTTTTTGCCCATTCTGAAAAAAGCTCTCTTCCTTCTTTTTTTGATTTCCCGTATAAATTATCTTTTTCTTCCTGTGATGAAGAGGAAAAGATGATGTGAGCTTTTGAACCGGTTCTGTCCAGTGAAGAAATCAGATTTTTAACTAACTCTATATTATTATTAAAAATAACTTCAGGATCGGGATGACGATTCATGGCCGCCAAATGTACAATCACATCACACTGGCTCACAAAATGATCCAGCTGATCAGAATCATCAAAAAAATCTCTTTTAAAATCAATCCTTTCAAATTCCTCAGGTTTTAATCCTAAAGTGTTATATAAATAAGATCCTACAAAGCCATTCTGACCTGTAATTCCAATTCTTTTCATATTATAAATTTTCAAAATATTCTATAGGGAAACGATATTCATCAGCTATTTCACCTAAAAAATGATCTGCCATCACCAACAATCTGGACTGTTCTTCCAGTGCCTGAATTGCACTTGCATATCCTCTCGGGATATGAAGAACATGCAAACCTCCGGCATTTAATTTAAATTCTAAAATTTCTGTGTTTGGTGATGGTGATTTCCAATCGTCTATTTGTATTAATCTTATTAAGAAACTTCCCTGAAGAGCAGAAAACCAACGTTGCTCAACCTGATGCCCTGTCCAACCTCTAATAAATTGGGTATCTGCATTTTCAATACAGTACATTCTTTTAATTTCAGATGCATCAAAATTGTTATTGAAAAAGAGTTTTCCTCTTTCATCAGAATATTCTCCACCTTCAAAAATAGTCGGTTTATTCATGTATTTTAGTCGGGATATTGCATTACATCTTCTCCTAAAACTTCTTTTCTGATCAGCGGAAGCTTTAATAACAGCTTTTTCATTCCTTCTACATCCTGTTGTTCAGTATTGTGGGAATGATAATCTTCTATCTTAGAGATATCCTCCACACCTTCAGAGAAATATTGAGCGTAATTCAAGTCTCTGTTATCGGCCGGGATTCTGTAGAAATCTCCCATATCTTCTGCCTTGATCATTTCTTCACGGGTACATAAGGTTTCATACAATTTTTCCCCGTGTCTTGTACCTATTATTTTAACAGGATTATCTGCTTTAAACATTTCTTTTAATGCCTGAGCCAGATCACCAATTGTTCCCGCAGGAGCTTTATTCACAAATAGATCTCCAGAGTTACCATGTTCGAATGCAAACAAAACAAGGTCAACTGCTTCTTCCAGAGACATTAAAAAACGGGTCATATTAGGGTCTGTAATGGTAAGTTCTCCTCCCTCCTTAATCTGTTTAATAAATAGAGGAATAACAGATCCTCTTGAGGCCATTACATTTCCGTATCTTGTCAAACATACCACTGTTTCTTCAAGGTTTCTGGAGGCCGCTACTGCCACTTTTTCCATCATTGCTTTAGAGATTCCCATAGCATTAATAGGATAAGCGGCTTTATCTGTACTTAAACAAATAACCTTTTTAACTTTATTTTTTGCCGCTGCTTCTATAACATTTTGTGTTCCTTCCACATTTGTTTTTACAGCCTGCATTGGAAAGAATTCGCAAGACGGGACCTGTTTCAGTGCTGCGGCATGGAAAACATAGTCTACCCCTCTCATTGCAGGCTCTATACTATTAAAATCTCTTACATCACCAATATAGAATTTCAATTTATTACTTTTAAATTGATTTCTCATATCATCCTGCTTCTTCTCATCTCTGGAAAAAATACGAATCTCTTTAAAATGATCTGTATGTATAAATTTTCTCAAGACTGCTGTTCCAAATGAACCTGTTCCTCCTGTAATAAGAAGTATTTTATCTTTTATCTGCATATGCGTTTTTATTATTAAATTTTCATGTTATAGAGTCTTTCCCAAACTGCAATATTGTAAAGTCTCCATTCCAACTCTCTATCAGCTATAAAACTAAATTTCTTTTTTGAAATTTCCTTAATAATTTTAGAGTTATTTATAGCTTCTAAAATATGTTCGGATCTTGGCCACCAATATTTTATCGGAGGTTCAAACCCAATTTTTCTTTTGTTATAAACAATTTCATCTGGTAAAATTTTCTCTAAATTCTTTCTAAGAATATATTTTGACCATCCTTCCCCAATTTTATAATTGTTATTGATGGAGAGGCATATTTCAATTAATTTATAATCTAAAAAAGGAAGTCTGGATTCTACCGAATAAGCCATTGAATTTTTATCTTCCCACTTTAAAAGTTCTGGTAAATGACTATAAAATATTTCGTGCTTCTGAAGCTCGAATATATTTTTATATGATTTTGCAAGATTTTGAGCTTTTGAAAAATCTATTGTATTGTAATATTTGTCTTTTAATATTCTGCCATTTATTCTAAAAAAAAGCTTATTGATAAAAGTATTTGAATAACACAAATAAATTGCTATGGCTTTCATCATTGAAATATTATAGTGGCTTCTTACATTTTTTAAAAATTTGATTTTGCCAAATAAGCTATGGCTTCTTAAATATCCAGCAGTATATTTACTATATCCCAACAGTACTTCATCAGCTCCTTGCCCTCCTAAAAATACTTTAATTCCCAATTTATTTGCCTCTTTCATTAAAAATTTCTGCATGTAAACGGAAATACCACCAAAAGGTTCTTCATGTTTCATGATCACTTCTTCAAATGTATCCTCAAACTCATCAGATTTAGGGGTTACAATATCGTGGTTAACTTTGAGTGTATCAGTAATGACTTTGGCTAACGCACTTTCATCATTATCATCATCCATGGATCCTACAGTGACAGCTGTAAAATTATCACACTTTTTTGACTCATTAAGAATTTTGGAAGCTATTGAAACCACATAAGAACTGTCCAGACCACCACTTAAGGCAGAGCCTATTTTAACATCGGACCGAAGTCTGAGTTTTACGGAATTTTCAAATTCTTTTTCAAAAAGGGCAATGGATTCATCTATATTTAATTGATTGATTTCCTCTTTATATGGAATATCATAATATCGATAGATCTCAAATGTATTCGTAGTTAAATCATATTCAAGATTATGAGATCCGGGTAACTTTAGTATTTGATCAAAGAATGTTTCGTTAGTTTCGTATGGCATGCTAAAAATCAAATATTGTAAAAGAATCTTAAGATTAACTTTTTCAACTTTTTCAATTTCTAATATGGGCTTTATTTCTGATGCGAAGAGGAATTTTTGATCATCTACATAATAATAGAATGGTTTTACTCCAAATCGATCTCTTGAACAAAATAATGTATTGTTTTTAGAATCAAATATAGCAAAAGCCCACATTCCATTGAATTTCTGTACACAATATTTCCCCCAAAAATCATAAGCAGCAATTAAAACCTCTGTATCTGAATTTGTTTTAAAGGTATAATTATTTTGTATAAGCTCTTCTCTTATTTCTAAATAGTTGTATATGGCGCCGTTAAAAACAAGAACCTGCTTATCTTCCCAGATAAAAGGTTGATTTGCGGCCTCGCTGACATCAATAATGGATAGTCTTCTGTGACCTAATCCTATATTTTCATGAATAAAAAAGCCTTCCGCATCAGGACCTCTGTGTGACAATTTATCTGTCATTTTTTTAAGAGACTCTTCTGATATCGGAATAGAATTTTTATGTATGAGACCAGCGATACCGCACATTAATTAAAAATAATTTTTAATTAGACCTTCTTTATCTGTAAAATTAGGATAGTTAATTAACACAGCTTTTAACTTGCCTTTAAAAACAAATAAACTACCAGCTGCAGCACCAATAATACCAAATTTTTTAATAAGTTCACCTATATCTTCCATTTTACCAGCACCACCAATGGCTGTAAGTGGTAATGTAGTTTCTTTTCGCGAAGCTTCAATAAGCTTCATATCATACCCCTTCATCTCGCCATCCTTATCAATAGAATTAATAACGATCTCTCCGGCACCTAGCTGTTCAAATTTTTGAATAAGCTCAAAGGGTGATTTTCCTGTGGATTTTTTTCCGTTGTGTGTGTATACTTCGTACCCTCCGAATAATTTCTTTTTCACATCCAGTACGACAACTACACTCTGACTTCCTACCTTTTCCGATATTTCTCTGATAATATCCGGATTATTAATAGCTCCTGCACTAAATGCTATTTTTTCTACACCTAAAGAAAATATTCTTTGTGCTTGTTCGACGGTTGTTACTCCTCCTCCGTAGCACAATGGCATTCTGCATTCTTCAGCCCAATGTTCAATCATTTTAAAATCAGGTCCTCTTCCTTCTGCGGTAGCATCAATATCTAAAATAATAAGCTCATCAACTTCCTTTTCATTAAAAATTCTCACCGCATTCATAGGGTCTCCCAAATATCTTGGATTTTTGAAATGCTCGGTTTTTACCAATCCTTTATCATGAACCAAAAGGCAAGGTATAATTCTTGGTCTTAACATTTTTCTGCAAAGTTCTTTAATAATTGAATTCCAAAATGGTGGCTTTTTTCCGGATGGAATTGAGCTCCAAAAATATTGTCATGATTGACAGCACTTGTAAAGTTGATTCCATAATTTGTTTCTGCAATAGAATCATTTTCATTGTTACATTTGAAATAATAACTATGCAAAAAATAATATCTGGGATCAATTTCCAAATCTTTCAGAAGCGGTGTTTCTTTTACAATTTTAATATCATTCCATCCCATATGAGGTAATGGTAATTTAGCAGAAACCTGCGAGGCATCAAATTTGTGAACATGTGCATCTATCCATCCCAATCCAGGAAGATTTCCCTCATCACTGCCTTTAGCCATCATTTGCATTCCCACACAAACTCCCACTACTGGAATTTTCTTATTAACAACCAGATCATTCACCTTATCTTTCATCCCTGAATCTGTGAATCTCTGCATAGCGTAATCAAAATGACCTACCCCAGGAAGAATAAGTTTAGTTGCAACATTAAGATCTTCCACTGTTTTTGCTGTACTTGCCGGAATATTAAGTTGTTTATATATATTCAAAAAGGCGTTAATATTTCCAACGCCATAATCAATGATTGTAACCATATTGTTATTTAAATGCTCTTTTTTCCAAGCCTAATATTTGCATTATTTTGGTTCCCAACTGAATCAGTTTGTAATTATTTTTATAGTCTTTAAATGTTTTGTTTGGACCATTAAAATACCCCCAAAGCTCATCAACTGTAAAATCAAGTTTTTTTGCTACGTATTCAAACTCTTTCATTAATTCATCTTCAGGTAATTCCGATCTGGACACTCTATCTAAAGCTGCCTCTCTTGTTAGCTGCCCTGTAAGAACCAAACTTGACAGGTGATTCTTTCTTTTATCAAATCCAAATTTTCTTGGTAACCAGAATGCTTCGTAGAATCTTGTGAATCTTGATTCATGGTGCTTATGCTGATATCTCTGCCACCCGAATTTTTCTTCTAACAAATCTTCAGCTTCTTTTTTGATGAATCTTGTATGGTCAAGAGGTTTCACTACTCTTACTCCATTGATCAATCTATATTGGATTTTATATTTGAATATATCACATCTAGGGAATGTTTTTAGTTTTCTTTCTCCAAATTTTTTATGAATATCATTTACATATTTCATATCTGTCTGATAATAAGCTCCCCAATGAAGCGGTTCTCTTACACATTCGGTTGAGAAGTTACCTCCCGTTAAAATATATTTTATCCCGTTTTTAGCACAATAATTGTAAAGTGATGAGAAAAACACAAGATCCTGAGGAGTATCGATATCTGGTACCTGAGATTTGATAAAAGCTCTCTGAAGGTCTTTCATTTCTTCCCAGTTGATCACATCTGTATAAAGATCTAATCCCAAACCGTCAACAAGATTCTTAATATTATTAGTAGAAACATCGGAATTCCAACCAGCGTCTACATGATAAAGCATCGGTCTTAAGCCCCATTTTTCAACTGCTAAATAGACAAGATATGAACTATCTAAACCTCCGGAAATACCGATGATACAATCATAGTCTTTTCCTTTACCTTCAGCTTTTATTTTATCGATTACCTTTTGGATTTCCTGTTCCCCTTGTTCATTAGGATGCCAGTTTGGTAAAATATTATTATAATAATTTCCACAATAATCGCATACACCTTTTTCATCAAATATAATGGTCTCGTCTGTAGTATCCATGATACAATTTACACAAACTTGTGGATTTCTATTTTCACTCATTTTATGAATTTTAATTGCAAAGTTAAATAATTATTAGAACTATCTCTATTAAATTTTTTTGATCAATTTGTAAGTTTTCTGATATTTTATTTTCAAAAATTATAGACGAATATTATCATACATCTCCTTATATACATTTGCTAATTTTAGCTTATACAGGTTGTAATTATAATTCTTCAAAAAAAATGTTCTAAGATGTTTCTCATCAATTACAATTTCTTTTGTCGATAATTTTTTTAATATGTTCACAAAGCTATCATAATCATCATATTCTATACCAAAACCGAAATTATGTTGTTTTATTTCTTCCCATACATCTTTTTGCCCTAGGCTCACAATCATTGGTGTGCCCACCATCAGGCAGTCAAAATACTTAGTCGGGAATGCATACACGTTGTTTAATAGCTTGGGATCATAAAGCTGAGGAACAACCAATGACTTTTGAATAATTTTTAGTGCATGAAGGTAAGGGACCTTGGGTAAGAAGGTAACATTAGTTTTGTTACTCAAAAAGTTAATTTCACTTTCATCCCTTAAATCTCCTGCGAAAACAAAATGAAATTCAGATAAATTATCATCTTGAATAGCCTTAAATAATAAGTCTTTACCTCTTGTTTCAGAAAAATAACCTAGTATGGGAATCAACGGCTTTTCAACAGGAATATTATAGAGTGCTCTGAGATCAATGTTTTCCAATTGATCATATACGTCTTCTGCAGAATTGGGCAAAACAAAATATTTGTTTTCAGAAAGCTTAAACATTCCGTAATGGGAAAAATATTGTTTATCTGGAAAAATGACAAAGTCTGCCAATTTCATACATAAATTATCCAGAAATCTGATCACTGAAGAAATGACGATATTCACACGATACGAAACCGCAACATAGTCTCTCGGATCGTAGATAACTTTTGCTTTTCTGTTAATGAACAGACGATAAAATAATGCAGGAAAAATTGTATAAAAAGTAAATGCAATAACCATGTTTGGTTTTTTCTGCAACAACGTTTTTAATAACCAGATTTGATATTTAACGAACTGAACCAATACCCCAAGACTCCTTGGCGGTGCTGTTTCTTTATATACTTTTTTAGGAATATTTTTGAAAATTACCTCATTAACATCTCTTTCGTATCCTAATCTGGCCCAATAAACAAATTCTAATTCATCAAAATTTTCATTTAAGGCATTTACCACTCTTCGGGTTGCTGTCGTTGCGTCAAAATAGTCTGCAAATAACAACAGTGACTTTCTAT
Organism: Chryseobacterium sp. UNC8MFCol; assembly: GCF_000482305.1. Lineage (NCBI taxonomy): Bacteria > Pseudomonadati > Bacteroidota > Flavobacteriia > Flavobacteriales > Weeksellaceae > Chryseobacterium > Chryseobacterium sp. UNC8MFCol. The sequence continues at coordinate 603,659 of NZ_KI535290.1, forward strand.
TTCCCAATTTAAATATTTATTTAATTTTCATTACTTTATCTTCCTGCTTGGCTTGGTTCTGAAATATAACCTTGGTATCTGAAACATTTCTCAAAATACTATCGTATATTACATATTCTTCATATTTATATTTAAATTTATAAACGCAGGTTAATCTTTTATAAACTTAATTGTTTTTTGCTGAATATTAACTATATAAATTCCTTTTGGCAAATGTGAAACCTTAATCTTCATTGATTCATCAATTTTACCTTTCAGAATAGTATTTCCAGTTACATCATATATAGCAAATTCTTCATTTGCCTTGATCATCGAATGATTATTAAAATTAATTACATCTTTAACAGGATTTGGATAAATTTTTAGTTCCTCTTCTTTCTTTCGATTATCCTTAATTCCCAAAAAGCTTTCATCCGTTAACCTGAAAACAACTCTTGCAAGTTTTCCTTCCGGTGTATTGGTATCACCAAAAACAAGAAGTTTATTAGTTGTCGGTTGCAATATAATATCATTAAATTTAGCATCATAACCATTGTAAATTATTTGCGTCATTATACCTACACTGTTCAGAGAGGTATCTAAATTTCCATTGATATCCAATTTAGCAATCATAGGCATATAACTGTAGGTTCCACTCTTATTATTATCTCCAACCAGATAGATTTTATTATTGATGATCTTCATTGTTCTGCTGTTAAAAGTTTCAAGACCGGTTAGGTTTTTATATCCATTTTGTCCAAAACTTGTATCTAAAGTACCATTGCTATTCAGTCTCATCAAAATATTTCTTATCGGGCTGTAACCTTTCATAAGCACTAAGATTTTATTATCTGGTGTTACAGCAATACTTTTTGCAGTAAAACCTTTGTTAGGCTCCGGTGCCTGCTGTGAGATTCCGTTAACTCCAAAAGAAGTGTCTATTGTACCATCAGCATTAAACTTTCGGATAAAAACATCATATATTCTTTCATCTTTATTAAAGTTTGAAGTGGTAATATAAATATTGTTATTATCATCCATTGTCACACTGGATGTATAATCTCCCGGTCTAGTATGGGTATAAAGTTTTCTTCCTGTTCCGTTAAATGCAGTATCTAAATTACCATCTGCGTTAAACTTAATAATTCCAAATCTAAAATACTGACCTTCAACATACATGTACGCTGAATTATCTGCTAAAACCTTAACGTTTAAAACTTTAAACGTGGAATCAGGTATGAAATATGGATAACCTACACTTGTCAAACTATTTCCATCAGCAGAAAACTTACCTATACGATATCGATCCAGACCATTTGGAAATTGCAATCCTGCTATAAAATTCTCATCATTATGGTTGCTATAAAAAACTTCAGCTTTTATATTACTATATTGTCCCCAATTATATTCTGCGCCTGACAAACCATTGTTTCCATAGCTTAGATCCAGTTTTCCTTCTGCATTGTATTTTCTCAGTCTAAAATTAGAATATCCATTAAAGTTATTTTTGTCAACAATCCTCCCCGAAAAATCAGTAATTTTCACACCTAAAAAAGGTTCATATTCAGTCTGATGGATGCTTTCACTTTCATAGATTACGTTGGCTAAAGGAGCTAGTGAATATTCCAGTCTTCCATTGGTTTCGCCATACGTATTATCCACATAAACAATTTGTGAGGATAAGCCTGTATAAAATAGGACTCCCATTAATGATAATAAATAATTTTTTGTTTTCATAGGTTTTAGTTTTTCAGTTTATATTTATTTCAATTTTAAAATAATTACTGGTTAGGTTGATTCAATATTTTCGATCCACTTACCTGAGAATCAAACTGGTTGCCCGTAAATTCTTTAAATTTCACTTTTCCCTCAGAAAATCTTGCTCCTGAATCTCTCGCTCCAATAAACTTATTATTTTTTATAATTATTGTTTTTTGATCTCCATCTGGAATATATAAAGAATACTGTGTATACTTAGGGTTTCCTTTCAGATAATTGTTTACAATTTGTCTATTATTTCCTGACTGAATAAATATACCTGAACTAAGACCATTTTTGTCATTCCCAGCTAAGCCAATATTAGTAATGGTATTACTATCCATAACGATATTAGTTCCTGATCCTTCATCAAAAATTCCATTCTGCTGGATATTTTCTATTGTATTTTTATATATTGTCAAGTTATAATTCTCTTTCAAATAGATACCTGATCTTTTACTCGTTAGAATCTGATTATCTAAAACCTTGCTATTTTTTGAAAACCTAATATTAATTCCATCCTGACCAATATTTTTTAAGATATTCCCGGTAATAGTTACATTTTCTGCATATACCTCGTTACCTTCAGTATTATTAAACAGGATACCATCTCCTAGGCCTGTATCTGACACAGTATTATTTTTTATCAATATATTTTTACTAATCCCCGGAGGAATCTTTTTACTTCTATTTTGTATTTTTATTCCAGATCCATTAACTTTTGTAATTTTATTATTTTCGATAATAATATCTGAACATGAAGCATCAACATAAATTCCATGTTCTAAAGGCAAATTATAAATTTGATTATCTTTTATCGTAATATTTTTGCTTCCTTCAGCAATCATAATACCTTGTGAACTATTAGTAATCCGGTTATTTAAAATACGGATATCTTCTCCACCCAATGTAATTCCTGTAACATCTTTTTGATAATATTTAGGATTATTCAATCCTATTCCTTCACAATAATTATTTTCAAACAATACATTTTTTACTTTCCTTAATCCAGAGGCAGGAGAATACGAAAAGTTATAAAAATTATTGTCGCAAATTTTTACATTTTCTGCCCCAAAACATAATATCCCTACTGAAGGAGATGAGGATGTAGGTGAATAGTCATTTCCATATCCTTTTAGATTTATTTGAGAAATCGAAATATCTTTTTTACCTACGCAATCGAAAATAGGTTTTCCCGGAGCAGTTTGTATAATCGTTGCATGATTTCCGAGAATTTTTTGTCCGTTTTTCAGGTATAGGGTCCCATTAATCTTATATGTTGTATTAGCAGGAAATTCTACAATATTCTTTTGATTAAGTAATGTTTGCAGGTTTTTCGTATCATCATCAGTATTTTTAATAAAAAAATTTTTTAAAGAAAATATGATTGATATTATTAATAGTATTTTTCCCATTTGTATTTTTTATAAAATTACTTAAATCTCACATATATTACCATCAGATAAAATAATAAATATCCATTACTTAAGAGGTTACCTATCAGACCTGAGCTGAAAAGATTATAAAAAAGCAAAGGAATAATACATATTACGGCAATATTTTTAGTATTAATCATATCCTTCACCATTTTTCCTAATAGAAATGAAAATAGGAAAACCCCAAGATATCCATAATTGATAAAGGCCTCTATCAAATAAAATTGGTTGGCATTTCCTGTTTCACTACCCCCGAATTGACTTTGATATAAAGCTCTTTCGAAATTAATACGTTCCAAACCAAATATTGAAGATAACAAACTACTGGTTGCACCATATAAATACTCTCCATGAAATTCATTTGAAAAAAACAATTCAAGTCCCTGGTAAGCTGTAATTACAGGAACAGCAACCATTCTCCATACAACAGCTTCAAAAATTGTAGTGGGAATATGATAAATACTGAAGAAAGGCTCATCTCTGCTTGCATCAATGGCATCAAATTTTGAAAGAAGAAACATTAAACTGATTAAGGCTAAAATTACTCCGCAACTTACAATTAAGTAGGTTTTTTTATTTTTTGATTTATAATACAAAAAGAAAAAAACAGGAATTGCAATTTTCAGAAAATACCCCTTTTCCAAAAATGAAATAGAGTATAATACAAATACCAATAAATACAGAAATCTTGATTTTTTTTTGTAAAAAAAAGCTCTTACAATAACAAAAGGGAAAAACGTACTGTCTATGATCGTTATTAAATAACTGAAAATAATTTCAAATCCTTTTCTGTCTTTTAAGAATCCTTCTCTTAACCCAAAAAGATCTTCCTGGCTAGCACCTCTGAGTGAGGCCAATATAGGCAGTTCTCCTGCAGTAGCTATAATTAATAAAACAACCAGGATATAAATAATAAATATACATTTACTAAAAGTATCCCCATTAATAACCAAATATTTTTGTTTATGATTGGGGAAAAAATTTATAAAAAATGACATCAGAAATCCAAACACAGATAAAAGAGTTATGCCTCCTAAAGTCTCACTTATATTTTTATCAACTGAGCTTCCCATAAAAAATATGGGAATAATACAATAAAAAGTCAAAAAAATCACACAATAACCAATTGCAAATATTTTTTTAATTTTTTTTATATCTATTTCAGTATTATACATAGTCGTTTTAATTTTTATTTATTACACTTTTCATAATGTAATAATATATTGCATATAATATTGTCTCATGAATTACATAAATCCATAATAATGTCTTTATTGAAAAGAAACATCCAATAATAAAAATAGTCATTGATGTAAAAAAATATATAGTTTGCCATCTTGCAACTTTATTGAGTTCCTTCTTAACTATCAAAACAGTACTTAAAGGAGACACAATAAATTTCATCATTGATGCTAAAGCAATAATTTCAATAAATTCGCCTGCTTCTTTCCATCCTTTTCCGAAAACAATCAAAGCCAGATCTTCTCCAAAGAAGAACAATGGCAAAAATATAAATATTGAAATAAGGCAAAGTATATAAGTACTTTGTAAAAATGTTTTCTTTATAAGGTCATTCCTTTTTTCATTATAGTAGTCTGACAGATTTTTAAAATACACCTGTCCTATTGCAGTACTAATAACAGATATAGGGGCCGTCAGTACTCTATTAGACATTGAATAAGATCCCAGTTGAGATGAGGTATAGAATTTCTTTATAAAAAAAACAGGAGCATAGCTGCTTACTGTATTCATTAACGATGAAGGTAAAATCAAGGTAGGAAACTTTTTATATTCAAATGCCAAATGTTTGATTTCATTTAAATCTATTCTACGCAGGTGGGGCAAAAAATTAATTATAAAAATAATGAAACAAAACAACCCTCCTAATATATACCCGTAAATCAGCCCATCTTTAACATTATAAAAGATAAAACTTCCGGCAACAATTAAGACAGATTGAAAAATCCTGATAAGGTTTAATATTTTATATTTTTTCATCCTATTATACCAATAGGAAATGACGTTATAACAAACCGTAAAAAATATAGAGAATGGTAATAAAAAATAAAAAAAATCTAAATCTATAAACCAGCTTACAGTATAGAATACGATTCCGGTTAAAACACTAACCGAAATCGCGAGTACTGTTATTAGTTTGATAATATTCTGTGCATCTTTATCTTCTTCAGGTAATACTATTGCATACTCGTACATTCCGGAAGCACTCATCCCTATAATTAGAGAAAAAGCCATAAAAATGGCCAGATCTCCAAAATTCGCAGGTGAATATATCCTTGTCAGGAAAGGGCTAAACAGAACTGGGATAAATTGACTAATCCCTGTTCCTACCATTAACAAAAAAGAGTTCCTGATGCTAGATGAGTTGATGATATTTTTTATTTTCTCTCTCAAGATCTAACCTTTTGGAGTGTTTTTTAATGCATAAATTTTTTCGATGATATCGACTACTTTCAATCCTTCTAAAGCATTGGTTGTAATCGTATTTCTTCCTTTAATTACGTCAACAACATTCTCAATAATATAATGATGATTGGCAGCAGAGCCTTTATAAGCACCATAGTCATTCCCCGGATTCGTAGGAGCAAGTTCAGGCATTACATAATCTTTTACATTACAAACTTCTACTTTGTCCATATATTGGCCACCAATTTTAACGGCTCCGTTTTCGGCAATGATGGTCATTGAGCTTTCCAGGTTTTGGTTCCAAACAGAAGTTGAATAGTTTAAAGATCCCATTCCTCCGTTTACAAAATCAAAGCTTACAAATCCTGAATCTTCAAAATCGGTAAGTTCTTTATGGTTAAAATCAGCAAATTTTGCTTTAATATTTGTTATATCTCCGAATAACCAGTACATGATATCTATAAAGTGAGAGAATTGTGTAAACAATGTTCCACCATCTAACTCTAGTTTGCCATGCCATGACTCCGGTTTATAATATCTGTCATCACGGTTCCAGTAACAATTTAACTGTACCATGTATATTTCACCAAGCTTTCCGCCTTCTACCATTTCTTTGATCCATGCTGACGGCGGAGAGTAACGGTTTTGCATTACGGCAAATACTTGCTTGTGCTTGTGAAGAGCCTGGAAAATCAGCTTTTCAGCATCTTGTTTATTGAGAGCCATTGGTTTCTCCACAACAACGTGCTTTCCGGAGTCAATAACTTTGTAAGCCTGCTCAAAATGGAATCCATTCGGAGAAGCTATATTTACAACATCTGCTTCTATCCCGGAGTTTAAAAAATCTTCCAGTGATGAGAAAAACGGAACATCATAGCTTTCTATTCCTAAAACAGATTTATCTTTTACATCAATTAATGCTACTAACTCACATTCAGAATTTCTTGACACCATTTCTGCGTGTCTCTTTCCGATATGTCCACATCCTACAACTGCAAATTTTATTTTTTCAGACATTGTTACTTGTTTAAATTTTCGAAACTTTATTATTATCTATTTTGTATTTTTCTCCACTTTCACTGCAAACAGCCACTCCTTCTTCATTAAATTCAAGGCGTTGCCCATACTCACTCATCCAGCCTAAGTGTCTTGCAGGATTTCCTACCACTAAAGCATAATCAGGAACTTCCTTTGTAACAACGGCACCAGCTCCTATGAAAGCAAACTGTCCGATATTATGTCCGCAAACAATGGTTGCATTGGCACCAATAGAAGCTCCTTTCCCTACATGTGTTTTAAGATACTCATTCTTTCTGTTGACTGCACTTCTAGGATTGATTACATTGGTAAAAACCATTGAAGGCCCCAGAAAAACGTCATCATCACATGTAACCCCTTCATAGATGGAAACATTATTTTGCACCTTAACATTCTTTCCTAAAACCACTTTAGGTGAGATCACAACATTTTGTCCAATATTGCATTGTTCTCCCAAAATACATCCAGGCATAAGATGTGAAAAGTGCCAAATTTTAGTCCCATTACCTATCTGACATCCATCGTCTATAACAGCTGTTTCGTGTGCAAAGAAATCCGACATAATATTCTGTTTAATGATTAGTTAAAAAAGTTTTTAATTTCAGATATAATGAAATCTGAAGCTTCCTTATCAAATTCCGTATGAATAGGAAGTGAAATGACTTCCGAGCAAAGTTTCTCAGTAACCGGTAGGGTAAAACCCTCTGTCACATATTGTTGAAAAGCTTCTTGCTTGTATAATGGAAGCGGATAATAAATCATACTTGGTATGTTCTTTTCACCAAGAAATTTTTGCAATTCGTCTCTTTTTCCATTTTTTACTTTGAGAGTATACTGGTGAAATACATGAGTAGAGTTTTTTGCTCTAGCAGGAATTTCAATATCAGAGATACCGGCAAGGTTTTCGTCATAATAGGTTGCCATTTTATTTCTTGATGTTGAATATTCGTCAAGATGCTTCAGTTTAACTTTTAGAACAGCAGCTTGTATTGTATCCAATCTTGAATTACAACCTAATACTTTGTGATAATATTTCTTTTCCTGCCCATGATTTGCTATCATTCTTATTTTTAGAGCAAGATCATCATCATTCGTCATCAAAGCACCTCCATCACCATAGCAACCTAAGTTTTTTGAAGGGAAAAATGATGTACAACCAATATGTCCTATGGTACCTGTTTTTTTTACTGTTCCATCTGAAAAAGTATAATCAGAACCTATAGCCTGCGCATTATCTTCTATTACAAATAAATTATGTTTTTGTGCAAATGCAAGAATCTTTTCCATATCGGCACTTTGCCCATATAAATGGACAGGTACGATAGCTTTAGTATTTGGTGTAATATATTTCTCCAAACCTTCAAGCTCAATATCAAAAGTATTTTCATTGACATCTACCATAATAGGCTTTAAGCCTAAAAGTCCCATTACTTCAGCAGTAGCAACATAAGTAAAAGCAGGGCAAATAATTTCATCCCCTGGTTTTAAGTCTAGGGCCATCATTGCGATCTGTAAGGCATCGGTACCGTTAGCACACGGAATAACATGTTTTACGCCTAAATATTTCTCAAACTCCTGTTGAAATTCCTTTACTGCGGGACCATTAATAAATGCGGTATTGTCTAAACAATTTTGAATACCTGCATTTACTTCTTCTTTTATCTTTTCGTATTGATTTTTTAAATCAACCATTTGGATTTTCATATGCTATTTAATCTTTAAGTGTTTCTTGAAAATAAGCCATTTTATATAAGTTCGCTTATCGTGTTTCCTATGGAAAGACACGAAGTGGCAGCAGGGCTTGGTGCATTTCTTACATGAATGATATTTCCGTTTTTCACAATATCAAAGTCATCAATCAATCCTCCATTCCTGTCACACGCCTGAGCTCGCACTCCTGAACCACCGGGAACAAGGTCGCTTTCCTGAATTTCCGGCATTAATTTTTGCAATGCTTTTGTAAAAGCGGATTTTGAAAGAGAACGGTGTACCTCTCCCATTCCTGTTTTACCATATTTGGCAACAATTTTTCTAAAACCTGGCCACATAAGCGTTTGCATGGTTTCATTAAAATCAAAATCAAAAAATTTATATCCTTCTTTTTTAAAAGCTAACACAGCATTAGGACCTGCTTCTATATTTCCATCAATCATTCTTGTAAAATGAACTCCTAAGAACGGGAAATTAGGATCAGGTACAGGGTAAATAAGATGTTTTACCAAATGCTTTTTCTCATCCTTAATTTTATAGTATTCGCCTCTAAAAGGAATAATGATGACATCATTCTCCTGATTGGTCATTTTTGTAACCTTATCTGAATAAAGTCCGGCACATGAAACCAATTTAGAAGTCTTAAATTCAGCAGTAGCGGTTTGAACTATAATCTCATTACCTTTGGTAACAATATTTTTTACTTCCTGATTAAATCTGACTTCTCCCTCCAGTTCTTCAAAAAGTTCTTTTATTTTTTGGGCAACACCGGGATAGTCTATAATACCTGTTTGAGGAACTTTAATGGCTCTCACCCCTTCACAATGAGGTTCTATTTCACGAAACTCTTCTCTTGAAAGGTATTGTAAATTTTCAAGACCATTTTCTACTCCTCGTTTATAAATATTATCCAGAAGAGGTAATTCTTCCTGTGAAGTTGCTACTATTATCTTTCCGCAGAGGTCATATTTAATACCGTACTTTTCTGCAAAATTGATAACAGAGTTGTAGCCTTCAATACAGTTTTTTGCTTTTAAGCTTCCTGGTTTATAATAGATACCACTGTGAATCACTCCGCTGTTATGTCCGGATTGATGCAGTGAAACATTATTTTCTTTTTCTAAAATAAGAATCTTAGAACCCGGGTTTTTCAGTTTAGTTTGGTATGCAGTTGCCAATCCTACTAAACCTGCCCCGATGATTATGACATCATAATTCATTGGTGATTATAATCTTGCGTCTACTAAATTTCTATCTAAACAAGCCTTAGTATCAAAAATCACAGCATTTTCTCTTTTTAATTCTGCAAGATCCATTTGAAGGAATTCATTATGAGACACTGCAATAATAATTGAGTCATATTTTTTACCTTCCTTAAGAACGTCAAGAATATCAATGCCATATTCATGTTTTACTTCTTCTTTACTTGCCCATGGGTCATAAATATCTACATTCACTCCATAATCAATAAGTTCTTTGTAAATATCTACTACTTTCGTGTTTCTTACATCCGGACAGTTTTCTTTAAAAGTAACTCCTAAGATAAGAGCCTCTGAATTTTTGATAACTCCTCCTTTTGCAATTAAAAGCTTAACTACTTTGGACGCAACAAACTTGGCAATTGAATCATTTACCCTACGTCCTGAGAGAATTACATCTGGATGATATCCTAACTGTTCAGCTTTGTGAGCAAGATAATAAGGGTCAACTGAAATACAGTGTCCTCCAACCAATCCTGGTTTATATTTAAGGAAATTATATTTTGTTCCTGCGGCTTCTAATACATCATTGGTATCAATACCAATTCTGTCGAAGATCAGTGCCAGCTCATTCACAAAAGATATATTTACGTCTCTCTGCGCATTTTCTATAGCTTTGGATGCCTCTGCTACTTTAATACTTGATGCTTTATGTGTTCCGGCAGTAATAATTTTTTTATACAATTGATCTACTTCTTCGGCAATTTCATCTGTAGAACCAGAAGTTACTTTCTTAACACTTGTAAGTGTATTTACTTTATCACCCGGGTTAATTCTTTCCGGAGAATAACCTACAAAAAAGTCTTTATTAAATACCAGACCTGAATGTTTTTCAAGGATTGGAACACATTCTTCTTCTGTACAACCAGGGAAAACAGTAGACTCATAGATAATTATATCCCCTTTTTTTATAATCTCTCCCAACATTTTTGATGCAGAAATCAATGGTTTCAGATCAGGAGCATTATATTTATCAATAGGCGTCGGAACAGTAACTATGAAAATATTAGCTTCAGCTATGTCAGCCAAAGTACTGGTAGCCATATATCCTACACCTCCATTAGAGTCTTTGAAATTTTTTAACCCGTCATTAAGTTTTTCAATTTCAGCTTCAAGAGTAATATCGACTCCCTGATTAAGCTGACTAACTCTTTCTGCATTGATATCAAATCCTAAAACCGGATAGTGAACAGCAAATTCTAAAGATAAAGGCAGCCCTACATAACCTTGCCCTATAACAGCTATTTTATATGTTTTCATCATTAGCTAAATTTATTTTTAATTTTTTCCAACCAGGTTTGTTCTTTCTGATTATTATATCCATAACCGTACTTATTACTATATCCCAGATTTTCTCTGCTGACATCGTTTAGAACAAATCCAACGTTTTTAATCTTATTTTGATCAATATTTTTATTTGCAAATTCTGTTAAAACTTTTTCTGTGTATTTAGATCTTGAAACGTAAATAGTGACATCTGCAAGTTCTGCAATCAGGAATGTATCTGTCACTAAAAGCAACGGAGCGGTATCCAGAATAATGTAATCATACTTCGACTTCAACTGATCCAACAATAATGCATAACGTCCGTTAGAAAGCAATTCTGTAGGATTAGGAGGAATCATTCCTGAATAGATAACATCCAAATTAGGATTAAATGATGAAACATGTATAATTTCTTCCAATTTAGTCTGATCAGAATAAAGATACTCAGTAAGTCCTGCCAGTCCTTTTCTAGAAGGGTTATATCTTTGCAGCTGAGGATTACGAATATCAGACCCGATAATAATCGCTTTTTTCTTAGGATTAGCTAAAGTAAGGGCAAGATTTACTGAAGTAAAAGTTTTACCTTCTCCCTTGACTGTTGAAGTCACAAAAACAATTTTTCCTCCATCCTTATTTTTAGAAAGCATAAAATTCATATTTGTGATAAGAATTCTGAATGCTTCAGCCATTGGAGTAATGTCGTTTACTCTGACAATATCGGAATCTCCTTTTTCAAGACTAGGTAATTCTGCAATAACCGGAGCATGAACTAATCTTTCAAGATCATGTTTATTAACAATTTTATTATTCAGCAATTGTAATATATAAACAATTACAAATGGCACTAATAATCCTGCTGCCAAAGCTGCAAGCAAAATAAAATTTCTTTTCGGCGCAACAGGTATACTTGACGCGTATGCGGTATCAATAACTCTTGCTTTAGGAGCTGTAATAGATTGAGCAATTGCTGTTTCCTCTCTTTTTTGTAAAAGAAGCAGATACAAATTTTCTTTTATTTGTTGTTGTCTTTCAATGCTTCTGAACATCTTTTCAATAGAAGGAAGCTTTGAAATTTTACCTGAAACTTTATTTTGTTCTCCTAAATATTCATTTCTGGCTAACTCAAGCCCTGTTCTGTTTCTTTGCAAACTTTGCGTAATAGTACCACGCATTGTATTAATCTGTTTGGTAATATCAACAACTGTAGGGTTTTCTGCCGTTGCAGATTCAAGCAATCTGCTTCTTTGTAAAATTAGCTGGTTGTACATTGAGATGCCCGCGGTAGCCTCAGGATTATTCAATCCAACATTTGCAGGTAGAGCCTGAAACTGTCCTTGCTTCGAAACAAATCCAATTAATGCATTTGTTAATTCGAGCTGAGAATCGATTTCAAGTTGCTTGGCTCTTGCAGCTGCAGAGCTTTCTAAACTAATTTTAGCCTCGGTTTCAATATCTGTAAGGTTATTTTTTGACTTAAAACTTTCTTTTTGATTTTCAACCTCCCCTAGCTCTCCAGATAGCTTCTTGATTCGATCTTCAATAAAATCCAATGTCTTTCTAGACTCTGTATTTTTGTCTAGAATAGCATCATTATTATAAGCAATAATCAAACTGTTAAGAATGTCTTCTGCTTTTTCTATTTGAGGATATTGCATTGCTAATCTTACAACAGTAGCTTCTTTTGATATCAAACTTACAGTTAATGCATTTTGCAGGCTTAATACTTTAGATTCTAATGATGAAATCTGTAGTTGAAGATTTTTAGAATCAACTCCCTTTATTAAGTTGGGATTAAATTTATTATTTTTAGTAATAATGATATTTGCAAATGGTAATCCTACTGTTTTACCATAAGTAGTTATTATATCTTTTTTAAATTTTTCCGAAGAAATTGTAAGTTTATTTCCATCAATAGAAAGATTAACTGTATTAATAGGACCTTCTGTAAGTTTTTCGGAAACTACTTTAATTTCAACTGGAGAAGTTTCTTTATACAGTTCCATGCTAGCGAGTCTGCCCTTCCCTATAATATTTGTCTGAAGATTCTGGTTGACAACTACTTCTCTCATCATTTTTTTTGATTTAAGAATCTCTATTTCATTGGCAACACTATTTGTTTTTAAACCTCCTAAACCTGACAAATCGGGTAAAAAACCTAATTCATTGGCAACTGGCGAACCTGTTCCTTTAGAATCCTTTACAAGCACAGTCGCCTGTACTTCATAGACAGGTGTCATAAATTTTAATGCAATATATCCTATGATCAAAGCCATAAGAGCACTTACAATAAACCATGGCCACTTTCTAACATATGGTTTAACTATTTCATTAATATCAATACTACTTGAATTATCATTTTCAACTTCCGAAAGTTGTGACGATTTCTGAATATCCATCAAATTTTTATTTCTTGTTAAATAAGCTTACTACAACAGCGACAGCTGTAACGGCAATGGAAACACCCGTTAAGATAAGGCCAGTATTTGGATTTTGTTTTGCTAAAACATCTTTAGTATTATTTGAAGAAATAATAATAGCGTCGCCTTGCTTAAGATTATAGTAAGGTGAATTAATCAGATTAGCATCTCTAAGATTAACACGTCCATGGGAAACAACACCGTTCTCCGTTCTGATTACCAACACATCTTCCCTTTTTCCATATGAAGTAAGATCTCCCGCCATACCTAAGGCGTTTAAAATAGTTCCTTTTCCATTTACTATTGTATAATCTCCCTGTCTGTTCACTTCACCTAAAACAGTTACTTTAAAATTCGCCAATCTTACACTAACTGTGGGATTAATGACATATTTGGTCATTTTTTTATAAAGCTCTTCTTTAAACTCTAATAAAGTTTTATCAGTTGTGTTTATTTTGCCTAAAACAGGAAAGTCTATATTGCCTTCTGCATCTACAATATAACTAGGTCCTGTAATAGTTGTCATCCCTTGATTAGGAGTATTTCCTCCAGCCAGAGAATTCGTTTGAATAAGTTCAGACGAAGAATAATTTTGATTGAATGGCTTTACAACATCCATATCTTTTGCAGTAATCATGATAATCAACTGATCCCCTGCTTGTATTGTAGATTGAGAATTTTTCTCTGATGCCTCTATAGCCACTTTTTCTATATTCTGCATATAGTTCAAGTCATTTGGTCTGGATTGGTTAACTTTACAGGAAACCAGTACCAAAGCCAGAGATATTGCTAATATTTTTCCCTTCATATTTTTAAAATTGTACAAATATACATTTATATTTTTCTATTTATCCAATGCCTCGTAGATAGAATTATTACTCCTAAATTCGGGCACAATCATTTTTAGAAGCTTGACAACTTCTACCTTGTCTCTTCGTAAAGAGGCTTTCGTAATTTGCTTGGTCAGCAAATCAATTTCATCAAATCCTATGGTTGGATCTTTAGATACCATAATTTTTTCATTATGAGTAGGAAGCGTTTTGGCATTATCACTTAAAAGCTCCTCATAAAGCTTTTCTCCAGGTCTTAAACCTGTATAAATTATCTTGATATCAATATTGGGTTCAAATCCTGAAAGCTTAATCATTCTTTTCGCCAGATCAAGAATTTTAACTGGCTCACCCATGTCAAACACAAAAATTTCTCCGCCCTGTCCCATCGTACCGGCCTGTAGAACCAGTTCACAAGCTTCAGGAATGGTCATGAAATATCTGACAATATCAGGATGGGTAATCGTTACGGGACCACCTGCTTCGATCTGTTTTTTAAAATGAGGAATCACAGAACCGTTTGATCCTAAAACATTTCCAAATCTTGTGGTGATAAATTTAGTAGTATTACCTTCCAGATTCTGGAGAGATTGTACAAAAAGTTCAGCGGCTCGTTTTGAAGCTCCCATTACGTTCGTAGGGTTTACTGCTTTATCAGTGGAAACCATGACAAAACGATTCACCTTATATTTACTGGATAACCTTGCAATAATTTTAGATCCTAAAATATTAACAAAAATAGCCTCATGCGGATTTTCTTCTACTAATGGAACATGTTTATAGGCAGCTGCATGATAGACCATTGAGAAATTATATTGCTGGAACAATGATTCCATTCTGTGCTGATTAGAAACGTCTCCTAAAACAAATTTAAAAGCTATATTAGGAAACTTCTCTCTCATTTCAAGTTCAATCTCATACAGTGGCGTTTCGGCCTGATCAAGCACAACAATTAATGAAGGATTAACTAAAGCAACTTGTCTTACGATTTCGCTTCCTATAGATCCTGCTCCTCCGGTTACCAGTACGTTTCTTTCAAAATGTCTGCTTTTAATTTTTTCGTTTTGGATCTTGATAGGTTTTCTGTTCAATAAATCTTCAATTTGAAGATTCTTGATGGAGCCGCCTAAATCACTGTCTCTAAGCTTTTGTACAGATGGTGCTTTGAAAACATTTAAATCTTTTTCAAGGAACAAGTTTACCCATGAATTCATTTCTTCTCTGGCCATCATTTCCTTAACGACCAACACCCCGTCAATGATCAGATCCTCTTTTGTATTTTCTTCAATTTTTTGTTTCTCGTAGATAGGCTTACCTAGCAAAGAAGCTCTTTTGGAATCTGTTCTTTGGGTTAAGAAACCAACCACCTGATACGGCAGACTTGGATTATCCAAAATAGCTCTGGCAATTGCAATAGATTGCTCATCAATACCAAGTACCAAGATTCTTTTCTTCAGAGCACTTCTCCTGTATTCTCTCACCACATGAAAAAATTCCTTAACATAAAGCCTGAAAAGAAATAACCCCATAAAAGAAATAACAAAATACAGCACCAAATAGGGAGTCAGTATAAACTTACTTCCAGTAGTCCAGAAATAGAATATGTTTATTGTTCCAATGGCAAGCATTGTACAAAGACATGATACAAATAATTTAAAAAGATCTATAAATGTTGAATGGCGAATGATGCCTGCATAGGTCTTAAAAAAATACATAAAGACAGTATTTACGATTACGATAAAAGCAAAAACAATACTTTTATCTTCATGGTAAATAAACTCCCTTTGCGTAATTTTCTCTATGATATACGTTGAAAGGAATAGCGAAATTACCAGAATGATAATATCTATAATTAGGATTATCCACCTGGGTAGATATCTTACATCTGAGAGATTGACAACATTATCTCCTCCAAATATTTTTTTCCTGAAAGAATTATACATTGTCTTTATTTGTGTTCATATGTTATTATTACGGTACAATCTCAGTTACCAATTTAAAATACTGTAAAGCATTGCTACAAAATTAAAATAAAATATCGTCTATGCTTCAGATTTTAAAAAAATAAATCTAGCTCCTGAAATTTATTAAAATGTTCATTATTTTATCTTTGTCACGATCAGTCAAATTTGTGCCTGACGGTAAACATAAACCCTTGTCAAAAATTATACCACAAACATTACTTCCAAAGAATTTATACTCTTTAAAAAGTGCTTGCAAGTGCATGGGTCTCCACAAATACCTGGTTTCTATATTATTTTGAGAAAACTTTCTTTTTAAATTTTCTTTTGTTGTTTCTATATTATTTCCTTCAATGGTGATTGTATTTAACCAATAATTAGAAAAATAACCATCCGCAGGTTCCTCAAAAAGATTTACTTCCTCAATATTTTTAAAAATATTTTTATAAAATTCGTGATTTTCTCTTCTTTTAAAAATTCTTTCTTCCAAAACCTCAAGCTGCCCCCTGCCGATTCCTGCAGATATATTATTCATCCTATAGTTATATCCTACTTCGGAATGGCTGTAATAGTCTCTGTTTTCTTTGGCCTGGGTGGCAAAATAGATCGCCCTATTCTTACTTTCCTTATTCCGAGATATCAGGATCCCACCGCCTGAAGTTGTGATAATTTTATTTCCATTAAAGCTGATGACTGAAAGATCCCCAAAAGTTCCACAGGGTTTATTTTTATACTTACTTCCCAAGGCTTCTGCACTGTCTTCAATGACCGGAATATCATATTTCATTGATAATTCAAGGATTTCATCTACCATAAATGGCATTCCGTATAAAGAAACGGTAATGATTGCTTTGGGTTTTTTACCTTGCTTCAAGCAGTATTTAATAGCATCCTCCACGGCGTTTGGACACAGGTTCCAGGTAGTAGACTCACTGTCTACAAAAACAGGTATCGCTTTTTGATAAAGTATAGGATTTGCGGAAGCAACAAAAGTAAAGGACTGGCATATGACGAAATCCCCTTCTCCCACATCCAGCAATCTTAATGCAAGGTGTATTGCTGCTGTACCGGAAGACAACGCCGTTACGAATGAATTATTTCCCAGTGAATTTTCCAATATTTTTTCAAATTCATCGATATTTGATCCATACTGAGAAATCCAGTTGGTATCAAAAGCATCCTGTATATATTTCAATTCGTTTCCTCCCATGTGCGGAGGTGACAACCAGATCTTATTTTCTTCCAAGTCTTTTGTGTTGTTATTAATTTTCAGCCAAAAATATCAATTATTTTCTCATATTCAAAACCTCTGCTCATGAGATATTTTATGGTTTTGGATTTTCTTTGATATTCGGGCATCCCTTTTTGCTTTGAAAAGTAGTCTTCGTAGATTCTTGAAATTGTTTTTATATAGTCATCTTCATAAATTTCATCAAAGCACTTATTCATCAGTCTTTCAGAAATTTGCTTCTGTTTAAGATGCATTCTGATCTTATTTTTACCCCAATGTTTGATATAAAATTTTCCTCTGATATAGCTACGGGTAAAACGCTCTTCGTTGAGATAATTTTCTTTCAAAAGAAATAAAATAATTTCTTCTTTTGCTTCATCAATAAGCAAAAATTCTCTCATTTTCTGTTCTACTTCTGCATGACAGCGATCCTGATATACGCAATAGCTGACCAGTTTTTGCTTAATTTCATCAAAAGTAAAAGATTTTTTCTCCATGTGTATAAAAAAAGAATGAGCAAGCGCTCATTCTTTATATGTTATAATACTCTCAATTAATAGTTGAATAAAGCCTTCCCTTCCATCAGTTCGTTTACTTTCTTTCTTACGGAAGCAAGAACTTCTTCGTTTTTGATATTGTCAACAACTTCAGAAATAAGTCCTGCAATAGTATCCATATCATTTTCTTTAAGGCCTCTGGTAGTAATGGCAGCTGTTCCTAATCTGATACCTGATGTAGTGAATGGTGATTTATCATCAAAAGGAACCATGTTTTTGTTACATGTAATATCGGCAAGAACTAATGCTTTTTCAGTTTCTTTACCGTTTACTCCTTTATTTCTAAGATCTACCAACATAAGGTGATTATCAGTTCCTCCACTTACAATATCAAATCCTCTGTCGATCATTGCTTTTGATAAGGCCTGAGCATTAGCTTTCACTTGTTTTGCATAGGTTTCAAACTGTCCATCAAGAGCTTCTCCGAAAGCAACTGCTTTACCGGCGATCACGTGCTCCAGCGGACCTCCCTGTATTCCCGGGAATACAGCTCCGTCCAATACCTGGCTCATCATTTTAATTTCTCCTTTGGGAGTCTTATGACCGTATGTATTTTCGAAATCTTTCCCCATCATAATCATTCCTCCTCTTGGACCTCTTAATGTTTTATGAGTGGTCGTAGTTACTACGTGGCAATGTTCAAACGGAGAATTCAGTAATCCTTTGGCTACAAGACCTGCAGGGTGTGCAATATCAGCCCAAAGTGTCGCACCTATTTCGTCTGCAATCTCTCTGTATTTAGCATAATCAAGATCTCTTGAATAAGCAGAGAAACCTGCAATCATCATTTTTGGTCTTTCTCTTAGAGCTACTTCTCTCATTTGATTGTAATCGATAAGGCCTGTTTCTCTTTCTACTCCGTAAGAAACGACCTCGTATTGAATTCCTGAGAAGTTCACGGCAGAACCATGAGTAAGGTGTCCTCCCATTGAAAGGTCCATCCCCATAATTTTATCACCTGGTTTCAAAACTGCAAGATAAATGGCTGCATTGGCCTGAGAACCTGAGTGTGGCTGTACATTTACATAATCTACACCGAAAAGCTCTTTTGCTCTGTTGATCGCAAGAGTTTCAACCTCATCTACTACTTCACATCCTCCGTAATATCTCTTTCCGGGATATCCTTCAGCATATTTATTGGTCAGTACACTTCCCATTGCTTTCATCACATTTTCAGAAACAAAATTTTCTGATGCGATAAGCTCTAATCCATGAGTTTGTCTTTGTCTTTCTTTTTCAATCAGGTCGAAAATAATATCCATTTTACTTTTAGTTTTTGAAATTTTTCACTCCAAATGTACGGATTTTTCGTCGAGATTTCAGTATCAAAAAAATGATTTTTGAACGCGAGATATGGAAAAACAATAGGTTAAATTATGACTTCAGGTCTTCATAATCATATCAGATTCATGGTTTAAAAAGCTTCATCAGCGAGCTCTTTATTGGCTACAGCGCCCGCAAAATTTCCTTGAGCAACGGCATTAGCAACCGATCTCATCATCGTTACATTATCACCACAGGCAAAGACTCCGGGAATACTTGTTTTCTGCATAAAATCAACTTTTACAAATCCCTGTTCTGTCATTTCGCAGCCAAGATCTTCAGAAATATTGATATTTTGTTGGAAAGGAATTTTAGCATATAAAGCTTTTAGCGGAAGAAAAGTTCCGTCTTTAAAGACAACCTTTTGAATATATCCGTCTGTATGTTCAATCTTATCAATTTCATTTTCATTCAGGCTGATAGTATTTTGTTTTAATTTTTCAATCTGTTCATTTGTTAAAACAGAATTTCCATTCGTCAGCAAGGTCAGGTCTTTTGTCATGTTAAAAACCAGTTTTGAAAAGTCAAAAGCCATATCTCCGTCAGACAGAATTCCCGTGGTCTCATTTTTCACTTCATAACCGTGGCAATAAGGACAATGGAGTACAGAAATTCCCCAGCACTCTGCAAACCCCGGAATCTCAGGCATGATGTCTTTTACTCCTGAAGCCAAAATCAGTTTTTTAGCGTAAAAAAAATCATGGGTATCGGTTTCTACTTTAAAACCTTCGGGAGTCTTTTTTGTCTTAATGACAGTTCCCGGATAAAATTTCACTGTATTATATTTTTCTACCTGTTCTCTGGCCAGCCCCGCAATTTCTTTCGGAGGCCTTCCGTCGTGAGTGATAAAATTGTGTGAATGGGGAGTCTGCCTGTTGCAGGGTTTTCCGCTATCAATGATTGCAACATTTCTCAATGATCTTCCTAAAGCCATCCCTGCAGATAACCCTGCATAGCTGCCTCCAATGATAATAACGTCAAAATTTTTATTTTCCATTGTAATTGGTTCTAAAGCAATAATAACTGTTTGCCATGACAAAGATAAATCAAAAAACAGTTAACGCAATAAAGTTGCATTAAATATTTTTATATATTTATATTTATTATACACCTGATCCGTGGAAAGGAAAATTCTATGCATTAAAGAGGCTATGATTCATCCTTGAACAGGGCAATCGTATAATCCAGTAGTTTTATTCCTCCTGTATCACCATGACCCGGGATGATAATTTTCACATCAGGATAATGTTTTTTTATCTTGGCCACGGTAGCTGACCAGTCTTTTACATTAGCATCTCCTAAGTAGCCTTTGCCTGCTCCTATTTCTTTGATCAAACAACCTCCAAACATAATCCGTTCATCAGGAAAGTAGGCTACTACATTATCTTTTGTATGGCCTTCACCGAAATATTTCACAAAAACATTCGTACTCCCGACTTTTAATGTCAGATCATTGTCAAAACTATACTGTGGAATATTTGCATTATTCTTTTGAGCAAGACCGATTGTTTTCTTACTGGCATAGGAAGGGATCTTATTTTTATCAAATTCTTTAAGACCGCCCAAGCAGTCATTGTGAAAATGAGTAGCAACGACAGCATTAACACCTGCATTCAGATTATTTTTAATCCAGGAAATAAGGTCTGCTGAACTTTTGTCATCAGAAGGAGTATCTAATATTACGGTTTCATCTCCCTGCTTTACAACCATTCCGTTGCAGGGTACCCGGCCAAAAGAGTCTGTATTCAGGTAAGAAATATGCTGGTACACATGATCGGACAACTGAATAACGGTGAGGTTATCGGTTTTAAAGACTACCTTAGGCACATGTGAAGGTTTCTTGGTATTGCAATTCAAAAAAAATAAAAACAGGGAAAGTAATAGTATTTGGGAAACGGACTTCATATCAATTCTTTAACGATGTAACTAATTTAAAGATTCTTATCCGTTACCTCTTGCCAAAAAAAGTTAATTATCTGTTAAGATACCCTTTAACCTCATCTATTTCATCTGATACTCTTTTGTTGATGTCTATTTTCGCTCCTTTAAACCCGAAAATAACGGCACCGTTTTCTCTTGCAAACGGATTGGTAACTGAACCAACCACTACACTGTTTTCGAAATAAGGACCTGTTTCCCTGAGCTCATTTTTAGACTCGGAATAATCTTTAACCCTGATGACATTATTATATTTTTTACTTAAATCAAACCAATTGATATAATCTGCATTGAATGACACAGCCCTGATTCCCAATTTCGAATAATAATTGATGGCACCGGCCTGGCCGTAATTGTCACATAAAACCAATGTATTTCCTGATTTTGACAAATAAGAGTATTCGCTATCTACTTTCTGTGCCAGCTCCTTCCATCCCTGCATATCAGCAAAATCCTGAGGTAAGGAATGATCTTTTCCGTCTTCCCATCGAAGCAAACCTATCTCTTTGTACCATTTCGGGTGACCTGCAATATACTCAGGACTGTTATTGGGGAATGCAAAGAAATATAAGGGAAGAAACATAAGTATGGGAAATATAATACATAAAGGTTTACAAACTTTTTTCCATCCTTTACCGAACCAATAATCAAGATAAACACTCCCAAAAGCAATATACACGGGATAAAGCCCTATCGCATAATAATCTTTTGCTTTGAAAAACATAAATAATCCTATTGTAAAGACATATCCCCAGAAAAAGAACCGGAATTTTTCAAAAGGCCGATAAAACAACAAGGCATACCAGCCGGCAATAACAGCAAAAACAATCCCTATAAAAAACAGCATCTGAGCTTTTAAAAAATCAAATCTGTTCACATTAACCAACTGCCGTTCTGAAAGTTCTTTCATATGGTGTATGACAGGAAACCGATAATGATATTGCCAGAGAAGATTGGGCAACACAATGATGAATGTTAAAAGTAACGCTCCATATACATGTTTGTTGATGAAAATTTTCCTTTGACGGGTGAATAAAAGGGCCGGAATAAAACCCAACGCAAGAAAAGCAATATTGTATTTATTTAAAACCCCAAGGCCAAAAACAAATCCTCCCCAATAGAGCCATTTTACTTTTTCTGAATTGATATATTGGATCAGAATGTAGAAAAACAAGGTCCATAGAAGCACTTCTAATGAATTAGGCTGGAAAAGCATATTTAAACGGAGAAGTATTGATAATAGCAGTCCTAAAGAGGCTAAAACCTGAGCAAACAGGCTTCCCTTTAATTCTTCAATGATCTTCCAGACTACAACGATCGTTAAGGCTCCGAATAAAGCCGGGAAAAATTTAACCCAAAACACAGAACCTCCCAACATCCTGATCATCCAGGCCTGCCATGAGGTAACGGGTGGAACAGACAAATATCCCCATGCGAGGTGATATCCCTGATCGAGGTGCAGATATTCATCGCGCTGCAATTCATATTCCGGAGCAATGAGTGAATACTGAAGAATAAACTTTGCAATAATAAAAAGAAGGAGGACCACATAACTTTTCTTCATGGTTTAAAGTTTGGAATTAAAATTAAGACATTTTACCTTTCTTTTTTATTACATCACAAAAAATCCCGGAGACAGGTCTCCGGGATTCAACAGTTTAAAAATGTATAGTGTTAGTTTATTATTTTTTCTTTGCTTTTTCTTTTAGTTCTTCTTTATCTTTATCAGACGGGTTCCATACTTTCACTTCAGAATCTTTGGTTATTTCTGAGCCAGGAAGAATCTGAACATTGATCCCATCGCTGGCTCCCAGTTTCAAGTATACCTTTTTAAATTTTCCGTCTTTTTGCTTTACCTCTGCAAAAGGAACATCTTTCCCCTGTTTCTTTTCATACTGAACGAGGGACTCATCCAACAGCAGAGCATTTTTTTGTGAGCTTAATACAATTTCACCATTCGCAGAGAACCCTGCTCTGATATATTCATTATTAGGATTTTCCACATTCCCTTCTACCGGGAATTTGATGGTTCCTGCATTATCTTTTCCTTTAGGAGCGATCATGGTAAGTTTTCCCGGAAATGTTTTATTCTGTAAGGCACCGATCACAATATTCATTTCCATTCCCTGGCTTAATTTGCCGGCTTGTGCCTCATCAATTTCTCCTTTAAAGATTAAAGAATTTAAGTCTGCTACTGAACAGATCGTTGTTCCGGCGTTGAAATTATTTGCTTCAATCACCTGGCTTCCCAATTTTACAGGAACTTCAAGAACGGTTCCTGATGCCTTGGAACGAATCTGTGTAGTGGCAAGACCTTGCCCCTGAAGTTCCGGAGTTGCTCCTGTTTTTGCAATCTGCAATCTTTTTTGAGCGGTATTCAATTGTTGCTGAGCATTTTTAAGGGTCTGCTGCTGAGAAAACAATTGTTGCTGTGAGTTTAGATAATCCTGCTTAGAAACTACCCCTTGCTTGTAAAGTCTGTCCTGCATATCATATTGCTTCTGCATATTTCCAACATTCAATTTGGCATTACTTATTTGAAGCTGTGCATTTTGAACTTCCTGCTGAGCAGCGTTTACTTCAGAAATACTGGGAACAATTCTTACAGTAGCAATCAACTGTCCTATCTCCACTTTATCTCCTTCTTTCACTAAAATTTTATCGATAATCCCGGTAATATTCGGTTTGATTTCAATTTCCTCTTTCGGAACAATTTTTCCTGTAGCCATTACCTTATCATCCATATTCTGAATCGTAGGTTTACGGGTCAGGAAAGCTTCTCCCTCCTGAGAGTTCGATTTAATAAGATAGCCAATCCCTGAGAACAATGCCACTGCAAATAAAAGCCCCAACACTATATAAATGGCTTTTTTCCAAGTGAATTTCTTTTTCATATGTATAGTTGTATAGTTTATTTTTTTATATAAAGTTTAAAAGCTAAAAACAATTTTTTATCGAATGATGTGATCAATTTTATTTTCAAATGAGTTACTCTGTTCTTAAGGCTTCAATAGGTCTGATCTTTACGGCTCTCTGTGCAGGGATCATTCCGATTATTAATCCTAAAACAACCATCACACCCATGGCTGCAAATACGTTCCCATAATTCACGGTCGGATTATAGAATGGAAATGCGTCCTGGCCCTGCGTCAATGCATTTAAAATCATCAATACAAAAATCCCGAACATAAAGCCCAACAATCCCGAAGAAAGTGTGATTACGACACTTTCCAGCAAGATCTGGTTTCTTACTTCCGAAGGTTTGGCTCCCAGTGCACGCCTGATTCCTATTTCTTTTGTTCTTTCTTTCACTGTAATAAGAAGGATATTGGAAATTGCGATTACGCCTGCGAGAATCGTCAGTGTTCCCACGATAATGGTCAACAGCTGCATTCCGGTAAGGAAACCTGTCAGTTTTTTAAATTCTTTTCCTAAGTTGAAACTCCCGAAAGCATTGGTATCTTCAGGGGAAATTTTATTTTTAGATTTTAATACCTGCTTTACATCCTGTTCTACGGAATTCACATTTGCATTAGGCTTGCTCACGATCGAAAATAAATCAATCTGCTCTCCGGCATTATACATTTTCGTATAGGTAGACAATGGAATAAATGCAGTCTGATCATTTTCAAAACCACCTCCTTTTTTCACTCTGAAAACTCCGATTACATTAAAGAAAATGCCTTTGATATTGACAGATTTACCGATAGGGTTTTCTTTCTTCTTGGAGTCAAAAAAGTTTTTATAAATTTCTTCTCCGATGACAACTACATTTTTATTTCCTGAAACATCAGCATCATTGATGTAGCGCCCGAAAATGAGTTTCTTTTCTGATATTTTATTTCCTACGGCATAATCTCCGGTCAGGGAATACGTTCCGTTTTTACCGTTTCTTGACATCGCTTCACCGGGAGTTCCTGTAAAACTTCCTCTTGCATTTTGTGGTGATATGTAATCTATAGCGGTGACCTTTCTTTTCAGCATATCCATGTCAGAAAGCTGCAAATGCACTTCCCTGCCCTTGGGAAATCCTTCGTACGGAATGGAGGTTTTCTGTGCCCAAAGGAAGATTGAGTTGGTAGCAAATCCTGAAAACAGTTTATCGAAACCGTTTTCCATTCCTTTTGCCGCTCCGAGAAGGCTTACATACAAAAACATTCCCCATCCCACACCGATCATGGTAAGAAATGTACGGAGTTTATTATTCCTCAATGAATAATAAATCTCCTGCCAAGTATCTTTTTTAAATATGATATTCACCTTTCTGAATTATAGATTATACATTCTGTTTGTCTATTCATTATTCCGTTCTCAATGCCTCAATCGGTTTAATTCTTGAAGCTCTGTAGGCAGGAACAAATCCTGCGATGAGTCCTGAGAAAATCAATGCAATAAATGCCATAAACACAGTTCCCCATCCTACACCAGGATTTTTAATAAAAAATTCTTCAAGGCTATCTCCAAGTAAATTCAATGTTAAAATCCCCACACCGACTCCTACAAATCCTGAAATAACTGTAATGACAACACTCTCCTGGACAATCAAAGCAACGATTCCTCTCGGTTTGGCTCCGATCGCCTTTCTCACACCAATTTCTTTGGTTCTCTCCTTTACGATATACACCATGATATTACTGATCCCGATAATTCCGGCCAATAATGTCCCGAGACCGATAAATCCTACAATCGCGGTAAGAACAGCCATAAACGTAAAGGTATCATTCATATTTTTGGCATTATTCCATACACGAACTCCGTTTTCATCATCAGGGGAAACATTTTTTCTAGATTTTAATTTATCCTGCAGCTCATCACCGTATTTGATGGCCTGATCGGGAGTCAATTTATCATTATATGTGATATAGGCTATATTTACCGTATCAGAGCCTTTTTTCATCTGTTGTAAAGTGGTAATCGGCACTGTAATATGTCTTTCGTCCCTGTCTCCACCGTCATCTGAAAAAACTCCGATCACCTTGTACATTGTTCCGTTAATATCCAGCTCTTTTCCAATCGGGCTTCCGTTTTTAATCAAATCCCGCTGCACCATTCTTCCAATGACCGCAACATTCAATTTTCTTGTCAAATCCATGGAGGTCAGGTAGCGGCCGTCAATAACTTTTCTGTTTTCAATAACCTGCTCACCCGGTTCAGCACCATTGATCTGATAAAGGCCACTCTCCTTTCCGTATTTCACCATTAAATTGGCGCTGTATCTGGGGCTGGAGGGACCTGCTTTTTTCTTATCGGCATTCACTAAAAAATCATAGTCTGCATTATTCATGGTAACATTACGATCAGACTGCAGACCTTTATAGGCTAAGGTCGCTTTTCCTGTAGAAATAATAATAAGGTTTTTGGCATCACCGGCGAAACCTTCGGAGAAAGCATTTTGAAGTCCTTTTCCTATTCCGAAAAGCACAATAAAAATAAACAACCCCAAAGCCACCGTAAACCCGGAAAGTACCGTTCGAAGTACATTACTCCGAATAGAACTGAATATTTCCTGCCAACGATCTAGGTCAAACATTTTAGTTGATATTAAAAGATTGAAAAATTTAAAGACTAAAAAACTGTATCATTAAATTTTCAAATTATTCTATTTTCAAATTCTCAAATTCCTTTATAAAACAATCTGCTTAATAAACTCATCACTTTCGATGATCCCGTCTTTCAGCACTACATTCCTTTTGGTCTGCGCTGCCACATCAGGTTCGTGAGTCACAACGATAATTGTTTTTCCTTCATTGTTAATATCCTGAAGAAGCTTCATGATATCGTGAGTCGTTTTGGAATCCAATGCTCCCGTAGGCTCATCTGCCAATACGACTTTTGGATTGGTAATCAAGGCTCTGGCAATAGCAACTCTTTGCTTTTGTCCCCCTGACAGTTCACTCGGAAGGTGGTTCGCCCATTGTGCAAGGCCTACTTTTTCCAGATATTCCATCGCCTTCTGATTACGTTCTTTTCTGGGTACGTTCTGGTAGTATAAAGGAAGTGCTACATTTTCCAGAGCGGTTTTATAATTGATCAGATTAAAGGATTGAAAAATAAATCCCAGGAACCGGCTTCTGTATTCTGCTGCTTTTACTTCAGACAAATGCTCAATGGGAACTCCGTCCAATTCATAAGTTCCTGAATCTTTTTCATCCAGAATCCCAATAATATTAAGAAGTGTAGATTTTCCCGAACCGGAACTTCCCATAATAGAAACAAACTCGCCTTCTGAAATGTTCAGATTAATCCCTTTAAGGACGTGAAGTTTACTTTTTCCCGTATCGTATGATTTATGTAAATCCTGAATTACTAACATTAAGTGATCTATGTTTTATACCCAATAAGTAGATGATATTTTCAAATTGTTACAAGAATAAAAATTTATTCAAATATTTTTTTGTTTAATACATTAATCCTTTATTACAAGCTATTTATTGAATTTTGTTTAACTGTAACTTTAGTTTTCTATCTATTTCTCCACTCTATCCCTCTTCAGGCTATTATTCGTGGCTGTTTCATGTAAATGTGGAAAACTTTTACGGCTAAAAGTCAACTGATTAGTATTTACCTCTTTCAAAATCAGTTCTTTTTTTCGAACTTTGTATTTAGATTCTGATCAGAAACACAAACTTAAAATGTGAATAACCAATATTCACAACCATCACAAAAACAAAAGGTTACACATTTTACGAACGTTATCCACAGAGATCTGAATTATTTAATTATAAAGATATTTTAATATGGGAATTTTTGATAAGAGAGTAAGTTATAAGCCATTTGAATACCCGGAGGTGCTGCAATTTGTAGAAGCAATCAACAAATCATTCTGGGTACATTCGGAAGTGGACTTTACTGCAGATGTACAAGATTTTCATTCGCAGTTGGAACCGCATGAGAAGAACGCTGTGAAAAATGCGCTGTTGGCCATTGCACAGATCGAGGTGTCTGTAAAGACATTCTGGGGAAATTTATATAACCACCTTCCAAAACCGGAATTTAATGGATTAGGATCTACTTTTGCAGAATGCGAGTTCCGTCATTCTGAAGCATATTCCCGTTTATTAGAGGTATTGGGATATAATGACGAGTTCCTTAACGTCATTGAAATTCCTGCCGTAAAAGGCAGAATCGAGTTTCTTGGAAATGCCTTAAAACATGCCAATTCAGCAACTCCCAAAGAATATGTTTCTGCACTGTTACTTTTCAGTATCCTGGTAGAAAACGTTTCTCTTTTCTCTCAATTTGCCATCATTCTTTCTTTCACAAGATTTAAAGGATTCATGAAAAATGTTTCCAATATCATCGCATGGACTTCTGTAGATGAGCAGATTCACGCCAATGCAGGAATCTACCTGATCAATAAAATCCGTGAAGAACAACCTGATCTTTTAACAGACAGCGATATTGAAGATATCTACACGCTGGTAGATGAATCTATCGCAAGAGAAGGTGACATCCTTAGCTGGATCTTTGAATTGGGTGAAATCGACAATGTGTCTAAAGAAGACCTGTTGAACTTCATGAAGTACCGTGTAGACGACAGTTTAAAGAAAATCAATATGAAAACAAGATACAACATCACTCCTGAGCAATACAGACCAATGGTATGGTTCGAGGAAGAAGTATTCGCAAATTCATTGGATGATTTCTTTGCCAAAAGACCTGTAGATTATACGAAACACGATAAGAGTATCACTGCAAACGATTTATTCTAAGAGAAAAGGCGCGAGCGAAGCGAGCGTCGAAACATATAGTATTAGCGTTTTGTCGTTCTGAACAAATAAAGGAATCATACAGCATTCTTCATTTCTCAAAATGACATGTTTAAATAAAAATAAACACAAAAATGATTAATGTAATCGTAACCTATACGGTAAAACCTGAATTTGTTCCAGCTAATAAAGCTAATATTCAAAAGTTCCTGGATGATTTTAAAAACCTGGATCAATCAACCTTTGAATATAAAGTGTATACAAAAGAAGACGGCGTTACATTTTTGCACTATTCAAACTACATCAATGAAGAAGTTCAGCATGAAGTTTTGAATAAACCATCTTTTAAGGAGTTTCAAAGATTAAGAGATGAAAGTGGGCTCAATGGTTCCCACAAAGTAGAAATTTTACAATCAATAATATAAAAAAACAAAATTCCGGAGTGATGATCCCATTCCGGAATTCGAAAATATAACATCTATGGAAGAGCAAAATTCAAATATATGGTGGCTCAACGAGGAGTCTGAGCAAATGCTGAACAGAGGGTATCTGTTGAAAGGGGAAACGGTAGACGGGGCTATCGACAGAATTACCACTGCAGCTGCAAAAAGACTGTATAAACCTGAGCTTCAACCGGCTTTTAAAGAAATGATCACTAAGGGATGGATCAGTTTCTCATCTCCCGTATGGGCTAATATGGGAACGCAAAGAGGTCTTCCTATCTCATGTTTTAACACCCACATTCCTGACAGTATTGAAGGTATTACTCACAAAATGGGTGAAGTAATTATGCAGACAAAAATTGGTGGAGGAACTTCAGGATATTTCGGAGAATTAAGAAACAGAGGTACTGCAGTTACTGACAATGGAAAATCTTCGGGAGCCGTATCGTTTATGAAACTTTTTGATACCGCAATGGATGTTGTATCTCAGGGAGGCGTAAGAAGAGGTGCTTTTGCTGCTTATTTAGATATTGACCACGGAGATATTGAAGAATTTTTATCCATCAAAGATATCGGAAGCCCTATTCAGAACCTGTTTACAGGGGTATGTGTTCCGGATTACTGGATGCAGGACATGATCGACGGTGATATGGAAAAACGTAAAGTTTGGGCAAGAGTTTTAGAAAGCCGCCAGCAAAAAGGTCTTCCATATATTTTCTTTACAGATAACGTTAACAGAAATAAGCCACAGGTTTATAAAGATTTAGGAATGACGGTGAATGCAAGTAACCTTTGTTCAGAAATTATGCTTCCATCCACTATGGAAGAATCTTTCATCTGTTGCCTTTCGTCAATGAACCTTGAGTTGTATGATGAGTGGAAAGATACAGATGCTGTAAAATTAGCTGTGTATTTCCTTGACGCTGTTTTATCAGAATTTATTGATAAGACAGAAGGAAACTATTACCTTCAGGGAGCAAGAAACTTCGCTATGCGTCACAGAGCTCTTGGATTAGGAGTTTTAGGATACCATTCTTATTTACAGAAAAATATGATCCCTTTTGAAAGTTTTGAAGCAACCCAATTCAATGCAAGAGCATTCAGACATATCAAAGAACAAGCTGAACAGGCTTCAAGAGAGCTTGCCAACATATACGGAGAACCTGAGGTATTGAAAGGATACGGACTGAGAAATACCACGACCATGGCTATTGCTCCTACCACTTCAAGTTCTGCCATCTTAGGACAAACCTCTCCGGGAATTGAGCCTTTCTCTTCCAACTACTATAAAGCAGGTCTTGCTAAAGGAAACTTTATGCGTAAAAACAAATACCTTGCAAAATTATTGGAAGAAAAAGGATTGGACAACGAAGAAACATGGAGAACCATCATGTTGAACCACGGTTCCGTACAGCACCTGAATGAACTGACTCCTGAAGAAAAGGCAGTATTCAAAACATTCAAGGAGATTTCTCCGATGGAGATCATTTCTCAGGCTGCACAGAGACAACAATATATAGACCAGGCACAATCACTGAATCTTCAGATTCCTTCTACAATGCCTGTAAAAGATGTGAATTACCTGTATATTGAAGCCTGGAAAAAAGGAGTAAAAACATTGTATTACCAAAGAAGTTCTTCTGTTTCAAAAGAAATGATGGTGAACTTTGTGTCATGTTCAAGCTGTGAGGCTTAGACTCAAGTAATAAACACGCTATATTATTAAAGGCATACCGAAAGGTGTGCTTTTTTATTTTCTTAACCGGCCGGCTTTATCCCTAAGAAAATTGTACTACTTTTACAGTTACCAGGATAAAAAATTATTGCCATAGAAAAGGCCCGGAAAGAAAATCCGGACCTTGAAAAAGAATTATATCGAAGTAAAGTAAATAAAGTATTAAAAATTATATCTTATCCCCAGCTGCGCCTGGAATCTGGAGGCAAACTGATCGATAGTATATGGCAATCCCGGTGTTTTAAAGTTATAGGTAGGATCACCCGCTGATGGTTGACCTGCAGCTACGTTTCCTACTTTAGTCAATCCTACACTTGCCGTAGAGTTGAATGTATTAGGTACAAAATACACTTTTCCCCAGTCTTTATTCAGCAGGTTGGTAAAGTTGATAATACTTAACGAAATCTGTAGTGTATTTTTAGATTTTTCACTCAATTTGATTTCGTCCATTATTCTGATATCAGCCTGAATATTCCAAGGGGTAACATCTCCGTTTCTCTCGGTAAATTTTCCTCTTCTGGATTTTAAATAATCATTATTGTTGACAAAATTTTCATAATCAGCAATCTGTTGCTGGGCACTTACCAAAACATTTCCTGTTCCGTCTTTGATGGGAACGATGTATTTGGCTGCTTCAGCGGCATCTTTAAAAATATAAGACAGACCTGCCGCTTGTCCCGTATTAGCAATGGTACTGTTGACAAATCCCCACGTGAAAGGATTTCCTGATTGTGCATTGAAATATACATTGGTGTACAACCTGTTCGATTTAGAAATATTAAAGGCATATCCCAGATTTGCCACTACCCTGTTTTTGATGGCAAAGTTGGAAGTTGTCAGCTTAGGATCATTAGGAGTTAATGACTGGTTCATTTGCCAGT
The DNA here is from genome assembly GCF_000482305.1 of Chryseobacterium sp. UNC8MFCol. Taxonomy (NCBI): domain Bacteria; kingdom Pseudomonadati; phylum Bacteroidota; class Flavobacteriia; order Flavobacteriales; family Weeksellaceae; genus Chryseobacterium; species Chryseobacterium sp. UNC8MFCol. The sequence goes on from NZ_KI535290.1 coordinate 635,554, forward strand.
TGCTTTCCATAGAGTTTCTGATCCCGTTGGTAATATCTTTAGCATCCCCATAGGTATACGCAACAAAGAAATTGAATCCGAAGTTATATGATTTTGACAACTGCGCTGTCAGGTTATAGCGGTATCCTTCTTTTGTATTGGACAGGAGGTAAGCATTAGAAAACTTACTGTTGATATTGGTGGTATAGATCGGCATCTCATGATTCACATCATAGCTGTAATAGGTCACATTATCCGTTTTATTAACCTGCTGGAATTTTAAGTCGTACAGTACTTTTGTATAAATTCCTTCCAAAGTAAATTTATATCCTTGTAAGTTATAATCAAATGCAAGGGAACTTCTCCATACTCTCGGCATTTTAAAATTATTATCAATAAGGTCTACCTGTACCTTGGAAGAATTCTGCCAGTTCGCAAAATTGGAACCTATCAGCGGGTCTCCGTTGGCAGCAATCTGAGCAGCTGTGGGTGCATTATAATCGTAGCTTCCAAAACCTACCCCGTCATTGTAATACGCATATCCAAGCCATGCAAATGGAATTCTTCCTACAAAAATACCCGAGCCACCTCTCAGAACCATTGATCTGTCTTCGGTAACATCAATGGTAAACCCTAGTCTTGGAGAGATAGTCGGTTTATTAAGATACGTATTGGTTAACTGGCTTAAGGGCGTATAGGTATAAGTGTTCCCAAAATTAGGATCTTGTGGAGAATTGTTTACCAACGGGCTCAGCTGCGGTTTATTAGGCAAATCGGTATAATCTACCCTGATTCCCGGAGAAAGTCTTACCCTTCCCCAATTGATCTCATCCTGCAGGTATAATGAAAGGAGATTGACTTTATACTGGGCATAAGGATTATCAAAAAGAGTCTGTCTGCTGTCTCCGTTAAAAGGATAGGTTCCTCTTATTCTGGAAGGAGTACCGTTATAAAAATCATTCAAACTTTTATAAGATATTCTTCCGTTTAAAGCATTGACAAAACCGTAATTGATATTATACAGTTCATTATGAGTTCCCAATAAGAAAGTATGGTTTCCTGTTTTATAAGTAAGGTTGTCGGTAATTTCGAATGTTTTCTGTTTCATGTTGAAAACAGTTGCTTCCCTGTCATTACCCAACAGAATAGTTCCGCCGTTATAACTGATTTCGACCTGCGGAAACATCGCATTTCCTGAGGTAGGATCTCTGTAATCATGAATAGAAGAATACCCTGCCACAAAACTATTGCTCCATTTATCATTGAAACGGCTTTTCAACTCAAGTGTGGTAGTAGACGCAGTATTTTTCTGGACGAAATCCATACTGGCAAATCTGAAATTGGCGCCATCCCTTTCCAGGTTGGAAGCCTGGGAAAATACTGTATTATTTTTAATGGATAAGGTATGTTTATCATTAATTTTCCAATCTAACTTGTTGAAAAGCTTGGCGCTTTCAGAGAAATTATTGTACTGATTAAAACTACCAACGTTAAAGCCATATTTGTTTTGTACAAAATCTGAAATCTGTTGTGCTACGGTCTGGTTTACCAATGCATTGGGATCACTGGCGTTATAAAAAACAGGATCTGTTCTCTTTGTATATTCGAGATTGGTAAATAAAAACACCTTGTCTCTCACCACCGGCAAGCCAACTCTTCCACCATAGATAAAATCTGAGAAATCCTTGGGCATTTTTGAATGATCTCCTACCCTGTTATTCCCGGTAATCACAGCATTCCTTCCGTACACATACATAGATCCCGTAATATCATTACTTCCGCTTCTGGTCACCGCGTTGATACTTCCTCCGAGAAAATTTCCCAGCTTTACGTCATAAGGAGCAATATAAACCTGTACATCCTGAATAGCATCCAGACTTATCGAGTTGGAGCGCGTACTGCTACCAGGCATCCCGGAGGTTCCCGTCTGCCCTCCTAACGAAGGACTGAACCCAATGGCATCATTATTTATAGAACCATCAATCGTAACATTATTATAACGGAAATTTGTTCCGTTAAAAGAGTTATTGGCGCTCTGAGGCACCAATTTGGTAACATCCTGAATCCCCCTGTTGATATTAGGAAGCCCTGATATCTGAGCCTGAGTGATTCCCACACCATTCTTTACCGCAGTCTTTTTAGATGTTATTTTCACTTCATCGATTGTCTTTTCCTTACTCCCCAAATCTACCAAAGGTAGATCGTTATTTCCTAAAGACAGCTGTAAATTGGTATTTTCATAGATCACCTTTGAACCATCCAGGACCTCGATCTTGTAAGGACCACCCGGCTGAAGGTTATCCAGACTAAACTGTCCTTTACTGTTACTTTTCGTCTCAAAAGTACTATTGGTAGGCACGTGTACTACCTTTACAGTGACTTCAGACGAAATCCCCTTTAATCTTCCAAAAATTTTAGAACTGGTTTCCTGTGAAAATGCAAACCCAAACGATAATAAGGCAAAAGCACAGATCAATTTTTTCTTCATATTTTTTATTACTAAAACCTGCCGTAAAAGTAGATGTACTAAATATGAAGTGTGGTAACATAAAATTAATATTATGTAACAGGATGTTTAACATTTCCTTAAAAAAAACTTAATATCAATACCAGAGGAGTTTTCGACATTTTTTCCCACATATTTATTACCATTGGCATCTTTACCGCTGATCAACCAGCTGAATACCTCTCCTAGCGGTAATGTAAGAAATGTCTTTTTAATAATTGTCCCCAGATTACTCACCTCAACTTTTCCGGTTCATCACAATTGCAGGGAGTTTCGTTATGGAATATGGCGAATTTCACATGCGTGAACTTAAGAAACGGCTCAACGGAAGATTTAGTTGATTTTAACAATAATAACTCCGGCTTATCGGTTTGTGTGGATGACAGATAGATGAGGTTCAGATGATGTATCCTGATATCACATTTACGACCAACTGTAGGGAAAGCACACGGGCCCTCACACCGGGAATCACAGGAAAGAAAATCCGTTTTTTTCCCAACGCTGTAAAAGATATTCTTTTTGTGAACGCAGATTCTCCTATACAGGGTTATAACAAATAAAAATCAGGTTACAGAAAAAATCATCACAAAATAAAAAGACTTAATACAATTGTTTTCGATAAAAATCATAGAACTTTCTATGATTTTTTTGGTTTATATTTGTGTTTATTGTTTAACACTACAAAATTACAGATATGAAATTCGGACAAGTAGAAGACCCGTCAAAAATAGATTTTACCCTACCCAAAGATCATTCTAAAACCAAAGAAATTTTAAACCTTAATAAAAAAGGTCTTGAAAATATCTCTATCGGATGTGCCAAGTGGAATAAAACGGATCTTAAAGGTTTTTATCCTAAAGGAACCAAAGATGAACTGACCTATTATGCAACTCAATTCAACTCTATTGAACTGAATGCTACTTTCTACGGAATGCCAACCCCGGATCAGGTCAAAACATGGAAGGAAAAAACTCCGGAGAATTTCAAATTTTTCCCCAAAATCACCAATACGGTTTCTCATTTCAGAAGGTTAATTGACGTGACAGATCCGGTTACCCATTTTGCATCGGCTGTCATGAATTTCGATGAAAAACTGGGAATGGCTTTTCTTCAGCTTCATGATAACTTTAAACCCAAAGATTATGACAGGCTGGAAAAATTTGTAAAAGAATGGCCTAAGGAAGTTCCGCTAGCTATAGAACTCAGAAATACCGAATGGTTTACTGACGAAGAAATTCTCAATACAACATGTGAACTTTTCGAAGCCCATCATATTACCAACATCATTGTAGATACAGCGGGAAGAAGAGATATGCTGCATATGCGCCTTACGACTCCCAATGCGTTTATCAGGTATGTAGGAGCTAATGCAGAGAGTGACTATGAAAGGCTGGATGATTGGCTGAAACACCTCACCCAATGGAAAAAGCAAGGGCTTCAGAATCTTTATTTCTTTGTACACCAGAATATCGAAAAAGCGTCACCGCTGTTATCAGCTTACTTTATCAAAAAATTGAACGAGGAATGGAAAACAGATTTGCATATTCCACAAATGGCTACGGAAAACACCGGTACACTTTTTTAATACAAAATAGAAAATTATCTAAAAAAGATAATCAAACCGATTTTAAACTGTTGATTTTACAGTAAAAAATCCTTTTCACATCAAAAAAACATACATTAGGCATGATAAGGCTGTCCGGAAGACTGCAAAGAACAGATGATGCTGATCCTGAATTATCATTAACGCAATACAGCCAATGGGTAAGATATCATCTCTTACCCATTGATTTTTTATCTTATATCACTATTTGTTTTTTCTCAGAAGCAATACCAGATTAAGAAATAAAAGCAGAAAATCGAGGGTAATCCAGATTCCCAGTTTTGTATTCTCATAATTATATGCATCGACTTGTTTTTTGGCAGCGTCAGAAAGTTTCATACTCTGGTTGATATAATTCTGTACTTCTACAATCTGATCAATATTCTTGTTGGGAACTGCATGCTGCGAAAAGTAGACGAGGTTCTTTTTGCCGAGATAGCCGACGATCCAGTACTCATCAGACTTATCCATTTTCAGATATTCTACTCTATAATATTCCGGGCGTATTTTACCAATATGTTTAGGAATAAGTGTAGTACTTTTATCCACCTTATCTACATTGATGAGATAAAAATCAAGGGCCTGAGGAAGTTTGTTCACCACCTGAAGTCCTACAGAATTATCCACAAATGCAACAGCACTTTTTTTGATAAACCAATACGCAAAAAACGAGATTGAAAAAACAAGCGTCAGGATCCGAAACAATTTTGCCCATTTTGCTATCCTTCCCGATTTAACCTTATATAAAATCAGGGAAAGCACACAAGTCCAAAAGATAACAACGATGAAAAATTCCATACGGCAAAGATACTGATTTCAGAATTGAGTGGGAAGATTAATCTACATTCCACTCTTTATAAAACTGATCGAGGAAATTCAGCATATAGTCATGCCTTTCTTCCGCCATTTTTTTTCCATGCTCTGTATTCATAAGATTTTTCAGAAGCAATAATTTTTCGTAGAAATGGTTGATCGTAGTACCATTAGACTTTTTATATTGTTCCTTGGACATATTCAGGTCAGGCTTCGCTGCAGGGTCATACATCGGATTGTTTTTAAACCCTCCAAAATTAAACGTTCTGGCAATTCCGATAGCTCCAATGGCATCAATTCGGTCTGCATCCTGTACAATCTGAAGTTCAATAGGCGGATTTACCGGAGCCTGATCTCTGTTTTTAAATGAAATATTTTCAATGACAAACAAAACCTTTTCGATGGTTTCATTGGTTACATTCTGCTTTTCAAGAAACTCGCGGGATATTTTTGGGGCTATAGTTTCGTCACCATTGTGAAATTTAGGATCGGCAATATCGTGAAGAAGTGCAGATAATTCTACCACATCTTTGTCGCAATTTTCTGTTTCGGCAATTTTTCGGGCCAGCTTCCACACTCTTTCAATATGAAACCAGTCATGTCCTGCTTCTGCGCCTTCCAGTTTTTCTTTTACAAATTCTACCGTGTTGTTAATCGTACTTTTCATTTATCTATCAGTTCATTTAAAATAATATCCCAAAGTTTGTGGTTATAACTTCTAAAAAAATTAACGTGGCCGATCTCTTTTTTCACAGATTCCGAGGTTTTTATAAGTCTGTAGGTAGGTTTCAGATTAGGATAGGTATTGTTCAGTAAGCTGAGCACTCCCTTTTCTGTAAGCCATACATCATCTTCGGCACGAATTACAAATACTTTTTGTGTCAAATTTTTAGAATAATCATCAATTTTTTCCAACAGCCTGTTGGTTGATTTCTTGTTTAAAATTAAGGTTCTCCAGTCATATGCACAATTTTTTGGAAGACTTTCTCCAAGTCCAAACCAATTTGCCGGGAAATATCCTAACAATGAAGTAGTTAACGGCTGAACGATTCCAAAGCCCAGATAAGCTTCAATTTTGGTTCTCAATTTCAGGTTTCCTACGAAAGCATTCTGTGTACCTACAAAAATAAATTCATCGAACATTTCGGAATCCTTGTTCATTCCTAAAATCAATGCTCCTACAGAATGGCCAAGGCAATATTTTTTATAATCGGGAAATTCTGTTCTGATATATTGAGTTACGGCTTTATAATCTCTGGATCCCCAAATCCTCATAGACCCGTGGAACCCCCTCATATCCTTCGGCTTCGAGAGTCCGATTCCCCGGTAGTCATAAGTAATCACAGTAAAGCCCTGTTGAGAAAAATAGCTGGCGAAAGAAAAATACACCTGTTGCTTTACTCCTGTTGCAGAGTTAATCAGCAGGAATTTACCGTTACTTTTTTCTGGCCGGAAAAGATGAACGGCTAATAATGCATGATCTTCTGTGGTAAGTATTAGTTTTTCCATATCTTAAAAGAAAATGTCCACTATAAAAGTGAACATTTTAGGTATATTTTTATGTTAAGTTTTAAACTTTTGATATGCCGTAAATAGCTTTAAGAAAGGAAATCTGAGATTCTGGGCAGCCCTGTCTGAGATCCTTTTCCTCTGGAAACCCTTGACGAAACTTCATTTCCGAATTTCACACAATCTTCAATGGTATTCCCATGGCAGAGTGCTATTGCAAATCCTGAAGTAAATGCGTCTCCCATTCCCATTTTATAAACGGTTTCATCTTTATCATTTCTGTAATACTTCATCTCTGTACCGTCAAAATAGATCGTTGAATTGGTATCATCCCTTACAAACACCTTGTTGAAGTATTTGGTAAGAACTTCTTCTCTTTTCTCTTGCCCAAAGATGATATACAGTTCGCTGCTTTTTGCTACAATAAAATCAACATTGGCTAAAACATCATCACTGACCCTCATCGCAGGAGAAGCATACAAACCTACTTTTTTACCATGTCTTTTGGCTTTTTTAACGGTGTATTCCACTACCTCCATCGATACTTCAAGCTGCACGAGAACAAGATCAGCACTGTAAAAATACTTATCCGCTTCGTCAATATGAGATTTATTAAGATATTTATTGGCTGCAGGCACCACCACAATCGCGGCATTTCCGTTGCTGGTTGTCACATATGCCGTTCCTGTCGCTTCTTTATCCGTTTCATGAACAAAACCCACATTGACATTCTCGCTCACAAGGTTTCTCATGATCTGTTGCCCCAGAGGATCCATTCCTACACAGCCTATGAAATAAACACTCGCTCCGAGCCTTGATGTACCTACTGCCTGATTTGCTCCTTTTCCTCCGAAATAGCTATCTGAATTTACAGCTAAAACGGTTTCATTCGGTAAGGGAAGCTTTTCTGTTTCCAGGACAAGATCTATCGAAGAACTGCCTACAACAATAATTTTGGGTTGTTCTGATGAGAAATTCATTGTGTTTTTGACATTAGTTTTACAATTTATAATGAATGAAAATTCTGTATAAAAATAAATAATTTTACTTAACTAATTTCAATAAATTCAGTTATTATCTTCACGGGTGATTGATCTTTATCATAACCAATGTAGCTGGCATAGAATCCTTCACCGTATCCTGTCTCAAAAGCAAGTATAGTTCCGGGATGTGTTTCTGAAGGTTTTAAAAATGCGTACTGGTCAATCGCTCCGTTTTCATCAAAGAAATGTCCATGGAAAAATTCTTCATAAATTCCCATAAAATCTCCGCCTTTATTTTCGTATAACCTCTGCTCAAGGTCATTAAGACTCTGCTGTGTTTCTACATCCATAAAGCAGCCCATTCCACTTTCAACGGGATAACCAAAGACCTCTCCATCAGCCAGTTCTTTTATATTCTGCCCGTTGGTGGTTGCCAGTTTCCATTCTTTAATTTCAGAATGGCTAAAGATAATTTCGGCATAGGCCACACAATTGCTTTCCCTTTCTTTGTGTAGCGTCACAGAAAAATCCCCTTTCGGGAATTCGGTAGAAAACGGAATCATATCATTGGTGATCAGAGGATCACATGCAACCAGTTTCCCACTGGAAAGATAGATTTTCCCGATTTCAAAACTTTCCAATAAAGGACTTTCTACAAAGTCTTTTGAAAATAGTTTTTTTATGTTTTCTATATGTTTCATTGTATTATATTACTTATTCTCCGTGAAAGGTTAAACAACGCAGAAGGTATTCATCACGGTCAGAATAGCTTACTGACAATTCTTTGAATTGATCCCAATTATTTGTATCGCCCCTTTTCCCTTCTGTTCTGACCTTTCACCTGATTTTCAAACCCAAGAGTTTGAATGATGTCATTAAATGCAATAAAAGAAGACTAGTTGAACCGGTCTTCTTTTATAGGTATCATTTTCAGGAAATTTACCTGATTGATATTGTACAAAATGGCTTCAATATCATGGGCAACTCCTGTATAATAGGAGTTGTTGGAACATCTTAAAATATATACGAAATTTTGTTTCATTTTTATTTCAAAAACAGGCTTTGACTCTGCCGCAGCCCGACATTCCAACAACTTCTTTAGTTATTGGGGTTATTTACAAACTTTTCAGTTTCTCTTCCAAAATTGCAATTTTATCAAGAGCATCTTTTTGTTTCTTACGCTCAACCTCAACAACTTCAGGTTTTGCATTGGCAACAAATTTTTCGTTGGAAAGTTTTTTGTCAACTGAAATTAAAAATCCTTTCAGATATTTTAATTCTTCTTCAGTTTTCGTTTTTTCTTCTCCTAAATCCAGGTTTTCACTCAAAGGAATTGACACTTCCGTAGCTCCTACCAGGAATGTAAAGCTTGGCTTATCCGTTTTCTGTCCGAAGTGGATTTCCGCAACATTGGCCAATTTTCTCACTACTGCTTCATTAGTAAATTCTGCAGCATTAGTATAAACTTCAACAGCCTCTCTTGGCGAAATCCCTTTTGTCTGACGATAGTTTCTTACTCCGGAAATCAATTCTTTTGAAATCTCAAAGTTTTTAATGACATCTTCATTAAAGCTGCCCGCCTCTTTTTGCTGAGCAATGACCAAAGCCTCATCCAACTTTCTTTCTGAAATCAGTTGCCAGATTTCTTCTGACTGGAAAGGCATGAACGGGTGAAGTAACTTCATCAGTTCTTCAAAGAAACCAATGGTTCTGTCATAAACTTCTTTAGAAATTCCTTCTCCATAATTCGGTTTGATAGCTTCAAGATACCATCCGCAAAAATCGTCCCAAATTAATTTATAAATCAGGTGTAAGGCATCAGAGATTCTAAATTTCTCAAACTGATCATTGATTTCAACAATCGTTTTATTCAATTTATTCTCAAACCATTCTATAGCCTGATTATCTGTAGCAACAGCCGGTTTGTCCTCATGATTCCACATATTGATCAAACGGAAAGCACTCCAGATCTTGGTCATGAAATTTCTTCCCTGAAGCATAAGATCTTCATCAAAAAGAAGGTCGTTTCCGGCAGCAGAGCTTAACAAAATACCCACACGTACTCCATCAGCCCCGTATTTTTCCATCAATTCGATAGGATCCGGAGAATTCCCTAAAGATTTTGACATCTTTCTTCTCTGCTTATCTCTTACAATCCCTGTAAAGTAAACATTTTTAAAAGGAACTTCTTTTTTATATTCTAATCCGGACATGATCATTCTCGCTACCCAGAAGAAAATAATATCCGGTGCCGTTACAAGATCAGAGGTCGGATAATAATACTGAATATCTTTGTTTTCAGGATCTAACAACCCTTCAAATACAGACATTGGCCACAACCATGCTGAGAACCATGTATCCAATGTATCCTGGTCCTGTCTTAAATCTTCTGGAGTCAGTTCCTGGTTTCCGGTTTTTTGTTTTGCCAATAGCAAAGCTTCTTCTGCGGTTTCTGCCACTACAAAATCATCATCTCCCGTTCCGTAGTAGAATGCAGGAATCTGTTGTCCCCACCATAGCTGACGGGAAATATTCCAGTCGCGGATGTTTTCCATCCAGTGTTTGTAGGTATTTTTGAATTTCTCAGGATAGAATTTTACCTCGTCATCCATTACAACATCCAACGCCGGTTTAGCGAGGTCAGACATTTTAAGGAACCACTGAACCGAAACCTTAGGTTCGATAACAGCTCCGGTTCTTTCTGATGTACCTACTTTATTGACGTAATCTTCTGCTTTTAATAAAAGATCTTTTTCTTCCAATTCTTTGGCAATCTGTTTTCTTACATCAAATCTGTTTTTTCCTGCATAGTGAAGGCCGTGCTCATTTAAATTTCCATCATCGTCTAAAGCATCAATCATTTTCAGCTGATGTTTTTGTCCGATCTCATAGTCATTGATATCGTGGGCCGGGGTAATTTTCAACGCACCTGTTCCGAATTCAATATCTACATATTCATCTTCAATAATAGGTACTACTCTGTTTACAATCGGAACGATTACATTTTTACCTTTCAGGTGCGCATATCTTTCATCATTAGGATTGATACAAACGGCGGTATCTCCGAAGATGGTTTCGGGACGTGTTGTCGCAACGGAAAGAAATTCTTCCGAACCTTCTATTTTATATTTCAGGAAATATAATTTTCCGTTTTGTTCTTTGAATATTACCTCTTCATCTGAAATATTGGTCTTTGCTTCAGGATCCCAGTTTACCATTCTGTATCCTCTGTAGATCATTCCTTTATTATAAAGATCCACAAAGCTTATAACAACCTGTTTTGAAAGGTTATCTTCCATGGTAAAGCGAGTTCTGTCCCAATCACAAGAACATCCCAGCTTTTTCAGCTGCTCAAGGATAGTTCCTCCATATTTATGAGTCCAGTCCCATGCATGTTGTAAAAACTCTTCACGGGTAATGTCTGACTTATTGATCCCTTCAGACTTCAACTTAGCAACAACTTTAGCTTCAGTAGCGATGGAAGCGTGATCTGTTCCCGGAACCCAGCAGGCATTGAAGCCGCGCATTCTTGCACGACGGACCAGAACATCCTGAATGGTATTATTCAACATATGGCCCATGTGTAAAATCCCCGTAACATTGGGTGGAGGAATTACCACGGTATATGGTGGTTTATCATTGGGTTCTGAATGGAAATACTTGTTTTCCAGCCAGTATTTGTACCATTTTTGTTCTGTTTCCTGTGGATTATATTTTTCTGAAATCTGCATAAATTCTATTTCTTTGGCTTACAATTTGCAAAAATAGTCTAAAGAAAAAAATTTTTAAGCATGAATTAAAATAATTTTTAACTTTGTTTCACAAAATTTATCTAACAAACATATTAACATTCAAGAATATGAAGAAATTAATCGCAGGAATTGCATTATTCGGAACATTTGCTCTGGCATCTGCACAAACTATTACGTTTGATAAAACTACTTTCGACTACGGTACTATTAAACCTGGTGCTGACGGTACAAGATTTTTTACAGTAACCAACACTGGTGATAAGCCTTTGATTATTTCAAATGTAAAACCTTCTTGCGGATGTACTACACCTGAATTTAGTCAGGATCCGATCATGCCTGGAAAATCAGCTAAGATCAAAGTAGGATACAATACTGCGCTTAACGGAGGATTCAACAAAATGATTGAAGTTTTCTCTAACGACCCTGCCAACAGCAGAAGCGTAATCTATATTAAAGGTAACGTAGATGCTAATGCTCCTGAAGCAAAAGTATTAACTCCTGCTGAGCAGAAAGAAGCTGCAAAAGCTGAGAAAAAAGCTGCAAAAATTGCTAAGAAAGCTGCTGCAAAGTAAGCTTTACTCAAAAAAATAAAAAAACCGTCTCTGAAGAGGCGGTTTTTTTATTATATTTATGTTTGATTAGATAGTGTAGAAGCAATAATACGTAGCAGGTATTCAAATTTTTCAACAACATTACCCAACGTTTTGACTGGAACCGGTTGATAGGTTGTACTTTATTCAGGCAGATAAAGCTCGCCTCTTTTGATATAACCACGCACAACGACAATATCTTTTAATCAATACTGAATCATTTAAATTTAAAAAAACATATGGACACCAATTTCACAAATGATTTTCGGGTACACGGAAAATTCTCAATCAAGAAAGCATCAACATCATACAAAGGAAAACTGACTAAAGAGGAAGGTACTGAACTATTGATCAAGGAGAAAGAAAAACTTCGTGAATTGCAGGAAAGATTGTATGCAGACGGAAGCCAGTCTCTGCTGGTTGTGCTTCAGGCAATGGATGCCGCAGGAAAAGACAGCATGATTGAACATGTTTTCGGAGGCGTTAATCCACAGGGTTGTAACGTTACCAGTTTTAAAACTCCCAGCTCAAAAGAATATTCCCATGATTTTTTATGGAGGCATTATCTGGCATTGCCCCAAAAAGGAATGATCGGAATTTTCAACCGGTCTCATTATGAAAGTGTATTGGTTTGCAAGGTACATCCGGAATATAATTTAAGTGAAAAAACCTGGTCTTCAGTAAAAGATTTTGATGATACATTCTGGGAAAACAGATATGAGAGCATCCGTAATTTTGAAAAACACCTTGCCCAAAACGGGACTACTGTTATCAAGATCTTCCTGAATGTATCGAAGGACGAGCAAAAGAAAAGATTGCTGGACAGAATTAAGGAGCCTGATAAAAACTGGAAATTTTCCACAGGAGATTTACCTGAACGGGCATTGTTTGATCAGTATATGAAAGCGTATGAAACGGCAATTAATGAAACTTCAAAAGATCATGCTCCGTGGTATGTACTTCCCGCTGATAATAAATGGTTTGCAAGGGTTGCCGCTGTTCAGATTATCATTGATGCTTTAGAAAAAATGAACCTAAAATATCCGCAACTTTCGGACAAAGACAAACAAGGGCTTATTGATGCTAAAAATACTCTTGAAAGCGAACAATAAAATAATGTAGTATTTTTATACGTAATTGAATAAATAAGAATATTTTTAATTTAATAAATAAAAACAGTGAATAATTTAAATTAATCACTGTTTTTTTATATATTTATCACAAGTGATTTTCACTTTCAATTATAAAAACTTTTACCTATGAAAAAATACCTATCGGTAGCTGCATTAAGCCTTATTGGCTTAATCTCCTGCAGTAACGAACAAAACATTCTTACCAGTGTAGAAAGTATGAAAACTCCCGAAGTAGAAGCTTTTGACAAGGCTTTCAAAAGTTTGGGAGATCCCAAAAACCAACCTACAGCTGAAGAAAAACAAGGAAATTCTGTTGAATTAAGTGACAGAAGAAAAGAAATCATCCTTCCGTCCTCAAAAGCATTAATTGTCTCTACAGGTGTTTCGGAAGCGGAAATGAACAGAAAAACAGGAGGTGATAAAAATAAAATCATCGCCTGGGCACTTGATATTAGTTTCAAACAGAAAGAACAGATATACAAAACAGTAAAGATTGCTAACTAATCTTTAAGAGTTTCAATATCACTTTTTTATTCTCTCACATTTTAAATTATTATCATGAAAAAAATAACCCTGTTCATTTTCTTACTGGTGACAACCATTTGTTTTTCGCAAAGTAAAGTCTTTGTTGTTTATAATTATTCTGACCTTAAGCTTGAAGGACGATTAACCGCCTGTAACCCAACCAATTTCTATCCTGCTGTGACTGCCAATCCCGCTCCAGGAACTACAATATTTACAATACCTGCCAAACTGATGACGAAGATTTACTCATTGGATACTTCAGGAACTTCGATTGTACCAATATATGACTGGTCTGTAAGTACTTCTCCTCAGACCGGTGGCAGCTATAATTATACTGATCCTTACCTCACTACCATTATGCCTTATCTGGCCTGGGGTGCCTTTTCATTTAGAACTGTGGATAAGACGGGTGCTATCCGGGATTATTTCAATATGGGAAATCCAAATGTATATCCCTCCACAGTTTATACTAATCAGGTTGGCCAAAATATGCCCAATATCACTGTGGAATGGGTAGAATATGCAGATTATATAGCTTTAAGCGTATATCAAAACTAAAAAAAATAAGCGGAGAACATTCTCCGCTTTATTTTTGATATTAAATACAGTCTACAAAATCACGAGAAAATCTATAAGCCGGATTTTGTACTTCTGAAGAAGCGCCTGTTATTTATCTACGTTTTACATTACTGCAAAACTTGAGCTGATTACCCCTCGGCTTTCAGGACGAGCCGCCCCTATTTCCATTACTGAAAAGAACCGATATACTTATCATTGCACCGCAAAGAGTTTACCTGGTTTCACTACAGCCGAACTGTACCTGCTTTCTGTTGCACTTGTCCTACCCTCACGGGTGACGGATGTTATCCGCTTTGCTGCTCTATGGTGTCCGGACTTTCCTACCTCCCGTAAACGGGAAATCAACAGGCCGATTTTCTCGCGGATGCAAAGATACGTAAATTTCATGGTAAAACAGGTACACACACCTGAGAGCAATCTGATCTCAGCATTTTTATCTTCGGTTCGAAAGTCATTTTTATGCTCAGTTTTATCCTTTTAGGATTTTACGATTATAATTTTCACTAATTACCACATTATTATTATCTTCGTGCGATTATACATCTATGAATTCCAGGGAAAAAGAATTTGCGCAACTTATTAAAGATAATCAGGGCTTGATTATTAAAGTATCGCGCTTATATACCAATTCTCTTGAAGATGAAGAGGATCTTTTTCAGGAAATCGTATTACAGCTCTGGAGAAGTTATGATTCTTTTAAAGGAAATTCCAAAATTTCTACATGGATGTATCGTGTAGCGCTCAATACAGCCATTACTCTTTTTAGAAAAAAAAGCAAAAGCCTTCCCACGAATGAACTTGATATCAACCACAAGGATTTTGTGGAGGATGATGATGAGAAACAACAACAAATTTCGCTTTTGTATACTGTGATCAAGACTCTTCCTAATATAGAAAGAGCCATTGTCATGATGTATCTTGACGATCTGCCTTACAAGGATATTGCAGAAAACCTCGGTATCACTGAAGTCAATGCCCGCGTGAAAATGAACAGATTAAAGAAAACCCTTAAAGAACAGATGGAAAAATATGCCTGAATTTGATTTAGACAGTTTTAAAAAAACATGGCAGGAACAACCTGTTCAGCCTAAATATGACAACAGTGAGATTCTTCAGATGTTGAATCGAAAGTCGCGTAATTACGTAAAGTATATTTTCTGGATCAGTGTTGTAGAATTTTTATTCTTTTCCGTACTGGGATTGTTCTATTTTTTCCAGGAAGAAGAATCAGATAGTTTTCGCAAGGTACTGGAAAGATTGGGAGCACAGGAAGCGCCCGAGGTTGAAAACAATTTTGGCCATGTCTACCTGGCGATTAAAATACTAAGCTTACTCATTACAGCATATTTTGTATTAAAATTTTATCAGAATTACCGGAGAATAAAGATCGAAGAAAATCTTAAGGGGCTTATTACAAGAATCATTAAATTCAAAAGAACAGTTAATGCCTTTATTTTGATCAGTATTGTACTTCTGCTTGCCTTTACCTTCGTACTGACAGCTTTTATATTTTATATTTTAGACACTCAGAATGTGCAGCCTAGCAACTCCAACCTTACCATTATCATTGTCGGGATTACCGTGAGTACATTTCTTGCTATATCGATGATCTGGCTGTATTACAGGCTGGTATACGGTACCATTATTAAAAAACTGGATAAAAATTTAAAGCAACTTAAGGAAATAGATTCTCAGGAAAATTAATATACGTAGGTTATAGTTCAAGATATATTCATTATTTTTATTCCACCAAATCTTACACTATGCCTTTATCTTATGTCTATGGAGCATCCGAGGTTCCATTATTAGGACAGACTATCGGAGCCAATCTTAAAAGTACAGTTGAAAAATACCCCCATCAGGAAGCATTAATCTGTGTTCATCAGGATTACAGGGCTACGTATCAGGAATTTTATAATCAGACAACTGCTGTCGCAAAAGCATTGATATTCTTAGGTGCAAAAGCCGGTGACCGGGTTGGAGTATGGTCTTCCAACCGTTACGAATGGGTACTTTTACAGTATGCAACGGCCAGGATTGGGACGATTTTAGTCAATATCAATCCCGCTTACCGTACGCATGAACTTACCTATGTTCTTAATCAGTCTGAAGTTCGTTTTATCTTTTCTTCTTTACATTTCAAAACCAGTAATTATAAAGAAATGGTAGAATATGCGAAAGAAGTATGCCCGAGCCTTGAACACGAAATTTTCTTTGATGATACCTGGGAAGATTTTGTAAATAACGGGCAGAATATTTCGGATGAAGTACTTCACAGTTTTGAAGAACATGTACAATTTGATGATCCTGTGAATATTCAGTATACTTCAGGCACTACGGGTTTTCCTAAAGGAGTAACACTTTCTCATCATAATATTTTAAATAACGGGTATTTTATCGGGATACGTTTACATTATACGGAAAAGGACAGGGTGTGCATTCCCGTACCTTTTTATCATTGTTTCGGAATGGTCATCGGGAATATATGCTGTACCGCTCACGGAGCCTGTATGGTAATCCCGAATGACAGTTTTGATCCGGATATCACCTTAAAGGTAGTCTCGGATGAAAAATGCACATCTTTATATGGTGTTCCTACTATGTTTATTGCTGAACTGGCTGTAAAAGATTTTGAAACCTATGATTTTTCAAGTTTAAGAACAGGAGTGATGGCAGGTTCAGTTTGTCCGCCAGAAATCATGAAGAAGGTGGAAAGCCTGATGAATATTAAAGAAATGAGCATCTGTTACGGAATGACGGAGACCTCTCCCGTCTCTACCCAGACTTTAATTGGAACTCCACTGGCCAAACAGGTAAGTACCGTAGGCACAGTACAGGATCACCTTGAGATAAAAATTGTTGATGAAAATGGCAGAATCCTGAAACGCGGGGAACATGGTGAACTTTGTACGAGGGGATATTCCGTTATGCTGAAATACTGGAATGACCCTGAAAACACAAAAAAAGTATTAGACCACGCGCGCTGGATGCATACAGGTGATCTGGCGGTAATGGATAAGGATGGCTATATTACCATTTCAGGAAGAATTAAGGACCTGATCATCCGCGGAGGAGAAAATATTTCCCCTAAAGAAATTGAAGATTTTTTATATACCTATACCCATATTCTGGATGTTCAGATCATAGGTATTCCCAGTGAAAAATTTGGAGAGGAAGTCATGGCATGGGTGAAGGTAAGAAAAGGATTTACCATTACTGAAGATGAATTGGTTGAATACTGCAAAGGAAAAATTGCCCATTATAAGGTTCCGAAATACTGGAAATTTGTAGATGAGTTTCCAATGACAATCTCAGGAAAGATAAGAAAAGTGGAAATGCGTGAAATTTCTATGAAAGAATTGGGTCTTGAAAATGCTAAAAATATATAACTAAATTATATTTTACTAAAAACAAAAGGTGAACATTTAACGTTCACCTTTTTATATTATCCGATACTATCTATAGTTCTTTCCTTAATCTTGCAACAGGAATATTAAGCTGCTCACGATATTTTGCGATCGTTCTTCTGGCAATATTATATCCTTGTTCTTTTAAAATCACTACCAATGCATCGTCCGTTAATGGTTTTCTCTTGTTTTCTTTATCGATTACTTCCTGCAGGTGGGTTTTGATTTCTTTTGTAGAAACTTCTTCTCCGTCATCATTCGTTAAACTATCAGAGAACAGATCTTTAAGATAGACGATACCGTTTGGGGTATCGGCATATTTACTTTTTACCACTCTGGAGATGGTAGAAATATCAAATCCCGTTATATCTGCAACATCTTTTAAGATCATTGGTTTCAGAGATTTTTCGTCCCCTGTAATGAAATAATCTTTCTGGAACTTTACAATCGCGGTAATGGTTTGTAATAATGTATTCTGACGCTGGTTAATCGCATCGATATACCATTTGGCAGCATCAAGCTTTTGTTTGATAAACAAGGCCGCTTGTTTATGCTCTGAAGAGTTTTTATCGTGTGAGTAGGTTGACAAAATATCTTTGTATTCCTCAGATACTCTCAGAGTCGGTGCATTTTTACTGTTAAGCATCGGGATTACCTGTCCGTCCTTCACCTGAATCACAAAATCCGGGATAATTTCCTGATTGATGGTAATCGTCTGGGTATCAAAGTTACCCCCTACTTTTGGAGATAGTTTTGATATTTCGTCCAATGCATCCTTCAGATCATCTTCTTCAATATCATATTTCTGGATGATCTTATTGTAGTGCTTATTAGTCAGGGCATCAAACTGATACCTCAAAATATTGGCTGCTAAAGAAACAGCTTTATCTGAGCTGACCTTCTTCTCAATCTGTAATAATAAACATTCCTGCAATCCTCTTGCACCGACACCCGGTGGATCCAGTTTCTGAATGTAATTTTCTAGAATATCCTCTACCCTTTCTCTGGTAGTATAAATTCCTTGTGAGAAAGCAAGATCATCAACGATAGATTTAATTTCCCTTCTCAAATATCCGTCAGTATCCAGATTGCCGATAAGGTATTCTGCAATTTTCAGGTCTTCTTCACTGATATTCACCAAATGGATCTGCTCCAGCAGATAATCATATAAAGACTGGCCTTCCGTCAGCAGGCTTTCATTATCAAACTCTTCATCATCAGGGGAGTAATTGCTGGATGCGGTTTTATAGCTAGGTTCGTCGTCATAAAGATATTCATTAACGTCGAAGTCTGTTTCAATGCTTTCTGTACCCTCATCCTGATAAGCATCTTCCAAAGAAGAATATTCATCTTCTTTAGAATCTTCTTTTACAATTTCCAAAGCAGGGTTTTCTTCTAACTCTCTCTCCAACTCCTCTTCAAATTCAAGAGTATGAAGCTGAATCAGCTTCATCAACTGGATCTGCTGAGGAGCCAGCTTCTGTCCTAATTTGAGTTGTAAGTGTTGTTTAAGCATATTCGTGTTTGCGTTTTAACATAACATATTCTACGAATTTAATAAATTTATTTGATAAAAGATACAATTAGCATGATTTTTGCATTACAACTTTCAACATAATAAACTATTAAACAATAAAAAAAGCCTTAATTTTTCATTAAGGCTTTTTTTATTGTTCTAGAATTCAGCACTTTTCGGCGTTCTAGGGAAAGGAATCACATCTCTGATATTTGTCATTCCCGTTACGAAAAGAACAAGTCTTTCCAATCCCAAACCGAAGCCTGCATGCGGCACAGAACCAAACTTACGGGTATCAAGGTACCACCAAAGCTCGTGCTCATCTACATGCATATCTGCCATCTTCTGTTTTAAAACATCCAGTCTCGCTTCTCTTTCCGATCCTCCGATAATTTCACCAATTCCCGGGAAAAGAACATCCATTGCTGCCACTGTTTTATTGTCATCATTTAACTTCATATAGAAAGCTTTGATTTCTTTCGGATAGTCAAATAATACTACAGGGCTCTCAAAATGTTTCTCAACGAGATATCTTTCATGCTCAGACTGAAGGTCTGTTCCCCATTTTTCAACAGGGTATGCAAATTTTCCTTTTTTGTTTTCCTTAGAGTTCAATAAGATCTCGATTGCTTCCGTATAACTTACACGCTTGAAACGTTTAGCCACTACATTCTGAAGTTTCTCGATAAGGCCTTCTTTTGCTCTTTCTTTTTCAGGTTTTGACTTCTGCTCTTCTTCGAAGCGCTTATCAAGGAATTCAAGATCATCTTTACAGTTGTCCAGAACATATTGAATCACATACTTCAGGAAATCTTCGGCAAGGTCAATATTGTCTTCAAGGTTGTTGAACGCTACTTCCGGTTCAATCATCCAGAATTCTGCAAGGTGTCTTGTTGTGTTAGAGTTTTCAGCACGGAAAGTAGGGCCGAATGTATAGATTCTTCCTAATCCCATAGCTGCAGTTTCTCCTTCAAGCTGTCCTGAAACGGTAAGGTTTGTTTTTTTTCCGAAGAAATCCTGTGAAAAATCAATTTCGCCCTCTTCAGTTTTTGGCATATTGTTCAGGTCAAAGTTCGTCACCCCAAACATTTCTCCTGCTCCTTCTGCATCAGCTCCGGTAATTACAGGCGTATTGATATAGAAGAACTGGTTTTTGTTGAAGAATGAATGAACGGCAAAACTCACTGCGTGACGTACTCTGAAAACAGCTCCAAAAAGGTTGGTTCTGAATCTCAGGTGGGCCTGCTCACGAAGTTTCTCCAAGCTGTGTTTCTTAGGCTGAAGAATTGTACTTTGAAGTTCTTCAGTAAAGTTATCTCCTAAAATGATAATTTTTTTAGCGATAATTTCCACAGATTGTCCTGCTCCCTGGCTTTCTACCACTTCACCTACTACTTTAAGAGAAGAAGCCGTACTAATTTTTTTGATGATCTCTTCATCAAAATTTTCGAAATCAACAACTATCTGCAAATTATTAATCGTAGAACCATCATTAAGCGCAATAAAGCGATTCGCACGGAATGATCTTACCCATCCGTAAACTGTAATGTCATGATGTAATACTTTCTTGTAATCCTTCAGGATTTCTTTGATCGTTTGCTTTTTCATTTGTTGATGATAAATTTTTTATAGAAAAATTAATGTCTGCAAAGTTACAAAAAAACAGCGCAACTTAATGATTGCGCTGCCTTTAAAAATCATTTAACAAGCATTAAAACTTTCAATTCAGGAAAACTATATTTTTTATGGTTATTACCTGACCACTCTAAAGATTTAAATTTATCTGAATATGATCCTGAATTTCAATAAAATTCGCATTAACCTGAACGAATATCACTATTTTATAAAGAATACATTATATTCTGAGTTTTCATGGTTTTTAGTTTTTATCCTTTGTATCGAAATGGTTATTAGTTTTTTTTTGAGGTGATACTTTTCCGGTCAATGATCCGATCTATAACAACGTGGTTGATTCTCATGGTTTTTGTTGAAAGCAGATCGAACGGACTTCTGTTTTAATTACTTTAATAATTTTCAAATGATTATTTTCTACGTACCAAATTTTTAATGTTTACCTGTTCACTTTCTTTTTTCTTTTTTAATGTTTTTTTTCGATTAATTTTTTCCGGTCATTCAAACCTGATTGTTTTTTTGCTGATCAGCAATTTTAATTTTGAAATTCAGACTGTGCACATCCAAGTTCCAAATGTTGTGTGTTTTTACCTGGAACAAAGATGCATGAAGAAGTGTAACGACACAAGCAAATAGTCCATAAATTCATAAATTTATATACCTAAAAACATGAATTTATAGACGATAAAATATTGATAACGAAACAATTAAATATTAATCCACTTTCATTTCTTCTATTTCTTTCAAATAGACGGAAAGTGGTGTTCCGGTTCTTTTTTTGAACGCCATTGTGAAGGCCTGTTCATTATTGTACCCTAATTCTTCGGCAATAAAAGGAACTTTATAAGAGCGAAATTTTCTGTCGGTAGCCAATCTGCTGATGGCATAATCAATTCTTAAATCATTCAGATAGGTAGCGAAATTTTTTCCTTTGTAGGTATTGATGATTTCTGATAAATATCTGGAGTTGGTTTTTATTTTTTTAGCAAGAACACCTAATGTAATTCCTTTACTCAAAAACTGTTCTTTTGTTTCAAAGGTTCCAAGCTCCTGCAAAATAGTCTGGGCAATGTCTTCAGAAATTGTTCTGCTCGTTTTATCTTCAGCATTATCGGTGAGAAAAGAATCTGAATCTATTTCATTCTTTGATTCGTCATCCGTCTTTATTTTTTTCTCATTTACAGACTGGATCAGATCCTGAGCAATTTTTTTATATTTTTTTTCTGTTTTTTTATACTTAAAATAAAAGTTGATAAACAGGAGATGGGAAATCAATAAAAGGCTAATGACAATATAAAAGAGTTTCTTCCTTTTTTCAAGTTCATTCGTAATCGTTTCTTTTTCCTGTTGTAAGGTCAGCACATCATATCTTCCCGGGAGTTCCCGCGATATGTACCGGAACTGCGTATTGAGAATATGGTCAATTTTAAAAAAACGTTCAACATAGTACAGCTGTTTTTCCTGATCTCTTATTTCCTTATAATGATTAATCAGATAGGTATAAACTTCTCTGAGCTCAGGATATATATAATCTGTCTTAAGGACTATAGAATCAATTTTCTTAAAACATGCGATCGCGTTGTCTTTCTGTTGGAGTCCTGCATAGGATCTTCCTAGATTCAAAAGTGTGTAATTTTCATTTCGTTGACTTTCATCACTTGGTGTAAAGAAAAATTTTTCGCATTGCAACAAATCATCAATTGCATTTTGATATTTTTTTGACTGCAAATGATAATACCCTAATAATCCTAAGTTTTGATAATAGCGGTACATATCATTATTTTTTTTGGAAGCCTGCAAACCCTCTTGGATCAGTATATGAGCCGAATCCATTTTATTAATCTCTATATAAGCGCCCGCAAGATTGAGCTTAAGGCCATCGCGCTCCTCATCGCTCATATATTCAGCATTATACAAATAATTCCTTAAGGTTTTAGCGGTTTCGGCGTGTTTTCCGATATAATTGTTCAGATTAGCAATTCCGATATGAGCCAGGGCAATCTGTCTTTTATCATCTTTTTCCTGTGCATATTTCAGCCCCAGCAGATAATTATCCAGCGCAGCATGAAGATCATTGAACTTCCAGTATAAATTGGCCCTCAACAAGTAAGTTCTGGCAGGATTATAAATTTGTTGAGAGTTTTTTGTAATCTTTTGTAGACTGTCAAGATATTTTAAAGCAACCGGTAAAGGTTTATCAAAATGTAAAAGTACATATGCCTCAGCAATCTGATCAACATTGTTCTCAGCTTTAGCTTTTTTCAGATACAGTTCAGCATTATTTTTTCTGATTTTGTCATCACCTGATTTACCTTTATAGAAATTGTTTTCCAATTCGCCATAGGTACTTTTTTCTGAAATGTTCTTTTCAACACTTGTGGTTTGTGCATTTAATATGTTACTGAGAATGAGTAACAGGATCAGATATTTTATTCTCATCAATTTCCAGGGTATCTTACAAAAGTATTATTATTTGGTATAAGTTACAACAAAGGCAGCCTAATCCGGTCAGGCTGCGTTTTAAAATCATAAACAATTTTAATCCAGAATGAAAAACCAGTCTGTTTCTACGGAAAAAGAATTAAATCCTTTGATAAAAAACGTTTCCTGAACCCTTTGATAAAGGTGAATATTGATTGAGATTTTTCTGTATAATCATCATTCACGATTTGGATACATCATTCACCGATCCGGCTACATTTTCTCTGTCGTAAGTTTCCATCTTTGTCCCATCATTTAAACAAAAAAATATTTAAAAATGGAAACAAAAAAAGTATGGTTCGTGACAGGAGCTTCAAAAGGCTTAGGATTTGAATTGGTTAAAAAATTACTGTCGGAAGGATTTCGGGTGGCCGCAACAAGTCGTTCCGTTGATTCCCTGTTTTCCGCTTTCGGAGAAACTTCAGAAAACTTTCTTCCTCTCGGTGTAAACATTACAGATAATAACGATATTAAATCTGCTATAACGAAAACAGTGGAACATTTCGGACGAATTGACGTGGTTGTGAACAATGCAGGCTACGGCCAGATCGGAACTCTTGAAGAGCTTACCGATGAAGAAGCAAGAGAAAATTATGCCGTGAATGTTTTCGGAACGCTGAATGTGATCAGGAATGCAATGCCTTATCTTCGTGAACAAAAATCAGGAAATATTTTCAACATTTCTTCTGTTGGAGGGTATTCTGCTAATTTTCCAGGCTGGGGAATCTATTGTTCTACAAAATTCGCTGTAGCCGGATTTACGGAAGCACTCGCTGAAGAAGTAAAAGACTTCGGAATTCATGCTACGGTTGTTTATCCGGGGTATTTCCGCACAGATTTTTTAACGAAAGATTCGGTAAAAACACCAGCCAACCCTATACAGGCCTATGAAGCAGCAAGAAATTCGGAACAGGCTCACCTCAATGAAATCAATGGTAATCAACCTAATGATCCTGAAAAAGCAGCAGATGTCCTGATCCGGATCAGTAAAGAAAAAAATCCGCCTGTCCATTTATTATTAGGGGTAGGAACAGTGGAATTTCTGAATAACAAAATTGATATTTTAAAGAAAGATGCTGAGAAATGGGAAAGTCTTACGGTTTCTACAGCGATTTAGTCTGATCATATTATCCTTTAGCTTCGCTCACGTATGGGGAGCTAAAGGCTTTTTAAGTCAATGCATTATATATTATTTACAAAACCACTACCTTAGCTAATATGAAACAGCCCGTCCGTTTTAATTCTATTTCAGATTTTCATGCTTTTTGTAGTCTGCCCAATCCTGAGCATCCGTTGATCAGCATTATAGATTACAGCAAAGTACGGTATGTAGTGGATGATCATGAATTGAAGTGGATACAGAACTTTTACTCCATCGGCCTGAAAAAGAACGTCAGTCCCAAGTTCAATTACGGACATCAACAATATGATTTTGACTCAGGAGTATTGTGCTTTGTTTCACCTCAACAATATTTAAGTCTTGAAATCAATCCGGATGTTGAAGTAGAACCTACCGGGTTTTTATTGCTGATTCACCCTGATTTTCTATGGAATACTTCATTAACGAGGAAAATTAAATCTTATGACTTCTTCAGTTATCAGGTAAAAGAGGCTCTTTTTCTTTCTGATAAAGAAGAAAAAATTCTTGTTGATATTTTTAAAAATATTGAACGTGAATACCAGACCAACAACGATAGATTTACACAGGAACTGATCATTAGTCAGATTGAATTATTACTGATTTATTCTGACCGTTTTTATGAGAGACAATTTTTCACCAGGAAAAAATCGAGTCATGAGCTGTTATATAAATTTGAAGATATTCTTTCCCGGTACTTTGATAACGGAAACCTTCTTGAAAATGGTATCCCATCCGTAAAAAGCATTGCTGAGCAGATGAATATCTCACCCAACTATCTTGGGACCTTGCTCCGCCTGCATACCCGGCAAAATACACAGCAGCATATTCAAAATAAGTTAATTGATTGTGCAAAAGAACGTTTGAGCACCACCAGTTTATCTGTAAGTGAAATTGCTTATGAGCTGGGATTTGAGCATCCGCAGTCTTTCAGTAAACTGTTTAAGCAGAAAACCAACCAGTCTCCGGGAGAATTCAGAAAATTATTTAATTAGTGATATAATAAAAAGTAAATGACGATGAGGATTTATTGCTTCACTGCAATTATTCGTCTTTCTTGGAAGGGATCAGAAAAACATCGATAAGCCCTTCAGGAAGTTCCATTTTAATGAATCTTTCTTCTCTGTTTACTTCAAGAATCCAGTCTTTAATCATAGGAATTACCACTTCTTTTCCATCCAGATTGGTAATGAAATATACCTGTGCTGTCTGATCGTTTACAGATCTTATGACTCCACAGTTATTATCATTTTGGTCAAAAATTTCAAATCCGATGATCTCGTGATAGTAGAATTGTTTTCCTGAAAGTGTAGGCAATGTAGTAAGCGGCAGGTAAACACTTTTACCTAAAACCTGATCTACCATTGCTTCAGAAGAGTTTTTGAATGCAAGATTCAGAGCATCTAATTTGCTCCATGATGATTTTTCAATAAAAAATGGAACCAATAATCCGTTGATTTCAACGAATATTGATTCCAATTTATTGTAAAGCTCGGGTTGATCGGTATCCAATTTAAGGATCACGTTGCCCGCAAGTCCGTGTCTGCGTGTGATTTTACCTAAAAAATAGCAATCTTCTTTACGCATAACAGGGTTTGTTCTTAAGCTTCAGTGTTTTCTTCAGTTTCAGCAGCAGGAGCTTCTCCTTCTGTAGCTTCAGCAACAACTTCTTCAGCAGGTGCGTTTGCAGCTTCTTCAGCAGCTTTAGCATCAGCCTCAGCTTGTGCAGCAGCAGCTACTCTAGCTTCATTTACTTTTACTTCAGCTTCGAAAGCAGCTTTCTTAGCATCAGCTTTAGCAGTAGCTAAACCTTCTACTTTACCTTGTACTTTAGCATCTTTAGCTTCTACCCAAGCGTTGAATCTTTTCTCAGCTTCAGCTTCATCAAAAGCACCTTTAGCTACACCACCTTGTAAGTGTTTTTTGTAAAGAGCACCTTTGTAAGATAAAATAGCTCTAGCAGTATCAGTAGGCTGAGCACCGTTGTTTAACCACTGTACAGCAGAATCAACGTTCAACTCGATAGTTGCTGGATTAGTAATTGGGTTGTAAGTTCCTAGTTTTTCGATGAATCTACCATCTCTTCTAGCTCTTGAATCTGCAACCACGATGTGGAAAAAAGGTTTACCTTTTTTACCGTGTCTTTGTAATCTGATTTTTACTGACATAATGTTTGAATTTTACGGGAACTCGTCCCAGTTAAATATTTAAGAGTGCAAAGATACATAAAAATTCTAATTGAACAATTAATAAATATAACAATTTATTAATCTAATGGTATAACAATATTTTGCACCTGTTTAAACCATTGATATATTGGAAAATTTTCACATTACTTACATAGAAACATGCTATACTGTCCCCATATAGAACAGCCCCAAACATTTTTGGTTTTCTTCGATAGTGAGAGAATCTTTCAAGTGGTTGACAATTGTTGGGGAACTCCAGTAACAGCCGATATTGTTTGCTGTACAAGTCAGATACATGTTCTGCACGGCCATGGAAGTAGCTGCTATTTCTTCCCAATCAGGAACCATACCGCTGAAGTTAACAACGATAGAAACGACTACGTCAGCTTTATTGATTTTAAAACCGATATCATTATATTTTTTTTCCAGGAAAAGCTGTTCAGGCTGGGTTGCTTTATAAATAGCCTGCATTTCTGAGGCAAGCTGAGCTTTTTCTTCTCCTTTGAATATTTTGAAGCGCCAAGGCTTAGTCCGTTTATGATTAGGAGCGAATGTGGCAGAGTGTAGAATTTCTTCCAAAATTTCCTGAGATATTTCTGCATCAGCATAATCTTTTGGAAAAATACTTCTTCTCTGCTCTATGATTTCTTTTAAAATGGATGCTTTATTCATACCTGCAAATTTACAACATGGAATTCAATCTGTTGTATTTAAAACAAGTATTCCATAAAAAGAAAAAACTTCAAATACATTTGAAGCTCTATTGATCAGATTTATGATTAATAACCTGTGAAAAAAAATTATCATTCACTTATAATACTTCCACAATCTTCTGATGGATCTTGTTTAACGTAAATTCATCCCCAGATTTCATTCCCATCATTTTTTTGGCCATCGGACTTTCCGAAGATATGGCATAAAACCTGTCTCCTTCAAAAAAGAACTCTCCCAGGGATACAGAAATATAAAACCGGGCTTTATTGGTAATCACCAGCGAACCAAGCTGTACTCTTTCCGTAGAGGTATTCAGTACTTTTGCCATATTTCTTTTAAGATCGTTCAAAGCTCCCAGCTGTCGCTGCATCTGATAGATCTCCTCCTGCATTTCTTCCCTCATGCTGTCATACTTCGGAGTTTTCTTGATGTCACGGCTGGCTTCAAGAGTAAATTCGATAAAATTTTTAAGCTTCTCTATTTTCTCTGCGATAGTCATTGTCACAAAGTCTCTGATATCACTTTTTTCAAATACAATCTTCTCCATACAATCGATTCTTTATATAAAGATAATATTTTTAGAATAATAGTATCCATTTTCATTCCATCATAAAAATTATTAATCATTTATCGTCAAAAAAGAAAGAAAAACTTAGCAACAGTGACTTTTATTACTAAAAAAGCTGCCTTCAACCAGAAAACAGCTTCAATATAATTTTTTTTAAATGCGCTATTGAATATGTGAGGACCTTTCTGAGATTCTACTTCTCTGCAAGTTTCTTAAGATCTGCCAGCCCCTGTCCGAACATTTTATCCATATTATTATCCATCATTGGCTTCATCATTTTCATCATGGTATTCAACTCATTGTCGATCATCCAAGTTACCTTTGTTCCGTTTCCTTCCGGAGTTAAAATTATATTGCTCACCGCGTCACCTTCAAAGGGTTTAATAAAATGAAGTTTTGTCACCATCTTTTCGTTAGGTACAATTTGAGTAATTGATTGTTCACCTTCACTGTCATCACCTTTCCAATGATAAGAATCACCCATTTTACTGCCTTCTCCTGAGTATGTAATGGTAATATTTTTTATTTCTTTCGAAAAAGGGTCCCAGGTATTATAGGCTTTTAAAGAACCTGCGTGCTGCCATACCTTTTCTTTAGGTGCATTAATGACTACAGATTTTTCAAAATGATAATTTTTACTGAAAGCCAGCATAGCAAAGATCGCGTATACGATAATCAGCAAAATGATAATGCCGATAATTTTTAAGAGTGTTTTCATAGTATTATTATTTAAGGTTTAATTTTCTTGTGTAATCGTTTACATTTTTGTTCAAAATTAAATATTCTCCCTCCACTCCAACTTCTCCTATGACAAGATAAATTAAAGATAGTGTATTTTTGTCATACCTGTACATTAAGGCATTATTTTTGAGTTTTCAAGCTCAGATTCCCCTGTGAATCATTAAATTTACCTTTAATAAAAATCGAAAAATGAATATTTTAACAGAAAAATTTAACACACCATATCATTCGGCTCCTTTCAGCCAAATTAAAAATGAAGATTATCTTCCTGCCTTTAAGGAATTGATTCAGAGATCAGAAGAAGAAATTGATGCTATTGTTAACAATCCTGAACCGCCAACATTTGAAAACGTTATTGAGGCATTAGCTTATTCAGGAGAACAACTGGATGTGGTTTCCAATATTTTTTTCAATTTAAATTCGGCAGAGACCAGTGATGAAATTCAGCAAATTGCCCAGGAAGTTTCTCCGATTCTGACAGAATATTCTTCAAAAATATCTCAAAACGAAGCCCTTTTCAATAAAATTAAAAAAGTATACGACGAAAAAGAAAAATACGACCTTAATGAAGAGCAGGAAATGCTTTTGAATGAGACCTACAAAGGCTTTGTAAGAAGCGGTGCGTTATTAAATGAAGAAGACAAGGAAAAATTAAAAAATATCAGCATGGATCTTTCTGTAAAATCGCTACAGTTTGGTCAAAATGTACTGGCTTCTACCAATGCGTATTTTAAGCATATTACTGACAAAGGGCAATTGGCAGGTATTCCGGAAGCCATTAGTGATCAGTTTGCTGAAGAAGCCAAAGAAAGAAACCTGGAGGGATGGGTAGTTACCCTTCAATATCCAAGTTATATTCCTTTCATGACTTATGCTGAAAACCGTGAATTAAGAAAAGAGCTGGCCTTAGCAAATGGTAAAAAATCTTTTGACGGTGGTGAATTCGACAACCAAAATCTGATCAAAGAACTTCTTCATTTAAAACAGCAGAAAGCTCAGCTTTTAGGATATACTGATTATGCTGACTATGTTCTTGAAGAAAGAATGGCCAAATCTCCGGTGAAAGTTTTTGATTTCTTACATGAACTTTTAACGAAAGCAAAACCTTATGCTGATAAAGAAATTGAAGAATTAAAATCGTTGGCAAAAGCTGATGGTATTGATGACATGCAAAGTTATGACCATGCTTTCTATGCAGAGAAGCTGCGCAAACAAAAATACGACCTTAATGATGAAGAACTGAAGCCTTATTTTCCTTTGAACCAGGTTCAGGATGCTGTTTTCGGACTGGCTGGAAAACTTTTCGGATTAACATTTGAAGAAAGAAATGACATACCAAAATACCATGAAGATGTAAAAGTATATGAAGTAAAAGAAAATGGTAAGTACAAGTCATTGTTATATGTTGATTATTTCCCGAGAAAAGGGAAAAGAGCCGGGGCATGGATGACAAGCTACAAAAATCAATTTATACAGAATGGAGAAAATTCCCGTCCGCATATCTCTATCGTTTGTAATTTCAGCAAACCTACAAAAGATACTCCTAGTTTACTGACCTTCCAGGAAGTGACTACCCTTTTCCACGAGTTTGGACATGCGCTTCACGGGATGATGGCCAATACACAATATCCTAGTCTTTCCGGAACTTCCGTAAAGTGGGATTTTGTGGAATTACCGTCACAGTTTCTTGAGAACTTCTGTTATGAGCCGGAATTCTTAAAATCGTTTGCTAAACATTATAAAACCGGAGAAGTGTTGCCGGATGAAAAAATAGAAAAAATCGAGCAGTCTAAAAACTTTATGGAAGGCTACCAGACATTAAGACAACTCGGATTCGGAATCCTGGATATGAGTTATCATACAAAAGTCGAAGAACTTGAAAAAGAAAGCATCAAAGACTTTGAAGACAAGTATACCAAAGCCACCACACTTTATCCTTTGAATGCTGAAACCGCTATGAGCCCGAGTTTCTCGCATATCTTCCAGGGTGGGTATTCTGCCGGATATTATTCTTACAAATGGGCGGAAGTATTGGATGCAGATGCTTTCCAGTATTTTAAAGAAAACGGAATTTTCAATCCTGAAATTGCGGCAAAATATAAAGTTCTTCTTTCGTCAGGAGGAACAAAAGATCCGATGGAGTTGTACAAAAATTTCAGAGGAAGCGAGCCGAAAGTGGAAAGCCTGTTGAAAAGAGCGTTTGGCAGCTAACAAAAATAGAATACTAAATTTGCATCATATAACATATAAACGGTAAGAATCAATTCTGTAATTGTAAAAATGAGTAGTATAACATCAAGATTAGAAAACGTAAAAAAACTCCAGGCTAAAAGATGGGAAAATGAAGACCATTGGGATACATTAAATGATTTACTGGTTAAGGAACTGGATGAAATTTTGCTGGTTGAGCCTGAAAATACTTCAGCGTTAATCAATATTGGTGCGATTTACTCTGATATGGGGGAAAATGAAAAAGCGTTATTCTATTTAAAAAAAGCGTTACATCTGGGTTCGAATGACAAAAATTTATTTGTCAATCTTGCAGTGGTACTGATTTATATGGAAAAACATCAGGAAGAGTATCTGGAATACCTTGAAGAAGTTGAGGATAAAACCGAGGATCCGCTTACGTTTAAAGCCTATTTTGATCCTCAGTCTCATTAAAATCTATTATCAATTAAAACCTTACGCCATGTTATTAGCTATTTTACTTCCCTTCCTTTCCTTTATGGTTCGTGGGAAAATTATTACAGGAATTATCTGTCTGATTTTACAAATCACTGTAATTGGATGGCTTCCTGCCGCGATCTGGGCTGTATTATCTTTAAATAATGCCAGAGCAGACAAAAGAACTGACCGTTTGATCAAAGCAATGCGTGAAAACGAAAAATAATTTATATTTTGAAATCCTTTACCCGGGTAAAGGATTTTTTTATCTCACCTAACGACTGATCCTATGAAAGAAAATAAATACGATACCCCGTCATTTTTCGATCAATATGAAAAAATGCTCCGTTCTCAATTGGGGCTGGAAGGTGCCGGAGAATGGCAGACTTTAAAAGGAATGCTCCCTGATTTTAAAGCTAAAAAAGTTCTTGATCTCGGATGTGGATTTGGCTGGCATTGCCGCTATGCCATTGAAAACGGTGCCGAATCCGTTACCGGAATTGACCTCTCTGAAAAGATGTTGTCCAAAGCTCAGGAAATCAATAATCTGAAGGGCATTCAATACGAACGAAAAGCTCTGGAAGATGTGTCTTATCCTGAAAGCACATTTGATATTGTTCTCAGCTCATTAACATTGCATTATGTGGAATCATTTGACCCCATCGCCAAAAGTATTTATGGATGGTTAAAACCCGGAGGATATTTTGTGTTTTCAGTGGAACATCCGGTCTTCACTGCAGAAGGTGGACAGGACTGGGCATATGATAAAGATGGGCAGAAAATCTATTGGCCGGTCGACCGTTATTTTATAGAAGGAAAGAGAAATACGACATTTTTAGGTGAGAATGTGACCAAATATCACAGGACCCTGACCTCCTACCTGAATAGTCTGTTACAATGTGGTTTCAGGCTTAAGGAAATCATTGAACCTCAGCCTGGCGAAAGCATGCTGAAAGAAATCCCTGAAATGAAAGAGGAGCTCCGCCGTCCTATGATGTTGTTAATAGCTGTAGAAAAGTAAACAAATATCAGTAATATTAGGATTAATCGCATTCGTAACATGGGAGTCTACCTTCCGGAAGAAGATCTCTACGTCACATGGCTCAGCAATTGCGACTGCCATTCTCCTACTGAAATCACTAGAAATATAGCAAAACTCACATCGGCATTTTTGAAAAAACAAACTTATAATAGCAGGAAGTAAAAGATTATCATATTACTAAACAAAGCATGCCGTTCCGGATGCTCAGGGACGAATTCTTTTGGGAAGAACATATTCCGGAACTTTGAAAACAGCCAGCATTACAAAAAAAAGACAAAGAATATTAATCAATACAGCTATTGAAAAAGCATACTGATAATGCTCTTGTAAAGACTTCCCGCCAAGAAAATAATAATATATACTTCCAACAGCCACAATTCCTACAATAGCTGCTACCTGCTGAAAAGTATTGTAAACCCCCGAAGCACTCCCCGCCAAAGATTCAGACAGTCCCGATAATGCAATATTCGCTAAAGAAGGAATGACAGATCCGACTCCCACGCCATGCAACAACAGCAAAATATAAAAAATATACAAAGGCGTTCCGGTTTTGAATAAAAAAATCTGCAGCATAAGAACGATTACAATCAAACTCAGGCCCAGCAGCAAAACATTTTTCCCATAGGTTAAAATCAGTCGGGGAGAAACAAACGAAGCCAGAATAAAGCCGGCACCCTGGAATACAATCACCTCCCCTGCTGCTAACGGGTTTATTTGTAATCCATCCTGAAGAAACACAGATAAAATATAAAAATACGAATCCAGCATAATGAAAAAGAAGGTCACCGCTATAATGCCGAGGTTAAAATTTTTGTATTGAAACAATTTAAAATCAATCAGGTAAGAGCATTTGTTCCGGAGTTTTGTTTTCTGGCTTTGAAAAAAATACAGCATCACCACAACCGATACGAGTATGGAAAGAATATTCTTCGGAGTAAAACCTTCCTGCTCCGATGACGTCAATGCATAAGTAAAACAGAAAAGTCCTGTTGAAAGTATAAGGACACCCTGGATATCAAAAGTTTTTCTGACAGGGTCTTTAGATTCTTTCAGGAGTTTCAGGCTTAGGAAAACTGCCGGAAGACAAATAGTAATGTTCATCAAAAAAATAAGTCTCCAGGCTTCTTTCATGATGGTAAGAGACGAAAAATATCCGCCCAGAAATTGCCCGAGTATAGTCCCTATCCCGATAGTGATCCCGTACCATCCCATAGCTTTTGTTCGCTCTTCATGATGAGGAAACAGGATCTGTATCATCGACAGCACCTGCGGAGCCATCACCGCTGCACTGATTCCCTGAATGCATCTTGAAATAATAAGCGGAACAGCCCCTACAGATATTCCACACGCTACAGAGCTGAGCATAAAAAATACCAAGCCCATAATAAATATTTTCTTTCTGCCATATACATCTCCAAGCCGTCCCCCTGTAATCAAAAAAGAAGCAAAGCCGATAAGATAAGCGGCAATCATCACCTGCATTTCACCATGAGACGCATCAAGATCTCTTTGGATGGAAGGAATGGATACGTTGATAATAAAAATATCCATTATGGTTAATAGCTGACCAAAAAGTACAACTATAATTATTAATTGATTACGTTTCATTTTTATATAGATATATCTATTTTTTTTAATTCAAAAAAACTTAGGATACTAAATCTTTCACAATTTTTTTCACCTGAACAAAAGCGTCATTGCTTTTAGTAATCGTTGAGGTGACCACAGCTCCCTCGATCAGTAGAAAAATATTTCCGGTAAGTGCCTCTGCATCTCCTCCACATTCAATTACCATAGTTCTGATCAAGTCTTTTTGTTTCTCTTTATGTTTTTTTACAAACTCTGAAACAGCAGGATTTGTATCTCCTATTTCAGAAATAATCTTTATAAAATGACAGCCGGCAAATTGAGAAGATCGCTGTAGTTTTATGCGATAATCGATCAAACTCAATAGTTTTTCTTTAGGATCAGAAATTTTACCCGTACCTTCTTCAAAACCGTTAAACCATTCCAGCTCTTCCTGAAGTAAATAAGCCTGAAGAAGATCATTTTTGGATGAAAAATGATTGTAAAGAGATCCTATGGCAATACCGGCCTCTGCAATAATCTGGTTGATTCCCGTAGAATTAAAACCTTGCTTATAAAACAGATCTGAAGCTACCCTGATGATCCGGTCTTTAACTTTTTCTTTTTTCATTCTGAAAACTTTGTACAAAGCTATACAAAAAATAGATAGATCTATCTATTTTTTAGCCTTAGCTATAATTTTTTTTATATTAGCACACAAAATAGTTCTGTAGATGAGATTGATACAATTTATTTTTCTTTTTTTCACAATGATAGGTGTATCTTGCAATTCACTGCAGAAAGAGCCAGCCAAAACAAAAATTATGACCCGATCTAATCCTGTTGTTTACTTTGAAATTCCGGTTGCTGATCTGGAACGTGCAGAAAAGTTTTACACTGCTGTTTTTAACTTCACATTTGAGAAGGAAATCATCGATAATTACGAAATGGCTCTGTTTCCGTTTGAAGAAAAGAATTCAGGTATCACTGGAGCATTAGCGAAAGGAGAGGTCTATAAACCGACTAAAGAAGGCGTGATTATCTATTTTAAGACAGAAAACATCGATGAAACTTTAAACAGAGTTCTGACACAAGGTGGAAAAATTCTTTATCCAAAGAAAACAGATAAAAAGCATGGCTTTGCTGTTGCAGAATTTGAAGATTCAGAAGGAAACAGAATTGCTTTGCATCAAACCCTGTGATTACAATAATCTCTAATCTCTTATTCAGTATATTTAATAATAATAATTTAAATTTTACTATTTCGCATTACCATTCTATGCATACTATTTTGTAGATGTTATTTTGTATCTTTAGTTACCAATTCCACAAAAATATTTGGTACATAGCTATGGCAGAAGAACTTTATTTCATAAAAACCAACCCGAATATTGCCAAGATTAATTTGTACAATAAAATCTGTCGTGAAGAAGATGATGCTCTTAAGTTTATACCGGAAGGTAATCTTGACACCATTAAAGATAAAATAAAAGATTCTGTTGAAGAACTTTCTAAAGAAGAACTTTCTAACATATTCACCTGGTTTTCTTCCATTTATCAGGCAGATAATGAAGAAATTAAAACTCAGCTTTTTATCAACGGAATTGATCTTTTCTACGAAATTCCCACCTCAGAGCATGTAAAAACGTTTTTACAGATCCTTTCTGATTATGAAAAATCGGCTAAAGAACATCTTGATTATATTGTTGATGCCCAGAATTTCAATCAGTTTCTGATCTATGGAATTTTTTTTACAGAGATTATCAGCAAAGACAAGAAACAAGATAATATCCTTTCCGACTACCTGAAATCGGATTATCAGACTTTATTTTTACTCGCCGAAAATCAATGTAAAGAAAAAAATTTCGAAGAAAAAAACGGGCTTATCCTTCAACGCAACTTTGTTGAACTCTATGACCAGACTAAATTTTACAAGGGCTCTATCATACAACTTGAACAGTAACGGGAATTATACTTTCAAAAATTTAATTAAACCTAACTGATCAATCTCCGGACCTTTATTTTTCTTCTTTTTTAAACCTTCTGAATGATTTTATTCTAAAAAGATAATATAATATTCCTCCGGAAAAATACGCCATCACATCGAAAAAATCTGCAGTAAAGACATTGGAAAGCCGGGGGCAAAGTACTTCAAACAAAAAAGACAGATAAATGGCTGAAGTGAGCACAAACTTTACATCAGGTTTCCATGTATATCCCAAAAAGTTCATGATCATTTCTATCAGATAGCAATACATCGGAACCGTGATAAGATCCGTAAAATACTCATTGATAACCGGGAGATAAATACTGTTTTTTCTCAATCCTATGATAACAGCCCATAGAATCAGGCCAAGACAAAACCAATATGATATTTTCCCTTTCATCACATATGTAAAACAGCCATAATAATCCCGATGATGACCTGCAGAATTTTGGCTGTAATATCCTGCATTGCAGGTTCATTCTTCTTTTCGTTTTGGGCAGCTGATTCATAATCAAATTTTCTTTTACCTTCCATTGTGACAAGATTTGATAGTGCAAATATAACAAATTAGAACAATTGTTCTAATTATTGAAATATGACTTTTATCCGCTCTTATATTTTTTTATCTTTGATGGATGAACACAAAAGAAAAGATTCTGTCAAAAGCTCTGGAATTATTTAATGAGAAGGGCTACAATACCATTACCACAAGATCTATTGCGGCAGAACTTGGGATCAGTGCAGGAAATCTTCACTATCACTTCAAACATTCTGAAGACATTCTGAAGATTCTTTTTTCTGAAATGACTCAAAAAATGGACGGGCTCATGGACGGGATGAAGAAAATGGAAAACAAAACCCTGGAAGATCTTTATCAGCTTACTCTTTCAAGCTGTGAGGTTTTTTATTCTTACCGTTTTATCTTTATCAATTTTGTAGATATATTACATAAAATCCCTGAAATAGAAGCACAGTACGAAGGTATCAACTTCAGCAGAAAAGAAGAGTTTCAACAGATATTCTCCGGTTTTCAGAAAAATAATATTTTCAAAAAAGATATTCCTGATTTTCTCATGAAGAGCTTTACGGAACAGATTTTTATTATTGCAGATAACTGGCTCACCCACAACAGATTAATTTTAAAACTTGAAAATGAAGCAGCAGTACAACATTATGCATTGCTTCAGATGAACCTGTTTTATCCGCTTTTGAATGAAAAACAGCAGAAAATTTACGAACAAAAATATATTGACGGAAAGAAAACGATATCAAAATGATCATAAGAAAGGGAAATGAAAATGACCTTGCTGAAATGAAACAGCTTTTTGCAGAAACGATCACCAGTATCTGCAAAGATGATTACACTGAAGAACAACTTGAAGCATGGAGATCAGGCGCTGAAAATAATGAACGTTGGCTCAAAGTCATCCACGAACAGTTTGTCTTGGTAGCCATATCAGAACATACAATCGTTGGTTTTGCTACACTTGATCAAGGAAATTACCTGGATCTTTTCTTTGTTCACAAAAATTATCAGCATCAGGGTATTGCCTCCCAGCTTTACGAGCAGATTGAAAATGCTGCCAGAAAACAGACTGAAAGATATATACGTTCGGACGTAAGTAAAACCGCGAAATCATTTTTTGAAAAGCTGGGATTTTACGTTCTTAAAGAGCAAATTGTACCTATAAAAGGAATTGCTCTTACCAATTTTAAAATGCAGAAAAATCTTTAATGAGTATGCAGAATGTAAAACAGGAATATCGTGAACACAGAATTCCCGCAACGCAGGAATTTGAAAATGTGTTTACCCATTTTTACTTCGCCGAAAACGGTTCTGAACATCCTGTGACCAAAACCCTGCTTCCTACTTATCAGACGATTCTCTTGTTCTGTTTCGGAGAAAAGGTTTCTATGTCTACCCATGAAAAAACAATAATCACAGTAGACGAATGTATGGTTTTCGGACCTGTGAGACAGTCTTTTGACTATACCCTGCCTTCAAAAACATCTATTCTGGTGGCCAATTTTAAAGACGACGCTTTCTATCGTTTTTTTGGCAAAGGGGCAATTGAATCCCATGTTGTACAACATCCTGATGATTTACTGAAAGAAAATTGTTTCGCCAACCTCTGGTATCAGCTTACTACCCTACAATCACCTGAAGAACAGGTTAACTTTATTTTGAATTTCTGCAGGCCTTACTTACGTGCTCGGGACCAGACAAGCCTGTTACTGAGTAATTTTGAACAGGACCACCTTAATCCTGTGAAAACGATTGCTGAACAAACCCAGCAGACAGAAAGGAATATTCAGCACAAGCAGAAAAAACAGTTCGGATATTCTTTGAAAGAAATCAATCGCTACCTCAGGTTTCTGAAAGCTATCCGACTGATAGAAGAGGAAAGTGCCGGACCAACCAAAATAAGCTGGTTCAATATTATAGACCAGTGTGGATACTATGACCAGAGCCAGCTCATCCACGATTTTAAGCACTTTTTACACATCTCGCCGGCCCAGTATCTGAAGTTCCAACAGGATATATGCAACCCGAAATCTGAATAACCCATTTCGATTTTTACTATTTTCAAACATTCCTGATGCTGTACATTTGTTTTATCCACTTAAAAGCAGCACAGTGAGACATGTAATGATCTCTCCGGGTTTTTGCAAAATCACGTTCATAATTCCTCTAAAACCATTCCCTGGATTTCCCATGAGTTAGGAAAAAACAAAAACAGTAGAAATATTAAAATTTCTACTGTCTTATTATAAAATTGTATTTGTTTTACTGTCGGAAGTATTTATCGAAATCTTTCCAAAGCCTCATTTTATTTCTTGATGAATTTAGATTTAAATACATCTTTTCCTTTGTCATCAATTGTAATTACATATCCCCCTTTTATCAAAGAAGAAATATTAATTTTTCCGTCATTGATACTTCCGGTATTCAGTAGCTGACCAGCTGCACTATAAATCTTATAGGTTGCTTTATCAGAAACTTTCGTAATATTTAATACATCACTTGCCGGGTTAGGATATAATTGGATAGTATTATTTTTAACCAAGTCTGATGTTCCTAAATTAGATGAAGCGGCCACAACACTATAGTCTTCCACCTCCCCATAGCTAACTGTTCCACAAGCATTTATCAGCGAACCACCTACATTAGACTGCCCTCCATACGTTAACTTAATTCTCATTCTCAAAGGCAGACCGGTCACAGCGGATTGAGGAACAGTAAATGAGCCGGTAACAGGGCCTGTTATCGCGCCAACTGGAAAGTTAAGAATTTTTTCAGAGTCATCAAATATACCGTTTCTATTAAAATCGATCCAGGCAGCCACTGCATCAAGATCCGGATTTCCTACGGTTACTGAAATTGGATATGTTGTACCTCTTACTACATTAATCTGAAGAGCAGGATTGTTTGTATAATTAGTATAAGCACTTCCGGTAGAGGTATTATTGATATTTGCAACTGTAACGTTAGCAATATACTCATCATTTATATTATTTGCCTGAGATGTACAATAAGTTAAAGTTAGTGTTGTAAAGTTTGCAGATGGAGAATAAGTTCCGGTTGTTCCACTACATACCGTAGCGACCTGTACTTCATACGTAGCACCGTCCTCTAAAGTATTTAATGTGGCATTAGGTGAAGTTAAACTTATTTCAGTCCAGGTAACATCGCTAGCTTTTTTGTAACGAAGTTTATATGTTGCTCCTGTAACCGGCTGCCAGGTAACATCAGCTGAATGCGTTGTAATATTTGTCACAACCAAATTGGTAGGTGCATTCCCGTCACAAGGAGCAAGCGTAGTAACCATTACTGATTTAACTGCGTAAAATATATTTCCTATTGCAGAAATTCTTAGTTTAATGGTCTGTCCGTTCAAAGAAGATGGAAAAGTATAGTTTTCAGAACCGTCATTTGGTGTGGAATCTGATAATACAGTCCATGTTGTTCCGTTATCTGTTGTATAATCTATCTTTACATTGGCTACATTATACGGAGCTGCTGCAGTATTGGCTACATCCCATTCTATTGCAGTAGGAACACTGTTATTAGCATATAAAGTATTGATTTTAAATGGTCCGTCACTTCCGACAATAACTGTTTGCTCTGCAAACTGAGTCTGCTGCTGATCGGGTGCGGGATTATTATCTCGTACTGTTACAGAGAATTTTGTGGTTCTCGGTACCATAGAAACGGACTCCCATTGGTTATTTGAATTATTTAAAACTCCGGACATTACTGATGACAACTTCGGGAAATATCTGGTTGGGCTGGCAGAAGGGGCAACAGATCTAAACGAACCTCCTGTAGAAGTTGTCCCTATATTACCACTGTTAATCCTTGTACCCGCATTATCTATCTCCTCCCAGGTATATGTTAACGGATCATTCTCCGCATCAGTAGCAGAAGCTGTTAATACAAATGCAGTTCCTAAAGGAATATTATAGGTTGGTAATGCAGCTATAACAGGTGGATTATTTGTTATTGCAGTTTCTACATCACAATTTTTTGCAATTAAGTTGGCCTGAACCTGCTTAATACTTGCAATATGGAAATAAGGATCCGAATGAAGCTGTACATCTGTTGTGGTACCTGCAGGAGCACTTTGGTTTGTAATACCTGCATATCCCATAATTGTAGATCCGGAACCGGGCTCCATGTTAACACTATAACCTTCTAAATTATGTGAAAAAGTATGGTTTGCCCCTAACTGATGCCCCATTTCATGGGCTACATAATCGATATCAAAAGTATCTCCTGAAGGAGGGAATGTAGAAGAGGAATTTACTGTTCCTGTAGCAGGAGAAGTAATTCCAGCCCCTTTTCCGATATCATTAGGTCCCAAATTTGGATTGCCGGGTTCTAAACATACACACCCGATACATCCTGCATTTCCTCCTCCTCCGGAAGCTCCAAACAGGTGACCTATATCATAATTATCATTTCCTACGTTCGCTGTAAGCTGGCTTTGTAGTGATGTATTCCATGAACCAGGAGGAGACAGGGGATTAGTAACCGTTGCATACGGATCCGTAGCAGGATTATCAAAAATAAGAGCAGGATAGCTCAAAACATTTAAATGGAGTGCAAAATCTTTTTCAAAAACAGCATTTACTCTGGTTATTGTTGCATTAATTTGTGCAATAGCATTAGCAACTCCTCCAAAATACTGCGTATATTCTCCCGTAACAGACATTGCCAGTCTCATGGTTCTGTATTTTTTATCAGACGACCTGGAAAACGAATTTGACTGGTTAGCAAATGATTGTCCGTCTTTCAACAATTCTTTAATCTGGCTTTGTGATATTGCATTCTCTTCTGTTGAGCATAAAAATCCGTTTTCATTCTTTTTTGTTTTGGGATGCAGTCCATACACTGTTTTATCAGCATTTACCGGATCAATAAATTCATACTTCCCATCCTGAATAATCATCGATTGAAAATCATTAGGAGCAACAGAAAATCTCAAATATTTGGTAGGATCGTCCAAACTAGCTCCGACATAAGATCCTAACTGATATTGATCAGCAAATTCTTTTGTCATAACTGGAAAACTGTACACTGCAAACCTTTCTATCTTTCCGCCCATAGTTGGGAGCAAAATTTCCACAGGTTTTGCATTCGGACCCATTTCCTGGGCATTTTTCAACTGTGATTTTATTTTATCCAAATCCAGTTTGTAATAATTTCGGATATTATTCGATCCTAATTTGTCTCCTCTTCTATAATCAGTAGGAGTCCACTGTGAAAAAACAGTGATTCCTAGTAAACTACAGAATAAGACAGTAAATAATTTTTTCATTTTTTGTAAAATTTAATAGAACAAATGTAAACAATATACCCCAACAAAGTGAAAAAAATTTATTATGTTAAACGCTGCAAACCAATACAATATACATGTAAGTTATTTAATTTTAATTAATCATCCTTTACTATTATGCGTTTATTTTATTATAAAAAAAGAAAATACAAGTAAAATATTCACATTTGTTTTTATAATATCTTTTTAAGATTTTCCGGAAAGCCGGCTGTTGCATATACGATAGTTACATCCTGATGTTGAGATTTCGTTTTCTTACAATTTTTGAAACATCAGCTGCTCTAAATTTGTCTCATAATGTAAAACAACAGAGCAATGAAACACTTAATCATCTACGTACACCCGAATGAAAACAGCCTAAATCACAGTTTATTAAGCCATGTCAAAGAAATCCTCGATTCAGGAAATAATGAGGTAAAGATCAGGGATTTGTATGCCCTTCATTTTGACCCTGTTCTTTCTCTGCAGGATATGCAGGGCTGGCATGCAAGAGAAGTTTCGGAGGATGTACAACTGGAACAGGAACATATTTTATGGGCAGATCAGATTACATTTATTTACCCTATCTGGTGGACGGGTTTACCGGCTGTGATGAAGGGCTATTTTGACCGTGTCTTCAGTTATGGTTTTGCCTATCGGTACGACCAGGGAATACAAAAAGGACTTTTAAAAGGGAAAAAAGCGGTTATTATCAATACTCACGGGAAATCCCATGAGGAATATCAGCAATCAGGTATGGATAATGCTTTGGCACTGACTTCAGATCTTGGAATTTTTAAATATTCGGGGCTGGAAATCATCCGTCACTTCTTTTTCGACAAAGCAGATAAAGCATCATCTGAAAATATCAAACATTGGAAAATGCAGATTTCAAATGCTTATTATCCCTCTTTACTGAACGCTGAATAAATTGATTACCATAAGAGCACTTTA
Organism: Chryseobacterium sp. UNC8MFCol; assembly: GCF_000482305.1. Lineage (NCBI taxonomy): Bacteria > Pseudomonadati > Bacteroidota > Flavobacteriia > Flavobacteriales > Weeksellaceae > Chryseobacterium > Chryseobacterium sp. UNC8MFCol. The sequence goes on from NZ_KI535290.1 coordinate 677,947, forward strand.
AAAATATTATCCTTATAGTGCCCTCACCCAAACATCAGATACCTGGGTTTATATCATGTTTTTTATTTTATTATGGCATGGTATTAGCTTCAAAGGATGTAAGTAAAATTGTTTTGAACCATTATTTTAAACCATTAAGATTCGAAAATGGTTAAGTTTTAAACTAATCTTGTTATAACCTTTCACTTATATCTTAATGGTTTAAATATTGGAATTTTCAAAAAAACTTTATATTTGTCATATAGTTCATGAAACATTTAAACAGCATATTGCGTCTTCCGTTTTTCAGTGAGTATTACATCCCGTTCTATCGTTCGGGAAGACTTTCTATAGCTGTAATTCAATAAAAATAACCTAAAATTATATACAGAGCCCGGACAGAATTTGTCCGGGCTTTTTCATTTTAAAACCATTCAATATGATCAACACATTACAGGAAAACGTGGCCATTATCCTGCCTGAAAACGGCTTGGAAGAAAAATTACTGCAGGCCCAGTCAGAAAACAGAAAATTATCTATCAAACTTGGCTTTGACCCGACTGCCCCTGATTTGCACCTCGGGCACGCAGTCGTACTCAAAAAGCTAAAACAGTTCCAGGACCTGGGACATCAGATCATTATCGTCGTAGGAAGCTTTACCGCCAGAATTGGTGATCCTACAGGAAAAAATAAAGCCAGAAAACCCTTAAGCCCCGAAGATGTACAGCATAATGCCCAAACTTATATCAACCAGCTTTCCAAGGTTATAGACGTAGAAAAAACAAAAATTGTATTTAACTCTGAATGGCTGGATGCTCTTGATTTTTCGGAAGTTATCCAGCTTTTATCGAAAGTAACGGTGGCACAGCTGATGCACCGTAATGATTTTAATAAAAGATTTACCGAAAACACTCCTATCGGAATGCACGAACTTGTTTATCCTATCCTGCAGGGCTTTGACTCTGTAAAAATTGAATGTGATATTGAGATGGGAGGCACCGATCAGTTATTTAACTGTACCATGGGAAGACAACTGCAGGAAGTTCACCGCATGCCCGCTCAGATCGTTATGTGCATGCCCCTGTTGCGAGGTCTTGACGGAAAGGAAAAAATGAGTAAATCACTTAATAATATCATCGGACTGACTGATGAACCCAATAAAATGTTTGGAAAAACAATGTCTATTCCCGATGCATTAATTGATGAATTCATTGATCTTACCACCGACTTTCCCTTGGAAGAAAAAGCAGCATTGAAGTCAAAAATAGAAAATGGGGAAAACCCGATGGCTATCAAAAAACTCATTGCTAAAAATATTGTCCGACAATACCACGACGAAACTTCAGCAGAAGATGCAGAGGCATTTTTCATGAATCAGTTTCAGAATAAAAATTTTGAAAATAAGGCTTATGAAGCTATTTCAATCCACAATTTATCCCATGTCGGAAATAAAATGATTGCTGTCGACCTTTGTCATCAATTAAAAAGTGACCTCAGCAAATCTGCCGTTAGACGACTCATCGAAAGTGGAGGAATTCAGATCAATACTATAAAAATAACAGATCCGAATGAAGAAATAGAGCTTTTTCCCCACATGAAAATAAAAATCGGGAAAAGAGCGTTTTTTGAACTTGTATAAAAAGGATGAAAGCAGGAAGTTGGAAGCGAGAAGTGTGGTTGACTTATTTCCGGCTTATTTGCATGTGTCAACATTGATAAGGTAATTCTTCCAACTTCTTAGTCCTGGCCGCTGGGTTGTCATTTTTTTATGCCTGAACCATCATAATTCAATATCTTCGTTCCATTAAACTGATACCAGTGAGCTATATCATAGCTGATATTAAACCGGATGGACTGATTCCCGGAGATTTTTGTATGGTATAAAATTAGATTTTGAAAAAATATGGATATTGAACTTACTTACAAAAAAGCAACAGAAAACGATATTGATTATCTTTTTGATCTGAGAACAAAAACGATGGTTCCGCATTATGAAGAATCTAATCTTCCGACTGACCGTGAAACTACCCTTCAGAGAATTCTTTATGAGTTTGATAAAGCATACATTATCTTCATGGATCATCATCGTGTCGGATTATTAAAAGTCAATGAAACTGCTGAAAAGACAGAAGTTCTGCAGCTTCAGATAGGTCCGGAATTTCAGGGCCGTGGATTGGGTGGAAAAATACTAAAAAATATCCTTGATGATGCTGCCCAAAAAGGCAAGATCGTATGGCTGAGTGTTTTAAAAACAAACAAAGCACAACATCTTTATACCAGCCTTGGCTTTAAGGTCGTAGGTGAAGATGAGCACTCTTTTTTTATGGAAGCTAAAAAGCGTTGATCTTAAGGTGAAAACGGAAAAGTGAAAATGAAGAAACGACGGTCAACTTAATAATCTTCATTTCGCGATGCTATCCATTCATTCCGTTTACCATCGTCACATACATCAGCCTTCCTCCTTCTTCAGCGGAAAGTAATATTTTTTTACCATCGGTGAGCTCTACCATGGAACCCGGAAGGATTTCCTTCTGTTCTGTGATATCTTTCATTCCCTGTAAGCTTTGATTAACGAGTACCCATTTTCCCTGATGGAATGTGAAATATCCCACCGGCATTTTATCCTGCATGGTCAGGTTCTCATTGCGGATTATTTTCCTGGAAACATGCCACTTGAATACATATTGATTGTGATACACCATCAGCCTGTGATTTTCCGGTTTCCATACCTCATCATCAAATTTAAAATAGAGATCCAGCACCGGAAGTGTTCCCTGATGAGGAGTACCACAGAAAGGGCACTTAGGATGAGCCGTATTATCGAAGACATACCATTTTTCCGTACAAGCGGGATTCCTGCAAGGCTGTATGAGATCTACGGTTTTCAGCAAGGCGGTCTCCCATTCATTAGCCGTGGGGCGTCGGATCGGATCATGTAAACCGTCTACAAATGCTTTCCTGAATAAATCGGAAATATAAGGACCTGTAACCGAATGGGGAATCTTTTCAGGATCTCCCCAGAAAGCATCCCATTTCCTCAAATGATCAGCTTTTACCTGATTGGTGGTATTTTCCGGATCTTCTACAAACTGGGCTTTTTCGCCCATAGAGAGAAGTTCGTCTTTTTCCGGATCAAGATCCCATATTTTACCGCCACGCAAAGGATGTCGTCTCAGCAGATACATGTAAATCAGCACTGCAAGGGCGTGCAGGTCTGTTTTTTGGTTGGGATGAAACCGTTGAGGGTCCTGTAATCCCAGGTGTTTTGTTTTTAAAACTTCAGGAGCGATAAAATCAGCTGTCCCGATGACTTCGGGAGGAAATAATTTTGGAACAACGAGGCCGTCAATATCAATGATACATGCAGATTTGGTAACCGGATCCACCAAAATATTATTGTATGACAAATCGGAATGGGCCAATCCCATCTGATGGAGTTTTTTAACGCCGCGACTGATGTTGATGGAAATCTGAAAATAGCTGAGCCAGTCCCCCAGCTCAGAAGGATCAAGCCTCAACGGATATTGCTGATTTCTGAACATTGGAGCCGTAAACCACTTTCCTACTTTATCTTCTCCCCGGATATTATCTGAACCGATGTATCCTTTGGCAAAGAAAAATTTCTGAGGATAAATAGGAACGACAATTCCCGTGAGCTTATTTTTTTCCACAATATCATAAGGCCATCTGAAAATTTCATTGAGAAAATAGCCTGAAGCGTTGCCGTTTTGAATGCTTTGCAGGTAAGTGGAAACAATTCTTCTGATCCGCTCCTTCTGGCCTTCCTCCAGAGGATTCCGGTAAAAAGCGACTACATAATCTCTTTCCGGAGAAAAATAGACATCCTTCACACCTCCCTGAATGGGCTTTTCATCTACATACTCATAGGATTGGGTTGCATCCAGGATAGAGACAACTCGTATGGTCTTTTTCATGTTATTAATAAATTATTGCCAGGGTACGGTCATCATGATTTCCTCTGCTCCAGAAATCCCCCCAATGGAGAAGTTCCTGAGCTATTTCTTTATCGTTGGTAAAGTCGACTTTCCGGCGGTCATCATTATTTCCGTTCAGATCATTGAAAAATGCCTTCCAGCTTTCCGGATCTTCGAGTTTATTTTCTGTGGCAAATTTAGGATCGTAAATACCGTCTGTCATGAGTACAAGATAGGCAAAATCATCAACACGGGTCATTTCGAAACGGGAAACAATCTGATCATTAAAAATTTCTTTCATGGTAATAAAGCGGGTTCCACCACTGAATTCCCCTACATCCATGGGGTTCAGAAGTTTTACATCGGAAAAATCAGAATCAATAAGATTAACCGGGCAGTCTCCTACTCCAAAGCTCATAATCACATATCCAAAGCTGAATTTTTTAACCAAAGCAAAAATAAGGGTAGTATTCAGATCACTTAAAGAAAAATCATGCTCTGAGCTCCATGTTTCTAAGGTATTGTGGGTATTTAAAACACCTTCATACAAAATTCTGATAATATTCTGATGAGCTTCATGCTGTACTTGCGGAGAATAATCTGTGGAATAATGAAGCCGGATATTTTCCTCAATCTTATGCAAAATTGTCGTTGAGTCAAAAAACCGGTTTATTGATTCCGTAGCTATTTCTGAGCCTTTTCTTGCCAGTTTTGCGGATCCGGCACCGTCTGCAATAGAAATAATATTCCAGTCCGCAGGAAGGTTCCTGACAGCAAAATCATCTTCCCGGAAATTGCCCTCATGGGCATGGGAACGGCCTCTTTTTGAAACCACTACAATTCTCTTATCTGAAAACTTCCCTTTGTAAGAATCTTCATCCGGCTTGTAGAATTCATCATGGATATCAGAAGGAATATTTTTCCACAAATCTTTAGGATTGGCATTAATGAGCAACTGTACTTTTTTTATTTCAACAGTATGAGGGTCTGCAGTATGAAAAAATTGAATGTCAAGATGATGGACATTGGCAGCAGCCGGAACCCCGGACAGTCTATCATTTTCAAAAAGAAGTCCCGTTTCTTTGAGGTTATCTATATTTTTAATCCTGATATCCGGAAAGTCCTCCATGTCGAAAATGAACTCATAAAATTGATCTGAATTCGCATTTTTCAAGACCCAATATACTTCTTTAAACTCTTCTTTCTTCCTATCAATAACAGATTTCTCCATAGGCTTTGATTGAATTTTAGAAATCAGCTGCTGAAACTTTCCCATGGTTATCCCAATGTTCTGTTAATGTCAAATCCCTCACTGGAAAAGCCATAATAGTCTGAAGTACCACACCATGGACACTTATTGTATCCTTCGCCCTTTAAACAATGGATGCCTCCACACGAACAGGTAGCCAATGCCACAGGATTGGCACAATGCGGGCACGAAGTTCCTCCCTGCAGTTCTTCTATGGAAATTTTTAAATGCGTCCTTTGGGAAGAAGAAAGCCTGTAATATGATTTTTCATCAATTTTATAAGCCCCGTCTAACCGGTAATACCTTGTAGACATGCCCGGAATTCCGGATGCTGCAAAAGTTTTTTTAAACTTCATCAGGTAGAGCTTTTCCGTTTCTGAACATTTACCGTTCAATACCACAAAGTTATTGTCCGGAAACCTCTGTTCCATATCAGGATCTACTTTTTCAAGAATCACAGTATCTATTTTTGACAAATTGATTCCTTCTTTCTTTGCTTCAGTAACGCTCTGGCTTGTCGTCTTAATAGAATCTGTTACCCATTTGAAAAATTCTTTGTATGAATTTTCATCAGAGTTATTAAACAATAAAACATGTTCAGCCAGGGAACCCAGCAGTTTATAATTGGTATTTTCGCCAATAGATACCGCAATGGTACTTGACTTACCATTGTATTTATTATTCCACCTTTCAATAGCTTTGGTGGCATCGTCGGTCGGAACTCCGTCTGTAAACAGAAAAACTATAGGTTTCCAATCGCCCTTTCTTTCATACGTTGTTTTTACAATGTCCCTGTCTATGCAATCCATAATCTTAATCAGTCCCTGAGACAATGAAGTCCCGCTTCCGATTGGAATTTTCGGAGGATAAAAACTGATAATATCCTGTAACGGAGTAATTACTTCAGCTTCTCCGGCAAAACCGACAATGGAGATATAAACCGTCTCCAAGGAATAGGGATCTTTTTTCAAATCCCTGATAATATCGGCAATACCTTCCTGTACCTGCTCAATAGGTTCTCCTACCATAGATTCGGAGATATCCACTAAAAAATAAATAGGCAGTCTTCTCATACCTGTAAAGAGATATTTTTAAATGATAATATTAAGTTCAGATGGCGGCGGCGGTAATGTTATGCTTTCTCCCGTACTTTGTGACTGGCCTCCCTGAGTAATGGAAGAGCTCACCCATCTGAAAAAAGAAGAAAGGGTAATAGCATCCGTAGTATCCAGTTTTACGACATGATCTGTCAATTCTTTTAAAAACTGTTCGTCTGCTTTCGGCCCTGCTGCACAACCGACAATCGCTCCGAAATCAAGATCTCTGAGTACGGGAATCATGTGTCTGTACTTCTGAATATCCGAAGGTTTTCCATCCGTAAATATAAAAAGTAACGGCTGCCAGTCGCCCTTCTCTTCAGAAGAACCTTTTACATGCTCTTTCTTAACGAGTTCTGCCACCATCTCCAAAGCAGCTCCTGTATGCGTGGGCCCGCTATCCGGACATGTAATCTCCATCGGATAGAAACTGGCAAGATCAATCAGAGGAACAATATTTTTAACATCCCTGTCAAAAGTAGTGACACTCAGATGAAGGCTGTCCATCGCCTGCGGATCTGCACGAAGCATGCTGACAAGTCCGTTGAACCCGTTGTTTAGTGCCTGGATCGGCTCCCCGTTCATAGAACCTGAAGTATCCAATAAAAAATATGCTAATAATCTTCTGGTCATGGTAAGACAAGTATTAGTTCTGAAGCCGGCGGGGAAAGTCGAAGACTTTCAAGCCGGCTTTGATATGTTAAATAGAAATCTAAGACTTAGTTTGAATAGGCGTATTGCTGTCTTAAAATATCAATAAAGTTATCTGTATGGTGCGGTTCACCTACAGCGCGGAACTTCCAGTCTCCATTGTGGCGGTAGGCTTCCGCAAAGACCATGGCACACATTCCGTTCATACTTGAATCCCCGGAAAGGCTGTATCTGGTAATTTCTTTTCCTTTAGCATCCACGGCACGGATAAAAGCATTTTCAATCAGTCCGAAATGCTGGTTATTGGTTCTTCCCTGGTAAATGGTAACAAGGAAAACAATTTTCTGATAACTCTGGTCCAACTGATCCAGTTTAACGATGATCTGCTCGTCATCACCATCTCCGGCTCCGGTTCTGTTATCTCCTGTTAGCCATACATTTCCACTCGGGTGTTGCATAGAATTGAAGAAAACCACATCTCCCTGATAAAGTCCCATCTGTCTTCCGTCATTCGTCTGAACGGTTCTTCCCAGATTAGCGACCTTGCCGTTTCCATCCAAAAGAAATGCGACTGCATCAAGATCGTATTCAGCTTCTTTATTAAATAATTTCCCAAAGAAACCACCTCCCTGCTTTCTGACATCCCATCCTAAACCGATCGTTACTTTTGAAAGGTCATAAACACTTTCTCCGCGGTCATTTTTTCTTAAATCAATCGTCTGACCTTTCTGTAAATTAATTGCCATAGTTATCGTTTTGTGTATTTGTTTATATTATTTGATAATTTGTCCTTTATAATACTTTTCCAGGAAAAAGCCTAAATCTGCTCTGTATCCGATTCCTGACGCTTCAAATTTCCAGCTACCGTTTCTCTTATACAATCTTCCGAATTCAACACCGGTTTCAATGGAAAAATCCTCATCAAGTTCATATTTTGCAATTTCCTGGTTGGAATGGTTATCCACAACCCTGATGTATGAATTTCTGACCTGACCGAAGTTTTGCTTTCTTCTTTCAAAGTCTTCTATGGTTACCACAAAAAGGATTTCCTCAACCCTTGAATCTACTTTATCAAGATCAATAATGATTGCTTCATCATCATCTCCGTCACTGTTTTTCCCACTCGGATCATCTCCTGTATGAGAGAGGGCTCCATCCGGGGAATTCAGGTTATTATAAAAAACAAAATATTCTTCGCTTACCAATTTTCTGTCCGAATCAATCATGATCGCTGAAGCATCAAGATCGAAGTCATAGCCCGTTCCTTCATTAGGATCCCAACCGAGTCCGATCGTCATTTTAGTCAATCCTATCTCGATTTTCTGTCCTTTCTGTAGATTAATTGCCATAGTATTTTAAATTATGAATTATTTTTTGCATTAAGATAAATGTGATTTATGAATTAACCAAATATATTGATGAAAATAATATTCGCACTACACCTTTGGGTAGTAGAAATCCACAAAAAAAGTCCAATTTTTCAATTGGACTTTATCTATAGATTATAAAATTAATTTTTTATAAATTCTGATCTGAAACGGCGGCATTTCTTGCCTTTGCCAGCATCGGGATAGAAATAAGCCCCATGACAAGCATAATCACAATCTGAAGCGGTAACGAAATAAAGGAATAGGTAAGCCCCATCTCCCCTCCAAGTTCGGCACTTTTCCCCATTGAAATAAATAAAGCCATAAATCCGAACTTCATCGCCAGATTATACGCCCCGATTCCTCCACTGGCAGGGATAATCATTCCTAACGTTCCTACAACGATAATGAAAAATCCGTCCGCAGGGCTGAATCCCGAAGTTTCCGGAAGGGCAAAACATACAAGATATGCGGCAAAATAGTAGCAGATCCAGATTCCCAGGGTATAAAGAATGAATTTTCCTTTTTCTTTTAATTTGAAAATAGTCGTCAATCCCTGGAAAATCCCGTCGATAAAATTTACAATTTTACCTAGAAAAGGAACTCCGGAAAGTCTCTTTTTAAATACAAAGAATAAAACAGTACCGGCAATCAGTATAAGAAGGACCAGCAGTATCTTATCAGGATTAAGCTGTACCCCGGAATTTTTATAGAATGACAAAATTGCTTCGTACTTAAATAGCAATGTCAATCCAAGAAATCCCATCATACATAATAAATCTACCACTCTCTCCAGAATAATGGTACCAAAAGATTTGTCTACGGGAACTTTTTCCACACCATACAATGCTGTAGCTCTTGCCAGTTCTCCACTTCTCGGAATGGTAAGATTCATTAAGTATCCAAAAGAAATTGACCAGAGCGAGTTTGAATTTGAGATACTGTGCCCCATTGGCTCCAGCATAAGATTCCATCTGATCGCCCTGAACCAGTAAGCGAGTAAACCAAATACCGAAGCAAATACTACCCAAAGATAGTTGGCTTTGGCCAATGACTGCTGAATCACTTTAAAATCAAGCCCTTTTAAGGCAAGCCATAAAAAAAAGCCTGCAAAAGCAAGCGATATTACTATTGTGAGAACCGACTTTAAGGGATTTTTTGATGTTTTCTCCATGAATCAGGTAAGAAGGTTTGTTTTTTCGTCGGGGAAAACAATTTTCGGCTGAAAGTCTTTCGCTTCCTCCGGGGTCATCTGTGCATAGGCAATGATAATAATGATATCATCTTTCTGTACTTTTCTTGCAGCAGGACCATTCAGGCACACTTCTCCTGATTTTCTTTTTCCTTTGATAACGTAGGTATCAAAACGCTCTCCGTTATTGACATTGACGATATAGACCCTCTCTCCCACTACCAATCCGGCAGCTTCAATAAGATCTTCATCTATCGTTATACTTCCTATATAATTAAGGTCAGAGGCTGTTACTCTCACCCTGTGGATCTTAGACTTAAAAACTTCTATTAACATACTGCAAATTTATTAATAAAAATTAATAAAACAGACCTTCTTAATCATTTTAAAACTCCCACTAACACAGGTATTTAATTTTACAAAATACAATAAATACAAACTTTGATTATAAAATCAATAAGCATATGCTTAAAAACTTTAATACTTTATACGTAATTTAGAATTTAATAAATACAGAAAATAATATTAACTTTTTGCTAAAGTCAATACACATAAGCATTTGGCATGATTTTAGTAACCCGTAACGTAGATTTTTCGTGAAAAACCGAATTATCATATTTTAACTATTTTCCCTGAAAAGTAAAAAAATTGTATAAGTTTTAATAAAAAAATTGCACAATTAGAAAATAGTATTATATTTGCTATAATTACGAACTAACTTTAATATTAAAAATTATGAACAAGTCTGAATTAATCGACGCAATCGCAAAAGATGCAGGTATCACTAAAGTTGCAGCTAAAGCTGCTTTAGAATCTTTCATTGGTAACGTAACTACTACTTTAAAGAAAAAAGACGGAAAAGTTTCTTTAGTAGGTTTCGGTACTTTCTCAGTAGCTGAGAGAGCAGCTAGACAAGGTATTAACCCTGCAACTAAAAAACCGATCAAAATCGCTGCTAAAAAGGTAGCTAAATTTAAAGCTGGAGCTGATTTATCAAATGCAGTTTCTGGTGCTAAGAAAAAATAATCATTCAGATTACAAAAATTCAAGGGCTGTTTCTTAGAAGCAGCCTTTTTTCATGTGTTTATGTGAGCGATTTCAGATACTATCCTGGAGAGGTAGCTCTTGAAGATAATATAAAACTCGAAAAATGACATTTTGCCTCTCATCTTATCAAGCACCAAAAAAATAAGCGGACTCATGCCCGCCAGTGTAATTATCGAGGATAAATCTCTCTAAAATAATTTTCAACTCTGAACTTTCACCTCTTAAGGTGCTAATCTTGAAATCTTCCAATCCAAATCTTCGAGTTGATAGATAATTCTGTCATGAAGACGATTGGGTCTTCCCTGCCAGAATTCAATTTCATACGGTTTCGCAATATATCCTCCCCAGTTTTCAGGCCTTGGGACTTCACTGTTTTCGTATTTCTTTTCCAGGTCCTTCAGTCTTTCCTCCAGGAACTCTTTATTGGGAATCACCTGACTCTGCGGAGAGGCCACTGCTCCCAGCTGGCTTCCTTTCGGTCTGGAATGAAAATATCCGTCACTTAAGTTTTCAGCTACTTTTTCCAGGTTTGCTTTGATAATAATCTGTCTCTCCAGATTGGGCCAGAAGAAATGAAGACACGCCTTATGGTTGCTTGCTATCGCCTTTCCTTTTCTGCTGTCATAATTGGTATAAAAAATAAATCCTTCATGAGTATAAGCCTTAAGCAACACCATTCTTGTTCTCGGACAACCATCTTCTTCCATTGTGGAAACAGCCATAGCATTTGCTTCAGAGATCACGGCACTCTCACTTGCCTCCAAAAACCAATCCCTGAACTGCTCTATGGGATTTTGTTTTATCTCACTTTCAATAAGTTGGGATTTCTCATACACTTTTCTTTTGTCATGCAGGTTTTCCATAAATATTTTTTATTAAATTTGAGTATGAATCACTCATACAAAGGTAAAATATTAATCTCGACCCCTGACATTTCCGGCGATCTTTTTTCAAGATCTGTAGTGTTGGTTATTGAACATAATGAAAGTGGTGCATTTGGTTTGATATTAAATAAAAAGAACAGCCAGATGAGTACTAAATTCAACGATTTTTTTGATTTTAAGATCGAAGTATATGATGGCGGGCCTGTAGAGAATGATAAAGTATTTTTTATTGTAAAAAGCAATAAAAAAGTTACTGAAATTTATACTGATATTACTGATGAGTATTATCTTACAGAAGATATTGAACGGATCATCAGTGCTGTTTTAAATAACGAACTGGATATCCACAACGTTAAAATCTTTTCGGGATATTCGGGATGGTCTCCCAACCAGCTCGATACCGAAGTACAAAGAAAAATGTGGACGGTAGTGGATGTTTATAATCTTGACTACACGCTTCCGAATGATCAGACTTTATGGAAATCTATCATGCAGAATCTTGGAGGTGAATTTTTACTATGGGCCAATTCCCCGGAAGATATATCATTGAATTAATAAAAGATCGGTAAACCTTTTGAAAATAATTAACAAATTTTAAGATTACGTTAACCAATTTTTAAAAAACTTTTCACGTTATTTGAAAAACCAAAATCAATAAAAATGAAAGGGATTAATTTACTTGCTATATCAATCTTTTCTACTTTGTTTTTATCGTTTACCCCTGTCAGCAAAAAGTACATTGTCATAGATGCCGGCCATGGCGGAAGTGACAGCGGAGCCGTATATGGTAACTTTTCTGAAAAAGATATTTCACTGAGTATTGCCAAAGAAATACAGAAACTTAACACCAGCGATACATATGAGGTGATTTTAACCCGAGATTCCGACAGCTATCCAAGCCTTTCTGACAGAACAAAGCAAATCAATACACTTAATCCCGAAATGGTTATTTCACTTCACATCAATTCTTCATCCATGGAAGAAACTCCCAAACACGGACTTGAAGTATTTGTTCAAAATGCAGAAGAATCAAAGAAACTGGCGGGAAAAATCTATAAAAAATTTAATGTCCGTAAAATTGAAGAAACCAATCTGCACATGCTTCGAGAAACTAAAGCGCCTGCGGTATTGGTAGAACTTGGATTTATTAATAACTCGGCAGACAGAGCTTACATGACGAGTGAAAAGGGACAAAAAGAAATCGCGCAAAAATTCGTTGAGATCATCAACGGAAATTAATAAAAAAACAATTTCTGATGTTATCAGAATAAAACCCGGTAAAGGACTTTATAATGTTGTTTACCGGGTTTGTCAATTTTATGAGGTAAAACTCTCTTTCCAGCTTTCTACGAGTTTCAGGAAACGAGAGGTTTCAAAAGTTTTATTTCTGATTTTACCTACAGAGAAGATCCCTTTCTCATCAGAAATCATTAAAATTTCTTCAGCTTTCTGAGATTCAAAAGCAATGATCTCATGCTCCTGAATGTCTGCCAGTTTATTTTTATGTAAGAAGGTAACAAAATTTTCCATTAAAGGAGAAATGTAAGCGCCTTCAGTCTGTTTAGGCACCTTAATGACATCCCCTTCTAAAAAGAGAAGATTCCCTGAAGTGGTGCGTGCAATTCTTTTGTTGGGATTTAAAAGAATAACATCATCCAAATCATTTTCCTGAGCATAGATTCCGCCATAAATATTTTCCGGGCAATGGACTCTGATATTGCTCAGCAGGTTATTGTTGACATTAATTTCTTTAATCAGATCCAGCTCCAGCGGTCTTTGATGTACATCCAGAAAGTCGTTCATTTGCTGTACTTCATAAAAGTAAGAAACTGAAGATTTTGATAATGTTGTTCCATCATTATTTCTGAAGACCTGAAAATTGATAATTCCATTCTGGATTCCGGCATCTTCTATTATTTCTTTTTGAAAAAGAGACTGGAAATACTCCAGGGTGTAGGTTAAGGGAATATTCATTCTCATCTTTCTCATGGAAGCCATCAGGAAGAAATAGCATTCTTCATCCATGACCAATTCACCGTTTCTCACAAAGAAAGAAACCTTCACAGCATCACCTAACATAAATGCTCTGTTCTTTACATGTAATGCTTCTGATGTAAAATATAGATTTTCCAATTTTTGATGTGATTTATTTACAAAAAAATAATGAACGATAAATCGTTCATCAGTTTTATCATTTTAATACAGCCCGACATTATGCTGCACCTAATTTTATTCTAAGGTTTTCAATAAGATTTTCCCAATACATTGCGTTTTCCTCTTCATCACCTTCTTCACAGAAATCTGTAATATTCAGTGCTAAATCTTCTGTAATATCATCTATTACGATAGTCATTTCAAAGAAATTCTTAGTTCCTTCGTCTTCTTCCCATCTGAAACGCACGAAACCTTCAGGCTTATATCTGATCAAAGTGGCCTTTTCTGCGGGTCCTCCGCCCCAGCTAAAAAAGAAGTCATCGCCTTTCTCTGTTACCTCATCCGCAAACCATTCAGACAATCCCTCTGCAGTTGCCAGATATTCGTATAAAATCTCTGATAAACAGTGCATTGGAAATTCGTAATGGACTTTATGTTTCGCCATATAATCTTTGTTTTTATCGTCCCGCAATATATAAATTAATTTTTTTATTACACAAAAAAGGAATTACTTTTTTAAAGAATCTTCATGATATTTATCAGAGATTTTAAATCTGTATTATGTTAAATAAGAACAATTTAAACTATGATGTAAAGCATAAAAAAATCTCTCCGTTTTGGAGAGACATGATATTTAATTTTCATTCAGAATGTCTAGTATAATCTGACAACCTTCCCTGATTTCTTGAGTGGAGATTGTCAGTGGCGGGGAAATTCTCAGATATTCGTTTCTGTATAGCTGCCAGAACACAATAAGACCTTTCTCCATACATTTTTTGGCGACATCCAATGTATATTCCGGAGTCCCCAGATTGATAGCAAGCATGAGTCCCTTGCCATTGATATTTTTAATTTTAGGATGCACCAACAGTTCTCTGAATAATTTCTCTTTTTCTGAAACTTCTTTCATCAGACCACTTTCTAAAACTTCTTTTAACGTAGCATGACTGGCTGCTGCAATCAGAGGGTTTCCTCCAAAGGTGGTAATATGTCCGAGTTTGGGAGAATGGGATAATGTTTCCATGATCGCTTTAGAACTCATGAAGGCTCCTACAGGAACTCCTCCACCCATTCCTTTTCCCATAACAAGGATGTCGGGAACGATTCCGAAATGTTCAAAAGAAAATAGCTTTCCGGTTCTTCCGAAGCCGGGTTGAATTTCATCAAGGATCAACAGTGCTCCAACTTCTTCACACCTTCTCTTCAGTTTGATCAGGTAATCATGATGGGGAACTAAAAAACCTGCTGCCCCTTGGATAGTTTCCAAAATGACACAAGCTGTTTTCTCGGTGATTTTATCGAAATCATTTTCATTATTAAAGTCTATAAAAGATACCATTGGCAGCAGCGGGCGAAATTCTCTTTTATGGGTTTCGTTTCCGGAAACACTTAAAGCCCCATGAGTATTTCCATGGTAAGAATCTTTGAAGGAGACAATTTCTTCCCTTCCGGTATATCGTTTTGCCAGTTTTAAGCTTCCATCAATTGCTTCAGCTCCGCTGTTGACCAGATAAGTAACTTCCAAAGGATCGGGAGTGGCTTCTGCGAGTAATTTACATAACGCGATGGGTTTATCCTGTGCATATTCACCATACACCATTACATGAAGGTATTTATCGGCTTGTTCTTTGATTGCATTGACTACTTTAGGATGTGAATGTCCTAAGGTATTGGCAGAAACACCTGCTACAAAATCCAGATATTTTCTACCATCGGTACCGTAGATATAACTTCCTTCCGCTTTTTCAACTTCAAAACCGGCGGCAAACTTTGTTGTTTGTGCCTGATATATAAAAAAATCTTTTTGCATTTCCATGATCACGAAAAATTTCAGCAAAGCTATAAAAGATTCATCAAACGCCGAAATTTTTAGTTACAATAAAAATCACTCTTACCATAGGGATAAGAGTGATTCGTTTAATAACAAACTTACTTTATAGCACCTTTTCTACAGTCATATAATTATCATTGGTAATCGTATAACCAATAGTTTCACTTACTCCGGAAACTGCATAAAAAAACCGCCTTTCCGGCGGTTTTTTATCTATATTATTTTCTGGTTCTTTTTGGTTTTTTGGCTTCCTCTTTAGCCTTTTCGTCATCTATCGCTTTCTGCGCCTTATCGAATAATTCGTTATCAGAGATATACTGTATTTCTTCATTGTTGGGGCTGTCAACCAGAATATCCTGCCATTTCCTGATCCGATCTTTGGTATTCCAGTTAAAATCCGGAAACTTCCTTTTTGATGGTTCTATTTTACTCATCGGATAGGTATCTGAGTTGGCACCAATACTACAGGAGATAATCTGTAAGGCTTTTTCTTCAAATAGTGCTCCGATAATACCGCAGGTTGACAAGGTAATTCCAATTCTTTCCGGTTTTTTAGTCTCCTGATCCGTATCATCTACGTAAACGATAGATTGGGCATTGCCTATAACTTTTGCTTCTTTAATGTCATTCTTTTCATAGTAGACTGTCATTAATTTTCCTTTCACCTGATTGAATTCATCTTTCAGGTTAAGAGAATCAACTTTACTGATGGCAAAGGCATTTCCAATTACCCTCAGAGAGTCTATATTTTCGTTTTCAGTATTAAAATAAGCTTCTACTTTATCACCGGTCACCTGTTTCTCTCCACTCCATAAAATCGGCTTTGTATACATATGCATAATACCGTCCGTTTCGTTAAAGGTGATGGAATCTGCTCTACCCTGGGCATTTGATTTGTAGACCCTGGCTTTTTTATAAGCCCGTAAAAAGCTTTTCTTTATTTTAATGTCAAGTGAATCCGGTTTTTGATAAGAGATTATTTTTTCTGCGGCAAAATACACGGAATCTTTCTCCATTGCTTTTACCGCATAGGGATTTTTGGTCATCATCGCAGAATCTTTCTTCTCAAAAATCTCACCGTATCCTCCTTTTATATATCTTCTTTCCTTAGGATCATCCAATGTTACATTACCCGTAGCTTTTCCGAATCCTGTAAGCTGATTAAAATACATATCATCACCGGTAAGGATCTTATCGTTATAAAAGATCTTGGAATTCTTATTAAGGAAAGCTTCCTTCGTTTCCATTCGATAAGTACCTCTTTCAGTGTACACTCTGTTTTTGGGATTGGCTCTGTTGGTAATGGTAGTGGGCCCGAAAAATTCAGCCACTTTGGTATTCTGGTTCTGTTTGATATTTACGCCCTCAATAATGTATTGAGCATTATCGATCTTTACATTTCCTACAAAGTCGATCATCTTTGTATCCAGAAAATACGTTGCAGACTTTGTATACATCACATTTCCCTGGCTGTCAGAGATTGTTCCGCCGGTATTGAAGTAGGCCTGATTGGCAAGCCTGTCGTAGTACAGAATATCTGTTTTTATGGTTTGTTTGGGATCGGTAAGGACAACGTTTTTCCGGGCTACACCTTTTTGGGTGTTTCCGTCGTATTCCATTTCTCCTGCGGTAATTACCGAGCCGTCAGCGTTCTGAAGCCTTGTATTCCCCATGGCCTTTACAAAGTTCTCTTCGTTGTACAAGACCACCTCATCAGCTGTAAGAACAGATCCCTGATGTTCTATCTGAACATTTCCTGTAAAGTATTGATTACCCTCATATTTTGCAGGGTCTTTTATGATTTTATCCGCATGGATGATCTTTATTTTATCCTCAGGTTTTTGCGGTTGCGGTTTTGCCGGAGAAGGAGCCCGCAAATAAGGATCTCTCTTCACTGGAGTTTTATCCTGCGCAACACTGAGCGTAGAAATAAAGATAAACAGAAAAAGGATTATTCTCATTAATTAGTCATTCTTAGTGCCATAGAAATATAGCGAATGAGAATCAATTTTTACGCCAAAAGCTTCTTCGATGGCTTCTTTGATTCCTTGGATTCTTGGGTCACAGAATTCAATAATTTCTTCAATTTCTTTATCAGAATCTTTTTTGTAGATCACCAAATGGTCATGCTGTTTATCAAAATAAGACTTCTCATAAGATGAAGAGGTTAATGTCTTTTCTCCGAACTGATGTTTACGGATTAGTCCTGCGTCAAGGAAAATCTCAATAGTGTTATAAATCGTAGCTTTGGAAACGTGATATTTTTTCTGCATCATCAGAAGATACAGATCATCCACATTAAAGTGATGATCCATATTATAAATTTCTTCCAATATTGTGTATCTCTCAGGTGTGTTTCTGAACCCTTTTTCTAAAAGGTAGTTCCTTAAAACATCCTTGATCAAAGCTATATTTTTTTCTTTTTGTACTGTATCCATTAAAAAAATTATCTACAAATTTATCGATTTTTATTTAAATAGATAGTATTGTTTAAAGCCTTGTGACTTAAGAATTGTGACGGAAGTATCCGGATTGTTCAATCTTATTGTCGTAAACCGTCAATTCTGTGATGGGTGCAGATTCTACCTCAACGTTGTGTGAAGACACTCCCCATGCCTTAAAGTCGTCACTTCCGATATACTTCACAAAGTTGTAAATATTAAGGGTAATCTTCTGTTTAACAGTTAAAAGTATATCGTTGATATAGGTGTTATCTATGATCACATATTTAAGATCCGGCGGTATGTTATGGGCTCTCAAAGACGGGTGACTGCTTCTTGAAGGAATGGTTTCGTCTGCCATTAGATCCTTCAGAACCATATTGAAATAATCGTTGATTCTTCTGTCTACTTTGAACCCTAATAGGAAGTTAATTTTATATACTGTTCCGGGAAGTATTTCATCCACAGTGTATTTAAAAGTATAGGGATCTTCCTGATTGACTATGCTCAGGATGAAATAATGATCTGCTCTTTTTGGCTGCTTTTTGATGATAGAGTAAATAATTTTTGATTCTACTTCATCATTTCTTTTAGCACGGCTTAGGTAGGCTAAGTTGGTGGCATATTTTGGAATAGACTCATCCAGTTTCATATCTTTAAGAATAGATACGTATTTTTCTATTTTCACAAACTGGATAAATCTGGTTTTGATCAGTCTTCCGTTGTACCATGCATACATGGAAACTCCGATAGAACCAGCTAATACAACTGTAATCCATCCACCTTCCATGAATTTGATAATGTTGGCACTGAAGAAGCCTAATTCGATAGCCATATAAACCATTGCAAAAACCAGAATCAATACTTTGCTTACTCTGTGTTTCAGTAGCCAGAAAACCAACAGGACCGTCGTCATCAGCATTGTTACTGTGATGGAAAGTCCGTAGGCAGCTTCCATTTTCCCTGATTCCCTGAAATGAAGAACCACAATGATACACAGGATAAGAAGTCCCCAGTTGATTCTTGGGATATACATCTGCCCTTTTACTCCCGAAGGGTAATCAATTTTTTGATTTGGCCAAAGGTTAAGAGACATGGCTTCTGAGAATATGGTGAATGAACCTGTAATCAATGCCTGGCTGGCAATAATTGCAGCAGCTGTTGCCAAAATTACTCCCGGGATGATCATCCATTCTTCCATGATTCCAAAGAACGGGTTTACTACAGAGAATCCAGGCTTGTCATAATTGGTCAGAAGCCATGCTCCCTGCCCAAGATAGTTAAGAATAAGCATAATCTTAACGAATGCCCAGCTTACCCTGATATTTTTGGCTCCGCAGTGTCCCAGATCCGAATATAGTGCTTCTGCTCCGGTTGTACAAAGGAAAACAGCTCCAAGGATTACAATTGCACTTGGAGAGTTGACAATGAGTTTATAAGCGTAGTAAGGATTGAAAGATCTTAAAATCTCAAAATTTTCGCTTAAATGCATTACTCCCAGACCTCCTAATACAAGAAACCAAACTACCATTACAGGACCAAAAAACTTCCCGATAAAGCTGGTTCCGAATTGCTGTACCACAAAAATGGCAATCAGGATCCCGATAGTAATAGGTACAACAGGAGTATGTGGATTATAAATTTCAAGACCTTCAATAGCTGACATAACGGTAAGCGATGGCGTAATGACACCGTCTGCAATAAGGGCTGCAGCACCAATGATTGCTATAAGGTACAACCAGCCTTTTTTAAGATTTCTTACCAAAGAAAATAAGGCAAGAATACCTCCTTCCCCTTTGTTATCTGCTCTTAAAGCAATAATCACATATTTGATTGTAGTCTGCAGGGTAAGGGTCCAAATAATACAAGAAAGGGCTCCCTCAATGTATTCGTTGAATGGCATATTGCTCCCTTGGGATCTTGCATTCACAATTGCTTTCATTACGTAAAGCGGAGAGGTACCAATATCTCCAAAAACAATTCCTAGAGACACTAAAACTCCAATAAAGGAAAGTTTCTTGATGTCGAAGTGGTAGCCATCTTCTGTAACTTCTGCCATATCAGCTTAATTTATTTTAAAGGCGCAAATTTATATTAATTTTATGACGTCAAGAACTTTTCTTCATGAATATAATAAATGAAAAAACTTCCTTTCGGAAGTTTTTCTCTATGATGGTTACTTAACGTACATTGCTTTTTTAATTTCCTCTTTTACTTTTTCAAGCTTCGGGAACCATTCTGCGAATAATGCAGCTGAATATGGAGCAGGTGCATCAGGAGTAGTAATTCTCTTGATCGGAGCATCTAAATAATCGAATGCTTTTTGCTGTACCATATACGTAATTTCTGAAGATATTGAACCAAATGGCCATGCTTCTTCTAAAATAACCAATCTATTTGTTTTCTTTACAGATGCTAAAATTGTATCGAAATCTAAAGGACGAACTGTTCTAAGGTCAATTACCTCCACAGATATTCCTTCTTTTTCCATATCTTCGGCAGCTTGCAATGCCAATTTCATGATTTTACCAAAAGAAACCAGGGTAACATCTTTACCTTCTCTCTTGATATCAGCTTTGCCTATTGGTAGGTAGTATTCTTCCTCAGGAATTTCCATTTTATCTCCATACATCTGCTCAGATTCCATAAAGATCACAGGATCGTTATCCTGAATTGCAGTTTTCAGCAATCCTTTTGCATCATATGGGTTAGAAGGCACTACCACTTTAAGTCCCGGGCAGTTGGCAAACCAACCTTCAAAAGCCTGAGAGTGGGTAGCTCCTAACTGTCCTGCAGAAGCCGTAGGCCCACGGAAAACGATCGGGCAGTTCCACTGTCCACCACTCATCTGACGGATCTTTGCCGCATTATTGATAATCTGATCAATTCCTACCAAAGAGAAATTGAATGTCATAAATTCTACGATAGGTCTGTTCCCATTCATTGCAGCTCCTACAGAGATTCCTGTAAATCCAAGTTCTGCAATCGGTGTATCGATCACTCTTTTTGGACCAAATTCATCCAGCATTCCTTTTGAAGCTTTATATGCACCATTATATTCTGCAACTTCCTCCCCCATCAGATAGATGGATTCGTCTTTACGCATTTCCTCGCTCATTGCCTGTGCAATTACCTCACGAAAAGTATATTCTGCCATATTTTCTTGAAAAATTTAGACTACAAAAATAGTGTTTTTTTATTATACATATCATAAAAAAGGCATCTCATTTGAATGAAGGGCTTCAATAACCATAATAATTCAGGAAAGAATATTTTATAAAATAAGGAAGTTACCGACGGACGAGGCCTATTAAAAATAAATTTTACTGCTTACCTCCTAATCATAAGAGATTGAATTTTCATAACAGGCATTAAAAAAAACAACATTTCATTTCTGAAATGTTGTCTTAAAATTCTATTTAAACTTATATTAATTAGCTTTTTCCCAAACCTGGGTTCTTCCAAGTAAAGATAATCCAAGGTAACCTCTTACGTTCAGCTTATCTCCGCTTTTTGTAATGGTACATTTATAGGTTTTCCCTGTTTTAGGATCTGTAATGCTTCCACCTGTAAACTCATCACCATCCTTTTTGAGTCCTCTGATGATTTCCAGGCCCAGAATAGGTTTTCCTTTTCTGTCGTCTTTACAGGCTGTACAGTTTGGATCGGCAGGTTTTATCAATAACTGGGAAACTTTACCGTAATATTTTCCATCTGATTTTTTAAATATCTCTACAATAGATTTAGCCTGTTTTGTTTCGTCATCTATCGTTTTCCACTTACCTTCTATCTGTGCAAATGTAAGCACACCAAACATCGAAAGCGCGAATGTTAACAACATTTTTTTCATATTTCTTATAGTTTTAATTTTAATTCAATATTCTTATCTACGTATTGATAAAAATATAAATTAATTTTCAACAAACAAAAACTTTTATTATACGAAGCATAAAGTGGTGAAAATAACAAACATAATCGCCGGCTTGGGGTACATCAAAGAGTTTTTAATTCAATTTTCTGTTAATTACCCTGCTCATATAATCCTGATACCAGGCTTTTGCGGTTTGCTTCCCTTTTTCCACTTCAGGGGTTTTAAGTTGGCTGATCAGATTCTTTTCAAGTCCGAGGTCTGATTTTTCATAGACTCCTATAATATCTTTTCCGTCAAAACGATAGATATAATTTCCGATGATAAATTGTTCGGTACTCCCGTCGGAGTTAACCACGATGGAAGTGTAGTTTTTGTCACTTACCAGGCTTTTCCCCCAGCTTCTTATAGGTTTATTGTATCCGATAAGGTCTGCCAAGGTAGGATAAATATCTGTCTGCTGTGCAGTTTGCTCATTCACTCCTTTAAGCTGATATTCAGGATTCGGGGAATAGAATATTAACGGAACGGCAAACCTGTTCATTGCCTTTTCATATTCAGAATAATAAATCTGATTGGTGTGGTCTCCTGTAAATACAAAGATAGTATTGTGGAACCAAGGCTGTTTTTTAGCCGTTTCAAAATACTTTTTAATGGCATAATCGGTATACTGTATCGGCTCATGCATTTCTATCTTTCCTTTTTTAAATTTACCGTTATATTTTTCAGGAATTTTAAAAGGGTGATGGGATGAAGCCGTAAATACTGTGGTCATAAAAGGCTGGGACTTTCCTACATTTCTGGCAAAATACTGAAGGAAAGGCTCATCCCATATGGCCCACATCCCGTCAAAATCTTCATCATGATTGTATTCTGTCTTCCCGAAATAATGTTTAAATCCTAGAATATTACCAAATCCTAGAAATCCCATAGATCCATTTGGGGCCCCATGATAAAAAGATGTATCATAGCCCAGGTCGTTACAAACTGAAACGATAGATTGTATTTTCTGATTAGAATAAGGTGAACCTGTGAAAGCATCTGTAAGGCTCGGAATTCCTGCCAGTACACTGCTCATCCCGTGAATAGACTGTCTCCCGTTGGCAAATGCATTGGGAAAAATAAGGCTTTGCCCCGCCAGACTGTCCATAAAAGGCGTGTAGGAAACATAGTCTTTTATATTTTTATCTTTATTAAAGGCTCCGGAATATTCTCTTCCGAAAGATTCTACAATAAAAATAACGATGTTGGGACGGTTTTCTACTTTTCTTTCATACAGTTTGTAAGGCTGCACATTATCTTCAATATATTTTTCGTCTACAAAATGTACCTCTTTAAAATTATTAGTATTTAAGGTTCTGAAAAACGAAAAAGTGCTGTTGAGAACAATATTCCCCTGAAGCGGATTCGTTACAAAACGGGTGGCATCCACCATGTTGATAGGCCTTGTGCTATGTTTGAAATCTCCTCTGATTCCGCCTACCACCAAAACTACGGCAAGGCATAGAACAAGTATGGAGGAAAGGAAATAATGAACCATTTTTACGGGTTCTTTCTCCTGAACTTTGACTCTTTTATATAGAAAAACCCACAGAATCATTAAAACAATATACCCAATAAATACAAATGGGTGCTGTCCTATAGAAATGAGGAGTGTTTTAGAAACATTGGATTCATGCTCTGCTACCTGAAATACTGCTGAAGTAAGCCTTGACTGTGAGAATTTATAATAAATAAAATCTCCGAAATTCATAGCATAGGCAATCCCGTTGGTTAAAAAATAAGTCCAGAAAAGAACTTTTTGAAAGCCTTTCCTGGTATTGATCATCAAAGGTAAAAGACTAAGCAGGATAAATAGGGAATTGACATATAAAATTGCGGTCGTATCGAAAGCGATACCATGATAGGCAAGCTTTATATATTCTGATATCGAATCAACTTTTATGAGATCTTTATTAAAGTACCAGAATAAAAGTCTTGCGATCTGATAAAAAAAGTATGCTAAAAAAATTCTATACAGTAATGCCAGAATTTCCTGTTTTCTCAATCCTTTTAAAAATTTCATGGGGCAAATTTACATCAAAATCACTTTCATGCCATTTTTAGTTCATATTATTTTGAGTCAGAACTTTTAAAAACTGTAATTTTGTGCTTATGAATTTTATAAAAAATAATCTGGCCAATGCCTTAACCCTGGCTAATTTATTTGCAGGTTGTATAGGAGCAATACATCTTATTTCCGGAGACTATCAGACTACGGCAATTTGCCTTATTCTCTCCGCCGTTTTCGATTTTTTTGACGGTTTTGTAGCCAGAGCTTTACGATCAAATTCAAATCTGGGACTTCAGCTTGATTCTCTTGCCGATATGGTAAGTTTCGGACTGATCCCGGGACTCACGATGTATAAAGCTCTTGACCCGTTTGGAGCAGAACTGATGGGACTTCATTTACCATTTGAGGTAAAATACCTTGGTTTAATTGCTACCAGCTTCTCGTGCTTGCGACTTGCTATTTTTAATCTTGATGAAGAACAGAGATACTATTTCAAAGGTTTAAATACGCCAACAAATACGGTTTTACTGTTTGGTTTGTATTATGCTTTTAAAGAAACCGGAAGTTTCAGTTTCCTTTTTGAAAGTGAAATCCTGTTACTTTTACTTACCCTTATCACTTCCTTTATGCTGATCAGTCCTGTTAAAATGATTGCCATGAAGTTTAAATCCAAAGCATTAAAAGACAATTACCCTAAAATAGCATTATTACTGGGTGGTATTGCAATTCTGGCAATATTTAAACTGGTTGGGATTCCTTTGCTCGTTATTTATTATATCCTGATTTCCCTTGTTTTTCAGAAACAATTAAAATAAAGTAGAAAACCAGGTTTATCCTTTATAATATTATTAATACTTTCAAATTACTACTATAAAAATGAACTTAAAACTCCATAAACCTCTTTGCGTATTTGACCTTGAAACCACAGGAACCAATATCGGAAAAGACAGAATCGTTGAAATCTGCATTTTAAAAGTAAATCCTGATGCTTCCAGAGAGAGCAAAACATGGCGTGTAAATCCTGAAATGCCGATCCCGAAAGAAAGCAGTGACATCCACGGAATCTATGATCAAGATGTAAAAGATGCTCCAACTTTCAGAGATATCGCTCCTAAAATTATGGAAATGCTTGCAGGCACTGATCTGGGAGGATTCAATTCGAACAGGTTTGATGTTCCCCTTTTGGCTGAAGAGCTTTTAAGGGTAGGTATGGATTTTGATCTGAGTAAATTCAGATTGGTGGATGCGCAAACTATTTTTCATAAAAAAGAGCCCAGAAACTTAGGAGCTGCTTATCAGTTTTATTGTGGAAAAACATTGGAAAATGCACACTCTGCTGAAGCTGATGTCATGGCTACTTTTGAAGTTCTGGATGCCCAGGTGGGTAAATATGATGACATCCCGAATGAAATTGCACCGTTAAGTGAATTTACCTTTCATAATAAGCATGCTGATCTTGCCGGGTTTATCGGATATAACGAAAAACTTGAAGAGGTGTTCAACTTCGGAAAGTACAAAGGACAGTGTGTAAAAGTAATATTTCAGAAAGATCTGGGGTATTTCGGATGGCTGCAGAATGCTGATTTCCCTCTATACACCAAAAAGATTTTTACAAAGATTCAATTATCAAGTAAATTTTAAAAAATGTCAGACCTGATTCGTTTTAAGTTTTATGAAACGGCCCTTGAAGCTAACAGGGACAAACAGATATTGGCTGAAAACGGCATCAACAGCTTCATTGCAAATGAACAGCTTATTCAATCTGATTGGTTGCTGTCGCAAGCTGTAGGCGGCATTCAGCTGCAGGTATTTGAGAATGATGTGGAAAAGGCAAAAGAAGTTCTTCAGGACTATAATGATAATGAGAAATTCACTCTTGAAGTAGAACATACGATTTCAGATCCTGAATTTGATTTTGTATGCCCGAAATGCGGCTCTAACCATATCTACAGAGATGACAGTGCAACAAGCTTTTTTGGTATATCTTTTTTGACGAGCCATAAATTCAAATGCTACTATTGTGGAAATGACTTTAGTCACGAATAAATAGAAAATAAAATATTCAGAGTAATAAAAAGATTGCTTCGTTCCCGGCAATGATGCAGTTTGAAAAATAAATAACGAACTATGAAAATAATCTGCATAGGAAGAAACTACAGCGAACACGCGAAAGAATTAGGAAACGAAATTCCTGAAAATCCTGTTATTTTTATGAAGCCCGATACGGCTGTTTTAAAAGGGAATGATTTTTATATCCCGGAATTCTCAAATGACATCCATTATGAACTGGAAGTCGTGGTAAAAATTTCAAAAGGCGGGAAATACATTCAGAAAGAATCTGCTCATAAACATTATGAGGAAATAAGCCTGGGAATTGATTTTACAGCAAGGGATCTTCAGTCTGAACTAAAAGGAAAAGGGCTTCCCTGGGAACTTGCCAAAGGTTTCGACGGCTCAGCTGTAGTGGGAAATTTCTTTAAAAAAGAAAATTATAATCTTGAAAATCTGTCTTTCTCACTGCTGAAGAACAAGGAAAAAGTACAGGATGGAAACACAAAGGATATGATATTCAATATTGATGATATTATTGCTTTTGCTTCCCAGTATTTTACATTAAGGGTAGGTGATCTTATTTTCACAGGAACCCCAAAAGGAGTTGGAAAAGTTGAGGAGAATGATATTCTTGAAGCTGACCTTGAAGGAGAAAAAATCCTGGACATCCGAATATTATAAGTATTTAACACCAAAGTCTGGTAAATTTTTCCTATCTTTAGGTAACAAAATGAAAGGTTATGATAAATATTGTATTACCCGTAGATTTTGGGGACAAGACAGACCAATTGGTGGAAGGTGCCATAAAATTTGCAAAACAGCTTAACGGCAGAATTTACCTCATTCATGTAGCACCATCAGATATAGGATTTGCTATTGGTGATATGGGATTTCAATATTTTCCGGAAGTGGAAGCCAATGAAATCAGAGAGGAACTGATTCAGCTCAACAAAATTGAACAAAGAATCATTGCTCATGATATCGATTGTGAACATCTGTTAAAGCAGGGACTTGCCAAAGACATTATTCTGGAACATGCCAGGGATAAAAATGCAGATTATATTGTAATGGGTTCTCATGGCAGAAGCGGAATCTATGATGTATTTGTGGGCAGCCTTACCAAAGGGCTTACCAAGAGTTCCCCGGTTCCGGTTTTGGTACTTCCTATCCACGACTAAGAAAAGAAAATTTTAATCGTTAGTAATAAAAAAACCGATCAAATAAATTATTTGATCGGTTTTTTACTATATAACCAATTAATTAACCTTCTTTTTTATAGATATTCGGATCGTAGTAAGGATGCTTACCTTCCGTTGGAGAATAATAGTCTTTATCTTTATCACCACCTAATGTTACAACCAATACGTAGCACCAGTAAGTGAATAATACACAGCAAACTATAAATAGAATCCAGTTTAAAACATTTCCAAAAGCATCAAAGAATCCGAAACTCCATTTGAAAACTTTGCTTAAGAATAGAAAGAAAGACGTCATTATTTTCCTTTTTTAAATTAACTTTGTACAAATTTATAAAAAATGTTTAAATTACTTTCAAAAGAAAGCAATATTTTTTCAATTCCTGTGTATATTGGTTTTCTTCTTTTAGTAGTAATAATATTTAACATACTGAATTTCAATACTTACGAAGCAATAATTGCCGGAATTACTTTTCTGGGAATTGCTTTGGGATATTTTTGTTTTCACAGTGTTGCACTTAATTATCAAACTCACCTTCCTCTATTTTTATATACTTGTTTTGCCTTCGGGTTGTATCCCGGAAATTTAGATATAGGAATTGCGGTTTCTCTGCTTACCAATTCGTTTCTTATCCTTCTTCTGACCAGTGCGGATGAGGATATCAGAAAAAAATCTTATGTTTTGGTAGGGGCCATTGTAGCATTAAATTTTATATTTCTTCCTACCACCTGGCCCATGGCTGTATTTGTTATCATCCATGTTATTGCAACCTCGGCGAAAATAGGATTAAACCTTTTCAGGTTTTTACTGGGGATTGTGCTGATTGCATTCAGTTATTTTTCTGTCATGTATTTCGTACATTTTACTTCATGGAATATCGATTATTTTCCTTTTGGCAAGATGAGACCTATGGCTGATTATACGGAATTACTTCCTTTGATTCCGGTAGTCATGATGTTAATTTATGCAGTATATGACCATTTTCAAAACTATAATAAGAAAAGCCCCATAAGCAGGTATAAATACACTTTCCTGCTGGTCTTTTCTCTGGCACAGCTTGTTACCATTATCATGTATATGAATACCAACTATGAGTATCTGCTCCTCTTAGCATTTCCTTCAAGTATTATTCTGAGCAGGATGATGAGATTTTTACCAAAATATTGGATGCAGGAGGCCAGCTTATGGCTTATTATTATCAGCCTGCTTACCTTTAAGGCAGGTACAGTTTTTGACTTATTTTAAAAAATTATGATTCAGATAGACGATAAATTGATTTCTGAGGAAATTTTTTCCGAAGAATTTGTTTGCAACCTTACCAAGTGTAAGGGTGCATGTTGTGTGGAAGGAGATGTGGGAGCTCCGTTGGATAAAGACGAGCTTGAAATATTGGACAGTATTTTTGACAAAATAAAACCTTATCTCACTCAGGAAGGCATCAAAGCCCTTGAAGAACAGGGAACATGGACTACTGATCCGCACGACGGAATGTATGTTACTCCTATGGTGGAGGATCGCGAATGTGCCTATGTAACTTTTGATGAAAAAGGCATTACGAAATGCGGTATTGAAAAAGCCTACGAAGACGGTGCTGTAGACTGGCAGAAACCTATTTCCTGCCATCTTTACCCGATTCGTATTACAGAATATTCTTCATTCACTGCTTTGAATTATCATGAATGGAATGTGTGCAGCGACGCCTGTACTCTGGGAAAAGAGCTTCAGGTTCCTGTCTATAAATTCTTAAAAACTCCATTGACAAGAAAATACGGAGAAGATTTTTATAACGTACTCAGCGAAGCAGCCGAGGAATGGAAAAAAGAATACGGCTCATAATCTTATCAGGATTTGATTCAAATAAAAACCGCAGAAAATTAGTTTTCTGCGGTTTTTATTTGAAAGAGCAGCAATTTTATTGTTTTGCTCCTTTATGCTCTTTACTGTCTGTCAATACTTCAGTTTTATCCGTCTTTTCCCAGCCATCTTCCGGCATTAATACGGCGACATTACGACCTTTGGAAAGGTATTTTTTAGCCACATCCTGCAGGTCTTTTACGGTAAGTGCCTTTACTTTATCCTGGTAGTTCAGAATATCATATGGATCGCTTCCGTCTACCTGACTCTGAGCAATACCCTGCAACCAGAATCCGTTGTCTTTTAGACTTGTTTTGTATTCGTTGTATTCACCTTCTTTATATTTGTCGAGATCTTTTTGCTCAGGACCTTTATCAATAAGTTTTTGAAGTTCAGCCGTTGAACTTTTGATTAATTTTTCAACATTTTCGGGCCCACAAGGGAAATTAATACTAAAACTATAGGTGCCATACGGAACTTTGCTCAAGCCGCCACTTGCTCCGCCGCCATAAATGCTACTTTCATCTTCTCTCAATTTTTCGAGAATTTTAATGGTAGCCACTTCTCCCAGTGCCGAAAGGGCCAATGCTTCTTTTTCGTTATATGGTGTTTCTCCGCTGTAAGAGATGTTTACCAGGCTTTTAGGTTCTTTGCCTTTTTTGTAAACCTTTGTATAATTTCCTTCTACCGGTCTGTACCCTGTATCTCTAAAAGTAGAAGGCTGCCCTGAAACAGGAAGATTGGCAAGATAATGAAGGGCTTCATTTTGAAGCTGCCCTTCGTCTATATTTCCAACAAAATAAAAATGGAAGTTCGATGCATTGGCAAATTTCTGTCTGTAGATCTCATAGGCTTTTTTATAGTCTGTGTTCTTCCAGTCTTTTTCAGTAGGTTCAAGACCGATAAACCGGGGGTTCTTTTGATTGACAAACTTTGCATATTCACTGGAAAAATAATATTCAGGATCAGCAGCCAGATGAGTCAGCATCGCAGATTTCTTTGTCTTATATGCATTGAATGATTCCGGATTATAATTTAATTCCGTAAAACAAGCATAGATAAGCTCCATAGCTGTTTTTAAGTCTTTCTTGGAACTTGTTCCCGACACCCCTTCTGTCAATCCGCTAATGTAGGAACTCGCGCTCACCTGCTTACCTGCAAGATAATGAGTGAGATCCGTTTTTGAAAGGCCACCAATTCCTGCTTCTAATAAAGCATCAAAGGCAAACTGTGTTTTATTGTAATCCGCATCCGGAATAATGGAGCTTCCACCTAAGCTTACTGCTGCAAATAGAATCTCATCGTCTTTAAAGTCTGTTTTTTTGAAAGTAACTTTTATGCCGTTGTTTAACGTCCAGGTTGTTGTTCCCAGTTTAGCATCTGTTTCTGTCTTTGTGATTTTTCCTTTAGATTCAAAGGGTTTTATTAAGGTTTCAGCTTTTACCTTTTCTACGTATGGTTTGAGATCTGCCACTTTCAGATTTTCAAAAGTATTCAGAACCATAGATTCTGTCGGCATTTTTATATCATCTTTTGCAGGGCCGGTAATGACTACTACTCTGCTGTCGTCTTTCACAAGCTTGCCAATAATTGCGTTCGTTTGCGTCAGTGTTATCGTGGGTAAAAATTTTTTAATCTGGTCATATTCCCAGCTGATTCCGGGAATGGGTTCCTGTCTCAAAAAGTTGTCGACATACCCACCGATCAGGGCACCACTTTCATTTTTATCTCTGTTATTATAGGCCCATTCATAAGAGGAAAGAACCTGAGATTTCGCCCGATCCAACTCAGAAGGGGTAAATCCGAATCTTTTTGCTCTTTCAACCTCTTCCAAAAGGATCTTCAGTGCATTAAGCTGATCACCATCTTTGGTTACGGCCGATCCCTGAAATGCTTCCTTTGTTCTTGCATAGGTTCCACCGTGATATACAGCGCCATAGGTAAAAGGTGGATTCGTTGAATTGATCAGTTCTCCTAACCTGCTGTTCAGCATGATATTCACAAGTCCTTCTACAACTCTTTGCTGATATTGCTCAACAGTACTATCCGGTTTGTAGGCTTCCTCGTCTTTGATCATAAACTGTACCCCGGAGCTTGTGGCATCAGGATCTGTTTCTATGGCTACAAGTGTTTGTTTGTGGTTGGGAAGATCAAAACTTTTTCTTTCTTTGCGATTTACCGCTTTTTTATACTTCCCGAAATTATCCCGGATTTTCTTTTCAACCTCTTCTACATTGATATCTCCTACAACGATAATGGCCATCAGGTCAGGCCTGTACCAATCCTGATGAAATTTTCTGATCAGATCAGGGGTAAAGCTTTCCAGCACTTTCTTATCACCAATGGGAAGTCTCTCTGCATACAGAGATTTATACAGCTGTTTGGGAAGATATTTATCCTGCATTCTTTTATCAGGACCAAGCCCCAATCTCAGCTCTTCCAGTACGACTCCTCTTTCTTTATTGATCTGTTCGTCAGAAAGGGTAGCATTAAATGCCCAGTCTTCCATTACCTTCAATCCTGTATCCAGATTCCCGGGTTTGTCCAGCGGAACCGGGAGCATGTAAACCGTTTCATCAAAACCTGTGTATGCATTAAGATGCTGCCCGAACTTTACTCCAATCGACTGCAGGAAATCTACTAATTTATTATCCGGAAAGTTTTTGGTCCCGTTAAAGTTCATATGTTCCATAAAATGGGCAAGCCCTCTTTGATTTTCATCTTCAAGAATGGAACCGGCATTGATTGCCAGGCGGAAATCGACCTTCTTTTCAGGAAGCGCATTTTTCTTAATATAATACTTCATCCCGTTGGGAAGGGTACCGATTTTTACAGAAGGGTCTACCGGGATATTTTGTCCGAAAAAACTTGTGGAAATCAAGCTGACAAACATCAATGAAACTAATCTTTTCTTCATATGCTTTCTTTTTCACTACAAAAGTATACATTATTTGTAGACTATGTCCTTAAACTATGGTTAAACCTTGATAAAAGGTCATAAAAAAACCGGAAATCATCCGGTTTTCATTTTATTAGAGTTATATGACTGCTTATTTGAAATCAGCATCCGTAACTCCTGAATTGATTACAATTTTAGTAGTTTTAATATTCACTTTCTGTCCTGCACCTTCAGCCTCTATTTCAGCAGGGAACTGCAATCCGTCTACAGTCATATAGCTTTTCATCGTTACATTTCCTTCCCCTGCAATAGATTTGTATAAAAGCCCCGTTGAAGCGTCAAAGTAGAATTTTCCTTTATCTGAAGTAAGCACATTATAATCTTTCCCATCCAGTTTTTCTACAGTCACATTCTGAAAAGTGGCCGCCTCAAAAGCCAATGCATCTACAGGTCTTCCTTTTTTAAATTCAGCAATTTTATCAGCAGGAATATCAGTCTTTGTTCCCATCTGATCAAAATATCCTTTTTCACCGTCAAATAACTGAACCATCTGTTGCCCCATCAATGATTGTACGGATTTGAATTTATTACCTAACTTTTTTGTTGTCATGGTAATTTCCATCCCCTGAGCGCTGATAACGTTGTCTGTAATAACAGATTTTACAGCATCTAATTTATCTTTTCCTCCTAAAACTTTAAAATAATTATCAATTACCTGTTTAGGTGTCAAGTTTGATTTTGCGGCCTCCGTTTTCACAGAAGCGGCATCTTTCTTCTGAGCTACAGCCGGAACAGAAAATAGTACGGCACAGAAAAATGGAATGATGATCTTTTTCATATTATATTAATAAGTTTAAAGGGTAAATATATGAATATTGACGGACATGTAAATAACCGGTCATTAATAATTGACAAACGGGTCTTTAAGATCAGTTAGTTTCAGAAAAATGAAAATAAAAAAACCGCCAGCAAACTGACGGTTTCAAATATTTATATCGGTGTATAATTATTTTTTAAGTTCTTCTAAAAATTCGTCGTGAGAAATTTTAGTTTCTTTTTTGCTAGCTTTTTCAAGAATTACATCTTTTAATTTTGCCATAGCAACTTCAGAAGAGATTTGTCTTACCTGCTCCTGATCTTTCAGCATTTCAACAGCATATTTCTGGATTTCCTCATCACCTAGGTGGTGGATTCCGTAGATAGCCAATTGGTTTTTCACTAATTGCTCAGCTTGTGCCAATACATCAGCGTAGTCAAGGTTGATTTCGTTATCAGTCATCAATTTACCTTCAATGATCTGGTATCTTAGCTGGCTTTTCTCTGCTTCAAGAATTTCTTTAGCCTGATCTTCAGACTGAACATTCTGGTTAGAGAATAGTAACCACTTTACAAGGAAAGTTTCCGGAAGTTTTACTTCTTCCTTCTCCGTTACTTGCTCTAATACTTTATTCACAAAGTGAACATCAGCATTTTGCTGGAAATATTCATCCAATTCAGTCTTTACTTTGTCTTTCAACTCGTCTTCAGACTTGATGTTTCCTTCTCCGTATACTTTGTCGAAAAGATCCTGGTTAAGTTCAGCCAAATCTAATGAATAGAAGTCTTTTACTTTTACTTCTACTTCGTTGTGGTGTAGGTGCTCAACTTCTTCTTTGCTGAATCCTAATTCTTTAGCCAGTTCTTCGTCACCTGCAAGAGTTTCTTTCGTCACTTTTACAGATCCATCCATTTTTAACCCTTTTACTAATTTGAAAGCTTCTTTGTTTTCAGCTGTTATAGTAACATTTTTTGGGTGGTGGTGGTGCTCTCCTTCAGCATCTTCTTCTACAACCTGAGAAACTTCTAAAGCGATATAAGAATCTTTGGTGATTTTATCTTGAGGAACCTGCTCAGCGAAACGCTTTTGCATGTTTTCAATGCTCTTGCTGATTTCTTTTTCAGAAGCTTCTACTTTATAGTGAGGAGCTTCATATTTAGCTAAATCTATCGTGAATTCAGGCTCATATCCTACTTCGAAAGCAACTTCCAACTGATCAGCGTTGTAATCTAATTCGTTTACTGGCTGAGGAATTGGCTGACCAACTAATCTTAATTTGTTTTCATTAACATAGTTGTTCAAAGCATCAGAAACCTGTCTGTTGATTTCTTCAAATGCAATACCTGCTTCATATTGTTTTTTAACCATACTCAAAGGCACTTTCCCTTTTCTGAACCCAGGAACTTGCGCATTTTTAGCATAATTAATCAATTGCTTTTCTACTTTTTCTTTGTAGTCAGATTTCTCCAATGTTACAGTAAGTAATGCACTTACATCATCATGGTTTTGTGCGGTAACCTTCATTATTGATTAAAATTTTAGGTTGCAAAAATATGAATTTTTTATGAAAATCACTCATCTAAAGTCAACTTATAACGTCAAATATTGTTAAAAGAGAGATTATGTAATTTTCAACCATCTCTATAGCGGGAAAGATATGTAAACAAAGAGGGTTCAAAATGTCTGACTCTTCTCATCATAAATAAATTATATTACTGAAAACCAAATATTTAAATATCACTAAGCGTATTCCAAAACATCCACATTATTCCTGTAAAACCTCTTTTGAGTTTCTATATTTTTTTATACCCAGCCATAAAAAAGCCACCGGAGTTTTCCGGTGGCACAAACAAGATTAATGATCCTAATTAATTACTTAGGTTGTATTTTGCTTCAGCGTCTGTTTCTCCGCCTACTACGCTTCCCCATGCTGTTCCTGATTTGGCATCATTTACACTTTGCGGAGAATGGATAAGGGTTAATTTTAAGAATGGAGCTGTTCCGTCAACCGCTTTTACCACTGTCCACTTCGTTCTTAGCCCTACTCTTTTCCCGTCATTTCTTAAGTCACCTCCATCTGTTCTTTCTACAGTAATATTAGATTTTGGAAAATCAAAAATCAAAAAGTGCTCATTTTTAGCATCAATGATCTCCTGGGTAGCATCTTCATTTCCGTTTCTGAATTTGGCCTGAACAGTGTAGGATTTCCCGTCTTTAAGAGGGATAGTAGGCGTTCCTCCTGCACCTATACTGTAATCATACGAAATTGTATTTGTAGTTCCGTCTTCTGTTACCAGAAGAACAATATTGGTAAGCTCTTCCTGCGGAAGATCATCTTCTTCTGCAGAACCGTTTCTCTGACAAGAGGTAACCACGGTAACCGTAATTAATAAAGCAGCTAATAATCTGAAGATATTTTTAGTATTGAATAGTTTGTTCATTGTTAAGAATTTTAAAAATTGTAATTTTTTAACTTGTTGGTTTTGAATCTTTAGAATTTGTATCTAAAGTTTAAAATAAAATTTCTTCCGGGCTCATCTGCAAAGAATCTCAGACGGTTCAGATACTCCCTGTAAGAAGTATTGAAGAGATTGTTCACAATAAGACCTGCAGAAAGGTTTTTGCTGATGTTGATTCCGGTTTGGATATTCCATAATGAATAGCCGCCGGGCGGAGTACTGAAATCGATTTCTTTATCCACCAATTCACCGTTGACGTAAAGTTCCAAGGGTGCATTTCTGACCGGGAATCGGGTTTGCTTTACAAACGTCTGATTTTCCACGGTGAAATAGAAGTTACGCCATTCCTGCTTTTTGAATTGGAGAGCATTGGAAAAGTTAGGCGGCATCATTAAAATCAACGGTTCATGGTGCGTGTCGTCCTGCCCATACACATAGCTTCCTTTTCCTACATATGTAAGGTTATCTGTAAGCCTCCAGCTGACATCCAGATCTACCCCATACATTTTGGCATCAATCTGTTGGTATACCCATTCCGGGAATACTCCCCTGATAGTCCCCTTGATACCAACCGGAATTTCATTAATGAAATTTTTGGTGATAAAGAAGTATGGGTTTACAGAAATATTTAACCCTTTAAGCACATTGAATTTTGAATCTATATTCAGATTAAACTGATGTCCCTGTTCGTTTTTCAATCCCATGTATCCGGTTTCGATAATTCCGGCCGAATGATGAAGCCCGTCTGAAAATAATTCCGCTACATTAGGAGATCTTCCTACTTTAGCATAATTAAATTTCAGGTCAAAATTGGCATTTGGACGGTATTCCAAACCTGCATTGAAAGAAACATTATTATAATTAAGCTGTGGCCGTGTCAGCACTCTGTTCTGATCTGTTTTCACATAAAACTGTGGATACTGATCTGCATACAGTTTCACCCAGTCGCTCTTGTCATACCATTTGGTCACATCGTACCGGGTAAAATCATATCTTACCCCAGCTTCAAAATTAAATTCCGGCGAAATTTTATATTTGAAAACCGAATAAGCGCCCGCAGAATATTTATCATAATTCGGGATAAGGCGTCTTGCCTTTGTTGCCGGATCTGAATAGTTGTTTTGAAATACTGCATCAATTCCGGTTTCCAAAGACCATTTTTCCCTTTCCAGTAAATCATTAATATTAAACTGGTGCGTCATCAGCTCCAGATCCAGAGACGGAGTATCCTTAAGATCTCCCCTTCGGATGTCATATTCCTGTCTGTGGTTGTACTGATAACTGTAGGTAGCAGACAGTTTTCCGATATTTTCAAACCTTTTGAAAGCGGAAACTTTGGCAATATGATGCTCAATAACCTGTCTCGGGTTATCAATATCATAACTGAATTTACCTGAATAAATGGGTGGATTGGCATTCATTGCCCGGTCATAATCCTCGGAAGTAGAAACGTGAGAGTCTCTTAAAATCCCAATAGTCTGATTAGTCAGGTAATAATCAAAGGAGATTCCTCTTTCGTAGGTATTATTCTGTACCGTAAAATTGAAAGAAGAAAAATCCATTCCCGTATTTTTAAGGTTGTAGTCGGGAGCGCTCTGATCACCAAGCTTTTTAATGCTTCCTCCTGACTTTACGGCCCATCCGTTTTTCCATACTTTGGCAACGTCTACATCGAGCCCGAGACCTCTTCCGTTGGAAATTCCCGTAAGCCCTACTGAACCTTTGATGGTATCCTTTTTAGGAAAGATTTCAGGTTCCATAACGATCACTCCTCCAATGGCATCACTACCATATTTCAGAGCAGATGCCCCTTTGATAACATCGATATGCTGAAAGTTATTAATATCAACATTCGGAGCATGTTCTACCCCCCATTCCTGTTCTGCAAGACGTACTCCATTGTTCAAAATGCTGATACGGCTACCATACAGGCCATGAATGACCGGTTTTGAAATATTATTTCCGGTTTTCAGGGCTGTCACTCCCGAAATTTTAGAAAGGAAATTTCCCAGATTATCTGTAGAGTTTTTCTCTATGTCAGATTTACTGAGTGTTTTAACCACAAGTGATCCGTTGTTTTTATGATTTCCGTGTATGGTTACGGTTTCGATATCATTGCTGTGATGTTCAAGGGTAATTGCCAGATGAACATCCTGATCAACTCCTATATTTTCAGTATAATCATTGCAATCAGGATGTTGGGCAATGAGTGTATACTTCCCTGCAGGAATTTTATCAAAGGAAAACTTTCCTTTTTTATCTGTTTTTGCTGTAAAGTTTCCGATTTTCACAACCGCATTTTCCAGCATGGTTTTATCATGAAAATCATGAACGGTTCCCTGTACGGTATACGTTTTTTGTGCACTTGTAAATACTGATCCGCAAAAGATCAGCAGCAGGCAATATATCAATTTCATTGTAAATAGATTGATTGCATACCCTTCAACAGGGTATATTTTTCGTTAAAATTTATTGAATGGGTACAGGTTCTGAATTTTTAAGACCAAGAATTAAAGCCAGGAAATTCCAGATCAGTGATTGGTTATTTTAACATTACATGACCAATCGTGCGCTACCTTTTTTCCAAAGGAATTAAATATTGAAAATAAAAAAACTGAACTTAAAAGTATAAAAACTTTAAACCCTTTGAGAATCTATCGATTAAGAAATTGCGGGAGGTCCCCGAAGTTGGAAAGTGAATTTGGTCTGAGACCAGATTTTCTCCTGAATCGTGATGATTTGCTTTACTTCCTGGGTATAATGCTCAAGAGTTAAGCTGAAATCTTCAGGAGCGAGGGTGTGTCCGGTTACCAAAAAGTGGCAGGCCAGACAGTCGCCAGCTTTCTCTTTAGTAGCAGCTTTCGTCATTGTATTTTCTGTTTTTTTAAGATTGAAGGCCTTAAAATAGTCTACAGAATCGTGATGGTGAAAGCTTTGAGAAAGCAGCGCGAGGAAGTACACTCCAAACAACAGCTTGGAGATAAAACTCTTTAGGTTTCTGCTTTCTTTAAAAATCATGGTTCAAAATTATGAAAATAATTTAATTGTTTCCTTAAACTTTCATTAAATTACTTTATGATTATTGATAATATGTAGGAATGAAGAAGATTCCGTTACAAAAAATGCTTCATAATTTTTAGTTTATGAAGCATTTATATTGTCATTTAATCAAGTTGAGTTCCCAGATATTCCCATTCCTGGAGGGCGTTATCCAGCTCTTCTTTGGCTTTGTTATATTTTTCCAAAGTTTCGTCCGAAGGGTTTTCCCTGGTGAAAGAAGCTTCCATTGCCTCTATATTGGTTTCCAGTTCGGAAATTTTCTCTTCAACTTTTTTAATTTTATTCTGAATATTTTTTTGCTCTTTGCTCACAATAACGGATGCCTGACCAGCACTGACAGCAGGTTTTTCTTCTGCTTTCTTAGGTTCAGGTTTTACGTCTTCATTGTGAAGCTTGGCTTTCTCTGCCGAGATTTCCCTGATCGTCTCCTTTTGTCTGTATTCCAGATACTCATTGATGTCTCCGAGGAATTCTTTCATTTTTCCGTCACGGAATTCGTAGATTTTATCACAAAGTCCCTGAAGGAATTCTCTGTCGTGAGAAATCACAATCAGCGTCCCTTCAAAATTCTGTAAAGCCAGCTTGATAATTTCTTTAGACTGAATATCAAGGTGGTTGGTAGGTTCGTCCATGATCAGGGTATTGAAAGGACGAAGCAATAGTTTACAAAGCGCCAGACGGTTTCTCTCTCCTCCGGAAAGTACTTTTGTTTTTTTAGAAACAGCATCTCCCTGGAATAAGAAAGATCCTAACAAATCTCTTACTCTAGGTCTGGTTTCTTCTGTAGCAGCATCTTCTGCTTCTTCAAGAACTGTTTTATTAGGGGTCAGTACTTCCTCCTGGTTCTGGGCAAAGTACCCGATGTTTACGTTGTGTCCAAGATTCCAGCTTCCTGAATAATCTTTAATATCTCCGGCCAGAATTTTAGCCAGCGTTGTTTTTCCTTGTCCGTTCTGACCTAGAAGGGCAATTCTGTCTCCTCTCTGAACGATGAAATCCACATCATCAAAGATTTGTTTTGAACCGTAGGCTTTACCTAAATTCTCCGCTTCAAAAATTACTTTTCCGGGAACCATAGACTGTACGAAACGGATATTGAATTTGGAAACATCTTCATTATCGACTTCAATACGTTCTATTTTGTCCAGTTTCTTGATCAGTGACTGAGCAAAAGATGCTTTTGTAGCGCTGGCACGGAACTTATTAATATTATCTTCCATTTGTTTGATCTCCGCATCCTGATTCTTTTTAGCCTGAATCAGTTTTTCACGGCGATCTTCTCTCATGACAAGATATTTTGTATAATTGGCTTTATAATCATCAACTTTTTTATTGTTGATATCAAACGTCCTGTTGCAAACGGCTGTCATAAACTGCTTATCGTGGCTTACGAGAACGATCGCACCCGGGTAATCTTTCAGGAAGTTTTCCAGCCAGATGATAGACTCCATATCAAGGTGGTTGGTAGGCTCATCGAGAAGCATGATATCATTCTTTTGAAGAAGTAATTTTGCCAGCTCAATTCTCATTCTCCATCCTCCGGAAAATTCATCAGTAATTTTCTGAAAATCATCCGCTTTAAAACCTAAACCAAATAAGACCTTTTCCATATCGCCTTCAAGATTGTAGGCATCATGATTCATCAAAAGGTCATTCAGTTCGGTCATTTTATTAATTAAATCCGTATAGGAATCACTTTCGTAATCTGTCCTGGTGGCCATTTGGTGATTGACTTCTTCAAGCTCATTTTTCCAGGCATTGATTTGCTCAAAAGCCTGCATGGTTTCATTCCAGACGGTTCTTCCTTTCACAAAATCAAGATCCTGTTTCAGGAAACCAATGGTAACGCTTCCCTCTGTTATCACTTCTCCTTCGTAGAAATTAATTTCCCCGGAAAGCATTTTCAATAAAGTGGATTTTCCAGCTCCATTTTTACCTACAAGACCTACTTTATCATCCTTTTTAATGGTGAAATTGACATTTTGAAACAAATAATTTCCAGAATGATGTAATCCTAAACTTTGAACAGAAAGCATTTTAATTAATAATTAGTAATGAATAATGAATTTTCGGCTGCAAAAATACGGAAAAAGAAATGAATAGGCCAGAAATAAAAAAAGCTGCCCGAAAATAGGCAGCCGTTTGTTTATTGCTAATGAATTTTTGTTAAGCGTTTATCCCTGGATAAGCGGAGGCGTTTTTTGGCCTGCTTCTACCATTGCAATCATTTCTACAAGGCTTTCTGCAGCCTCTTTGTACTTTACCTGTCTGATCCCGTGATGAGATCCTATATCGTTTTGCAGTTCATTCAAAGTAGTTGCCTGAGCCATTGTAATCGGTTTGCTACCATTTTTAATACTGATCTCATAGTTACAGGTATCTAAAAGTTTGTTTGCTTTTTTAAGCCATGCTGAAACTAACATAATATTTTGTTTTTGGGATTAATAAATAATTGTACACCAGATGTTTTGAGCTCAAAAATTCTACACTCATCATTATGCCCACTTTATGGTATATAATTCTGCAATATTTTTGGGCCTCGTTTCAAGGCCATCGGCTTCAACATCTGTTCTTGAGCTGCTTTTTGTGTCGATAATACTCATCGGAGTGGGTCCGTTTCCGGGAGGAATCATCGCTGTTGTGGAAAATTTCAATCCATGATCATGCTTTTTAAAAATATCATTCTCAAAGGTACTGACATGGTCTCCTGTAATCGTTCCCGTTCCCGGAGCTTTTCTTTCTGTAGCATTCATATCTACTCCGGCCTGGTTATTCCAGGCACGGCTAAAGTATCCACGCATATCCAGCAACATTGAAAATCCGTTCGGTCCCTTTCCAAACCTATAGTTAAGAATTGAATTCAGCCTTGTATAGTTAGCATCCAATTCTATAGGTGCCATACATAGAGAAAACTCTCCTTCAGGCGCAAACTCGGTAGCAATGTATTGTCTTCGCTCGCCGATGACTCCCTGAATGATACACGGGAGATTCCTGAGTGCCACCCAACCTAAATTGGTGCAGCATTGGGAAATTCTTATTTCTGCATTGGGAACTTTTGAAGAAATGCCAAGAATAAGCTTTGTAGCTGACGGATTTATGGTATGCCGCAGGTTCAATTCATAGTCTCCGGTTTGAGATACGGTCACCGAGCTGGAATCCATTCCGTCAGATAACTGCATTGTTACTTCCCCGCTCACTTTTAAGCTTAAAACAATCTGAGCGGAAGCTGTCTTTCCCGGAAGCATCTGTTTCCATCTGGGAAATTCGTGCAAGGCCTGCTTAAAGGTCATTTCATCTGAAGTCTGACTTTTAAGAATAACCAACTGACCGGAATTTGAATCAAACGAAATCTTTCCGTTTGCTCCGTTATCATTGTATAACCAACCATCGGGAATGCCATAAATAAGCGCGCCGTTTTTTGATGTCTGATTACTGAAGTAACGGAAATCATCATTATACACCAGATTATTTTGTCCTAATGCGTACAGATAATCTTCGGTAGTAATATTTGTATTTTCCATGACCTTTTATTTTTTTGTGGGAAGTTTTCCTATTCTGAATACATTGCTCAGTGAATCAAAATAAACATCCATATCCTCCTGAAAAATGACAGAAAGGTATTTGCTTATGGTGAAACCCCTATTCTGCATATTAGAGGGAACAAAAAGAGATGAGGCAATGGCCATATTGGAAAAAATACCACTAGCGGTAAAAAGCCAGAGCTCGTCACTGTAATCAAAATAATTAATAGTGTTGACAGATGCTGTGTCTACGTTGCAAACTCCAAAGACACCGTTTATTTTCTGAGCAATACCAGGATACAAAACAGAAGTAGATGCATTTTCTATTCCTAACAAATCGGGAGGACAAATTCCGGGGGTACCATAAAAACCAATATTGGAGACGGTATATCTCTGCCCGTACTGAGCATCCGTGGAAACATTTTCTTTGTATGTTTCCATACTCTGGGGCTGATTTCTACTCGCCAGCGCTTTCCAGCAGTCTGAAAATGTACACGGATTATTATTAATAAATGGAGCAAATGCCAGACATATATATCTGAGATCTGCAGCTCCGGGATAAGCCCTTATGATACCTACCATCTGATTGGTAGTATTCAGATAATTGACTCCGTTTTTATCAAAATATATGTTTAATGTAGTATCCATAATAAAATCCCGAAGGAAAAATATCCTTCGGGAATGTGTATTTTTTAGAAAATGTTTAATAACTGTGTCAATGACTCTCCTGATGATACCGGGTTTACTGGTGCTGTTCCAGGTACACTTTCGATACCATAGGTTCCTGCAATCATTTGCAACTCATATGCTACATTCTGAGCACTGAATATAAAATTACATCCCGGAGCTGTAGCATTACCTGTTACAGATCCTGACGTCATATTGGTTTGAGCAGCAAATAAAACCACTTTCTCGTTTGGCTCCATGCTTACTGAACCTAGTGGTGTACATGTAAATGCGCAGAATGGCAGATATTGACCGTTTACTTTTGCAGCTAATCCTATTGTAATATTCGGGGTACCTGCTCCTCTTTCATTTTTCACGGTAATTACTCCTGCCGGAGCTGATCCGTTGGTGGAGAAAGAACCGTCCTGATGAAAAACGACAGCTGTTCCTAAAGGCACTTCATCAGATAATGCCTGCATTTGTATAGTAGTATTGGTCCCAATAGTTGACTTATTGAAAACATAAACCTTATATTTCGGTTCGTAATCAATTTCTACCGCTCCAAACATATCACTGTAGTTAATGGCAAACCAAGCCGGTACTCCTGTAGAAACCTGATTAGGTCCGGAAGCACCTTTGTACCCCATTAGCTTGTAATTGTTTTGTTGTAAGTACTGAAGAATCGCTTTTTGCTCACTTGATGTAAAATCAAAATTAATTGAAAATATTGTAGTAGCTGCTGTTTTGATAAGTGTCTTTTCCATGTTTTTAGTCTTTGGTATTCTTACTCTTTTTATGATTAGGCTTTTCAGAATCCGCCCTGTTCATATTTTATTTTGAAGCTTCAAATGAACAATTCAAAGTAACGGGAATAAAAAAACAAAAACTACAGTATAAAATACCAAATTCACCATTCAGTACTTATACTCAATGATTTAGAGCACTCAAAAATAAAGGGAGCATCGTTTGAGATGCTCCCTAACCTAAATTTAAAACTGAAAAAAGTGCCCGCACTAATTATTGATTGGGTTTATGCTTACCACTGAAGGGCTCTTTACAATCGACCTGATCCAGATGTCATTATTTGGTACACTGGTTCCGTATAAAAAGTCTGCGACAAAACTGTCTTCGGGAAGATGAA
This sequence comes from Chryseobacterium sp. UNC8MFCol, assembly GCF_000482305.1. Taxonomy (NCBI): domain Bacteria; kingdom Pseudomonadati; phylum Bacteroidota; class Flavobacteriia; order Flavobacteriales; family Weeksellaceae; genus Chryseobacterium; species Chryseobacterium sp. UNC8MFCol. The sequence continues at coordinate 721,361 of NZ_KI535290.1, forward strand.
GCTCTACCGAAAGTCTCCTGTCACACGTCTGATCTACAGAAGTACTGCTGGAAACGTTCAGTCCGTTATTGATAAGTTCAATATTAATTTCGTATTGTGATCTCCTGAGCAGCTGATCAGTGCAGAGTCCAAAATTGGCTGAAATATGGATATAGTCTGCCAGCTTTTTGAAATCATACACCGGTTTTTTACCGGCAGAAAGGTCCTGTACATATTCCCGCAGGATCTTATAAAAACGTTTTAGAAATTCATGTTTATTATAATCGGTACCAAAATAGATATCAGAATCTGTGTTAAAAACTGTAGCAACTGAATTGGTCTCGTCCATCATCAGTTTTCCATACATTTTTGACAGGTCATTATAGACCTTATCCCGGCATAAGTAAGCCTGGAAGAAAATTTTCCCGTTATCAATTTCATATCCGGAAAGCAGGTCATCCCATATTTTATTTCCGGCAGCATCTGTTTTGGCATTCCTTATATCGGAAATATAATCCTGTAAATCATTATCATTCACAAAATCTGTAGAAATATAAACAGATTGTGGTCCTTCCAGATAGCCTCCTCCTATATCGGCATGCGCACCGGGGACAAAAATCTCTTTCCATACTGCTGACAGACTTTCGGATTGCTGGTCCTGCATTGCTTTAGAATTTTCAAAAAATCCGGTCAAAGGGAAAAAGAATCTGCACTCATTGACTGCACAAATATGCAATGCATGCTCCACCTGATCAGGTAAACTAAGATTATAGGTATTAAAAGGTTTTGATTCTACCGTATCGAAGACACCGAGAAATCTGATCTTGCAGTGCTGCAAAGGATAATATGATAAAAGCTGATTACAGAAAGTTCTTGCCAACATGCCCCCTCTTCCGAATCCATAAATATAAAAGTGATATTCTTTTGTCGTATCGCGGATTATCTTTTGAACGAAGTCGTCTGCTTTCCTGAGTTTATCATCTGAAGAATATCCGGTTCCGTAGGGTGGATTGGCACATGTTGCCATCGCAAAATTATTATCTTCATTACCCGTTAAAGTTCCGATTCCTTCGATGTATACTTTTTCGTCTCCGTTAAATAAGCTGTATAATTTATAGATATTGGTGAAGGTGCCATAATAGCTTTCATTATTGTTCAGCGGTTTATCCGGTGAAAGAATATTTACCCCATTATTTCCTGTACCATCAAAGAAAATCCCGATGGAAATCACTCTGCTGCCATTCATGCTTTTATTTAATTTTTATTACAAATCCTGTCTGTGTTTTATTTTTTTATAATCTCTGAGAGAGACATTTCAAAATAACAGAAGAAAGGAAAGCTAAACTAGAGTGGAAAGTACCAAATAAAAAATTCCGTATTTCTACGGAATCTGGTTATATTTTTTCAAGTGAGTAAATATTGTTGACAATGGCATATATGACAATTCCCACAGTATTCTTGGCTCCGATCTTCTCCAGTATTCTTTGCCTGTGACTCTCAACTGTTCTGGGGCTTATAAAAAGTTTTTCGCCTATTTCATTGTTGGTAAACTCCTGACAGATAAGCTTTACAACATCCTTTTCGCGTTCAGACAGCTCATCCTCTGTTTCAAAGAGAGAATTTTTCTTGGCTGTGCTGTTCATATAGGTAAATAACATCTGGTGGTCTTCTGCAGTAAAGAAGACGCCATTTTTATCAACCATGGTAATGGCATCAATGAATGTTTTCTTATTTGAGTTTTTAGGGAGGAATGCAGATACTCCCAACTTGACCATATATCCGAGAATAGAAGTCTTGTAATGGGAAGAGAGAATAATAATTTTAAGGTCGGGATACTTTTCTTTGAGAATTTCTACCAGCTCAAAACCATTCATCGGTTTCATCTGAACATCCACCAGTGCAATATCAGGAAAGTCTTCTTCTGAAAGCAATTCCAGTTGGTCAATAAAATCGGGGCCGTTATCAGAGGTGAGGCGAACCGATATATTTTTTTCATTCGACAGCAGCATTTTTACCCCTTCCAGGATCAGCTGTTCATCATCAATCAGGGCTAATTTGATTTGGGAACTCATTGTGTGTTGGTATTTTAATGATTAAACGACTTCCTTTATGTAAAAAAGTTTTTTTCCATTTGTGGGTAGCATTCATTGATTTTATACGGGATTCAATATTCTTGATACCCATGCCTTTTTTCACCTTTTCATATTCAAACCCCTGCCCATTATCTGAAATGACGACTGCCATATATTGGGAATAATCTTTTAGATAAATCCAGAGATCAGTTGCGGTAGAATGCCTGATGACATTGGTGGTAAACTCCTGAATAATCCTGTACAGCTGAACTTCCACAAAAAGATCTTTTTTTTCATACCCTGGCATTACCCGAAGAGAAATATTAATTTTATGGGAAAGGTTTGTGATAAGCTCTTCTACATATAAGACTAACCCCACAGATTCAAGGTTTACAGGATATAATGAATGGGAAATCCCTCTTGCAGCATCGATAAGGGCAGACATCTGATCATGGATATTTTTCTTAATCAATTCATCTCCCTGTGTATCAAGATTATTGAGCCATAAGGAAAGAATATTGAGTCTGTTCCCAAGGTCATCATGAATCATTACCGCAATTTTTTTTCTTTCTTCCTCCTGAGCCTTGATGCTTTCCAGTGCCAGTTTTTTCTGATGAAGAACTTCAGCCTCATGCTGTACATTTTTCTCTTTAATGATCCTGCTGATGAAAGCTCTGTAGGCAAGCAAAATAAAGGATACGATAACTGCTATGGTAACAATTATAAGGATTAACAGGTTTATATTTAAAGTTACTTCTTTAATTTGATGAAAATATATAGTAATGAGCAGTACAGAATACTCGAGAGAATATTATTGGCACTGAGAATTGTATAAAAATCACCTTCGGACAGGTTTGCAATCTGATGCTGAATGATAAAGACAAACACTGAAACCGAGTAATAGAAAAAGATACTTGCATCTACCCATAGAAAACGGTTCTGTACAGAAGTATCTTTAATTTCTTTTATCAGGGTAAATCCTGAAAGGCATATGATTATAATATTAGAAACTACTTTTGCAATATCGGCATTTGCAGGGTAATTGAAACCATATTTTGAGATCATAAAACCTGTAGCCAGAATTCCGGTACATGCGAGAAAATATCCGTGCCAGTCGAGCTTCCGTATAAATAGACCGGTCAATAGAAAAAACTCGCCTGCAATATATAAAGGATAGAGAAATGAAGTATCGTTAAATTTGAAAATATAAGGCAGAATAAGATTTAAAAGTTCAATAAAAAAAAGAAAAGCAATACAATAAAAATACTGCCTTTCTTTATTATTCAGTATATTATATTTGGCTACTCCCCACAAAATAACAGATAGAAGCAGCGCATAATTCAGGAATAAAATTGCCTTATAAATTTCAGCCATCCTTTTTATATTAAAAGCCGTCCATAGGTATTCTGCACACCGGCGGACACGGTTTTGCCCAATCGTATGTATTGGCCTCTGTAAGGGCACTACTACCGGTATTTTCAAGATTTTCAAGGAAGGAAATAAAAATAAGGGTCACCAGCATTCTTCCGTATATATCATTATATTTCAACCCAAAAGAACATACAATTCTTTTTAGCCCAACGTTTTCAAGACATAAATCAGCAGTAGGAACATAAAATTTTGTAAATATTCTGGCGCCTTTATAATCTGTACATTCCTGATAAAACCATTCCATCCCTTCATTTCTCCATTTTTCAATAGCTTCCAGTGCCTTATCCTGTTCAAGAACCGGTTTGTTTGAAATCGGAAAAGACATGTCAGCATTCTTATCAATATCTTGAAGATCTTTAGAGAGAAGGGCATTTTTGACAACAGTATACTGCTGTATTTCCTGGAGTCTGAGATCGTACTGAAGAGGAGAAAGTAAAGTGCACGGATATTCATCCATATCTTTCCTGTATCCTTTCTCATCCATAGGATACAAAATAAGGATCACCTGTGCATCATACACACCCATTGCAGCACAAAACTCTTCATATTTACTATTCTTCCTCATCCAGTCGAGATGACCGGCGTTAATTTCAAAAATGTAATTGGTAGGAAGTAATTGTTTAAGTTCAGGAAAATGAGCAAGATGTAAACTCCACTGATCCATTGCTGCCTGACACTCTTCTTTTCGCAGCATGAAATCTTCACTGTTTAATGTTATCATAGTCATGATTTTTTAGTTCTATAAAAATATAGAAACTACACATCTTATGCAAGAAAGAATTTTAATTAATAATTTCTCACAGTAATATGATAACAACTCTGCTGCTTTTCTTTGATGTAATAAATTCTACCAGTATCTACATAATGCTTTAAAACTTTCTCCATCGCTATTTCCATTCTGGGATTGTATTTGTGAACATCATTGAATCTGACATAGGAGATATCAAAAGAATTCCCGTAATTGTGAGAACTTATTCCTAATGATGCATTAGAATTGACTCTTCTCAGCCTGCACTGATCTTCCAGCGTTCTGGTCATTGAAGAAACGGTAAATGTTCCGCCTTTTGTATCCTTACTGAATTTGGAAGCTATTTTTTCCAGTGTGGTTTTCGCTTTAGATACCATGTACGCCCTGCTGTAATCAAGCTTTTGAATGCGGTACCCTTTGCCGCTTTTTTTTATTTTATGAAATTTCCCGTTGTTGATATATTTCTGTACAGTTTTGGAATCTTTGAGTAACTGTACTCCAAAACTCTTTGAAGCATCGAGATGCGGTTTGTAAAGCGCTGTCGGCTCTACCTTCAGAACAGAAGTCAGATCATAGCAGGGAAAAGCTTTTCTGGCTGCCTGTGCATGATGTAAGGTATAAACAAAAGGTACGAAGACCACACAAAGAAACTTTCTCATTAACCACCCTTTTAAATTACTAATGAAAGATAAAACGTTTATGTTATCTCTTTCAACTTTGATAATAATACACTTTACCCAAATCCCAAACAAACATTAAACCAAATTATCAATTTAACATTTTTTGTTCTCTTGTTTTTGAAATATTTTTTCAGTTTTAACTTTTTAATCTAAGATATAAATTCTACATTTGAGATACATTTTAAAAATAAACAATATGATAAAAAAACTTTTTGCTGAATTTTTCGGCACATTTTGGCTTGTTTTCGGAGGTTGCGGAAGTGCTGTTTTCGCGGCTGGTGTTCCTGACATCGGGATCGGACTTTTAGGGGTTGCCCTGGCTTTTGGTCTTACTGTTCTCACGATGGCTTACGCGGTAGGTCATATTTCCGGGGGCCACTTCAATCCCGCTGTTTCTTTCGGGCTTTTGGCAGGAGGAAGATTTCCTGCAAAAGATCTTATCCCTTACGTTGTAGCACAGTGTCTGGGTGCGCTTGTTGCTGCAGGATGTTTATATACCATCCTCAACGGAGCCGGAGTTGTTGATTTTTCAAAACCGGGAGCTTTTGCCACCAACTTTTACGGGGAAGCTGTATATAACGGAAAAGCATTCAGTATGGGAGCTGCGTTCCTTGCAGAGTTTTTATTGACTGCCTTTTTCCTTATTGTGATTATGGGAGCTACTGATAAATGGGCCAACGGTAAGTTTGCCGGGATCGCCATCGGTCTTGCACTCACTTTGATTCATTTAATCTCTATTCCGATCACGAATACTTCTGTAAACCCTGCAAGATCCCTTTCGCAGGCCGTTTTCACAGGTGGGCTTGCCATGTCACAACTTTGGTTGTTCTGGGCTGCTCCTATTCTGGGAGGCATTGTAGGTGGTTTAATCTACAAATTCTTACTTCAGAGAGATACTGCAGAAATCACAGATTAATTTACGAACAATAATTAACGATAAAATCCTGTCATGCGACAGGATTTTTTTATTTTGACTTTTTAATAATATCAAACGGATTTTTAAAAATAAGCTCTTCGTGTTTCCCTTTGATCTCCATCTTACGCTGCAGCAGATTCAGAGCCATCTTCCGGATGAAAAGATCCTTGTCGTTCAGATTCCAGTATGAGTCCTGATGAAGGTTTTTAGGTGGCCGGATCAGGAAGAATTCAGTATCCCAGGTATCTTCATTATGATAAAACTCTATAATGCCGCAATGTTCAGGAATAATGCCGGCATCTACCATACCCATCGGAAGTAAAAAGCTGAATGCATTACAAACATAATCTCCACAGGAGATTTTATCGTGCTTCAGAAATTTTTCTCCTGTATCTTTATTGAGATATGACTTTTTGAAATCATTTTTAAAATCACTTTTCGAAAGCTTGATTTCGATTTCATGACTCATTCCTTCTCCGTCAATGATCAGTATATCTGCTTCCCAGTCAGCCTGAAAATAGTTCGTCAGCACGAGTTCTTTTTCAAAATCGCAGTGGGTATGAATGTATGCATGAACAAGTTCTTCTATTTTAATCATTTTGACAGAAGGGAATTATATTTTTATATCTTTGATTTCAGCGATCAGCTTACCAGAAGACTGCAGCCACGGATATCAGAATGATCTATCCGTCCCAGCACCTGAAATTGATCACCCATTATTTTACCCAGATCCTGGGTAGCAATAAACGAGCACGAATGCATGTTGGCAAGGTCTATAATATTAATTGCCCCGGTTCTGCCTTCTTTTTCGTACGAGAAAGGATCTTCAGCATTTCTCACCATGATCCTCATCCAATTGGGGCATTTATATTCATTATTCCCTAAAGAATAGGCTTGTGACAGCAATTCTGTCATCGAATATTCGGAATAGATTTTATCTGTTTTAAGACCGTCCTGCAAGATTTTTAAAAGCTCATCTTTGGTCATTTCCTCCTTCCGGCCTTTCATCCCTCCTGTTTCTATGACGATCATATTTTCAAGAACATGCAGAGATTCCTTATTCAATCCGGAATGACAGTAATCTAAGAAATCCAGCAGGGCAAAGGAAACCCCGAAAAGAATAACTTTTTGATTTCCCAGCTGATTTAATAACTGAAGCAGCTCGGAATGGTTATAAAGAAAATATCCGTTTTCAGGTTTTCCTGATTTTTTCATCAGATAATCTACCATATAGATCAATGATGAGTTCTGTTTTTCCAGGTAACTTGGCAGCAGTCCTAAGAAAATAAAATCCTCAGGTTTCCCGATAAACTGTTCAAAGCTTTTATAAATACTCTCTTCATACAAAGCGGGATCGGCAATATGATGTTTCGAAAGATTCATCTGCGTGGTTCCGGAACTTTGGAAAAAGAGATCAGCTCTGACATTTTTATCAAGAATATGATGATTTTTAAACATTTCTATGGGAAGAAAAGGTATTTCGGCCAAGGTATTCACCTCATCGGGGTTAACTTTTAAAAAGTCAACGAACTTCCTATATATTTCAACATTTTCATACTGATAGCGAAATGTTTTTAAGGATGCATCCAGGAAGTCCTGTTCAGTTTGTATGTTGAATATATTTTTCACTTCCATATTTTTTAATCTTCATTATTACTTCATTATAAAGCAATTAACAGAAAAAACATTTTTATTTAATAATTTTTTAATAGAACGAATATACTTTGGTAAAATTCTTGCAAGTACTTAATTGGAATATGGATTAAAAACAAGAATAGATTTCGGTCTATTCGAAAATTACCTCTTTTAGGGGTAATTTTTTTTGTTCTATTTTTCAAAGACTTTCAGTTCAAAATCTTTTTCAAAAACCCCGTAGGTAAAATAGGAAATCCAGTCTCCAAGGTTAATATATTTTGAATCCGGTTCCAGATTGAGGACCATGGGAAGATGTCTGTGTCCGTAGATGAAATAATCAATCTTTTCAGTCTTCAGTTTTTCTTTGGAATAAATGATCAGAAACTCCCTGTCTTCACCTAGAAATGCTTTATCTTCTTCGCCGGAAATCATTTTATTCTTTTGAGAAAGGTACAACGCGATTTTCATGGCAATATCGGGATGCAGCCATTTAAAAAACCATTGAGCTACAGGATTGGTGAATAATTTTTTCATTCTTTTATACCCTTTATCTCCGGGTCCCAGACCATCTCCATGGGCGAGCAAAAACTGCTTGCCACCCATTTCAAAATATTGTTTCTGGTAAAAAACCGTACAACCGATTTCTTCTTCCAGGTAATCTTTCATCCATAAATCGTGATTGCCCACAAAGAAATAAATGTGAATTCCCCTGTCTTTCAATTCGGCGATTTTCCCGAGAACACGTACATATCCTTTGGGTACAACATGTTTCCATTCATGCCAGAAATCAAAAAGGTCACCCATTAAAAACAGAACCTGTGCATCTTCTTTGATCTCATCCAGCCAGCGAATAAACCTCTCTTCACGCACACGACTCTCTTTGGGTGTGGGAGCGCCAAAATGCTGATCTGAGGCGAAGTATACCTTTTTCCCGGGTTCTAAATTAATTATTGTCTTTAACACCGTTTGAGTTTTGTTGAATACTTTTATTGATTATCTTCTGCAAACCATTCTCCATAAGAGTTTTCTGTCTCATGAAGTTTAAGATAAGCTAAAGAAATACCTTCAGGAAGTTTTGATTTTATTTTTGAAGCGATGGCATACAACATGTTTTCACAAGTCGGCTGAAAGCTGCAATAGATTACTTTATGACCTCTCTGTTCAAGATCATCTCCCAATTCTTTGTGAGGAGATAAGGCATTAACAAGCACTGCATGATCCCATACATCAACAATTTCAGATTTCACGATACTTTTGATATCTCCAAAATCGACCACCATCCCGTTTTTAGGGTTTTCTATATCATTAATCGGTTTTCCTTTCACCGTTACAAACAGTTTATAGGAATGTCCGTGCATATTTTTACACTTCCCATCGTAATTGTAGAGTACGTGAGCCGTTTCGAATGTAAAAATTTTTGTAATACGTATCATACTGCAAAGATATGATAAAACAGTTGAACACAGAAAAAGACTGTATCTATTAAAGGTATTAAAGTATTCTTTTAGTCGATTTTCAACGTTAAATTATTATCCCTTGTTCCATCTGTATTGGAAGAATAGTAAGGAACCGAAAGCCATCCGTTTGTATTCATCACAAACTTAAAACCATATGTTTTCCCTTTTTCATAATAAGATTTGGGTAGGGCAAGTTCAAAGGTATTGTTCTTTTTCAGAATCATCCGATATGCTTTATCACCGGTATTCCAATTATTAAATGAACCTGCAACGGTAAGATTTCTGATATATTCAGTGCTCTGTTTTTCTGGAAACTGGTAGGAAAAAACGACTTTATCTTTTTCTATACGATAGCCATAAGTTTCTTTTTTATGATCAGGATAAACAAGAGGTTCAGACTTTGTGTATTCTTCTGCCACCATATAAGGATTCAGCAAACGTTTATCCATAATTCCTGCTATCTGATTCACCATTGGAAAATAAACCGGAAATTCTTTGTATCCGTTATACATTAAGATAATAGCCATATCGTTTTCGGGAAAAATCCTGTATGCGCTTACATTTCCACCGGAAAAATGATATGATTTGATGTTATTAAATTCTGAAATATCCCAGCCATGGGTGAAAGCCACTTTTTTATTTTTATATTTGAACGGTTTCCACATCAACTCCCTTGTGCCAGGTTTTAGAAAATCATTTTTGGCAAGATGAATGCTCCATTGTAAAAAAGCAGGCAATGTAATCGCCAGTCCATTGGCTGAATGCGCCCTTCTCCCTTCTACAAATGTGGATTTATCGTATTGATGGGTTTCTTTATTATAAATATATTTCACGATTCTGTTGGGAATTTCCTCCACAGAATCTGATGAAAACACCAACTGATTCCGCAAGTCAGGGAATTGATTTTTCACGATATAATCTTCAAATTTTTCTCCTGTTACCTTTTCAATGATCATGGTAACCAACAGATAGTTTGTCTGGTTGTATCTGTAATCACTGCCGGTTTCAAATTCCATATTTTCTTTTGACAACCGATCAATAACCTCAGCATCGGTGGCATCTTTCGAAATATCGCTGAAGTGAATCCAGTCCGGAAGACCCGAAGAATGGGAAACAAGATTTTTAACCTGAATATTTTGCCATTTTGCCGGTAAATGGTCTATATATTTTGAAATGTTGTCGTCCAACGATACTTTTCCCTGTTCAATCAGCTGAAACAGACCAACATTTGACATGAGCTTTGTCGTAGAATATATCCTGAACATCGAATGCGAATCGACCTTTTTATTGGTTTCCAAGGTTTCAGTTCCATAATATTTCTGGAAAATTACCTTATTATTTTTTACAATCCCAACAGCCATTCCCGGGATCTCATTGACCTGAATAACATTCTTTACATAGGTATCAATTGCTTTTGATTGCTCAGGAGTCTGGGTATATCCCAACAGTGAAAAGTGTATAACTAGGGGTATGAAAATTTTGTTTTTCATTGGTTATGATGTTAGTGATTCTTATAAAAGACAGTTCAAAGCCTCACTATATTACAGTTCATACAAAGTGAGTTGTTTTTTTTCACTTTAATTTCTCCAGCCAGTCGTTTTCCAGTCTTTTAATCTTCTTTGCCTGAGGATCAAATAAAATCCAAAGTGTAGCGGAGTCTACGACAAGCTGATCATGGCAATAAAATTCCACTTTTCTCGGTTGCTTTGCACCTTCAGGGGTTTGAGGGTAAGTTTTGACGGTGATGATATCGTTCAGATAGACTTGTTTTTTGTATTGAATATGATGATCAAGAAGCATCCATACATCGTTTGCATATTCGGTTTTATGTTTTAGGAGATCCCAATGTTCTGCTGCTACTTCCTCTACCCAGTGTACATATTGCACGTTGTTCACATGATTGTTCCGGTCGATATGTTCTTCTGCTACTCTGATCTGTTTCTCGTATATTAAATCCATTTCTGCGAAAAGTTTACTCAAATGTATCACTTAATCCTAAAAAATCCCGCTTTTATCCATTAAAAGCATCCATTTATACAAAAAAAGGAACCAGATATATTCTGATTCCTTTTAAACATTTATAGTATATTATACTTATTTCTTAGCTTTTGTAGCCGGAGCAGAAGCGGTTGCTCCTAATTTTGTTTTTACGGATGCTGTGATATCTTCAGTTCCGTCTGTGTAGATAAGGTTATTATTGTCAGGTTGCGAAACATCAAATACGAAATTTAACCCTTTTTCTTTAGCAACGGCAGAGATAGCTCCTTTTACTTTTTGTTGTAACGGAACAAAAAGTTCATTTTGTTTTGTAGAAATTTCTTTGCTGGCCTGTGCTCTGGCTTCTTCTATTTTTTTACCTAATGCCTGCAGGTCTGTCTGGGCAGCCATCAATTCTTTAGTTACCGCCTCTCTGTTGGCTTCGCTAAGGGTTTTCTCTTTATCTTGTGCAGCTTTTAGCTTTGTCTGATACTCCCCTATTAATTTTTCGATTTCTGTCTGTTTTGTTTTTGTCAGATTATCAACGGTTGAAGTAATTGTTTTTACCTCAGATAAACTTGCAAAAATCTCATCTGTGTTTACACTTCCGATCTTTTGTTGAGCGTTGGCAGCATTAGCAGTTAATGTTAAACCTAACGCAATAAAAAGTCCTTTAATTAAATTCATTCTGTATATTTTTTTTCGAAAATTTTCGTCCCCAAATATAATATAAATTTTTATTCATCATCATCCGGGTTTTCTGCCTTACATAAACACAGTAAACAGCTATTGAGCAAACCATAAAAACCTTCCCAGAAACGAGAAGGTTACATCAAAAAATAAGGAAAAATGACTAATGAAACTGGGCAGTTTCCGTAGAGTCTTTCATTGCTACGGTAGCTGATGAGCCATTGGTAACAATATTCTGTATTTCATCAAAATATCCTGTTCCTACAAAAGACTGATGCTTCACTGCTCTGAAACCTTTTTGTTGCAAAGCAAATTCCCGCTCCTGTAATTCAGAATATCCTGCCATTCCTCTTTCTTTATAAGCAAGAGCTAACTCAAACATTGCTGTATTTAAAGCATGGAATCCTGCCAAGGTAATAAACTGGAATTTATATCCCATTTTGGCCAGTTCCTCACGGAAAGTAGACATTTCTTCAACACTCAGTCTGGCAGCCCAGTTGAATGAAGGTGAGCAATTGTATGCCAACATTTTTCCCGGAAACTTGGCGTGAATTCCTTCTGCAAATTTTCTTGCCTGTTCTAAATCCGGATTTGAAGTTTCCATCCAGATAAGGTCGGCATAAGGTGCGTAAGACAGTCCTCTGTCTATTCCTTGCTCTACTCCGTTTTTTACGACATAGAATCCTTCGGAAGTTCTTTCTCCTGTCACGAATTTTTTATCTCTGTCGTCAATATCCGATGTCAGCAAATCTGCAGCGTCAGCATCTGTTCTTGCAATAATCAAACTTGGAACTCCTAAAACATCAGCTGCCAAACGCGCTGCCACCAATTTATTGATGGCTTCCTGTGTAGGAACGAGTACTTTTCCGCCAAGGTGTCCGCATTTTTTTGCAGAAGAAAGCTGATCTTCAAAATGCACTCCCGCTGCTCCTGCTTCAATCATTTGTTTCATGAGTTCAAAAGCATTTAAGTTTCCGCCAAAACCTGCCTCAGCATCAGCAATTATCGGGACAAGATATTCTTTATCTCCGGTTCCGTTTACCGATTGTATCTGATCTGCCCTTAACAGAGCATTATTGATTTTTTTTACTACTGAAGGAACAGAGTTTGCAGGGTATAAAGACTGGTCCGGATACATCTCTCCTGAAAGGTTCGCATCAGCCGCTACCTGCCATCCTGAGAGATAAATCGCTTCCAGCCCGGCATCTACTTCCTGTACCGCCTGGTTGCCAGTGAGTGCCCCAAGCCCTGCCACATATTCCCGGCTGTTCAATTTATCCCAGAATTTTTCTGACATTTCTTTTGCAATGGTATACTCAATTTTATACGAACCGCGAAGTTTTAAAACTTCTTCTGCAGTATAAGGTCTTTTTATTCCGCTCCAACGAGGGTTCGTCAGCCAATCTTGCTCTATAGCCTGGATTTGTTCTTGTCTTGTTTTCATAATATTTGGATTTTGTTATTTTTTGTAATGATATAGGGGTAAAGTTTTGATCATGAAGCACCGACATTCCTCATCGGTTTACAATTCTCCATTCTCCATTCTCCATTTTCAATTTTCAATTTTCAATTTTCAATTAAATAAAAGGATATGCTTTGAGCGTTAAAAATTCTTCAAATTTTTCCGAGAACACCAATTCATTGAAAAGTTCTTTAGCCAGGTTGAATTTTCCTTTTTTAAAACGTTCCTCTCCAACATATTTTTCAATATTTTCCATTTCTTCGGCTTCCCATTGCAGGATCATATGGCGGGTCAGGGTCCTGTCATCACTTAAAACCGCTTCATTTTTCAGCCATTGCCAGATCTGCGTTCTTGAGATTTCGGCGGTAGCTGCATCTTCCATAAGGTTATAAATCGCTGCTGCACCGGTTCCCATCAGCCAGCTTTCAAGGTAAAGGATACCTACGTTAATATTTTTTCGGACTCCTTTTTCGCTAATATCGCCTTTAGGTATTTCCAGAAGATCGGTTTCTCTGATATGGTATTCAATTTTTTTGTCTATCTGGTTTTTTGAGGGCATATGCAGGTCAAAGACCTCTTTTGCTACTGCAACTAATGCAGGATGGGCAACCCAGGTACCGTCATGACCGTTTTTCACTTCCCGTTCTTTATCATTTCTGACCTTTTCAAAAGCAATTCTATTGGCTTCATCATCGTCTTTTACAGGAATCTGAGCGGCCATACCTCCGATAGCGTGAACATTTCTTTTGTGGCAACCTTCAATTACTCTTTTTGAATAAGCGCTCATGAAAGGTGAAGTCATTGTCACCTGATCTCTGTCCGGAACGATAAAATCCGGCAGGTTTCTGAATTTTTTAATAAATGAGAAAATATAATCCCATCGTCCACAATTGAGTCCGGCGCTGTGCTCTTTTAATTCATATAAAATCTCATCAATCTGAAATGAAGCGGTAATGGTCTCTATTAAAACGGTTGCTTTGATTGTTCCTTCCGGAATACCCATATAATTTTGTGCAAAAACAAAAACATCATTCCACCAACGGGCTTCTTTATAATGTTCCAGCTTGGGAAGATAGAAATAGGGACCACTTCCGTTAGTCAGCAAGTTTTTTGCATTTCTGAAAAAATACATTCCAAAATCAATTAATGATCCTGAGGTGAGTTCACCATTGATTTCAATATGCTTTTCAGGAAGATGTAATCCTCTTGGACGGACTAATAAAACGGCAGTTTTTTCATGAAGTCTGTAGACTTTACCCTTTTCGTTCACAAAATCAATAGACCTGTTGATGGCATCGGAAAGATTGATCTGTCCCTGCATGCAATTCTCCCATGTCGGCGAGCTGCTGTCTTCCAGATCAGCCATGAAGGTACAAGCTCCCGAATTCAGGGCATTAATAATCATTTTTCTGTCTACGGGCCCGGTAATTTCAACTCTTCTGTCTAATAAATCTTGCGGTAATGGTGCACACACCCAGTTTCCGTTTCTAATGTCTTCCGTTTCTTTTAAAAACTCGGGAAAAATACCTTTGTCGAATTCCTGCTGTGTTTTTTTTCTTTCCTCTAAAAGTTCTAATCTTTTCGGATTGAATTTCTGGTGAAGCTCAATCAAAAAATCATTCAGATCCTGAGTAAATATCTCATCAAACTGTGTCTGTGACTTAATAACTAACTGGGTTTTAGTTTCCATAACTTGTTGATTTTGTGATTCTGTCTTACAAACATAAACAAAAATTTTCACAAACAGCGAACGTTCGCTAAATTTATTTAAAAATTATTATGCGAATAATCGCATCTAATTATTTATATTTGAGTAATGAATTCAGACAGCGACTTTATCAAAACAGTTTTCGGGCTTAAACTGAAACAGCAGCGACAAAAGAAAAATTGGTCGTTACAGGACCTTGCCGTAAAGACCGGGCTTTCAAAATCTTACCTTAACGAAATTGAAAACGGGAAGAAATATCCGAAACACGACAAGATCATTCAACTTTCAGAAGCACTCAGCTGTACTTTTGATGATCTGGTTTCTACCAAACTGGATAAGAGTCTGTCTCCGTTTAATGAAATTTTACAATCTGATTTTTTCAAAGAGGTTCCGCTGGAATTATTCGGGATTAATAAAAACAACCTCATCAGTATCATCAGTGATGCTCCTAAAAAGGTAACAGCCTTTATTAATGCGCTGATTGAGATTTCCCAAAACTATAATCTCGGAAAAGAGAGGTTTTATTTTGCTGTCCTAAGGTCATTTCAGGAGTTGTATGATAATTATTTCCCGGAAATTGAAGAAAAAGTAAACCAGTTTGCCGAAGAAAATCAATTGGAGATCAACAAGGATTTAAAATCTGATGTTCTGGAAAAAATTCTTTTGGAAAAGTTTAATTACACCATTCAGTCTGAAGGTTTTGAAAAATATGACACTCTTGACAATCTTCGTTCTCTTTTTATCCCGGAGCGCAAATTGCTGCTTTTGAATAAAAAGCTTGAAAAGGATCAGAAGACATTTATTTTAGCAAAAGAAATAGGCTTTAATGTCCTTGAATTAAAAAATCGTCCCAATACGTATTCGTGGCTTGATTTCGGAAGTTTTGAAGAGATCCTCAACAATTTTTATGCTTCATATTTTGCCGGAGCCCTTCTAATTTCCAAAGAAATTGCCATTGAAAAAACTTCAGAATTTTTCCGGCAAAACCAATGGGCTCCTGAAAGCTTCGGAAGCCTTATCAACAGTTTCACCCATTCTCCGGAAACCTTTTATTACCGGCTGACTAATATTCTTTCGGCGGAAATGGGAATTAGAGATTTATTTTATTTGTGTCTTGTCAAAAAGAAAGGTTCAGATAAGATCCAGATTTTAAAAGAACTACACCTTAATCATCAACAGGCTCCTCACGCCAACGCCACCAATGAGCATTACTGCAGAAGATGGATAGCTGTAAAAAACCTTGATGACCTGAAGGAAAACGAAACGCTTACCGATGCACAGATTTCTCATTATAAAGATCAGGGGGTAAGTTATCTGGTTATTTCGACCTCGCAAAAAAACCCTTTCTCTGACGGAAGCAACAGAAGTTATTGCCTTGGGATTTTACTGAATTCTCAGACGATCAAAAAAATCAATTTTGTCAAATCCCCTACGTTGCAAACCATTAATGTAGGTGTAACCTGTGAATCCTGCAGCATCCCGGACTGTGAAGTAAGACAAGCTACGCCCGTACGACTGGAAAAGGAACATTTCAACCTCAGCATGAAAAATTCTATTGAGAAGGTGAGAAAAGATTTCGAGAGGTAAATTCAGAAATCCTGTGATGAAAGAGTGTTAAGATAAAAGGTTGATACCCATTGAAATGTATTTTATATCTTTAAGAAAAACACACTCATGATACTTGACCTATTATTTCCTAACCGCTGTATTCATTGCAACAGAATGATTGATGCTGAGTTATTGGTATGTGATTTATGTTTTGATCAGATTCATTTTACGCATTACAATTATTTTGAAAACAATCCTATTCGCGAAAAATGCAGCCTGCTCTTTCCTGTTGAGAATACCTTTGCTCTGATACAGTTTGAAAAAGAAAACCTGAGCAGGAAGCTTATCCATGAGCTCAAATATAAAGGAAGGGAGAAAGTCGGAAAAATTCTTGCAGAATGGACCACGGAAGTAGTGGATTTTAAAAACCGGAAACCCGATCTCCTGGTAAGCGTTCCTCTTCATCCGAAAAAATTAAGAGAAAGGGGATATAATCAGCTTCACCTTTTCACGGAGACATTGTCGGAATTTTACAGGATTCCGTTTGATCATCAGCTTATCAAAAGAAATCACTATTCAAAAGCCCAGGCATTAAAAGATAAGAAACACAGGCTGGAAACCGTTAACACCTTTTCTTTAACCCAACCTGTTAGCGGGCAACATATTTTACTAATCGATGATGTCTTTACTACCGGCAATACCATCTCTTCTATAGCCTGGGAGATTTTAAATTCCGGCAACAATAGGGTGAGTGTATTGGTAATGGCTATAGATGTTTAATTTTTAATTGAAAATGGAGAATTGAGAATTGAAAGTTGAGAGTTGAGAATTGAAAGCAGAAAATTTCATTTCTCAAGGATTGCTGTCCGACAATTTTCTTTTTTCCGTTCTTTTTCTTAATTTTCAGGAAAACTAAATAGCAATGCTCAATTTGATTTTACTACACGGAGCCTTAGGTCACAGTGATATATTCACTCCTTACCTGGAAACATTATCGCAATATTTTAATATTCATACTCCTGTATTTTCAGGACATGGAGATACAGAACTTCCTGCGAACGGCACCAGTATAGAAAAATATACGCTGGAATTATCAGACTATTGTACAAAAAATAATCTGACAGATGTTTATATTTTTGGCCACAGCATGGGAGGCTATGTTGCTCTTTGCTATGGAATGAAAAATCCGGAAAATATAAATTCCATTATGACTTTGGGGACAAAATTTGAATGGAGCGAAGAACAGGCTTTACAAGAGAGCAAAATGCTTGATCCTGATATAATCCTTGAAAAGGTTCCTCAATATGCACAGCTTTTAGAATCACAACACGGCTCAAAATGGAAACAATTACTTCCTGCCATAGCTGATCTGATGGTTAATTTAGGTAAAAATCCTCCATTGGAAAACAATCTGGCTACGATTACTATTCCTACTCAGATTATGGTAGGTGACCGAGACCATATGGTAACCATTGAAGAAAGTCTGAATGTCTACAGAACCCTCCCTAATGCAAAAATGGCCGTACTTCCGGATACAAAGCATCCTATGGATAAAGTACGACCTGATTTATTAGTAAGCTTAATAAAAGATTTCTGGAATCTTTCTTAATTTATCGCTGAAGTTTTTCTCCGTAGCTTAGGTCTCCCGCATCTCCTAAGCCAGGGGTGATATACCCTTTAGACGTTAAGTGTTCATCTATAGCTCCTACCCAAATGTAAGCATCGGGATATGCCTTTTGAACAGTTTCCACACCTTGTCTGGAAGCAATAGCTGCTACAATATGAAGCTGGGTTGGATTTCCGTTTGTCAACAAATCTTTAATAGCTTCAATTAAAGATGCGCCGGTTGCCAGCATTGGATCAGCTACAATGAGTGGTCTGTTTTCAATACTTGGACAGGTAAGGTAATCCTGTTTGATAGAAAAATAATCATTCGCATCATGTTTTCTATAAGCTGCAACAAAACCGCAATCTGCTCTGTCAAGATAATTAAGGATTCCTTCAAACAATGGAACTCCGGCTCTCAGAATAGTAGTAATAACCGGCTGTACTGCAATTTCTCTGCTTTTGATGGTATCTAAAGGAGTCTGGATTTCAACTTCTCTTTGCTCCAGTCCTTTGCTTATTTCAAAAGCTGCGATTTCTCCTATTCTTTCCATATTTCTTCGGAATCTCATCCGGTCATGTTGAACTTCAACGTTTCGAAGTTCATTAATCCATTCATTAACAAGAGAAAAATTATCTGATAAAATAGTAAGCATGAAGATCTTAATTTTTAATTAGGGTTAGTCTACATTAATTCCTGCAAAATTACAACTAAAAAACGAATTTGCATTTTAACACGAGTCATATAGATATATCTATAAAAAATCTGGCAAGGAAATCGCCTCGCCAGATTTTATGTAAAAGTCATTTTTATTTTTGTCTGAAATACACTTCAATCGGAACTCCGGTAAACCCGAATTGTTTTCTCAACTGGTTTTCAGTAAATCTCTTATAAGGCTCCTTCACATACTGTGGCAGGTTGCAGAAGAATACAAACTGTGGCGAAGGTGTAGGAAGCTGAACGCAATATTTGATTTTAATATATTTCCCTTTCAATGCCGGAGGTGGGGTGTGTTCGAAAATCGGAAGCATTACTTCATTCAATTTTGAAGTTTTGATCTTCTTTTTACGATCTTCATATACTTCCATAGCAACTTCCACTGCTTTTAAGATTCTTTGTTTTGTTAATGCAGAAACAAACAGAATTGGAATATCCTGGAACTGACCGATTTTATCCTTAATTGATTTTTCAAAATCACGCATGGTATTGGTTTGCTTGTCTTCGATCAAATCCCATTTGTTGACAAGGATAACAATTCCTTTCCTGTTTTTCTGTGCAAGGCCAAAGATATTCATATCCTGAGATTCCCATCCCTGGGTAGCATCTACCATAATGATTACCACATCAGAATATTCGATAGAACGGATAGATCTCATTACGGAATAGAATTCCAGGTCTTCATTTACTTTAGACTTTCTTCTCATCCCGGCAGTATCTACCAATACAAACTCGTGTCCGAATTTATTGTACAGCGTCTGGATGCTATCTCTGGTCGTTCCTGCAATATCTGTTACGATATTTCTTTCTACATCCAATAAAGCATTGGTCATCGTAGACTTACCTACGTTAGGACGTCCTGCAATGGTAATTTTTGGTAATCCTTCGAAAGGATCTTTATATTCTGTAGTCGGAAAGTCTTTAACGATGTCATCAAGCAAGTCTCCTGTTCCGGAACCCGTTGCTGAAGAAAGTGTGTAATATTTATCAATTCCTAACTGATAAAATTCTGTTGCCGGAAGTTCTTCCTTAGAAGAGTCTACCTTGTTAATAACAATATAAATCGGCTTGTTGGATCTTCTCAATATCCTGTAGATCTCATGGTCAGTATCAGTAAGCCCCTCTTCCACATTCATCATAAAGATGATAGAAGTTGCTTCATCTACTGCCAGCTGTACCTGCTTACGGATCTCTTCCTCAAAGATATCATCTGTACCTACATCATATCCTCCGGTATCAATTACCGTGAAGTCTACTCCATTCCAGTCAGATTTTCCATAATGGCGGTCTCTGGTTACACCGGCTGTAGAATCTACGATAGCTTCTCTTCTTTCTAGAAGACGGTTAAAAAGCGTGGATTTCCCTACATTGGGACGTCCAACGATTGCGACAATATTTGACATAAAAAATGTTTAATAATCCTTTGCTATGCTCCGGATAAGTTATTAATGGGTTACTCCAACTTTTGGAGCCCAATTTTTTGCAAAGATAAGGTTTTATTCTTTAGGAGTGTGGATGTAAGAAAATTTGAAAAAAAATTAAAAAATTAAAACTTTGGATATCAATCCATAAAGCCTTTACCAGTATAATTCCGTAAAATAATCTTTACTTTTGATTTTTATATTTCAAATAATTTATATAATTTCGCAGCATCAAAAACAGACCCATGGTGTAGCGGTAACACTACTGATTTTGGTTCAGTCATCTGGGGTTCGAATCCCTGTGGGTCTACAATTTAGCAATTAACCACTTGATTTTCAAGTGGTTTTTTATTTCCTAGTCAATATTTAGTCAATTAGTTTGTTTTTTTAAAAAAAATACACTTCAGGATTTCAAAAATACTCTTGCACATATTTAGCACTCTTTTAAGTCTATTGAGGTATAATTAGTCATTCCTTAAAATAAATACAACGATTTGATATTCAATATTTTATTATCAAATTTCGCTTAAAAATGTTGTATAAAATTGCAGAAAATCGTATTTTTAGGGTATAAAAAGTGGCAAAATGTTAGGAAAAATAAAACAGGATTTACAGCAAAATTTATTCAGGACCAGACTTACCGAGCTTATTAATATGGATCATCCACTTGTAAAATTAGCGCATGAGATTTCTTGGGATAAAATAGAAGCTGAGTTCGAGGGTTTATTTTCAAAAGAAGGAAGACCCTCTATTGCGGTTCGCAAAATAGCAGGAAT